>JBBRZE010000029.1:0-55411 GCA_038236995.1 Bacteroidales bacterium | reverse complement strand
TGTTCAGGATGGCTCTAAAAGAGGAGATGTAGGTTTCCCGCCAGCCGGACCCAAATAAAATAAATTGTAAGAATGTACGCAATTGTAGAAATCGCCGGACAACAGTTTAAGGTTGAGAAAGAAAGAAAGGTTTACGTGCACCGCCTCCCACAGGATGAAGGAGCGGATGTGTCTTTCGACAGAGTATTACTAATTGACAATGAAGGTGTTATCAGTATTGGTGCTCCTGTAGTTGAGGGTGCAAAAATCACTGCAACAGTGCTTAAGCATCTCAAGGGTGACAAAGTGATCGTTTTCAAGAAGAAACGCCGTAAGGGTTACAAGAAGAAAAACGGTCATCGTCAATACCTGACACAAATTCAAATTACTGACATTTTAGCGTAAATTTTAAAAAAAAATTATCCATGGCACATAAAAAAGGAGCGGGTAGTTCGAAGAACGGCCGCGAATCAGAAAGCAAACGCCTGGGCGTAAAGATTTATGGTGGACAAGCTGCCACTGCTGGTAATATTCTTATTCGTCAGCGCGGAACAGCACACCATCCCGGAGCAAATGTTGGAATTGGCAGAGATCATACGCTTTTTGCATTGATCGATGGTACTGTTGAATTCCGCAAGAAGAGAAATGACAAATCATACGTTTCTATTCTCCCTTATAAATCTGTAGAGTAAATCCGGATTTAGGAAAACGATATTAATCTCCTGTTTTGTTACCCTGGTAATGAAACAGGAGATTTTTTATTTGTACTTTTGCTTCTAAGGAAATGGTTTTGCTGAAATCGATTAAACGATTTTATACTAAAAAAGAGAAAATATTGTTTCATGCCAAGACGCGCTGAGCGCAAAGTTTAGAAATAGAGATTATTAGATATGCTAAATTTAAAATTCATACAGGAAAATCCTGAGTTGGTCATCGAACGTCTTGCTGTAAAGCGGTTTGATGCACGCACAATTGTGGAGAAAGTGATCGCATTGTACCTGAGACGCAACGAGGTGCAAATTGTGGCGGAAGCCCAAAAAGCCGAAATGAATCAGCTCTCCAAAGTAATTGGGCAACTATTTAAGGATGGTAAAACAACGGAAGCAAATTCCGCTAAAGGGAAGACAGTTGAAATCAAAGATCAGATCAAGAATCTTGAAAGTGAATTTGATGTGATTGATGCAGAACTCGCTCAGCTCCAGGTGTTACTTCCCAATCTCCCTTCTTCACTGGTTCCTGTTGGTAAAGGCGCAGAGGATAATCTGATCGTTGCTACTGGTGGCGAAATGCCAGTTCTGCCCGAAGGGGCTAAACCGCACTGGGAGTTGGCTACTCAATACGATTTAATTGATTTTGAGCTTGGAGTAAAAATAACAGGTGCTGGTTTTCCTGTTTATAAAGGTTATGGCGCCAGAATTCAACGCGCATTGATCAACTTCTTTCTTGATCAGGCACGCGAACATGGTTATCTTGAGGTTCAGCCCCCATACCTCGTCAACGAAGCTTCGGGTTTTGGGACAGGACAACTTCCTGATAAAGAGGGGCAAATGTATCACGATAAAACTGACAATCTTTATTTGATTCCGACCGCCGAAGTACCTGTTACAAATATTTTCCGTGATGTGATAGTTGAAGCAAAAGATCTGCCAATCAAGACAACGGCTTATTCTGCCTGTTTCCGTAGAGAAGCCGGATCATATGGCAAGGACGTGCGTGGATTGAACCGTTTGCATCAGTTCGATAAGGTGGAGATTGTTCAGATTGCACATCCAGATAAATCGTATGACTCGCTGAATGACATGGTGGCATATGTACAAACACTCGTCGAAAAACTGGGTCTGCCATATCGTATATTACGTCTCTGCGGTGGCGATATGGGATTCACCTCTGCGCTCACATATGATTTTGAAGTGTGGTCTGCAGCTCAGGAGCGGTGGCTTGAGGTTTCTTCCGTTTCTAACTTTGAGTCTTTTCAGGCTACGCGGCTAAAACTTCGCTTCCGCGAGGAGGGGCGTCCCAAACCACAAATAGCTCATACCTTGAATGGAAGCGCACTTGCGCTGCCACGAATTGTGGCTGCAATTCTTGAAAATTATCAGACTGCTGATGGGATTCGCGTTCCAAAAGTTCTTGTTCCCTATCTGGGTGGTTGCGAAATGATCAGATAAACAGAATTTACTTCTGTACGAAGAGCTGATTTCAACCGAAATCAGCTCTTTTTTAACATTTATTAATTATTTAATATGGCCTGTTTGATAGTTATCTTACAGATATGCAATTAGATATATATAATTAGCGCCACAATATTCTCCTTTTTATTTTCTTTTTCACAAAACGAAAGGATAATTCATCAAATTGGTGATTACTTTTGCCAACGTTTTCACCAAAAAAATAGGATAGATTAATAGTTTAATCTTTATGAATAAACAACATACCGGAATTGGTAAGGTTTCTGCAGCTGGCTTGATCATTACTTTAGGAATTGTATTTGGTGATCTGGGAACAAGCCCTCTTTATACAATTAAAGCAATTATAAATGCTTCGACCGAGTATAATGAATTTTTAATTTTCGGGGCCTTATCCTGCGTATTCTGGACGCTGACCCTGCAAACTACAATCAAGTATGTAATTATCACCCTTCGGGCGGATAATCATGGAGAAGGGGGTATCTTTGCGCTTTTTGCGCTGATCAGACGAAAAAATAATTGGGTGGCCATATTTACGATGATTGGCGGGAGTGCATTATTGGCTGACGGTGTTATAACTCCTGCCATTACAGTTACCTCCGCTGTCGAGGGTTTACGATTAATACATCCCAATATTGCTGTTGTTCCGGTAGTAATTACCATCTTATCCGGACTTTTCTTTTTCCAGCAATTCGGGACAGGCTTTATGGGTAAGGTTTTTGGACCTGTAATGCTGATTTGGTTCTCGATGCTTGCCGTATTAGGAATGAGCTATCTGATTCAGGAACCAGGTGTTTTGGCTGCAATAAATCCAATGTATGCCATACGGTTTATTACCACCTTCCCAAATGCTGTTGTGCTACTTGGAGCCGTATTTTTGGCAACCACAGGCGCGGAAGCCTTATATTCAGATCTCGGCCATTGTGGTATTAAAAATATCCGTATTTCGTGGATGTTTGTGAAAGCTGCTTTGCTTATCAACTATTTTGGCCAAGGTGCATTTCTGATCCACCATCTCGACACGATGACAAGCACCAATCCTTTTTATGCAATTATGCCTGAGTGGTTTATCCTTCCGGGTGTATTTATAGCAACAGCAGCGTCTATCATTGCCAGCCAGGCGTTAATAAGTGGTTCATATACAATTATTAGTGAGGCAGTATCTCTGAACATATGGCCAAAAGTCCGAATTTCGTATCCTACAGATATTAAGGGACAGGTTTATATTCCTTTTGTAAACTGGTTTCTTTGGATCGCCTGTACTTTTGTAGTGATCTACTTTGGAGAATCTTCAAGAATGGAAGCGGCTTATGGTCTCTCGATTACAATTACTATGATTATGACCACTTTGCTGTTGTCATTTCATCTGCGGCTGCGTCGTGTCCATCCTATTCTTATCGCCTTGATGCTTCTAGTCTTTCTTTCAATTGAAGGAACATTTTTGTATGCTAACCTGCACAAATTTTCAAACGGAGGATGGCTGACGATCGCTTTGGCTTTTATATTTTTCCTCGTGATGTATGGATGGTATTTTGGCCGGAAAATCAAGAATCAGTATATTAGTTTTGTGAATTTTAAAAAGGATCCGGATATCTTTAAAGCACTTAGTAACGATTCTTCTGTTGCTAAAATTGCGACTAATCTGGTTTATATCACCAAGGCAAATCGAGTTGACCAGATTGAGTCGAAAATCATGTACTCAATTTTCAATAAGCATCCTAAAAGAGCAAGTACTTATTGGTTTCTACATATTGATAGTCTTGAAACTCCCAATACCTTTGAGTATGTTGTTCACCATATAATACCGGGTGTATTAATTAAAGTTGATTTCAGATTGGGCTTTAAAATAGAGCGCAAAATTAATCTGTATTTCAAGGAAGTGATTGAAGATTTAGTAAAGAGTGGTGAAATCAGTATGGTCAGTCAGTACGAATCGCTCAAGTCTCATTCGATACCTGCTGATTTTCTTTACGTTAATCTTGACAGAATCCTTATAAGTGATTATAAGTTGCCACCTCTTAAGATATTTATTATGACACTTCATAATTTTGTAAGGAGGTTAAGTATAACTGATGTAAAGGCACTGGGACTTGACTCATCGAATGTAATTGAGGAGAAAGTGCCTATTGTAATTGATCAGCAAATCAAAAAGAGAATTGTAAGGGTCAATAAGGATTTGCCAATCTAAAAAATAGATATATTGCGTCATATTTTTCATTTACTAACGATTTGATAAACATTTTACGTCTTATCTTTGTTTAATAAGTCTTGTAATTGTTTAAACAGATAGTATGAAAAGTATTAATTATCAATCCTGGCGCGATGGCTTCAGTTAATCTTTATGAACATGTTTCATACGAAATCAGTAAGTTAGTAACCAAAACTTACAGTACATCCTTTTCTATTGCTGTTAGCTATCTTGATGTACAGGTTCAGACTGCGATTTACAGTATTTATGGTTTTGTCCGCTTTGCGGATGAAATCGTGGATTCCTTTGATCAGTTTGATAAAGAAGCACTTCTTGAAAAGTTTGAAGCAGATTATTATGAAGCTTACAAAAGCGGGATAAGTCTGAATCCGATATTACATTCATTTCAGATGATCGTAAGGCTTTATCAGATTCCGGATGAACTGATTCAGGCTTTTCTGAAAAGTATGAAAGCCGATCTATACAAAACAAGATACGAGAGCAAATCCGAGATTGACGACTATATTTATGGATCAGCCGACGTTGTCGGATTAATGTGCCTTAAAGTTTTTACCAATGGCGATGATGCATTGTATAATTCGCTAAAATTGCCGGCCAAACGATTGGGATCGGCATTTCAGAAAGTGAATTTTTTACGCGATTTGAAGAGTGATATTGAATTTTTGGACAGACAGTATTTTCCGGAAATGGGGAATTGTTCATTTGATGACAAGGTCAAAGATGCAATCATTCAAGATATAGAAATTGATTTTAAGGCTGCCAGAAAGGGAATTCCAAATCTGCCGAAAAATGCAAAACTGGCTGTGCTAATTGCATTCTATTATTACGAACGATTGTTGAATAAAATAAGGCATACACCAGCCAGCAAATTACTAGCTACACGAATCAGAATATCAGGAACCCGTAAAATTGTGTTACTTGCAAGGGCATTGGTCGTATATAGGCTTAAAATGATTTAAATTGCACGTATGGCATCAGATTCCCAGATTGACGATACTTTTGTAATTCTTGTGGACGAAATTGACAATCCAATTGGCGTGATGGAAAAGATGGAGGCCCATCGGAAAGCCTGTCTTCACAGGGCTGTTTCTGTCTTTATCACAAATTCGCAGGGTGATTGGATTTTACAGCGAAGAGCTTTTAATAAGTATCATTCCAACGGATTATGGACCAACACCTGTTGCAGCCATCCATACCCTAACGAATCATCCCTCGCTGCGGCAAACCGGCGATTGACTGAAGAAATGGGAATTGATTGTTCACTAAAAGAAATATTCAGTTTCATATATAAGGATCCTTTGGATAATGAATTGACTGAGCATGAATTGGATCATATTTTCGTTGGCGTTTCGGACGATTTGCCAAAATTGAATAAAGAAGAGGTTGTTGATTGGAAAGCTGTTTCTTTCAGTGAATTACATTCAGATATGATAACCAGTCCTGATTCCTATACGGTTTGGTTCCGAAAATTGTATAAGAAAGTAAATGATTTTGTATTGGAGTGTTAACTTGCAATTTTGAATCAGTTTTTTTCAATATTCATTTTTAATAGCACTTTTATGTACGTATATCTGGCGTTGGAGATATTTGCAATTTTGGTTCCGCTAATTTACAGTTACGACAGGAAGCTTCAGTTCTATGTGAAAATCAAATCTGTCGTAGTTTCACTCGTGGTTGTGGGTTCATTTTACATTTTGGGCGATATTTTATTTACTAAATATGGTATTTGGGGTTTTAATCCACGATATCATTCAAGTATTGTGCTATTTGAATTGCCGTTAGAGGAGTGGCTGTTTTTTATCGTTATCCCATATGCCAGCTTGTTTCTGCACGAAACCCTTGTCTATTTATATCCGAATGCGCAGTTAAGTAATTGGCAGACAAAGGTCGTATCTGCCATTGTTGTTCTGATTATGGGAGCGGTTGTGCTCATGAATATCGAAAAGGCTTATACTGCAATCTACGGAAGTGTCGCAATTTTTGCAATTTTTTTAGCATCAATCGGTTCTTCGCAGCTACTTAACAGGTTTTATCTTACTTTTATGGTAATTCTTGTTCCGTTCTTTTTGGTGGATTCTGTGTTAACCGGGAGTTTTATACCCCAAGAGGTCGTTTGGTACAATAATTTGGAAAACCTTGGTATTCGGATCTTTACTGTTCCGATTGAGGACATCACGTATGCATTTAGTTTAATTTTATTTAATCTGTTATTAATAAATAAATTAGAAGGTCGCTTTGCAAAAAGTACCGTCCATTGCTAATCTATTCGTTTATGGAAATAATGTCGAAATATTTGCTCCGGCAAAAATTAAACACAATTATATTATTTGTCATTTTTTACACTGTAGGAGTCGCTGGAATTGGAATCCAGATTACACAGCGCCTATTTATCATCTTAATTCCGTATGCACTGCTTTTAAGCTTTATTGCTATTTTGTTGTTTCATAAATCGTTGCATAGTGGAAATACACGGGTTGTTTTTTTTACAATTATATTAGTCAGTTATATTGTTGAAGTTGTTGGCGTTAATTCGCAGATTGTGTTTGGGAAATATATCTATGGCAGCGGATTGGGATTGAAAGTGTTCGGAACTCCGCTTTTGATCGGAATTAACTGGGCCATGCTTGTCTATTGCAGCTCATCAATTATGGAACGGTTCCATATTCCGGTACTTTTGCAAGTAATTTTCGCATCTTTTTTAATGGTTATTTATGATGTCGTATTGGAGCAAGTCGCTCCATTTCTCGACATGTGGTATTGGAACGGGAATTCTGTTCCACTTCAAAACTATTTAGTTTGGTTCGTTTTGGCAATGATTTTTCACGGTCTTGTAAAATGGAAAAAAATTAGAACAGAAAATCCATTGGCATCGGCCATTTTTGTTTGCCAATTCCTGTTTTTTGCTGCTATTCTGATTTTCATAAAGTAAATCTGATGGTTTTAAAAGCCAGACATCATTTCTTTATCTATCCATTTTTTAAGTGGTATGCTGGTTGGATCATCCATAGGCATTTTGGCCAGGTTATACTGAAAAATAATTTTGATGATCGTGATTTACCGGTTTTGTTGCTGGCAAACCATATGAGCTGGTGGGATGGTTTTTTTGCAATGTTATTAAATGTTAAGGTGTTGCGAAGAAAATTTCATTTTATGATGCTTGAGGAGCAGTTAATGAAGTTTTCTTTTTTCAATAAGACGGGTGGATATTCAATCCGAAAAAAATCACGGGAAACCCTCGAATCAATCAACTATACAGCCGAATTACTTCACGAATGCGAAAATATGGTGCTTCTTTTTCCACAAGGTAAAATTGAGTCAATTTATAAAACCTCTTTTCAGTTTGAATCCGGAATCGGGCGTATTGTTGAAAAGGCGGATTGTAAAATTCATCTTCTCTTCATGGTCAACCTGATCGACTATTTTTCGAGCCGAAGACCGGGTCTTTATATTTATGTGACAGAGTATAAAAGTGATAGTTTAGATACCAAGTCGATTCAGGATGCGTACAACTTATTTTATAACCAATGCATTGCTGAGAACTCCCTAAAATCCGAATCGTGATGTTTTATGTCGCTGCATTCATTTTTGTTTTTACAGCGGTGCAGCTATTGGTTGCTACCGTTAACCTTTTATTTAAACCCAGGCTTAATAAAAGTCAGCTACAAGGCTATCCCCTTATTTCAGTATTAATTCCTGCCAGAAACGAAGCGGAAAACATCGGTGTCCTTCTAACCGATCTTATCAATCAGTATTACCAAAATATTGAAATTATTGTTTTCGATGATCAGTCGGATGACCAGACAGTTGAAGCCGTGAGTGCTTTGGCTGAGACCGATTCGCGGATTAAATTAGTCAGATCGGATGGTTTACCCTCCGGTTGGCTTGGAAAAAATTTTGGCTGTTATTCTTTATCATCACACGCTAAAGGCGAATATTTACTGTTTTTGGATGCTGATGTAAGGATAGGTGAAGATATCATTCGGTCATCGGTCTCCTATTCTGAAAAGTATCGTCTCGGATTATTGTCTATTTTCCCGGAGCAGATCGTCATCACTTCTGGCGAGAAAATGACAGTCCCTATCATGAATTATATACTTTGTTCACTTCTCCCATTGCCGCTGGTACAATGGACCTCTTTTCGGTCACTGGCAGCAGCAAACGGTCAATTTATGCTTTTTAATACATCGATTTATAATCGTTTTATGCCCCATGAGCGGGTGAAGAACTGCAAAGTAGAAGATATTGAAATAGCGCGTTATTTTAAAGACAATAGAATTCATATTGCTTGTCTTTTAGGCAACAAATCGATCCGTTGTCGGATGTACAGTCGTTTTGATGAAGCGGTTGGAGGTTTTTCCAAAAACATCGTTGCTTTTTTTGGAAATTCGTTTGTTCTGGCCATAATATTCTGGCTAATAACAACATTTGGTTTTATTCCTATCCTGATTTCCTATTCAGTCAACTTTTTTGTTATATATATTGTTATGCTTTTGTTGACCAGGTTATTTATTGCAATAGCCAGTCACCAGCGGATAATGGATAGTTTCCTTTACTTCATTCCCCAGCAATTGGTAATGGGAGTGGTGATGTTCCGTGCTTTTTTATATAAATATTTTTTTCATTATCAATGGAAAGGTCGAAGTATTGGATAACGATTGTTTTTTTGGGATTATTGGCCTTAAGTCTGAAGGGAAGTAACAAGATCGATGTTTACAATTCATACATCAATAATCGGATGTCGGTTTGGAAAAGTGTAATTGACCAATTAAACAATCAATCGGAAAAGCCAAACGAATTACGGCTCGAACTTCTTAATTACCAATATGGTTACATTGGATGGTGTTTGGGGAATGAAAGGAAGGAAGAAGCCCTTATTTATTTGAAACTTGCTGAGCAAAATGTGAAGTTACTCGAAACCAAAAAATTTGATCCTTCTCTGATAAATGGTTACAAATCGGCATTGTACGGTTTCCGCATTGCATTAAGTAAGTTTTCAGCACCCTTTAACGGACCTAAAAGCTCCGATTGTGCCAAACTGGCTGTTAAGCTCGATTCTAATCAACCATTCGGTTACATTCAAATGGGAAATGTTCAGTTTCATATGCCTCCGCTGATGGGAGGTTCAAAAACTTTGGCTATTAGTTATTATCTGAAAGCTAAAGTGTTGATGGAGAAAAATGACAGTGAGATTAAGGGTGACTGGAACTACTTGAGTTTACTTGTCACTATTGCTCAGGCTTATGAGTCAATTAAAGATAATGTGAAAGCAAAATTGATGTACGAGGAGATCTTGAAATTTGAGCCTGGTTTTACCTGGGTTAGAGACGAGTTGTACCCTCGATTAGTGGAAAAACTTAAAAAATAAAAATGAAAAAGAGTGTTCTTGTTGTTGGTGCCGGAATCGGTGGTCTTGCTACAGCGCTTAGACTGGCAAAAAGAGGGTACAAAGTAGAGATTATCGAAAAGAATAGTCAGGCTGGTGGCAGGTTGAATCAATTGAAAAAGGATGGATTTACATTTGATACAGGACCCAGTTTCTTTAGCATGTCCTACGAATTTAAGGAGTTTGCAAAAGATTGCAACATTGAAATGCCTTTCAAATATATGGCACTCGATCCGTTATATACTGTTAACTTTAGTCGAAGTCCCAAGACTTACCGCCTTTACAAGGATATTCATAAGTTGGCCGAACAATTTAAAGATGTAGAGCCCGACTTTGAAATCAAAATGCGCAAATACCTCAAAAATGGCAAGGCATTATTCAATGATACTGTGGATATTGTAATTAAGGAAAATTACAACTCAGTGTTTGCATATCTCATCACGCTGATGAAAGTCAACCCAGTCCATTTGCCTATTCTGTTCAGGAACTTCTGGCAGCAGGTTTGCCGGTATTTTTCGTCTGATGATGCGCGTGAGATTATTTCGCTTGTCGCATTTTTTCTGGGTAGAACCCCTTTCGATACGCCAGCCGTTTACACATTGCTTTCCTACACTGAATTTGAACACGACGGTTATTATAATGTCGAAGGCGGCATGTATAAGATCGTTGAAGGTATTGTAGAGGAGCTTCGGAAAGAAAATGTTACGATTACCTACAATACCGAAATTGTTGATTTCGTGGCTAATGGTCGGAAACTGGATTGTCTGGTTGACCAGAATAACCATCAATGGAGGAGCGATATTGTCGTTGTGAATAGTGACGCAGCCTCCTTCAGGGGGCGAATATTCAAACGTCCGAAATTCTCTATGGAAAAACTCGATAAGATGGAATGGACAATGGGCCCACTCACCATTTATCTTGGATTAAAATGTAAGTTGCCCCAGGTCGAGCATCACAACTATTACCTGGGAGATAATTTCAAAGAGTATGCAAATAAGGTGTTTCAATCTTCGGGTACACTTCAAAAACCTTATTATTATGTGAATGTGTTATCACGCAACAATCCTGGTTGTGCTCCCGAAGGTTGTGAGAGCCTGTTCTTTGTCTGCCCGGTTCCTGATCTGCGGTTTAAGAAAAACTGGGACGATAAGGATGAAATCGTGAATAGCATCCTGGCTGATTTTTCTAAGCGGATCAATCAGGATATTTTACCCGAAATCGTCTCCAAGACAATTTATACTCCGGTTGACTGGCAGAATCAGTATAACCTTCATCGCGGTAGTGGATTAGGCCTTTCGCATAAAATGATGCAAATCGGCGCTTTCCGTCCCACAAATTTTGACGAAGTCTTTAAAAATGTTTTTTACGTCGGAGCATCCACCGTTCCGGGGACAGGTTTACCCATCACGATGATTAGTTCAAAACTGGTGGTAAAGAGGATTGAAAAACTGGGGAAGTAGGAATTAATTCATTGGATTTACATTTACGATACAGGAATTTTCAACTCTTCCCATATTCGCTTTCTCTCATTTTACCGTTTTTTCTTTTTGTCAAAAAACGGCTAATTTTTCATTTATGATACTCACTGAATTGTTATTTGCCCTTGTGCATCAATGATTAGCAACCACCTCCTGCTGAGGTGGTTTTCCTGACGGGTATCACTGTTTCGGTTTTCTTCCTTGCAGTCGTAGTCATCGGTGTGTTGATCAATTCCTGATTAACGCGGATTGCAGCGGTGTCCACTACCGATACCTCTGTTGAGGCGAGATCAGGTTCTTTAAATTCATTGAAAGCGGTTAATCCTCCTTTTAATAGTTTCATGTTTTTGTAACCCAGCTGCTGAAGTAAAAACAGAGGAGCCGTAGCCTGTAACATATCGCTACTATACAAAACGGCTTCTTTCCCGTTTTCCAAAAGGTTATTAAATAATTCTACTGATTCTTTATCAAGGAGTTGTCGGGTTGGAATGTTGATTGCACTTTCGGGATGCCCTTGTAAAAACAGTTCCGGAGAGCGTATGTCAATTAATTGTTTCCCGACAATATCTTTTATTTCAACTTGCACGGACTGGTCTTTCATAAGCGTCAAAGCTTCACTGGCGCTGATTTGAAAATCGGGTGACTTTGGCCTGAAAATGAAGGCCAATATGACAATTACCACAGCCAATCCGAGCAAACTAAGCCATGGGGAATTTGTTTTCAGGAAACGGTTCATGTATCGAATATTTTGAAGGTTTAATGGACAATTCATATATCTCAAACAGTCGGATCTATACCTAGCAGCCTCCTCCGGAAGCAGCTTTTGGTTCTTTCCGAATGAAATTGATCTTTTCATTTTCGGTCGTCTTGACAGGTGTATTGTCAGTTTCTCCGGAGCCAATAAAAAACTGACGTGCCGCCTTCCTAAAGCTTAAAAGGTCAAGATCTGTAGAGGATGGAGTTCCGGTAACTGCCTTCTCCTTAACTATTGTATTGAACCATTCGTTCATTCCACCTTTCATGATATAGATCCTGCCTAATGAGAAGCGCGTACAAAGCAACCACGCTTTTTCTGATGTCAAATCCGAATTGGCATACAATACTTTATCCTTGCCAGTTTGGTTGAAAAGATTGAGGTTGGCCTGGCTAAGCAGTGAGTCGGTAATAATATTGAGAGAGCCTGGTAAAGCAAAGGTTTTGAACTGATCCGCAGTGCGAAGGTCAATAAGCATCAATGTCGGGTCATTCTCTATAATTCTGTGTGTGACCTGATCAACAGTTAGATAGCGTGATTTCTCAGTAATAGCTGATAGCAGTACTTTGGGGCTGGTCTCCTTTTGCTCATTTTCCCTTGGAAGAATAACCAGTCCTAAGGCCAGTACAATCATAAGAAAAGCAAGTATTGTATATTTTCGTTCCATAATTACGCTGAATCTAATAATTGACTTTTTTTACTTTCTTTTCCAGCCATGATGCCCCCATGAACATTCCCACAGCTGCCAAAACGAGAAGGAAAGTAAACAGTTCAGGTGAAATGCCCAAGACCGTATTAATCATTTTGGCTCCTTGCGAACCGCTGTAGTACATGCTCTCTAACAAAGGAAATGATTCGGAAAATATGAATACGCCAATGAACATTCCTCCAAAGAAAACAAGACCATCAATTCTCCCGATTGCTGTTGCACACAAGCTCGTTCCGGGGCAAAAACCACCCATCGCAAAACCTACTCCCATTATGATTCCGCCTATAATAGCTGAAGCCATAAAGGTTGGCTGAATGTAGAGCGTTGAGAAATCTACTAGTCCGAGGTAGCTGAAATAAAGCAAACCTATAGAGGCAACAATGGCTGCAGTGAAAAAAACTTTTACAACTACGAAATCGTAGCCAAAAAAGGTGCCGACAATCTTACGTGCCGATGAAAAACCCGACGATTCGAGTGCAAAGCCAAATCCCATTCCAAGTATAACTGCAAACAGATTGTCCCAGGACGGGGAAATTATTCCTGATGAGATGATAGATCCAATCATGATATTTATCTTAAATTGTTTAAATCCAGTTTTTACGGAATATCCAAGCCGTAACAAAGGCAGTGCCGAAGATCGCTATCATGGTAATATAACCACCATATGACAATACGGCCATCCCACTTAGGGCAGCACCGCTTGTACAACCACGGGCAAGTTGCGAACCAAAGCCAAAAATTAATCCACCCAATAGTGCAAATAACAACCTGCGGCGCGATGTGATTTTGGGTGAATGTTCCACTTTTAATTTCAGTCGGTTAAAGATAATTCCCGATAAAAATGCTCCGGCCAAAACTCCAAGCACCTCAAAAATCAGCCAGTTGCTCATGGGTTGGTTATCACCGCCCGCAAATTGGCTAAAGTAGGCTGACTTCGCCACATGTTCCGGTGCAATTACATTTACTGTCGCTGCTAAGGTGTTTTTTACGGCTCCGCTGGCACCAAGCCCGCGACCCGAAATATAAAACGAAAGCAAAAGAACTGTTCCCAATATCACTCCACCCAAATATGGGTTGAGATAGAAAGATCCGTCTAATTTTATTTTGTTCATTTTTCTTTAATTAATAAAGATATTTAGTAATCTGGCCTGCTTCAACAATCAAAAACCGGAAGATCAGTCCCCCGATAAGGATTAACGCTGCAGGAACAATAACCGGCACTTTGTATCCTTTGAGTTCTAAAATTTCAAGTATCGCCGGGAAAATAAGCCCAAGTAACACAACAAAAGCAAAAAATGGGGCTGTGAAACTTCCGCCAAGGAACAAGTTGGCTGCATTTATCGACGCTTCCGATCCTGCTTTAAATCCCATAAATAAGTGAATGATAAAGAATAACTCAATCAAAATAAGCAGGATGTCAATGCGGCCCATAATTTTTCGCTCTTTGTGGTCTTTGCTTAGCAATAGGACAACTGCTGCACCTGTTGACATTCCGGAAACCAAAAAAAGCGGCCCCAAAATTGAAGTGTTCCACAATGGCCTGGCGTTGAAGGCGGAAAGCAAAATCCCGGTATAAATACCCAGGATAACCGCATAAATTGCCATAGGCCAAGCGATTAGAATTCTGTTTTTTATCACCCAAGCCTCAAAATTTTTCAGGAACCTGAATTTCCAATCCCAATTTGGGAATATCTCCCTGACATAACTGGCTGACCAGATTATGGAAATCGGAGTCATAATCATTAAAACCCATGAACCCCAACCCATTGGAGATTCAAGGCGGATGGTGGTATAAAGCTGCCAGAAATAGAGTTTATGTTTAAGGTCCAAAAACAGAAAAAACAAACCGAGGATGAGTGCAAATGGCACGATCATCGGCGCTATTTTAACTGATGTGGCCATCTTGTTTTCTTTACCAAGAATGGTAAATATAGCAGCAAAGAAAAGGATGCCGGCGGCTAATCCACCAAGGAACAGGTAACTGGGGATCTGCCAGTGCCATATGTTCAGGTAAGGGTCAATATTCGGGATGTTACGCCCGCTCACGAACAATTCTTCTTTCATAATTCTGTAATTTTCGCGGGTTTATAAAAGATAAAAAATTTGTGGTTGGGTACCTGCTTCGGGTGCCAGTGATTTGAATTTCCGGTTCTTCAGCATATTTATAATCTTCGAATTCGGATCATCGAGATCACCAAAATACATGCATTTGGTTGGGCATACACTCACGCATGCAGGGTCTGAACCCTGGCGTACCCTGTGAATGCAGAAAGTGCACTTGTCCACATATCCATCAGGGTGAGAATATCGGGCATTGTAAGGACACGACTGGATGCAGGCTCCACATCCGATGCACTTCTCATGATCGACCACAACGATTCCTCCATCTTCAAAATGACTGGCACCGGTAGGGCAGCAACGAACACAAGGAGAATTCTTGCAGTGGTTGCACCTTTCGGAGCGTAACTCAATACTTACGTTGGGGTATGTGCCATCAACAACTTCGATTACCCAATCACGACAAAATCCCACGGGTACATTGTTTTCGGTCTGGCAGGCCACAACGCAATCGCTGCAACCTACACATTTCCGGGTATCAATTGCCATTGCATATCTCATGATTTAGCCTCCTTTTTTGGTTCATCCTGAATAAAAGTGACAAAATTCCCCCGCATTCCTGTTCCCCCCATAATCGGATCAATTTTTATGCTGGTTATTAATTCGGTATCGTTTACTCCTCTGCCGAATGCATAAGTAAGCGGTTTGTGATGGTGCCCAAATCCATGTACTATATAAACCGAATCCCATCGGATACGCTCGGTGATACGTACTTTAACTGAAAAATTAGAAATCACCCCATCCTGGTTTTTAAGCCAGACATACTGGTTTTTTTTTAATCCCCACAATTCAGCTACCTGGGGATTGACCCACACCGAGTTTTCTGGCATCAAAGCCACTAAATTCCGGTTGTTGGCTGTTCGGCTGAAGGTATGCATCGGAGCCCGTCCGTATATCAGTCTGTAATAACCTTGGCCTGGCTGAGCATGCGCAGTATATTTTGGCATCGGATCGAATCCGGCTGCTTTTAGTTCGTGGGCATAAAGTTGTATTTTTCCTGATGCGGTTTTGAACTGATAATCGGAACCTGGTTCGATGTAAACAGGGGTTTTTCGTGCAAATTTTTTCACGCCGACACGTTCCAATTCACTGAGCGATAGTCCCACCTGCTTTAATTGCCAGTCAATTACGTCTTTGAGATCCTCGTAGTTATAATAAGCTCCGAGTCCCAGGCGTTCGCCAATTTGTTTCGAAATCCACCAGGCAGGTTTTGTATCGTACAATGGCTCAACGGCAGGCATTCGCAAGGCAATAGTAGGTTCGCGATGGGGGGAAGTACGCACATCGTCGTACCGTTCCAGGTAAGTACATTCGGGTAGAACCACATCGGCAAAACCGGTTATTTCCATGGGCATTGTATCTACAACAACCAATAATTCCAGTGACTGCATCGCTTTCATCAATTGTTCCTTCAGCGGTACCGAAACCACGAGGTTGGTGCCGGAAACAATCCAGCCTTTTACGGTGTGCTCTTTTCCCAGTTCTGGAATCGATGCCTCTATAATTGTGTTTGTAACGGCTTCTTTTGCGAAAGGATACCTTCCGTTAAGCGTCTCCAGCCATGACCAGGCAGGCTTTGGATAGGCAGGGTGAGGAAATTCAGGAACTCTGAAACCTTCTTTGAGGAAAAGTCCGCCCCTGTTTCCCCATGAGCCCAATAGCGCATTCAAAATGGCTATTGAACGTGAACGCTGAACATCATCACCGTACCACGATGTATGCCGGCCAGGATGAACTATTACGGATGGAGCTGCATTTGCCATCTCGCGCGCAGTTTGACGGATCAGTTCAGGTTTTAAGGTTGTGATACCATAAGCCCATTCAGGTGTAAAACCTTTTACATGTTCTTTAAGTTCACTGAAGCCTTCTGCATATTTGGCCACATATTCCTTATTATACAGATCATCATATATGAGAACATGGATCCATGCTAATAACAGTGCAATGTCTGTTGAAGGTTTTATTGGAAGCCAGTATTTCGATTTACTCGCAGCAGTCGACAGGCGTGGATCCACTGTGATGATAACTGCTCCTTTATCGATTGCTTCCGACATTTCCTGGACCTGACCATTGTGCATGTTCTCTCCGATGTGGGATCCGATCAGGACAAGACACCGCGTATCGCGGATATCAGTTACTTCGGGGCTGCTTACCGATTCGCCAAAAGTGAGATCAAATCCGGTATCACGCGGACCGCGGCACTGGGCAAAAGAAGGTGCTGCGATAGTGTTTGAACCGTAAGCATTAAGAAGATGTGTAAAATACTTGCCTGAGCTGCCATGATTGAATAATGCCATGGTTTCAGGTCCGTGCTTTTCTGCAATTTCTTTCATCTTTTTGGCGACAAAGTTGAGTGCTTCGTCCCAACTCGCTTCACGATAGGTCTGTACCCCGTCTTTCGTGACACGCATTAAAGGTGTTTTTAGACGATCAGGATCTGAAAACATACCAACACCACCTGTACCTCGCGGGCAAAGACGACCATTGCATTGGGGATCATCGGCATTTCCAATGATTTTCTGAATCTGATTATTGGGTGTAACATAAACCCATCCGGCACATTTCCAAAAGCAAACCTCACAATAGGTTGCCACCTTTTTCCCTGAAGCTAAAGATTGTGATCCGGTTGAAAGAGTTTTGGATGAATTAGCACCAACCGCCCAATTCACCATTCCTCCGGTTAAAGCGGCAGCTCCTAATCCCAGTGAACTAATTTTAATAAAATCCCTCCTCGTACTCATTCGCCTGATATTTAGAGTTTTCTGAATAATCTAAGATCCATTTATTTTTATGGTACTCTTTTATTACAGCCAAAAGTATCTGATTGATATGTCATTTGCAAATTGACTATAGAAATCAAAAAATTTATAAATCACAGAAAATAAGGAACATACACGATTAAATATTATAAGAATTAAAAAATGTATATCTAATTAATTGTAATTGAGATAAATATATAATACAACCCAAATATGTATATAATTGTATGTGATATCTTATATGTTTGTATATCAGGAATATAGTTTATGATTAATGTCCTCATGTAAAATGATGATTTGAGTCATAAAAAAAACTGATACAAAACATTTTTTGTCGAAATTGTCTTTAGGCGTTCCGAAATAAATTGTAGTAGCTTTGGATGCTCCAAGATAGCACTAAATGGAAAAACAAAAGCGGATTTCACGAAAAATATTTTTTCGATGGACAGCAGGAGTGATCCCCGGTATTGCCGTTTGGATTTGGCACCGTATCACCAATTTTCAAACCGAAAAGGAAAACAGTCTTGAATTCAGACATGGTCAGGATATTATTCTGGGAGTCAGCTACTTTGGAAAGTATTATATTTCCCACACCGAAAATTCGGTTCGTGCATTTTCAACTGTTTGTACCCATGCCGGATGCCGGATAGGGAAGGGAAGTGCGAATACACTTCAGTGCAATTGTCACGGTTCGCAATTTGATGGAGAAACCGGCAAACCCATTAAAGGACCAGCAATCCGGCCTTTGCAGGAACTTGAATGCAGGTTTGATGCCAAATCGGTACAGTGGATTATTAAATTTCCTTCGCAAAATAGGCGTGTGTAAATCTAAATGTATATGGATCTGCATAAAATAAAAAAATTTGTACAATTCGATACCGCTGGATGGATTGCAACCTCCGGGTTGTTATTATGCGCCCTTAGTGGAGTTTTGCTTGCTATTCCATACGATTTTACCGAAGCGCACCGTTCTGTTTCGGAGATGCTGCTCTTTAATCCATCTGGCACCTTTATCCGGAATTTTCATTATTGGAGTGCACAGATATTTTTCATATTCTGTCTTTTACATATTTATGATCACCTTAGCAAATCGACTGAAACCAATATCCGGATTAAAAGAACCTGGTTGATTTTGTGCGTCGCTGCCATCTTTTTGGGTTATGAAATGATTTCGGGGTTTATATTGAAGGGCGATGTTGGCGGAATTCAGGCCCGAAGGATTGTTGCATCCATGCTCGAATCGATTCCTTTTGCCGGAAAAATGTTGAGCTCCTTATTTACAGGTACTGATGACAACTGGCAGGTCGTTTATATTCAGCATGTAGCCACTGGAACAATTTTCTTATTTATTGCTGTTTACGAACATGTAAAAACGATCTGGCCCAGGCTAAGAACATTTGTTATTGTATTTTTAATGCTTTTAGCGGTTAGCTTGCTGTTCAGGGCGCCATTGGGTCAGGAGGAGAGCGGTCAGATAAAAGGTCCGTGGTTTTTTGTTGGAATTCAGGAATTGCTGCATTTGACAAGCTATCCCGGATATGTGGTTTTAATTTTGGGTTTGCTGTTTGCTCTGCTTTATCTAATTCCGGGGATTGCCAAAGGATACCGAACCATCATCAAACGAGTTCTGTTTACCGGCAGTATCTTTTACCTGGTTATGATCTTTGTTGTTTTATTATTCAGGGGTGAAAACTGGCAATGGCAGGGATGGAAAGATGTTGTTCGCTCTGGTGAGCCAATACTGATATTTGATCCTGTTAATTTGTTTGAAAAGAACAATCCGGTTGTTATTCCTGAAAATCAAAAAACGGAAGGCTGTTTATTGTGCCATAGTGCAATGACAGGTCTGTCCGAATCTCATAATCCTGCAGTTACAGGGTGTTTTGCCTGCCATAAAGGAGATCCGTTCTCGTCTGATAAAATGGTCGCGCACAGTAAAATGATTAAAGTTCCAGGGAATTTTTCGAATGTGCGGCAAACGTGCGGAACACAAAATTGCCATCAGGAAATCTCTGGACGGATGTTGAACTCTCTGATGACCACTCAAAGCGGAATTATTGGTGTCGATAAGTTTATCTTTAATGAAACCCAATCATTAAACGATACCTTCCACGTCAAAAATCTTGGACATTCGCCAGCTGATACGCACTTACGGAACCTTTGTGCCGGTTGCCATCTTGGAAATGAAAAAAACAGTACCGGAAATGCAGCATGGCTGGAAAGGGGCGGAGGATGCAATGCCTGTCACCTGCTTTACTCTGATGAAGCTTCAGCAAGTATGAAAAGGATGCAATTAAAAATTTCAGAAGCAAACATTGAAGTTCATCCAACCATCGACATCCAGGTTTCGAACGACCGATGCAAGAGTTGTCACAGCCGGTCAGGGAGAATTTCGCTTAATTATGAAGGGTGGAATGAGACAACACTCAAGGTTTCGGAAGTCACGGATTCCATTCATTTCAAGGTTTTGCCTGACGAACGTGTTCTGGAATTTGTTCAGGCAGACATCCATTATCAGAAAGGAATGGCTTGCATCGATTGCCATGGCTCGTATGAAATTATGGGATATGGGAAGCATCAAGAACATAAGGAAGATGCTGTAAATGTGCAATGTATCGATTGTCATCCGTCTGCTGACGGAAAGCCAAACTCTTTGACTATCGCAAAACTGCCAGACAGCGAATCACAACTTATTGCCGGACTCCGGAAGTATAATCCCAAAAATCGGGTTGTAGTAACAGCTAAAGGTCAACTTCCGTTGATGAATACCCAGGTTGATTCTTTGGGCCAGATATTGCTTACTGACAAGCTTTATGGGAAGAATCACCCCTCGAAGCCGCATTCTGCGGTATGTACAAAAGGGAAAGGGCACAGCCGGCTAAGCTGTGAATCGTGCCATACATCCTGGGTTCCGCAATGCATCGGTTGCCATAATGTCTATGAAAAAGAATCAAAAGGATTTGATTTGTTGACCAACAAACCGACACAGGGTACCTGGGTCGAATTTGCGGGTAAGAATTTTGCCAAGGCACCAATTCTTGGTATCCGCGACAATATCACAAGTAAAGTAGTTCCAGTTATGCCTGGTATGGTTTTGACCATTGATCAGGAATCCTTTGCAAAAGGGAAGGGTAAGAACTTCCACCGACTGTATGCACCCGCCTCCGGGCATACTTCCGTACGCGAAAGTCGAAATTGTAAATCGTGCCATAATAATCCTTTAGCGATTGGTTATGGGGATGGTGAATTGATCTATAAAATTTTAAGAGCCGCAGGTAAATGGGAATTTGTACCTAGGTTTGCACTAAATGAAAATGATGCCCTTCCTGAAGATGCCTGGATCGGATTTTTAAAGGAAGCCAAAATCCCTTATTCGACCCGGACTGATTTGAGGCCTTTTACGGTCATAGAGCAAAGGCATATCCTTGAAGTTGGTAGTTGTCTGACCTGCCATGATGAAAAATCAAAAGTGATGGATCTGGCCCTTGAAAATTTTGAGCAAACCCTTGCCAAACGAACAATAAAATGTGTCTTGCCTTCATGGTAGGTCTTTAAATCAGGTTTTTAACTTTGTGTGTATTGATACTGCTCACTATTTTGAGTTGGCTTTTATTCCTGAAACTTTAAATGAATGATTGATTTATTTCAGAATAAAATGTCACGTGGTTATGAAAAAGCTGATTTAAAACAACTATTATTGTGATGAATTAATTATTTAAAACTGCGATGAACCCAACTGACGAAACAAGGGGGATAAGTCACTGCTCAATTTTTGATTTTGATCAAAGCTGGTATGAGCTTTTGTCCGGGGACGAGAAATTATTGATCGATTCGAATTCGGTAGGTATAGATTTTAAAAAGGGCGAAACAGTCTGTAAAAGAGGTGCTTTCGCTTCGCATATCTATTTTGTGGAAGAAGGATTGGTGAAAATCTATCTGGAGGAGAAAAATAAGAATCTCATTATTGCGCTCTCAAAAGAAAATACTTTGCTTGGATTATCTTCTATATTTGATGGAAATAATAAGTTGCCTTACTCCATCGCAACCTATACAGATTCAAGGATCAGAATGATTGATATCCAGATTTTCAGGCAGCTTTTAAAACAGAATTCCGGATTCTCTTACCAGATTATCAATCTTCTAAATGAAAGCACGGCTCAGATCTACGGTCGTTTTTTCTCGTTGACGCAGAAACAATTGCATGGTCGCCTGGCTGATATACTGCTTTGCTTATCGAACCGGATCTTCAAAAGCAAGTCATTTGATCTCCCTCTTTCACGGGCCGATCTGGGTGATTTGACCGGAATGTCAACAGAAAGTGTCATCCGTATGATGAAAGAATTTAAGGATGATGGTCTTATCGATATGAATTGCAAGCAAATTCAATTACTTGACATTGATCGGTTGGAACGGATCAGTGAATTCGGATAAAGTAGAACCAATAATGAATCCCTTTCATTATGGAAACAAATGATGGAAATCCTCTGGCGTATTTATGTTTGAAAATAAGTCCGGATAATACAAAGTCAGCTGATTATGGACTGGTATCAAACGATACGAAGCAGCCTTGATACAATCATTTAAACGGAAATTTCCTTCTTCAATAAACTGTTTCAAAACCCGGATGGACGATTGCTTATAAATGCCACATAAAGGTTCAATAAAGCCGTCTGCATGAATAGGTACTGTTATGTCACAATCGGCGGAATTTGCAAGCAGGAATTTGAGCATGGAGGTGCTCATCAATGGCATATCGCATGACAGGAAGATATTGCATTCCGTTTCAGACCTTTTCAGACACGAATAAATCCCCACTATCGGAGCCTGGTCGGGTAATTCGTCGGGCCAGACTTCGCAACCTGTAAAATCGTAAATGAAATTATTTGAACTTATTATGACCTTGTTGCACAGGGGTTTCAGTGCATTAATCGAGTATTCGATCATCGTTTTGCCGTTCAGCATCATCATCGACTTATCGGTCCCCATTCTGCGACTCCGGCCACCTGCAAGAACAATCCCTGTGATTTGTTTAGTGTTCATCGATGTTGTAAAGCATCCTGAATGAATGTTCAACCGTTTTGAAAATTTCTTCTGAATATTCTTTGACCGCCTTGGGATTTCCGGGAAGTGCATAAATCAATGTCTTTCCGGCTACACCGGCAATACTTCTGCTTATAAGCGCATTGGGGAATTGCATCCCATATTTTACACGGATCATTTCCATAATGCCAGGTATTTCCTTGTCAAGCAAGCTTTTAATTACATCAGGGGTAATGTCCCGAGGACCAATCCCGGTACCACCTGTGGTGAAGACGATGTCGTCATTATTTTGAATTGACCTTTGAAGCAAAGATTTTAATTGCGTTTCATCGTCAGGAATAATGGAATTTTCAATGATCAAATGGCGGCCAATACCGATAAAGAATGCTTCCGATAAATTTCTCAGTAAGGGACCGCTTTTATCTTCATAGATACCACGGCTAGCCCTGTCGCTAAGTGTAATGATATGAATCTTCATGATTTTTGGATGGTATTCCATGATGTCCCCGGCCCTGAGTTCGCCTCCTTTAATCACCCGGCAGAAAATACCCTCTTTGGGCATCACGCATTCACCCGTTTCCTTGAAGATCGCGCAACTTGTTCCATGACATTTTTTCCCAATCTGTGTTACCTCAAGAAGTATATTACCTGATATAAGCCGGTCGAATGGTTTCATATGGTAAAGCAAAAATCCATCGGTGGTAATGTTTTCAGCAAATTCACCAAAAGCAAGTTCACGACCAATGGTTGTCTTCATTTTATCCAGGCTTTCTATACCCAGGAGACTTACCTGCCGGTGCCACATCCCTGCATGTGCATCACCATTAATCCCCTCACTGGATAAGGTAATTTTATCGACTGGTATTTTGATGGTCCCCTTTTTTTCGGAGATATTCACCGACAGAATTTTAATCTTATCCATTATTATCGTGATATGTTGGTTTTCGTTTTTTCGATCAGATGAACTTCCTGAATTACCATCGTTTTATCGACAGCTTTACACATATCATAAACAGTTAGAAGACCTACACTTACAGCCGTCAAAGCTTCCATTTCAACACCGGTTATACCGGTGCACCTTACTTCGCTGTTGATAATGACACCTGTATGATCAAGCGTCGCCTTAACGAGAACGTTGTTTAATACGATGTTGTGACAAAGTGGAATGAGTTCAGAAGTACGTTTCGCAGCCTGAATACCCGCAATTTCTGCAACTGTGAGCACGTCACCCTTTTTTAACAGGTTTTGTGAAATTAGTTTCAGTGTATCTTCCGATAGAAGAATATGACCGGAAGCTCTAGCTACCCGCAATTGAACTTCCTTGTCGCCAACATCGACCATACGTGCATTGCCTTCAGAATCGGTATGCGTTAATTTCTCCATTGTTTTGAATTATCCTCCAATATTATAAAAACTTCCTATGCTATTCATGCAGCCGTTTAAAGGCTTGTTATTCAATGCGCCTAACAAGGCTTTTTCGGCGCCCATTTCGCGAACCGAAAATTCCTGTTCATCGAACAAACAAGGTTTTACCATGCCGTTTGCTGTCAGTCGTAACCGGTTGCATTGTTCGCAATTCCCCCCGTTTCCCCCTTCAACAACTGAAAATTCACCACTTTCGAGATTCATCTGGTGGATAAACCTCACCTGCAGTTCATTTAACCTGCAAAATTCTCTGACTTCTTTGGCATCTTCCTCGTTTGACGATTTAAAAACCACGCAGTTAATTTTTACTGGTTCCAGACTTGCATCTTTAGCTGCTTTTATCCCCCACAAGACTTTATTAATATCTCCTCCTCGGGTTATATAACTGAATTTTAATGGATTCATTGTATCCAGGCTGATATTTATACGATTCAATCCTGCATCTTTCAGTGGTTGGGCAAGTTCTTCCAAAAGCATACCATTGGTCGTCATGGAAAGGTCTTTAACCCCACTTACGGCTGCGATCCGGGAGATCAATGTTACAATATCTTTACGCACCAATGGTTCACCACCTGTTATACGAAATTTGTCAATACCTACACTAACAGCAACCTTGATAACATCCGTTATTTCTTCAAATGACAGAATATCCTTTTGATTCATCAAATGAACACCCTCTTCGGGCATACAATAACGGCACCTAAGGTTGCAACGGTCGGTGACTGAAATTCTCAGGTAATTGATATGTCGGTTAAAGCGGTCGTACACAAACAGTTTCTCCTTTTTTAATGAGTGAAATACCTTTGGGGATTTCCATGATTCCCTGAGCAAAGCTATATGCATGAATATGTGCCGAACCATGATATTCAAGGGGTAATACAGTTCCTTGATTTGTCAGGGAAACCGGAACAAAAACCAATTGATCTCCCTTTTTGCGCAGATAATCATCTTCAATCGGAAGATGCAGAAATGCCTCATCAGCCGTTTTTCCCATCAATGTATTTAAAAATGGTTTGACCAATACCTCAAACTGAACAAATGACGAAACCGGGTTACCCGGCATTCCGAAAACGTAATGGTTTGCTCTTTCGCCGAAAAGCAAATGTTTTCCGGGTCGGACATTCATTCCATGCACCCGGATATTTACTTTTAGCTGATTCAGAATCTTAGGAACAAAGTCAAAGTCGCCCACCGATACACCACCCGAAATAATGGTTACGTCATATTTTTCAAGCGCCAGGGTCAGGATATTTTTCACTGAATTTTCATCATCAGGTATAATTCCGAGATAATCAGGAGTTATTCCCAATTGTTGATTCTGAGCCATTAACTGGTAACTATTGCTGTTCCTGATTTTTGAAATTCCCGGTTTCACGTCAGGTTCGACCAGTTCGTCACCCGTAGAAATAATTGCTACAGATGGTAGTTTGTAAACCAATGGATTGGCACAACCTACCGAAGCAAGTATGGCGATATGGGCTGGCAAAATTACAACTCCTTTTTTTAAAACCAGGTCACCCGATTCTACATCTTCGCCCGTATAGCAGATGTTTGTCCTGGACGTTTCCCTATTACATCGGACAAAATTTGGAGCTATTTCTTCGATATCTTCTTTCATGATCACAAAATCAGCACCTTCGGGAACCATCGCTCCGGTCATAATTCGGGCACATTGATTCTCGCCAATTGTTTTGGCAGAAATTGTCCCGGCAGGTATCTCTTCAACGACTTGCAATTGGTTTTTTAGATCCGATTTCCGGCAGGCAAAGCCATCCATAGCCGATTTATTAAACGGAGGCATTGAAATATCCGAAAATACATCTTCGGCAAGTGTCCTGCGAAATGCGTCGAATAAATTGACCCGTTCGGGGCCATGTGTTCGTGCATAACTCTTTATCGTTTCCAACGCTTCATTGAATGGTGTCATATTATCAATATTTTAATGTCCATCGGTTATCGTTTATTTCAATCGCATCAAGATCAAAATTAGTTTTTTCTCCATCAAATGTAATCAATCTGTCGGCAAGCATCTTAAGCTTTTCTTCATTAGGTTTTAAAATTTCGATATCTTTCCTATTCATCAGTAGAAATACTCCCGGTACTACCCAGTCTCGCAATCCGCCTGATTCGCAAACCAACAATGCGTCGGAAGGTATCAGTCTAAAAATGTTTTGAATTACCTCGCTCAGGTGCTCATCGTTTGCCATCACAAAATAGGATTGCTGAGCGCCTGCCTTAAGCATCAATGAACTGTCTTTTCCTGTTGTTGGATCAGTTTCCTCTGCGATGTATAAGTTTTTTTCGTTGATTAATATTTTCCCACTTTGAATATTTTTGTGGAAATGGGGCGTAATTTTCAACGCAATGATAGTTTTCCCAGGACTGAATTTTTGAATGATTTTGCCGGCAAGTGTTGTTTTCCCGGTATTTCGTCCTGTACCGGCAATTAGTAATAGATTTGGCAGCAGAATTGTTTCCATCTTAAAAAATAAAGAGTTTAATGCTTGCAAGTATTAACACTGAGGCCAATACATATTTCAGTTTATTAGATTTTAATCTGAAACTTCCCAAATACGAACCTGCAATACCTCCAATTACTCCAATGATAATCCATATTACTATGTGCGGTTCAAAGGTAAATCCTCCTTTAAATAGTGCAATCAATCCTGATATGGAATTTAAAAAGATGAACAGGGCTGAAGCAGCAGCTGATTCCTTCACATTGGCCCAATGCAGTAATATAATCAAAGGGCTCAAAATGATTCCACCTCCAATTCCAATCATACCTGAGAAAAACCCAAGAAGTGCTCCGATAACAAGTGCCCATATGAATGGCATTTTTTCAGAATTCTCGCTAATTGCTTTTGACACCAGTAACATTCGGGTTGTGGCAATGAGTAAAAATATGCCAAGAATGATTTTATAAGTGGACGTATTCACCTGGGTTAATGCTCCAAGGTAGGCAAAGGGAATAGACGTTATTAAAAAAGGATATACCAGTTTCCATTTGAAATACCCGGCTTTGTAATAGCTGAAGAAGGCAATGGCCGATACAAAAACATTAAGTGTTAATGCCGTTGATTTCATGAAAATTGGTGCTACACCAAATAGTGCCAACAGCGCAAGATAACCTGTACCACCGCCATGACCAACAGATGAATAGAGGAAAGCAATTATAAACAGGCAAATAAGAAACAGATATTCCATTTTATGAATATTTCTTTCTCTGCCCCGGCGGAACACGGATACAGCCTTCATCCAAAGATGAAGTTTATATTTTATCAAAAACTGTATCTCCTTTCCAAATTAAGGAATAAATTCCTTCGGGAGGCATAAACGTTTCCATTTATACCCATCGGTTATCATTTCATTTGCCGAAACAGTAAGAAATAATAACTCGGAGAAAACTTTCGCAAATGAATCAAAAATTAATCACATACGAACGCTTACCTTTGCTATATATATTAATTATAAATGGAAGGTAATATTAACTATCGGCAGGCGCTTACAAAAGTGATGGCCATGTGCAGTCAGTCGGAACGATGCCGTTTCGATATTGTAACAAAACTCAGACAGTGGGAGCTTTCGGAAGAGGAGATTGCCGAAGCAGTTGATTACCTGGTCAAAGAACACTTTTTAAATGAGGAGCGGTTTGTCCGTTTTTTTGTGAATGATAAACTGCGGTTTAATAAGTGGGGCAAAATTAAACTGAGGTTTATGCTCCGTCAGAAGCAAATTCCTGAGACGATCGTCCGTGAGGCCCTCGACCAAATTAATGATGAGCTGTATACTAAAACGCTTCACAGCTTACTAAAGGCCAAAGTCAAATCTATAAAAGGTGCTTCAGACTACGAACGAAAAGGGAAGCTGGCTGTTTTTGCACAGGGGCATGGATTCGAAGCTGAACTTGCATTCCGGTTGGCTGGTGAACTGATCAAAGCGGCTAATGATTGAGGAATTCTAATCCCGTTCGCATCAACGTCCCAATTTTTCTACCTTTGCACTTTAAATTTAAAAACAACATAAAATGATCCTAAAGGAACAACTCAAAGAGCTTGTTGAGCGCCGGGATGCGCTGAGGAGGTTTCTTTGACGTCGATACTAAATTAATTCGGTTAGAAGAAGAAGAGCTGAAAGCTCAGGATCCTAAATTCTGGGAAAAGCCCAAAGAAGCTGAGGCTCAAATGATGGTGATCCGTTCGATCAAACAATGGACCGACGGTTTTAAAGCGGTTGATCTGGCTGTAGAAGACCTTGGAATCATGTTCGATTACAGTGAAGCGGGTGAAATAACGGAAGATGAACTGGAAGAGCAGTTTGTCGAAACCCGTGGAATGGTCGAAGATCTTGAGACTAAAAATATGCTGCGGCGCGAAGAGGACAGGCTCGGAGCGGTGTTGAAAATCAATGCCGGTGCCGGTGGTACAGAGTCGAACGACTGGGCCGATATGCTGATGCGTATGTACTTACGCTGGGCTGAAAAGCATAAATACAAGGTTCGCGAAGCCAGCTTTGTTCCCGGTGAAGATGTCGGTGTAAAGAGCGTTACGATTGAGATTGAAGGTGATTTTGCCTACGGTTATCTGAAGAGCGAAAACGGTGTTCACCGGCTTGTTCGCATCTCTCCGTTTAATGCGCAAGGGAAAAGGCAAACCTCTTTCACCTCTGTTTTTGTTTCACCCTTAGTGGATGATACGATTATTATTGATGTGAATCCGGGTGATATTTCGTGGGATACCTTCCGTTCCGGCGGGGCAGGAGGGCAGAATGTCAATAAGGTAGAAACAGGAGTGCGGCTTAAACACGCACCATCGGGGATTATCATCGAAAACACCGAGTCACGTTCGCAGCTTCAAAATAAGGAGAATGCAATCAGGTTGTTGAAATCGCAACTTTACGCATTGGAGCTTCAACGGCGTCATGAAGCAACCACGAAGATTGAAGCAGGTAAGAAAAAAATAGAGTGGGGGTCGCAGATCCGCTCTTATACAATGCAACCATATAAATTGGTGAAAGATGTGCGCACCGGTTTCGAATCCTCAAATGTTCAGGGGATTATGGATGGTGATATCGACGGTTTTATCAAAGCTTTCCTGATGGAGTTTTCCGAGGGGGAGGATTGATTTATATCATGTTGTATTAGTGAAGTTTTGACTTTATTCTTCAATCGTCATTTGCGATTTAGGTATAAGGTCAGACCTTCACTTTAATATAAATATCATAAACCAGCTTGCTTAGAACATATGCTGCTGCTAAACTGTAAAGAGATATTGAGAACCAGCAGTAAAAATTACAGTAAAATCCTACACCCGCTCCGCATATACAAGAAAAAATACCTACAAAAATTTGTATTATATAAACTGCAAAGAATAATACCGATCCGATTAAGGCTGTTTTTAATAAAATTAATTTCATCATTAAAATATTTCCTCAAAAATACTAACTCCACCTGCGCACAAAGAATTTTACGATGTGATATAGCTTACCCCCATTTGGTGATATTCATCACATTATTTATATTTACAAAATAAAGTAAATGTCATGAAAGAAATCAGTAATTATTCCTGTGGGCTTTGCAAAGACAAATCATGCGCGGTTGCTGTTCTTAGTCCCATTGAACTTGAACTGCTTACAGGAAACTGTTCAGAGGTTGAGTTGAAAAAAGGTGATATATTATTTAAAGCCGGGTCATTAACCTCGCATATTGTTTATCTCAAATCGGGACTCGTTAAAGAATCTTTGGTTGGGATCAATAATAAAGAACAAATTGTTCAATTGATTAAGGCGCATTCCTATTTAGGGCTTTCTTCTATGCTTGGTTACAAAACAAGTTATTGTTCTTACATGGCTTTAGAAAATATAAAAGTTTGTTATATCGATACTAATGTATTTAAACAGATTGCTCAATCGAACGGAAAATTTGCTTCTGAAATTCTTATATCCGTATGCAGGGAGAACCTTAATAATTATAATCGTTGTGTTAACAAAAGCTTTAAACAAATGTATGGAAGGCTAGCTGATGCTTTGCTATATTTTTCAAACATTATATATGATAATCGCACATTTGATTTACCTATTACACAAAATGATTTAGCCGCACTGATTTCAACCACCAGAGAAAGTGTAACAAGAACTTTTACAAAGTTCAGGAATGAGGGTATTATTGAACTTAACGGAAAAATAATTACGATTCTTAATATGGATTTGCTGGAAAAAATCAGCAAAACTGGATAGTGAAAGCTATTACGTTCTTCTTCATCGAAGACATGGGTATTCTTTAACTAAAATAACTAAAATAAAAACCTCCAAAAAACATCAATTCGAATTCTATGTTGTTCCTATTGAGTCTCTTATTGTTTTTCCATTTAACTTGCTTTGAAAATATATTGTCTTTTTTTTTACATAAATGACTTGCAATTTCATATTTAATCGACATAAGTCTCTTTCAGTATCGCTTTTACCTCTTTTATTTCAGGTTTCGACAACTTTCCAAGTTCATTGATGATTCGTTGTTTGTCAATTGTCCGGATCTGATCAAGGACCACCCATCCGATTTTATTGTCATGTTTGATTACAACCCTGGTTGGATAATTTTTCGAAGTAGTCGTCATTGGAGCGATCACCACCGTTTGCAGGTATCGGTTCATTTCATTGGGCGAGATCACCACGCATGGTCTTGTTTTCTTTATCTCGCTACCAATTGTCGGATCGAGATTAACCAGAATAATTTGGTATTGCTTTATTTCCATTCTTCCGGATTTTCATCTTCAAAAACATCATTCATCAGTAATTGGTCATCCCCATTGTCATTCATCGCCTTAAAGGCATCGCTCCACCCTTGTCTTGGCTTCGTTAATGGTCTTATAACAATTTGATCTTCTTCGAAAATCATCTCTACCGATTCACGGATCTTATACTTCTCCAAAACTGTTTTACTAAGCCGCAACCCTTTCGAATTTCCTATTTGTACGATTGATACTTCCATAATAAGAATAAGTTGAATAATGTAATTACAAAGTTGCTACATTTATTTGAAAACTCCAAATTGAACCTGACGTTTTTACGCTGAGGATCTCCGTGTCTGCTTCGTGTAACTCAGTGAAACAATCTATTACACAGATTTTCACGGAGAAAGCGAAGAGGTTCACGAATTTTTTTGGGACTGCCTCCCTTGCATTTTAATCGATGCTCTATCTGTTTCTAATCCCATAAGGAATCATAAACTGATGTTAAATTCAAAAAACTTTATCCGCAAATAGTTGTTTGTTTTTGCAGATAACAACTATTCAATATTAAAATCAATCAGATGCTATGGAAAACAACAGTGATGAGAAGATTTATTACCCCTCGCAAGCGGTAATTGAACAGGCAAATGTAAAGGAATATGAGAAATTGTATGCCTGGTCCGTCGAAAATCCCGAACTATTTTGGGCGCAACAGGCTGAATTCCTGTCGTGGTATAAGAAATGGGATCAGGTTTTGGATAAAAGCAACCCGCCGTTTTATAGCTGGTTTGTTGGTGGAAAAACCAATATCATACTGAATGCAATTGATCGTCACCTCGAAAATGCGAACCGTAACAAGCTTGCATTGATATGGGAAGGTGAGCCGGGTGATGTCAGAACATTTTCTTACCATGCGTTGAACCGTGAAGTTTGCCAGTTTGCCAATATCCTCAAAAGCATGGGGGCGAAAAAAGGGGAAGTCATCACTATTTACATGCCCCAGATTCCGGAGCAGATCATAGCCATGCTCGCGTGTGCGAAAATAGGTGCCGTCCATAGTGTTGTTTATGGCGGTTTTAGTCACGAAGCGTTGGCAGACCGGATCAACGATGCGAACAGCCGGATCGTTATTACAGCAGACGGGGGTTACCGGCGTGGTAAAGTGGTTGAAATGAAAAGTGTTGTAAATAAGGCAATGGAACTGTCGCCTACCATGGAAATCTGCATCACGGTGAAACGGACAGGTGCTGATGTATATATGGAAAGCGGCCGCGATTATTGGTTGCACGAACTCAAGGCGCTTCCGATTGCAGCCAACAAGTGCGAAACCGAGCAAATGGATTCTGAAGATATGTTGTTTCTGCTCTATACCTCTGGCTCTACTGGAAAACCGAAGGCATTGGTTCATACGCATGGAGGTTTCAGCGTTTATACATCGACGACGCATCGGATGGTGTTCGATATCAAACCAGAAGATCGTTATTGGTGTGCGGCCGATCCGGGCTGGATCACCGGTCACAGCTATATCGTTTATGGTCCTTTGATGAACGGAGCGACCATCATGCTTTACGAAGGTGCGCCAACTTATCCTTATCCCGACAGGTGGTGGAAAATGGTTGAGAAATATGGCATTAACATCCTTTATACTTCACCAACCGCTATCCGCAGTTTAATGCGTTTCGGTGATTCCTGGCCCAATCGTAACGATATTAGTTCATTGCGTTTACTTGGTTCTGTGGGTGAACCAATCAGCCCCGAGGCCTGGCGTTGGTATTACAAAGTGGTAGGTCATGAAAAATGTCCTATTATAGATACCTGGTGGCAGACTGAAACAGGCGGTTTTATGATTGCACCACTGCCAATTACACCTTTAAAGCCCGGATCTGCTACGAAACCGTTCTTTGGAAATGTGATCGATGTTGTCGATGAGAAAGGCGATGCCGTTAAAAACGGAGAAGAGGGGACATTGGTCATTAAAACGCCATGGCCGGGAATGACGGCTGGTATTTTCCGCGATCCGGAACGGTTTGTGGATGCTTACTGGAAAAAATATGAAAAACAGGGGTGGTATCTGACTGGTGATTCAGCCAAAAAAGATGAAGATGGTTATTTCCGGATCATTGGACGGACAGATGATGTGATCAAAGTGAGCGGATATCGTTTGGGAACTGCAGAAATTGAGAGTGTGATGGCAAGTCATCCTGCGATTGCTGAAGCCGCTGCCATTGCTCTTCCGCACGATCTGAAAGGAAATTGTATTCATATTGTGGCTGTTTTGAGGGTTGGGTATACTGCAAGTAAAGAACTGGAACATGAAATGATTATGCATATGGTTGAACATCTTGGCCCTATTGCACGTCCCGAGGAGATTACATTTGCCGATCAGTTGCCTAAAACCAGAAGCGGTAAAATCATGCGAAGGGTTTTAAAAGCCAGGGCATTGGGATTACCAGAGGGTGATCTGAGTACTTTGGAAGAGTGATTTTTTTGAAAATGGGTAAAAGGTCTTTTTTTAACCGCAAAGAACGAAAAGCAAATAAAACCACATATTAGTAAATCAGATCTTTGCGATCTCTGCGAATAATCTCTGTGGACTTTGCGGTTAAATGAGTTTGACTTTTGAGACAGCCTCTATAATCCTTAACTTGCTAATGGATGGTAACGTCAGCAGGCACCAAAATAAGTTGGAACATCGCCGGGCTAAAACTATTATATTTGTATAAATATTTTTAGAATGAGAGCACTTGAATTTAAGACAAGGGTAAAAAACAACCAGATTCTTATTCCGGCAGGAATTCAGTCGGAGTTAAAAACAAATAGGGATATCAGAGTAATTGTTTTAATAGACGACCACAGCAACGACAATGAATTAGCTTTTCAGGAGGTAGCAACCGCTGAATTTTTAAAGGGTTACTCTGAATCAGATGCTGTTTACGACAATTACTAATCATGGAGAAATTGAATTTTGGTGATATCGTATTATTAAGATTCCCATTTACTGACAGTCAAGTCTCTAAAAAACGATCTGCGCTAATTATTAATGACTTCAATGATGGAGATATTATAGTGTGCAGGATTACCAGTCAGATTTATACATCAAAACAAGATGTTTACATCGATAATTGGGAAAAGTCAGGATTAAAATAACCCTCTGTAATTCGTATTCATAAGATTGCAACATTGGAAAGAGACATGGTTGAGATGATCATAGGCAAGATCAATGAAGCCTTGAAAGCAAGAGTTAATGTTATCTTATCTAACCTGACCGAATAAAGTGTCAGTGTCAACAACCTATTTTAGTTTTAAAACTTTAACCAACTGATGTCTACCCCATCCACCCGAACCATCTGGGATATAGCCTGGCCAATCATGTTGAGCCTGGTTGCTCAGAATATTGTGAATGTTACCGATACGGCCTTTTTAGGCAGGGTTGGGGAGATTGAGCTTGGCGCTTCTGCTATTGGTGGACTTTTATATACCACGATATTTATGGTGGCTTTCGGATTTACGACTGGTGTCCAGATTCTTGTGGCCCGTCGTAATGGTGAGAGAAACTACCTTGCCATTGGAAGAATCTTTGATAACAGTTTTTACTTTTTAGGAATAACCTCACTGGTTATTACTTCAGTTGTAGTGCTCTTCGGACCAGCTCTTCTAAAACCATTTATGGCTTCTGAGGCTGTTTTCAATGCAAGTTCTACTTACTTGGTTTATCGTGTTCCGGGATTGTTTTTTGCTGCATCCGGATTGCTCTTCAGGTCATTTTATACTGGGATTGCATTTACAAAGTATCTAAGCATCAGTTCTGCGATCATGGCTTTTGTAAATGTTGTGCTCGATTATATAATGATCTTTGGCCATTGGGGATTTCCACAAATGGGAATACAGGGAGCTGCCATTGCATCCGCAATTTCCGAAGTGTGTGCCTTGCTTTTCTTTATTATCATCTCCTGGCACAATACCCGACTGAAACAGTATGTCCTTTTTAAGCTGGTTAAACCTGACTTTGAGATTATTAAAAGCACGTTGGGAATATCGGTTTTTGTGATGTTGCAATACATACTCTCGTTGGGAAGCTGGTTTGTTTTCTTCATGTTAATTGAGAAAATGGGGGAGCGCTCATTGGCGGTTTCAAACATCATCCGGAGCCTTTATCTGATGTTTATGATTCCCGGATGGGCGCTGTGCTCGGTAACGAGTACGCTCGTAAGTAATGCGTTGGGAGAAGGTAAACCTGATCATGTGATTCCAATTATCAAGAAGATACTGAATTTTAGCCTGGTAGCGATGGCAATTACCGTTTCGGTGGCTGCCATTCTTCCACGTGAAGCCATCGCTATTTATACAAATGATACTTCGTTGATTGATGCCACTGTTCCATCTTACTATATTATTCTGGGAGCCACTTTCCTTTTTATGACGATGAGTATCCTTTTCAACGGTGTGCTTGGAACGGCCAATACTAAATTTGCGCTTGGTATTGAAGTGATTACTTTGGTTTTCTATCTTACAAGTGCGTGGTTATTTGCGGTAAAACTTCACCTGCAAATTGAATACGTCTGGACTGCCGAGTTTGTTTACAGCTCATCGATTGGGATTTTATCGTATTGGTACCTTAAAAAAGGGAACTGGAGAAGTAAGGTGGTTTAAAGCAGATTTTCAATTTTGCCCTCATCTTGTCAGGGATTCCAATATGTTGAATTAATTTTCCGAATACCTTGCGGCAAGCTCAATTACACACATGTATTGAAACCGCTGGTGCTGACCGCATGCCAGTCCAATCCGTTTAAAAGCCGGGTTGTAGATACTTTTCCGATGACCGCGGTTACTTACACCATCATCGATTATTAGCGCCATTACAATTCTGCGGGCTTTATTGTTACCATAATCAATATTCTCGGAACAGGAGCCTTCCCACGTTCCGTAACGGCTGACCCGATCGGCAAATGTGCTTCCGTCTCTTCCATTATGCCCGATTTGAGTGGTTGTTCCCTGCATCCGGACCATATCTTCGGCTGCTTTACTCATCCCTTTGGAGGCAATTAAATAAGGCAACGGTTTTTGGTTTCTTAAAAATCGGATGGCCTCGTTTACGGCACTTCGGCCTTCTCTGGTCAGGACAGTGATCTCTCCGCGTTCACGTAACTCTCTGCCTACAAATAGTTCTGAGTAAGCGATAAGATAATCCGCATATTCCGAAGGTTGCATTCTGGCGAAGTTAAGCTCGTCAATAACTTCACGCTCAAGATCAGATAAATAGCCGAAATTATCCTCCTTATTTGTGATTCTGTTGAGGTCGCGGGGAGATGCAAATATCGTTAATGCATTGAATAGTATTATTATAAATATGTAATTCTTCAATTTATACATGTCAAACTCCGATTAATTGTTTTAGAATTCAGATTTTGTATGGCAACAATTGTACCAGCTTTAAAAAGGTTAAAGTACACGAATTAAACCATCAAAGACACAATTTAAATGAATCAGGAATCTAAAGTCCATCATATTCTTAAATTACCCCGGCCATTTGAGAAATATACACCAACAATGCAGATCAGTCCAGAAATGGTAAATAAGAGTCGTATGCTGCTTGTAAATAATGTGTTATCTGCATCGTTAATATGAGTCCCATTAAAATAAAGTGAGAAAACCAAGGTTGCAATCATCATGCTCACTATCTGTCCAACAACCCGCATTGTGGCAGAGGTTCCGGAAGCGATCCCCAATTGCTTCTTTTCGACAGAACTCATGATCGTATTCATATTTGGCGAAGAAAAGATTCCGAATCCGGTTCCCATCAAAATCAATACAGCTACAATCAGATAAACAGGGGTTTGTGGACCGATAAAGGCAAGCATAAACAATCCGATTGCACTGATCAGCATACCTGCAGTTGCCAGTTTACGGGGCTCAATTTTGTCAGAGAGTTTTCCCGCAAAAGGGGAAAGGATGGTCATCATCAGTGGCTGGGCGATAAGGATTGTTCCCGCTTGTTGCGGTGTGAATCCTTTGATTTTCTGAAGGAAAAGACTCATCAGGAAAACCAGTGAAAAGGTAGCGCTATAATTGATGAAGGCGGCGATGTTCGAAAAGGCAAATAACCGGTTGCGCGTAAATAGTGTTATCTCGAAGATAGGATTTGCCGATTTTTTACATCTGATGACGAATAAAACCAGGAACAGAATTCCTGCTGAAAGAAGAAGCCATCCAAAGGATTTATTAAGGTTTGAAGAACTGTAAACGATCGCAATGAGTCCTGACGAATAATATAGTGCACCAATATGATCGATTTTGCCTTGAACTCTGTTGGTAGTTGTCTTTAACTTGAAAAATGCCAATGCAATAGCAGCTATTCCTAATGGAACGCAAAAGAGAAATATACTGCGCCATCCGAAATACTGAGTGAGTATTCCACCAATAAATGGACCCATTGAAAGACCAAGATAAACTGCTGCAACATTAAGCCCGAGTACTTTTCCGCGCTCAACAGGCGGAAACACTGATACGAGGATGGGTGCGCTTGTGGTTATTGCCATGGAGGCACCTAAGCCTTGAACAACTCTTAATAAAATAAGCATCATGCCACTTTGAGCAAATCCACATAAGACTGTTGCTATTGTAAAGATGACGACTCCACCCTGAAAAACCGGTTTTTGTCCGCGGATATCAGCTAATTTACCAATCGGAAGGAGAAAGACGGCTGATGATAACAGATATGAGGTTACAATCCAGCTTAGTGCGACAGCATCCAGATCAAACTCCTTTTCTATAGCCGGCAATGCAATATTTACACCTGATATTAGAAAAGGTGCTAAAAATGAAGTTAGTACTGCAATTGTTAATGCCGATCGCTGTGTACTCGTCATTTGATTCATGAATGAGTATTCTATTTGTTGAAGGTAAGACAAAAATAGTAAAATCTGATTATTGTCATTTATTATAAAAAATCAATCTCTTTTTCAGGTTATTAAAATATAAACCTTTAACTTTGCAGCTCGATTTTTCCAAATAGTTATTTTATTATGAATGAGAAAGATATAAAATTATTTTCGGAATTTCCCCCTGTATCCACCGAAGCATGGGAAGCACAGATTACCACAGATCTAAAGGGTAAAGACTATGACAAAACCCTTGTGTGGCGTACAAATGAGGGGATTAACGTCCGTCCTTATTATCGTGACGAAAATCTGAAAGGACTCGAATTTGTGGGGACTTTACCCGGCCAGTTTCCTTATGTTCGCGGAAATCGCAAAGAAGGAAACAACTGGTTAGTTCGTCAGGACATTGAAGTTGTCAATTTCGGCGAAGCCAACCAGAAGGCGTTAGACATCCTCTCAAAAGGTGTAACCTCTCTGGGTTTTGTATTTAAAAACTGCCAGGAGATTGGTGTGGCTGATCTGAAACTGCTTCTGCAAGGCATTTGCCTTGAGAAAACAGAGGTGAATTTTGTGATGGACTGCAAAAACCTGCCTTTGGTAAAAAGTCTGGTCGCTTTTTTGAAAGATCAGAAAGCCAATCCTGATGAAGTGAAAGCATCCGTTAATTTCGATCCGATTGGTGTCTATACGCTTAAAGGAAAATTTTGCTCCAGCGAAATGGAAGTTTTCGCCCGTGCAAAAGAAGTGTTGGAGTCAGCTGCCGAATATAAAAGTATTCAGTTGATTGGTGTTAACGGAAAGAATTTTAACAATGCCGGAGCCTCAATCGTACAAGAATTAGGTTTTTCGTTAGCCATAGGCGCTGAGTATCTTACCCGCTTAACTGAAAGTGGATTAAATGCAGGTGTTGTTGCACCGCGTATCAAGTTCAATTTCGGAGTTGGTGGCAATTACTTTATGGAGATTGCAAAACTTCGTGCAGCAAGGATGCTGTGGGCAAATATTGTAAAGGCTTACAAACCGAAATGCAATTGCGGACCTGATTGCAACTGCGAAGAAAATGGTTGCGGTGATGTTTGTGTTTGCGCGGGAAGAATGCATGTCCATACCGAAACATCAATTTGGAATAAAACGATCTACGATCCATATGTAAATCTTCTGCGTACGGAAACAGAAGCAATGTCGGCAACCTTGGGCGGAACCGATTCATTGACAATTCGTCCGTTTGATGCTGTATACGAGCAGCCTACTGAATTTGCCGAGCGTATCGCACGTAACCAGCAATCAGTTTTAAAGGAAGAAGCACACTTTGATAAAATTGCCGATCCCGCTGCTGGTTCTTATTATATAGAAACTTTAACAGCATCTATTGCTGAACAGGCATGGAAGCTTTTCCTTGAAATTCAGGAAAAAGGTGGATTTATTGCTGCCTTTCGAGAAGGATTTGTTCAGACACAGGTAAACGAGATGGCTGCTAAACGTATTAAAGCGGTTGCAACGCGTCGGGAGAATCTTTTGGGTGTGAATCAATTCCCGAATTACAACGAGCAAATCATCGACAATTTGAACAGCCAATTGTTCGAAGCTGTCGATCAGAATGATAAAGATGCTGAAGTAGAAACTATTAAATTCTACAGAAGTGCTCAGCAATTAGAGGCAATGCGGTATAAAACCGACTGTTTCTCAGTAAAAAATAAGCGTCCTAAAGCATTCATGCTAACTATTGGAAGCATTGTTTTCAGCAAAGCACGTGCTCAGTTTGCCTGTAATTTCTTTGCAGTTGCCGGTTACAAAGTGGTTGACAACAATGCATTCGAAACAGTAGAAGATGGTGTAAAAGCTGCACTTGAAGCTAAAGCTGATATCGTTGTTATTTGCAGTTCAGACGAAGAATATGCAGAATTTGCCCCTGAAGCATTTAATCAGCTGAAAGGGAAAGCAATTTTTGTCGTTGCAGGAGCTCCAGCTTGTACGGACGATTTGAAAGCAGCCGGAATCGAAAATTTCATCAGTGTGAAAACCAATTTACTGGAAGCACTGACTGCATATAATAATAAACTTGGGATAAAATAGTATCAATTATGAAGCCTGATTTTAAAGAAATAAATATCAAAAGTGCCCCAAAACCTTGCTGTTCAGCAACGGAATGGGAAAAGAAAAATGGAATTGATAAAATCTGGATGACTCCTGAGTTGATTCCGGTAAAAAGTGTCTACACCAAAGAGGATCTCGAAGGACTTGAGCATTTGAATTATGCTGCCGGTATTGCGCCTTACCTTCGCGGACCCTATTCTACGATGTTTGCAACCCGTCCATGGACAATCCGTCAGTATGCCGGATTTTCAACTGCCGAAGAATCGAATGCTTTCTATCGTCGCAATCTTGCTGCTGGTCAGAAAGGACTTTCAGTCGCATTTGACCTTGCCACACATCGTGGATATGATTCTGACCATCCGCGTGTAGTCGGTGATGTTGGTAAAGCCGGTGTGGCCATTGATTCAATTCTGGATATGAAGATTCTTTTCGACAATATCCCATTGAATAAGATGTCTGTTTCGATGACGATGAATGGTGCCGTTCTACCGGTTTTGGCTTTCTACATTGTTACCGCGTTGGAACAAGGTGCAAAGCTGGAAGAATTGGCTGGAACTATTCAGAACGATATTCTGAAAGAGTTCATGGTGCGTAATACCTATATCTATCCACCGGAATTTTCGATGAAAATCATCGCCGATATTTTTGAGTACACCTCGAAATACATGCCTAAGTTCAACTCCATCTCAATTTCGGGTTATCACATGCAGGAAGCAGGTGCAACCGCTGATATCGAAATGGCTTATACACTGGCTGATGGTTTGGATTATATCCGTACAGGTATTAAAGCAGGATTAAGCATCGATGCTTTTGCGCCACGTTTATCTTTCTTTTGGGCGGTTGGAATGAACCACTTTATGGAGATTGCCAAAATGCGTGCTGCACGCATGATCTGGGCTAAAATGGTGAAGCAATTTAATCCAAAGAGTGCCAAATCAATGGCGCTTCGTACGCACTCTCAGACTTCAGGTTGGTCGCTGACCGAACAGGATCCTTACAATAACGTGGGACGTACCTGTATTGAGGCAATGGCCGCTGTTCTTGGACATACACAATCGCTTCATACGAATGCGCTCGACGAAGCAATCGCGCTTCCAACAGAGTTCTCTGCACGCATAGCACGTAACACGCAGCTTTACATTCAACAGGAGACAGAAGTGTGTCGTTCGCTCGATCCATGGGCAGGTTCCTACTACGTCGAGTCTCTGACCAACGACCTTGTTGAAAAAGCATGGGCACTGATCGAAGAGGTTGAAAAGTTAGGTGGTATGTCAAAAGCAATCGAGACTGGTGTGCCTAAAATGCGCATCGAAGAGGCTGCTGCCCGCACACAGGGGCGTATCGATTCAGGAACACAGGCGATTATCGGCGTGAACAAGTATCGTCTCGAAAAAGAAGATCCGATTGATATTCTTAATATCGACAATTCGGCTGTTCGTCTTTCGCAAATCGAAAGATTAAATAAACTTCGTGCAGAGCGTAATGAAGCAGAAGTGCTTGTCGCACTTGACGCAATTACCGAATGTGCCAAAACAGGTGAAGGAAATCTGCTTGAGCTGGCTATTATTGCGGCTCAGAAAAGAGCTTCTTTGGGTGAAATATCATCTGCTTGTGAGAAAATTGCAGGACGTTATAAAGCAACCATCAGAACAATATCAGGCGTGTACAGATCAGAAGCTAAGAACGACAAAGATTTTGAACAGGCACTTGCGCTTGTCAATCAGTTTGCAGAAAAAGAGGGGCGTCAACCACGTATCATGATCGCGAAAATGGGTCAGGACGGACACGACCGCGGAGCTAAAGTTGTTGCAACAGGTTATGCAGACCTTGGTTTCGATGTTGACATGGGACCATTGTTCCAGACTCCTGCCGAAGCGGCCAAACAGGCTGTCGAAAACGACGTGCATGTGTTGGGTGTTTCATCGCTTGCTGCCGGGCATAAAACACTTATTCCTTCTGTCATGGAAGAGTTGAAAAAACTGGGTCGTGAAGATATCATGGTAATTGCCGGTGGAGTTATTCCTGCACAGGATTATCAGTTCCTTTACGATGCAGGCGTTGTTGCCATCTTCGGTCCCGGAACTTCTGTTGCCTCTGCAGGTAAGAAGATCATGGAGATTTTAGTAGCTGCACAGGAAGACTAATTAATTTCAATCATTTTGATATAGAATAAAAAATGGCTGTTCCGGTTTCGGGACAGCCATTTTTTGTGAGAATCATAGTTTATTCTTCTTCCGATTTGATCTTTTTCTCTAATAAAGGAATCGCTTTTTCTGAAGCATTTTTAATTTTTAATGCTTTTGCCAGATCATATGCTGCTTTGATTGCCTTTTTATCTGATTCTTCCAGCCAAATAATATAGGATGATTTTCCTTTAAAGATTGATTTCAGCTTTTTGTCGGAGTTTGCGGCGATTAATGCAATCACCTTATCTGCCTGTTCGCCACGGTAAGTTACCTTTTCCCATTTTGATCCGCTGAATTCGCTGTGGTGATTATTAACATTGTCGATTGGAACCGAATCGGTTTTAGCTGACAACCCTTCACCTTCAACACTTAGTGAGGTATGATTGAGCCATTGGCCTCCGTAATAATTGCTCGCAAGCGACAGATCACCCTTTTCGTTCAGGTAAACCTGAACAAACGATCGCGACCATGTTTTATCAATTCCCTGCCGGTTGTGAATGTAGTTGGTGTATTTATCAAATTCCCCTTTTTCCGGATTGAATTCCTTTATTAAGGAATCTACCACCAGATTGGCTTTCGAAAGGTTATCGCGGTGTAACATCAACCTGAATACATTTACCCTGTTGCTGATTTGGATCGCCGTACGTGCTTCAGCGAGCGCCTTGGGGTAGAGCATAGAGATTGAATCGAGATGCAGCAGGCCATTGGTTGTATCTCCTTTTGCCAAGAGCTCCTCAGCAACTGCGATTTTTTGCACTGCAAGTTGCGGCTGCGACGGACCGCAGGCAGAGACAATTGTCTGAATGATTGCAACAATAATGAATAATCTGAATTTCATCTTTTTATTGTATGAATTGTTAATGTTCAGTTTAATACATGCAGAACTGACCTTCATCGGAATTTTAGCGTATAGTAAGTCCTTCATGGTTTTTTCTCAGTTCGAAATATAAAAATTCAAGCATTAATTGACTGGAATTGTAGTGCAAATATATGAAAAAACAGGATTTACAAACTCTATTAAATGGTTATTCAAGGGCATTCGTTCATAATCAGGATATTATAATGATATAAAATTGTGCATTTTTTTCTATTCTAAGTCTTGCCATTTTGAAAAATAGTTCTTTTCTTTGCAACGCTAAAAATGGAAGGGCAATAAGCTTAAAATCCAGGTTTGGTATTTTAAATTTTCCAAAGTCCGGCGTAAGTTGATTAGGAAAAGTTGAATTATTGATGGTCAGTTCATCTAAGGGTTAGGATTCAAGATTTTCATTCTTGCCATAGGGGTTCGAATCCCCTACCGACTACATCAATGTCATTTTCTCAATTTTAAAAATTGGATAGTGACTGATTAAAAAAAAAATATTACTTTTACGACCCCAATCAATGGGGATATTATCGAGATGGTCTGTTCATCTAAGGGTTAGGATTCAAGATTTTCATTCTTGCCATAGGGGTTCGAATCCCCTACAGACTACGAATTTAAGAACAAAGAAATTTTATAGAAAATGGCAAACCATAAATCAGCTATTAAAAGAGCTAAGCAGAGTGAAGTTCGTCGTCTGCACAACAAGTATTTTTCGAAAACTGCCCGTAATGCGGTTCGTTTACTACGTGAAACTACCGATAAGGCAGCTGCTACTGAACTATTTCCTAAAGTAGCTACGATGCTTGACAAATTGGCCAAGCAGAATGTTATTCACGACAATAAGGCATCCAACCTGAAATCAAGTCTGGCTTTACACGTTAACAGCCTGTAGTTTTCAGATCTTAAATAATTTCAGAAGCTCACCCTCCAAAGGGTGGGCTTTTTGTTTTTGTTTTTTTGGTATATTTGCTTTAATACCTGACACCAAATACACCAAACAAAAATGGAAGAGTATCGCAAATTGAATATCAAGAATTGGGCGCTTGAAGACCGTCCGCGTGAAAAGCTGTTATACAAGGGAACATCCTCGTTATCTGACGCCGAATTAGTGGCGATTTTGATAGGGAGCGGCAATTCTGACGAGACCGCAGTTGAACTTTCTCGCCGAATCCTCGAAAAGGTGAAGAATAACCTGAATGAACTTGGCAAACTCAATGTTGAGAATCTGAAGGATTTTAAAGGGATTGGGGAAGCCAAGGCTATCTCGATTATTGCCGCAATGGAATTAGGGCGACGCAGAAACCACTCCTCTGCCCTGGAAATGGAAAAGATTACGGGTAGCAACGATGTGGCCTGTTACCTTCGTCCACTCATTGGTGACCTGCAGCATGAGGAATTCTGGGTTCTGTTTTTGAATCGTCAGAATAAGATAATTGATAAACAAAAACTTAGTCAGGGTGGTATGACAGGAACCGTGATTGATGTCCGTCTTGTTATAAAAATGGCGCTCGAAAAACATGCCACATCTCTGATTTTTGCCCATAATCACCCATCCGGGAATTTGGATGCCAGTGATGCCGACCGCAAAATCACCCGACAGTTGAAGGATGCTGCGGCTATTATGGATATTCCGTTACTCGATCACCTGATTATTACGCAGGGCGGCTTTTTTAGCTTCGCAGACGAAGGTTTGTTGTGATATATTTTTTATTTTTGCGCAAAAATTTTCATGATACACCTATTAGGCGAGAACAACTCTTTATTCAACCAATTCATTGCTGAAATCCGAGACGAAGTAGTCCAGAAGGATTCATTGCGATTCCGGAGAAACCTTGAGCGCGTGGGTGAGATATTTGCTTACGAAATCAGTAAAACACTTGCTTACAAGACAAGGGAGGTTACAACGCCACTTGGGGTTGCAAAAATTCCGGTACTTGAGCAACAACCTGTTTTGGCAACAATTCTTCGTGCCGGTCTTCCGCTTCACCATGGTTTGTTAAATTATTTCGATAAAGCGGAAAACTGTTTTATATCTGCCTACCGGAGATACGATCCAAACGGAGAATTTCACATTGAATTTGAGTATATAGCATCTCCTCATCTTGATAATAAGGTGGTTATCATGTGCGATCCAATGCTGGCCACGGGTTCGTCGATGGAGATTGCTTACCATGCGCTACTTCAAAAGGGAGAACCAAAACACATTCACCTTGTATCGGTTATCGCCAGTAGACAAGGAATCGACTACGTAATGGATAAACTACCTAATGACAGGATAACCCTTTGGATTGGAGCGATTGATCCTGAGATGACGCCCAAATCTTACATCGTTCCCGGATTAGGCGATGCCGGAGATCTTGCTTACGGCGAAAAAATCGACTCGAAAGAGAATGTGATTCATAACCATTTTTAGTCAATTCGTTCTACCATGAGTTGATCGGAACAAATCTGAAGCATTTCCTGAACGTTTAAACCCGTGACAGGATGGCATTTATTTGGGGCGATTTCGTTTAAAGGAATCAACACGAATTTGCGATCTCCAATTTTGGGATGAGGTAATGTCAGATCGGAGGTATTTAATATCAGGTCATTGTAAAAAATAAGGTCGATATCCATCACCCGTGCCTCGTAGTGATCTGATTTTTTTATGCGTCCCATCATTTTCTCAATGGTCTGGGTCTGATGAAGAATTTCATGAGGATTTAAGGTCGTCATTGCAATTAAAGCCTGATTCCAGAACAGTTCCGATTCGAATCCCCAAGGTTCGGTAACATAAACAGATGATTGTTTTGTTACCATTCCAATCCTTTCTCCAATCAGTTTTCTTGTTTCTTCAAATATTTTTGACTTATCTTTCAGATTACCACCTAAAAGGATAAAAACTTCGTTCATTATTTTTAAATTTGCAGCTAATTATAACAACAATATTACGCATATTTCAAAAACAATAAAATTGTATCTTCATCTCAAATAGAAATCTTTTATGAAAATATTCTGGAAGGCCTTTTTTGCTTCGCTTCTTGCCATCATCATTTCCTCGTTTCTTTTGATTATTGTCCTTGTCGGTGTGATTTCTGCTATTACCTCCTTTAGCGATCAGCCAGTTACTATTAAAGGTCAATCTTTGCTTTTGCTTAAGCTTGATAGCAAAATAGTTGAGCGCAAATCAAATAACCCATTCGAAGACTTTGAGCTTCCGGGTATTAAATCGACTACAACAACTGGTTTAAATCAGATACTAAGTTGTATCGAAAAGGCAAAAACCGATGACCGGATTAAGGGGGTTTTCCTGGAACTTTCTGATATTAGCGCAGGTTATGCTACTGTTGAGGAGATTAGAAATGCATTGATTGACTTTAAAACTTCCGGAAAGTTTATCTATACCTATTCCGATATGATTTCACAAAAAGCGTATTACCTGGCAACCGTTTCGGATAGTTTGATTATGAATCCGATGGGGATGTTTGATTTTCGCGGACTGAATGCAGAGCATACTTTCTTTAAAAAAGCGCTTGATAAATTCGGGATCGAAATGCAGGTCGTTCGTGGGAAAAATAACAAATTCAAATCTGCTGTGGAACCATATTTGTTTGATAAAATGAGCGATGCGAGTCGCGAACAAACGAGTGTTTACCTGAACAGTATTTGGAGTCATGTCTTGAAAGGAATTTCGGAGCGGAGAGCGATACCGGTTGATAGCCTGAATAAATACGCCAATGAAGTAATGACTTTTCAAAAAGCGGATAAATATCTGGAATATAAATTTTTTGATAATCTTAAGTATAAAGACCAGGTATTGGCAGACTTCAGGAAGCTGACTAATCTCGGCGTGAACGATGAGATACCAGTTATTTCAGTAAATGAATATGATAAAGTTCCTAAAGCGATAGATTCAAAAGGACTTGCGAAAGACCGGATTGCAATTGTTTATGCCGAGGGTGAGATTGATAGCGGAACAGACGGGGCATATGATATTGATTCGAAAGAAGTTTCGAAAGGTATTCGCGAAGCCCGTACTGATACAGCGGTAAAAGCAATCGTTTTAAGGGTGAATTCGCCGGGCGGATCTGCCTATGGTTCTGAAGTTATCTGGCGTGAAGTGATACTTGCTCAAAAGGTTAAACCTGTAATTGTGTCAATGGGCGATTATGCAGCATCGGGAGGATATTATATTGCCTGCGGTGCAGATGCTATTTTAGCAAACCCGACCACAATTACCGGATCAATCGGTGTATTTGGTACAATTCCGAATCTTAGCGGATTGCTTACGGATAAAATTGGGATTACGTTTGATAATGTTTCGACTAACGAACATTCGGACATGCCTTCAATGACTCGTAAAATGACCCCATTTGAGAGCAACCTGATGCAAAGCTACGTTGAGTCAACTTATGAGACTTTTATTGCTCATGTAGCCGATGGGCGCAAAAAAACAACAACGTATATTGATTCGATTGGGCAGGGTCGTGTCTGGAGTGGAGATAACGGAAAATTGAATGGATTGGTTGATGAATTTGGCGGTCTGAACGACGCAGTAAAACTGGCTGCTTCTAAAGCAGGAATCGACCACTACAGGATTAAAGAGTTGCCAAAACAGAAAGATACCTTCGAAGAACTCATGAAAAGCTTTTCCACAAAGATTCAATCTAACGTTATACAATCAAAACTGGGCGAATCGTATCATTTGTGGGAGAATTTTTCGCGCGAAGCACGTGCAAACGGAATTTATGCAAGAATGCCATATAATCTTGAAATTAATTAGATCTGAGTTTTTTTGTTAATAATTGCGGGTATTAGTATCCTTAATAATTTTTATCAATGATTATTGTAACTTGCCACCGGAAATGAAATTTAATTAATTAAAACAAGGTGAAATATCTGTTTCTGAAGTTATTATCTTTTTTTTACGGAATGGCGGCAAGCTTAAGAAACGAGTTGTTTAATCTTAAGATATTATCTTCCCGTGAATTTGACATTCCGGTAATTTCTATTGGAAATATCACAGTAGGAGGAACAGGAAAAACTCCTCATACCGAGTATATTGCCAATTTATTGAAGTCGAATTTTAAAGTTGCAACTCTAAGTCGCGGCTATAAACGAAAAACCCGTGGATTTTATATTGTCGAGGCGACATCGAAAGTAACGCAGGTTGGTGACGAACCTTTACAGATGAAGCTGAAATTTAACGAATTAACCGTTGCAGTTGATGCGAATCGCGTGCGAGGCATTGAAAAGTTATTGGCATTGCCACTCAAACCCGAAGTTATTTTGCTCGACGACGCGTTTCAGCACAGATATGTAACTCCTGGAATTAATATCCTTCTGACAGATTACAATCATTTGATTACCAAGGATTCTCTGTTGCCGTATGGCCGACTTCGTGAATTTGCCTCAAATAAAAGCAGGGCTACAATTGTAATCGTCACAAAATGTCCGCCTGAATTAAAGCCGATTGATGAACGGATAATCACGAAAGAGTTGGAAATTAGGCCGTATCAGAATCTGTATTTTTCAAAGATTGATTATGGAAAGTTAATTCCTGTTTTTCCGGCGGATACGTCGTTCAAATATGACGAGCTCACCGAAGGGTTGACGGTTTTAATGGTAACCGGAATTGCAAACCCATCAACATTAAAAGATTATTTGATGCGTGGTTCCCATGATATTCAGGAGATGAGTTTTCCCGATCATCATCAATATTCCAGGAAGGATTTTGACAAGATTACTGCGAAATTTGTGTCACTTTCATCGGGAAAGAAAATCATTGTTACCACCGAAAAGGATATGGTTAGATTTCGTGATTTTGAAACAGTTTCGGAAGTGATCCGCAAAAATATGTACTATATTCCATTGAAAATTAGTTTCTTGAACAATGCTGGAAATGAATTTGATCAAAAAATATTAAAATATGTTAGAGATAATAAAAGCAACTTCAACCTTTATTCAAAAGGAAACCGGATTTAAAGCCGATGCCGGGATTATTCTGGGTACAGGACTCGGTGGACTTGTTAATGAAATTGAAATTGTTCAGACCTTGAAATATGCTGATATTCCTAATTTCCCGGTTTCGACTGTTGATGGCCATAAAGGGCAATTAATATTCGGGAAGTTAGGCGGAAAGAACATTATGGCGATGCAGGGCAGATTCCATTACTACGAAGGTTACAACATGAAAGAAGTTACCTTTCCGGTAAGGGTCATGAATGACCTGGGCATCAAAATGTTATTTGTATCAAATGCAAGTGGTGGCCTCAATCCGGGATTCAAAGTAGGTGATGTAATGATGATCACCGATCACATCAACATGTTTGGCAATAATCCACTCATGGGATCTAATATAAGTGAATTGGGACCCCGTTTTCCTGATATGAGTCAGGCTTATGACCTTCATCTAAGAAACCTTGCCCGTAAGATCGCATTAAAAAATCACATTGATCTAAAAGAAGGTGTTTATGTTGGCGTTCCAGGTCCTACTTTTGAAACACCTGCCGAATATAAAATGTTCCGGATACTCGGTGGTGATGCCATTGGTATGTCAACCGTCCCTGAAGTTATTGTGGCCCGCCACATGGGGATGAGCGTGTTTGGAATCTCGATTATTACCGATAGTGGTGTTCCTGGCGAGATTGTTGAAATCTCTCACGAAGAAGTGCAAGAGGTTGCCATGAAGGCAGAACCAAAAATGAGTTTGATTATTAAAGAGTTAATAGCTTCTTTTTAATCATCTTTCGAACAAGGGAAGCAAACTTCTTACGATATACAATTTTTGAAATTTAGAATTTAGGGGTTCTCCCGGAGCTCCGCAGTATCAGATAGTTTTATTTGTTAGATATGATTACTCGTAAAGTTGCAATGCTGATATTGGCATTGTTAGTAGGTGTATTCTTTTTAAATAGCTGCAAGGTTTTTAAACCTGCGATGCCCATTGAAAGCTACAAGGCAATACCACGAAAACCTCAGACATCAATTATCAATTTATATGCCGATCTGGAGGTCACACAACTGGAGTTCCGCATTAATGAACAATTAGATAGTGTTTTATATCAGGACACGAGTTTTGTTGATAACAATGGAGACAACCTGAAATTTAAAGCATGGAAAGACGGTGATGTCAAACTCAAATATGAGTTGAATGAATTAAGCTGGGAACTGCCGTTACGTGTGTCCATTCAAAAAGGTATGACATTATTCGGATACAATGTTCCGTTGGTCGATTCATGGCAATATACTGGACAAATCAGGCTTAAGTACAAAACCCAGTTAAAGATTAATCGTGACTGGAGCATTAAAACAATTACGAAATCGGATGGTTATGTGTGGACTCAAAAACCGGCGGTAAAGATTGGTGGTATTGATTTTCCGGTCACATTAATAGCAAACTTGTTTCTGCCCGCAAACCTTCAGTCGTTTTCGCAGCAAATAGATGATGTGGTGGCCAAAGGTTTTGATTTTAGAGGTGTTGCTGAAGAGGGGTGGCGAATGTTGTTCAACCCATTTAAAATACCTGGATATAATGATGCCTGGTTATCGATTACACCTTATTCTGTTGCCCTCGTTCCTGTTGAAGGATCAGAAGGACACATCAGCTTGGGTGCAGCAATTACGTCAGATGTAGAGTGTTTGCTCGACAATGTACCTCCATCGGGTAAGGTTACTGCCTTGCCAAATATTCAGTCATTGAAAATCCCGAGTGATACCTTTAAAATTAACTTATTAACCGATATTCCTTATTCTACGATTAACCGGATGATCACTGAAGAAATGGGCGATTCAACTTTTGTCTTTGGTAAGCGCAAGATCAAATTCGAAACCTTCAGGGTTTATGGAACGAACGATCGGATGGCCGTTGAAACAAGGGTGTCAGGAAGTCTCAAGGGAACCCTTTATCTCACAGGAATTCCCTATTTTAATCCCGGAGATACCACACTTCGGATTAAAGACATGAAATTTGATATCAAGACAAGAAATCTGTTGATGAGTTCAGCGAAATGGCTGTTTAGCGGTAAACTTGAGCGAATGATTGCCCGTTCCGTTGTCATTCCTTTTAAGTCAAATATTTCAGATACTGAGAATCAATTGTCCCGTTTTTTTAATCATTACACGCTTGGTTACGGATTTGAATTGAATGGAAAACTCGCCAGACTATCTGTATCAGAACTATATCTCAGTCCTGAATCGGTAAAAGCCAACGTTGTGTTTTCCGGTAATCTTTCATTGGGATTAACTAAACCGCTACTTCAGATCTGTCCCAAGTAGAGTGCAACCATTTAATTGGCTATCGCATAAATTAAAAATTGGTTCCCGGTTATGGAAAAAGTTCGTTCGGTTTTGATTTTCAATGCCTTGCTGATATTTTCATTTCCCTGCAATATATTTTGCGGTTCGGATTAAGTTTCTTGCCATCCAATTTAACTGGATTCGAAAATTGATCAAAACGGGAAAAATTCAGAATGGCGGACCTGACTACATGAGTGATGAACTCCCAAATAATTAAACACCCGGGAAAACTAACTATTTAGTCTTCCCGGGTGTTTAACGATTGAATCTTCTGATCGTTCTCTCTTATGCTTTTACAGGAATTTTTAGTTTTTGACCTGGTACAATACTCCTGGCGTTTTTAATCTTGTTCAATAATTTGATTTCAAGATCGGATACACCTGCAAATTGTTTGGCAATCGTATAAAGACTATCTCCGCTGCGAACTGTATAAACTGTATATTCTCCGTTTATTGCACTTTCTGCACTAATTGATTGAAGTTGTTGCGGGATATTTTCGCTGAGGGTCTGTACTTTTGAAACCTCAGGTTTTGCTTTAGCATGTTCTGCTTTAGCCAGCGTTTCTGGTGTGTTTCCATTAACATAGATTATAAGCTTTTGACCTGTCCTGATCATATTGTGCCGAATATTATTCCATGCAACCAGGTTACTTGTGCTTATTCTGAATTTTCCGGCGATTTTACCTGGACTATCTCCGCTTTGAACCGTGTAAACAATTTTTTTCTTCCCTTCCGTATTGTAATTCGATTTACCATACACTTCTTTTATCAGAGCGATCTGGTTATTCGGGAAATATTTATCCCTGTTGTATGCAAAAATCTGGGTTTCGTTATCAATAAACGGCGAGATTTTATCGATAGGCAATTTCAGAACATAGGGTTTATCTGCTTTTGCCGGGATTACATCACGCTTATATTGCGGATTCAACTGCCTGATTTCCTGAACCGGTATGTCAAGATTTGCGGCGATTTGTTCAAAATTAATATATGAATTTACGATTATTGTATCTGTCAGCAACTTAAATGATGGCTGAATCGGCACCAGATTGTGCTCCTTCGCGTGATTCATTACATATGTTGCTGCGATAAAGATTGGTATATATCCTCTTGTCTCTTTCGGAAGTTTGGAATAGATTTCCCAGTAATTCTGTTTTCCGCCTGAGCGCCTTACCGCTTTATTTACGTTTCCGGGTCCGCAATTATAAGCCGCAATAACAATATGCCAATCACCATAGATTGCATACAGGTCGCGCAGGTAGCGGGCGGCGGCATCTGTTGACTTAATTGGATCATTCCGTTCATCAATGTATGAATTAATTTCTAATCCGTACATCTTTGCTGTCCCATACATGAATTGCCAAAGTCCTGAAGCACCTGCTCTTGATACAATTCTTGGATTTAATGCTGATTCAATTATAGGGAGATATTTTAATTCTTGGGGGAGATTGTATTTTGCCAGCGCTTCTTCAAAGAGCGGGAAATAGTAGTTACTGAGTCCCATCATGATCGATACCTGGCCTCTGCGTTTGTTCACGTAGAAATTGATAAATTTCTTAACCGATTGGTTGAAAGGAAGGGGGACATAGGAATCTAAATTTTGAAGGCGGCTGATATAAACCGAGTCTGGGATTTCATTTTGCTCAACATAGGAGCATGCTTTTTCAAGGCTGTCAACTTGGTAGGCATTTTGAACATACCATGTATTGACCATTGAATCAAGCTTGTCGGATAAGATATTATCAAGGTTATCGTCGGGAAAGGGATCAGCTAGAATGCTTTTTACAGAATCAGGGCTACTGACTTCAGTTGTAATTGAAGTTGTTGGCTGGTTATCATTGGTTTGCGCATTCGAGTCGATTGTGCACATCAATAACGTTATTATCAGGATTCCATAATTGATTTTATTCATACGTTTTCCGTTTAAAATTTAATTGCTAAATTAAAACCCATTACTAAATTCTGGTCTCCCAAAAATACAGGCATCGGCTCAATCCTCATACTGAGGTCATCACTGATGTCGAAGTCAAAAAGATTTGCATCAACACTGGCATCGATGATGCTTAAAACATGTAAAGCAGCGATGCCGATGATCGTCAAATCCCTGTTGCGCCGGTAATAATCTTTCCCACTTTTTAATTGGGTTGAAATATACTTAAAGGTTGACGGATTATCGAGACTAATCGATGGGTTCTTAATCAGATTATCTAAAAATTTCCGCTCCTCAACTTTCATCTCTGCTGTACTGTTGTACTGGGCAATAATCCGGTAACCTTGAAAAAAATCTTTGTACTGGTTATTGTTCCAGCCCAAAACATATATCAAACCAGCATATCCGCCATAAACAATTGGAAGTTTCCAATACTTCCTGTTGTAAATCTGACCTAAACCTGGGAAAAGCGCAGCATAAATGGAAGCTTTTTTTGGCGAACGTACCACTTTAACAATAGGCGTTACAACCTGTAAACTATCATTAGAAATGTTTATCTGCTGAGCTTTTACAGCCAGATTTCCGGTAAGTATAGTGAAAAAAATCGTAAATCCTGCAATAAAGGTTTTCAAAATACCAAATTTAGCTGATTTTCAGGGATTCAGTTTATCAAATATTCCGATTATTCGCTCCAGATCTTTGGGATCGTCAAATGGAATCTCAATTTTACCTTTTCCAAGTTCATTAATTTTTAAAACCACACCGGTATTAAAATGCTTCGCAAGGTGATTTTTTAAATCACGATACTCATCAGGGAATGGAGTGGTTTTCTTAACCGGCGCTCCTTCTCCGTCATCAGAACCAATCTTTCGTACGATTTCTTCAGTTTTCCGGACAGAAAAATCATATTTCACAACTTGCCTGTAAACCATGATCTGGGTTTCCGGTTCCTGAATATTTATCAGGGCACGCGCGTGACCCATTGTGATCTCCTGTTCGCGGATTGCTTTCTGAATTACTGCCGGCAGACGTAGTAACCGGAGGTAGTTGGAAATTGTTGAACGCTTTTTTCCTACTTTATCGCTAAGTGTCTCCTGTGTAAGTTTGCACTCATCAATCAGTCGCTGATAGCTTAAGGCGATTTCAATGGCATCAAGGTCTTCGCGTTGGATATTCTCAACAAGTGCCATTTCAAGCATGGATTCGTCACCAGCCTCTCTGACAAAAGCAGGAATTGTGTTTAATCCGGCAATTTTGGCTGCTCTGAACCGACGCTCGCCTGCAATGATCTGATATTTATTATTGCTTAATTTCCGCAGCGTAATGGGCTGGATGATGCCCAGTTCTTTGATGGAAGTTGCAAGATCGTTAAGTGCTTCTTCGTCAAAATGTATACGTGGTTGAAACGGGTTCGCCTCAATTTCGTTAATTGCTACTTCATTCGAAACCGGATTGTTGGATCGTATGTCATTTTCTTCAATTAATGCTCCGAGGCCTCTACCGAGCGCGTTTCGTTTAATCATGATTCAGAAATATTTTAATTTTATTGTTCTACAATCTCTTTATGGTCGATCTTTGTCATGTTATTATTTTGCAGCAATTCGCGGGCAAGTGTAAGATAGGATTGAGCACCTTTCGAGCTTACATCATATTCTATTGCAGGAAGCCCATAACTTGGCGCTTCTGAAAGCCTGATATTGCGCGTTATAACCGTTTCGAAAACCATTTCCTGGAAGTGGCGTTTTACCTCTTCGTACACCTGGTTCGACAAGTTAAGCCGTGCATCGAACATTGTGAGTAGGAAACCTTCGATCTGAAGTTCGGGATTAAGCCGGCTCTGAATTATTTTAATCGTATTGAGCAATTTGCCCAAACCTTCGAGTGCAAAATATTCGCATTGAACAGGAATGATCACAGAATCGGCAGCAGTTAAAGCATTTACCGTAATTAATCCGAGTGACGGTGAACAGTCAATCAAAATAAAATCGTAATCTTTTGATACTTTATCAATTACCTGCTTCAAAACCCGTTCACGATTAGGCAGGTTCAACATTTCAATTTCTGCACCAACCAAATCGATATGAGACGGTAAGAGATCAAAATTGGGGGTGTTGGTGTTTAGGATGATGGTTCGTGGATCGACATCATCAACAACACATTCGTAAATACTAGTTTTAACATTTCGGACATCGAACCCAACTCCTGAAGTGGCGTTAGCCTGCGGATCGGCATCAATCAGTAAAACCCGATGCTCCAGAACAGCAAGACTGGCAGCAAGGTTAATCGCTGTAGTTGTTTTGCCTACACCACCTTTTTGGTTCGCTATCGCAATCACCTTTCCCATTATTTTCTATTTAAATTGACAGGCTCAAAATTAATATTTTAAGCCGAATGAGCCGATACTCTTGTTGAAATGGCTT
>JBBRZE010000028.1:0-55483 GCA_038236995.1 Bacteroidales bacterium | reverse complement strand
TGCGGAAAAATCATCCTCGACTGGGAAAATTAAAAAAAGCAAACTAAATATTGGTCTCCAATTCAATTTTACTACATTTGCCGACCATAAAAGCCACTTTAGCTCAGTTGGTAGAGCAGCTCATTCGTAATGAGCAGGTCGTGGGTTCGAGTCCCATTAGTGGCTCTCTGTATAATAACTTATAATCAGAATCAAAATGAACCTCCCGCTTTCGCGAGAGGCTCATTTGTTATAAATCGATTTTATTATTCACATCGACTAATACATGACCGAACAATTAATATCTAATGATTAATCATGGATACATTCTCTTTTTTTACAAGCAGTTGCAGCTAAGTATTAATAAAATAAAAGTTGCAACTGCCCGTAATTCTTTAAAATATCGTAGGTGATAGCAAGGAATCAAAATCTATGTCATATCAATTTTAGGCACGTGGCCCTGCTAAATCTTCAGTCAGATCCCGACACACCAAAACGACCTTATTGTTCTCCTGCTCACGATAACCCTGATCATAGCAGAAATAATTGATACGGCTATTCCTTGACGTATTAGTATAGGTAAAATAATCGAAACGATAACCTTTCTTCTGCAAATCATTCCTGGATGCAACGGTTTTCCCTTCCGATTTTAGCGTCGAAAGGATAAAATAATTCTTTTTAAGAATCCGGTTTATCGTTCTAATCACATTATTCGATTCTACGTACTGTTGGTTATTGTAGGCACTTCTACATTGATCACTACAAAATTTTTGGTCAGCCCGACCTCTCAGTTGCTCATAGCACTGAAGGCATTTTCGTTCTTTCATAGTTGAAATATTTAGGGGTACAATTTTCACCAATTAAAATTTTACAATGCTATGTTTTTTACTTAGCTAATATACAAAAAAGAAAACTGTTTTAAACAGTTAAAAACGATTATTTTCGATTATAAACGGCAATAATCGGTTATAAGATAATCCCTCATACGAGACCAAATTAAAATAGTAACAAAATTTTGATTAAATATTTGGATTATTTCAAATATTTTTTGATTAATTAAAAACCAATAGTTTTTAATTACAATACAGATGACATTGAAAATCCCTCTTCTATTTTTTGTCTCTCAGACAAATACAGTAATAATTTGGTATATTGTGTGCGGAATCAAATAAATCCTAAGTATTTCAAAACCTTTGATGGAATATGAATTTCAAAATTTTTGGAAAAATACAAAACACATAAGATGATTCGTAATGCCTTAAATAGTGGAAAAGGGCATTTATAATGTGGTCATTGGTAGTTTCAACGGTCAGGTAACCCATTAAAAATTCTTCAACTGCCGGTCAAAAAGCAAGTACAATCTTGGATCGTTAAAAGAGCTGATAATATATGTCTTTGAAAATTACGATACTTACATTGGATATTTCCAATTATTAATTTGAAGTATCGATAATAACCTCGGGCAAAGCCACTGATATGAGCTAATAATATTCTAGCACAAGACAGGCTCCTGTTGATCAACGATAAGGTTCCACGATGAATATTCCAAATTTTCTTCTTCCCATGCTTTAATACTGGCTGAATCTTCGGCAGGACAAAAACTAAAATTGAAATGGAAACTTGTATTTTCTCCAATTTTAATTGCAGCTGTTACTGATGCTGTTTTCATGACATTGATATTTTGGTTTAGAATTTTTATTCAATAATAACTATGACAATATCTACCAACAAAAATTTATTTATAAATCCTTGAATTTCTATACAATAACATATGTGATACAATAACGCATTTTATAACTTGAACGTAATATTGCAATAATAGTTACATTTTACTTGCTGAAATAATTTCGGATAACCGGAAGAAGAATGCATTGTATTACATTGTAACGGAAATGATATTAGCCTCAGTATTCACCCTTTGCGACTAAAGCTACCGGTTGCTATATCTGCCAGGTATTAGAAAACAGTAAACCAAGTATCTTTAAATGAAACAAATGAATTTACGTAACGTTTAAGAAATTTATTCTTTCATTCATCTTAAAATAGTTTGCCCATGAAAACCACAAAAATGCTCTGCTTATTATTTGTTACAACGATTGTCGGTTGTCAGGCTCCGGTAACCAAAGTTGAACAGCCACCAATTATTGATCGCGAACTGCTATTTGACAGTCCGGAAATCGCAGGAGGTCAGTTATCTCCAGATGGCAAGTTTATCTCTTTTATCAAACCTTACAAGGGGACTCAGAATATCTGGGTTAAGAAACTGGAAGAGGATTTTGCTGCAGCAAAACCTTTAACCGCTGACACTGTTCGGCCTATTCGTTCTTATTTTTGGTCACGCGATGGTAAATACATCCTTTATTCGCAAGACAAAGGGGGTGACGAAAATTTCAATATCTATGCTGTAAACCCGCTTGAAGTTCCTGTTCAGGGAAATGATATTCCAACAAACCGGGATCTTACCAATCTTAAAGGGGTTCGTGTTTATATCTATTCTATTCCTTTAACTGATCCTGATGCTATTTACATCGGTCTCAATGACCGCGATAAGGCATGGCATGACCTTTACAAAATGAGAATTTCAACCGGCGAAAGAACACTTATACGTCAAAATTCAGCAACAGATCGAATTACAGGGTGGGTATTCGATTGGAACGATCAACTGCGACTTGCCAGTCGTGCCAATACGGATGGTAGCAATGATATTCTTCGGGTTGATGCCAAAGAATTAGTTAAGATTTACACTACTACGGTTTTCGAGGAGGCTTATCCAATCGCATTTAATAAAGACAATAAGCGGGTGTACATGAACACCAATAAGGGAGATAGCCTCGATCTTTCGCAATTAATACTTTTTGATCCGGAAACGATGAAGGAAGAGACCGTTGAGAGCGATCCGCTTAAAAGAGTAGACCTTGGGAATGTATTTATCTCCGAAATAAGTAAAGAGATTGTCTATACCTCTTATGAAGATGAACGAAACCGAATCTATTGGAAAGATAAAAGTTTCGAAACAGATTACAATTTGATTAAGAAGGAATTGCCAAATACAGATATCTATTTCTCTTCATCAACAGCGGACGAGAACTACTGGTTGCTCAGTGCATCAGCAGATGTCGATCCGGGTTCTACCTATCTGTTCGACAGGATTAAGAAAAAACTGACCTTCCAGTATCGTCCGAGACCGAATATTCCAGTCAAGGATTTGGCAGAAATGAAGGCGATCAGGTATAAATCATCCGATGGTCTTGAAATTCCTGCTTTTCTTACCTTACCCAAAGGACTTGAACCCAAAAACCTCCCTGTAGTTGTATTTCCTCATGGTGGGCCTTGGGCTCGCGATGGGTGGGGTTATAATTCTTATGCGCAATTTCTTGCCAATCGCGGTTATGCTGTTCTCTCTCCGAATTTCAGATCCTCGACCGGTTATGGAAAGAAATTTCTGAATGCTGGAAACAATCAATGGGGTGAGAAAATGCAGGACGATTTAACTTGGGGAGTCAAATACCTGATTGGTCAAGGAATTGCAGATTCTACAAAAATCGGTATAATGGGGGGCTCGTACGGTGGTTATGCAACGCTGGCAGGTGTGGCTTTCACTCCAGAGGTTTATGCTTGTGGTGTATCAATAGTTGGTCCTTCGAACCTGATTACGCTACTAAATTCCATTCCTCCGTACTGGGAAGCAGGGCGTAAAATATTTCATGTTAGAATGGGTGATCCCACGAATCCCGAAGGTAAAGCACAACTCGAACGGCAATCGCCCCTCAATTCTGCCAATAAAATTAAAGCGGCTTTGCTTGTAATCCAGGGTGCGAATGACCCACGTGTAAATAAAGCAGAATCGGATCAGATTGTTATCGCATTGCGCGACAGAGGTTTCCCCGTCGAATACATCGTTGCACCCGACGAGGGCCATGGCTTTGCGCGCCCAGTAAATAATATGGCGATGCTAGCTTCGGCAGAGAAGTTTCTGGCAAAACACCTGGGTGGTCGTTATCAGGAAAGTATGAAGCCAGAAGTTTCAAAGAGATTAGGAGAAATTACTGTTGACGTTGCCTCTGTCAAATTAGTTCCTACTGTGGAGAAGAAATAAGCAATTTTGAGTTTTTGTTTCTGAAGCTGATATGCTGCCGGTTTTGGATCTCTTTTAAAGATGAATTCCTAACCGGCAGTTGTTTTTGAATTTTAATCTGCTTTGAAGTTTCTGAACATCTGGCAATTGATAGCTTCATACTAGCAATCAATATTTTGCCGAAACTCTATCTTTTGGCTTTGAAGCAATGTAAGTAGTTCTCTGCTTAGTTATTCATATCATTCTTCCACTTTTCCTGATCAAACCGACTGGTTAAAATATTAAGAATTTCATTAGCAGACGATTCGATAGGCTTGTTGGTAATCTGAATTTCTGTAAACCCGCCTCTTTCGAATATCCGTCGCGCATATGCCAGTTCCTCACCCACTTTCCTACTATTTATATAGTCAGCGTCTTCATTCATATGAAGACTTTTAACCCGGTTAGCACGCTGCGCTATCAGGTAAACGTGAGAAATATTTAATCCAAAAACCCTCCCCGGATCTGCTTTAAATAATCCTTCAGGGGGATCAATACCTGGAACAATGGGAACATTTGCCACTTTCCAGCCAAACATTGCCAGGTAAACACTCAATGGAGTCTTGCCGGTTCTCGAGACTCCTGTTAATACAATATCCGCTTGGATTATCCTTTCGGGATTTTGTCCATCATCAACTTTCAACGTAAAATCAATTGCTTCAACCCTCTGAAAATAAGCAATATTACTAAGACGATATAAACCAGGTTTACTTATTGGTTTAGTATTTAACAGATCTGACAAATAATCTGACAAATCGCCGACAAGGTCAAAATGACTTACGCCGCTTTTTACACACGATTCGATCAACATTTTTCGTGCCTCAGGATCAACCATTGTATGAACTATTACCCCATTTGTTACCAATGCTTTTGAAATTACATCATCAGTTCTTTCCTGATTCAATACATCGGGAACAATGATCACAGGAACTTTATTGTTGGGAAATTGAATCAAAACAGACTGAACAACAGCGTCACCTGCCAGCCCTTTACCACCCGAAACAATGTATATAGGTGGAATCTTATTTGTTGGAAAATCTTTATTCATAAATCCGGATTTTCAAATTATTAAACTTGTATCATTCTTTTTTAACAAGATCAGCAATTGCAGAGTCAATATCAGGAAATTTGAATTGGAAACCCTCACCAGGCAATCGGGTGGAAATCACTTTTGCGCCGGTTGTAAGCATTCCGGCAGCCTCGCCATAAATAAGCTTCAGTGCAAATTTAGGAACGGTAAAAAATGCAGGGCGGCGAAGATATTTGGCCAACGTATTCGTAAACAATTTATTAGTTGTTGGTTCCGGGCATACAATATTATAGATACCTGTGCTTTCACCGTTTAAAATCAAATGCCAGATTGCGTTACAAAAATCAGAGATATGTATAAATGAAAACGGTTGTTTCCCTGAAGCTATTTTTCCACCTAATCCTGCTTTAAAAAGTGGTAACATTTTCCGGAGTGATCCACCTGTGGTTCCAAGTACGATTCCAATCCGGATGGTACATAGTCTCAAATCTAACTCCTTTAAATCAACAGTTGCTTCTTCCCACGCATTGCATACTAATGCCAAAAAATCAGTCCCCAATACTGTTGAAAACTCATCATGAGATTTATTAAACTCGTATATACCAATTGCAGAAGAATTTATAAAAATGCGAGGACGATTCTCAGAAAGATTCATCTGAACCGCTTCAACCAATAACCGAGTGGTATCAACACGACTTGAGAGGATAAGTTGCTTATTCTTTTCAGTCCATCTTCTTAAAACAGAAGCTCCGGCAAGATTGATGATAACATCAGCAGATTTGATTACTTTTGCCAGTTGATTACTCCCGCCTGCAAAGTCATTGCGTGTAATCACAATAAGTTCATTCCCTGATTGTAATAAAAATTCCGACAGTTGTTTTCCAATAAAACCTGTACTGCCGGAAATGGCAATTATCATGGTGTGAGTAATTTTAGTATAAGTGAATATAGATTATACGCTTCAATATGTCAGTTAAAAAAATTAAAGGATCCGGAAAGAAGAAAACCATCAAGGGATTCTTCTCAGGATTATCTTCAACTTCTAAACAATCATGGACCAAAAGAGTTCTCATTTGGGGTTTGAAGCTTGCATTATTGGGAGTGTTCCTTCTACTTGTGCTTTTTGGATTGGTTTATGTCGGAACATTTGGACAGCTCCCTGATTCCAATACACTTATCAAAATAAAAGAACCGGCCGCCTCGGAAGTTTATTCTAAGGACAATAAATTGCTTGGTCGATATTATATTGAGAACCGAAGTAACGTTACTTTTAAAGAAATCTCACCGAATATGATTAATGCCCTGATTGCGACCGAAGACAACAGGTTTTATGAGCATCGGGGAATTGATGAATGGGCTTTGCTAAGAGTTGTAGTGAAGACAATTTTTATGGTTGATCGCAGTTCAGGTGGAGGATCGACCTTGTCACAACAAATTGTAAAAAACATTTTTGGACGAAAAAACTATGGGCCATTAACACTTCCTGTAAGTAAAATCAGGGAATCAATTATTGCCTACCGGCTCGAACGACTCTATTCAAAAGAAGAGATTCTGACTTTGTATCTGAACACGGTTCCTTTTGGTGAAAATACTTTTGGAATTGAACTTGCAGCCGAGCGTTTTTTTAGCGTCAGGCCGGATAAACTTTCTGTTCCACAAGCTGCCACTCTTGTAGGAATGTTAAAGGCCAATAACTATTACAATCCCAGAACAAATCCGGAACGTTCACTTCAAAGAAGAAATATCGTCATTTCGCAGATGTCGAAATATAAATACATTACACCAGATCAAGCTAAAACTTATATTAGTACTCCTCTGAGTATAAAATACAATTATCTGGTTTACAATACCGGGCCGGGTGCCTATTTCAGAGAGCTGATCAGACCTCAATTGGAAGAATGGTGCTCCGAGAATACAAAAGCTGATGGTACTCCTTACAATCTTTATACCGATGGATTACATATTGTAACGACACTAGACTTTAGAATGCAGCGATATGCAGAGATGGCCATGCAGGAAAAGATGAAAGAGTTGCAATCTACGTTCGAAAAACATTGGGACGGAAAAGATCCCTGGGGAAAGAACAATGCCGTGGTTATTAGAGCCATGAAGCGGTCAGAGCGATACCGAAAAATGAAAGAAGCTGGGAAATCTGCGGCAGAAATTACCGAAGCATTCAAAGTGCCGTTGAATATGAAGATCTTTTCATGGGAAGGTGAAAAGCAGGTTAATTTTTCGCCTCTTGATTCGGTAAAATATGCTTTAAAACTGCTTCATTGCGGATTTGTCGCCATTGATCCGAAATCTGGAGATATTAAAGCTTGGGTTGGCGGAAATGATTTCAAGTATTTTCAGTACGATCATGTTTTAGCACCACGTCAGGTTGGATCAACTTTTAAACCAATCATATACGCCTCCGCTCTCGAGCAGGGAATTTCTCCTGATAAATATTATGCAAATGAAAAAACTGTTTATTCAGAATATCAGGATTGGTCTCCCGGTAACTCAAATGAAGAATATGGCGGATATTATTCACTTGAAGGTGCACTATGTAAATCTGTTAATACTATATCTGTTGCCGTGTTAATGGAATCAGGAATTCCGGAAGCAATTGCGCTTGCCCGCAAAATGGGAATTAAAGCCGATCTGCCCGAAGTTCCTTCTCTGGCGCTTGGATCTGCAGATATTCCACTGCTGCAGCTTGTTCAAGCCTATGCTTGTCTCGACAATTTGGGAAGAACAGTTACTCCAAATTACATGCTCCGAATTGAGGATGCAAATGGTAAGTTACTGAAGAAATTTACCCCAGATAACGATGATAAGGAAGCCATGTCGCCCGAAACAGCAAAGATTATCACACACTATCTCCAATCCGTCGTTAACGAAGGGACGGGAGCAGAAATAAGATCCCTTTACAAAGTTGAAGGAGCTTTTGCCGGCAAAACAGGTACTACGCAGAATTATGCTGACGGATGGTTCATGGGATATACACCCGACCTTGTGACAGGATGTTGGGTAGGTGGAGAAGAACCCTCCATTCACTTCAGAAACATTGCACTTGGGCGAGGTGGCTATATGGCGCTTCCTGTAGTTGGAAAGTTTTTCAATAAACTTTACCACGATCCTGCATTCCGGGAATATAAGAATCACTATTTCCCTGGATTAGATGAATCTACGCTGGCTATGCTTGATATTCCTCATTTTACAGATGAGTATTCAGAAAAAGGGATATCGAACTTTTGGGGTATTTTCAATGGAGATCCAAAGAAAAGAGAGGAACGCAAAGCCGCAAGGGAGGAAAAAAGGAATGCCGCCAATTTGCCACCCGATGTGAATAAAGAGCAACCAGCAAAGGAAGAGCCAAAATCGAATATCTGGAAAAAAATTAAAGATGCACTTAATAAGAAATAGTGTAATTGTTACCATTTTGTATCAATTAATCAAACTTTAAAAGATTTTTGTATTTTTGGCGACCAATTATTGGTTCAATTTGATATTTCGAAAAGAAAAACGGTTATAATTCGATAAAGACTATGTGTGGTATTGTAGGAGTATTTGATTTAAAGGTGAAATCTGAAGATTTAAGAACGCAAGTCCTTAAGATGTCCAAACGAATTCGCCACCGGGGACCGGATTGGTCTGGGATTTATTGCGGTTCGAAAGCGATTATAGCACATGAAAGATTGGCGATTGTTGATCCGTCATCGGGCAGACAGCCACTTTACAGCAGCGATAAAAAGCTTATTTTAGGCGTAAATGGTGAGATTTATAATCATCGGGAATTGCGTAAACCGCTTGAAGACCATTATGAATTTCAAACCGAATCGGATTGTGAAGTCATTCTTGCACTTTACCGTGAAAAAGGGATTGATTTTCTCGAAGACCTGAATGGAATATTTGCGTTTGTATTATATGATGAAGAAAATGATTGTTATCTCGTAGCCCGCGACCATATTGGAATCATTCCTCTTTATATGGGATGGGATTCATTTGGAAACTTATACTTTGCATCAGAACTCAAGGCGCTAGAAGGAACCTGCAAAAAAATAGAAGAATTTTTACCAGGCCATTATCTATATAGTAAAGAAGGTGTTATCAAAAAATGGTATACCCGTGAATGGACTGAATTTGACACTGTGAAGAATAATCTTTCAGATATTGATATATTGAGAAAAGCGCTCGAAGATGCGGTTCACCGTCAATTGATGTCTGATGTACCTTATGGAGTTCTTCTTTCCGGAGGACTTGATTCGTCGGTTATTTCAGCTATCGCAAAGAAATACGCCGGAAAGAGAGTCGAAAGCGACAATCAACAGGAAGCCTGGTGGCCTCAACTCCATTCCTTTGCTGTCGGACTTGTTGGCTCACCTGACTTGGCTGCTGCGCAAAAAGTTGCAGACCATATCGGAACAATTCATCACCAGGTTCATTTTACGGTTCAGGAAGGCCTTGATGCATTAAGCGACGTGATTTATCATCTTGAAACATACGATGTAACCACAGTACGAGCTTCAACACCCATGTATCTGTTAGCCCGCGTTATCAAATCGATGGGTGTAAAAATGGTACTATCCGGTGAAGGAGCAGATGAGCTTTTCGGAGGATATCTTTATTTTCATAAAGCGCCAAATGCTCAGGCATTTCACGAAGAGACAGTACGTAAAATCGGCAAGTTGCACCTATACGACTGTTTAAGGGCAAATAAGTCACTTGCAGCATGGGGTGTTGAAGGACGTGTTCCTTTCCTCGATAAAGAGTTTATGGATATTGCAATGCGCCTAAATCCAGAAGATAAGATGGCGAAAGACGGGAAAATGGAAAAATGGATTCTTCGTAAGGCCTTTGAAGATTACCTTCCCGAAAGTGTTGTATGGCGTCAAAAAGAACAATTCTCTGACGGAGTAGGATACAACTGGATTGATTCTCTGAAAGCACTTACGGCAGAAAATGTTACTGATGAACAAATGGAAAACTCTAAGTTCCGTTTCCCGATCAATACACCAATGTCAAAAGAGGAGTATTTCTATCGTTCAATCTTTACCGAACACTTCCCTTCCGATGCGGCAGCAACCTGTGTACCATCGGTACCTTCCATCGCTTGTAGCACTCCGGAAGCACTTGCCTGGGATGCATCGTTCCGCAACAACGCTGACCCATCAGGAAGATCTATGAGAAGTGTTCATACACAGGCTTATAAATAATTTATACTTAATTTCGATAATAAAAAGGTCAAAGCAGAAATATCTGTTTTGACCTTTTTTCATTTTGTATCTGCTATTTCCCTATCCTCCACCACTTGTATTTATTAACAATTGTGGCTGATAATCCTTTGTTTACAAAACGTACATCCCCAATTGAGTAAAAAGCATTTGGATTATACTTTCTGATGATTGCAATAACTTTATTGATATCGTTGCGCAAAACAACACTGTAAATTACACTGACCAAATTGCCGGAAGCACCCCCAACTGCATTATGATGCGTAATTCCATATCCTGCAAGCTTTAATGCATTGATTAGTTTATCTGCGTTAACAGCGGTAATGATCTGAAGCTGTACAATCCCCACCGCAAGTTTCTCCTCAATCAACATACCAACATAATTGCCTGTGGCGTAACCTCCTGCATAAGCAATATAGCATATCCAGTTATCAAGGTTTTGCATTATTCTACCAATGGCAATCAACCAGATAAGCACCTCAAAAAATCCTAAAAAAGGGGCAATCCGCTTTTGCCCTTTTGAAATCATTACAATTCTAAGTGTACCCAACGAGACATCGATAATCCGGGCAAAGAAAATCATCAAAGGCAATATTATGATATCGACAATTGTTGAGTCCATTTAAAAGAAATCAGTTATTTATGACTAGTTTCCAGAATTCTAAATAGTTCATCCGTTGATATATCCTCATTCAGTTCTCCTCCGCTGGACATTGAGATGCGACCAGTTTCTTCGCTTACAACAATCACATAGGCATCTGTTTGTTCCGAAATTCCTATGGCCGCACGATGGCGTAAACCAAGAACCGGACTTATCTCAAGTTTTTGCGAAACTGGCAGAATACACCTGGCAGCTTTTATTCGATTAAGATTTATAATCATGGCACCGTCGTGAAGCGGTGAGTTTTTGAAAAAAATGCTTTTAATAAGCTCTGAAGAAATCTCTGCATCAATTGTTTCACCGGTTTCAACATATTCTCTTAATTCGCTCTCGCGGGCAAGAACGATAAGCGCTCCAACGCGGTTCTCTGACATTTGCCGACATGCATCAACAATCGCATGCATACTTGCTTCTGAAGCTAATTTAAACTGATTAGAAAAAAGATTCTCAAGCGAAAATTGTCGGGTTGCCCGGTAACGACTTCCAAGCAGCAACAAAAACCTACGCACTTCCTGTTGAAATACAATGATAATAGCAATTACACCGACTCCGAATAGTTGCCCCAAAATAGAACCTAACAGCTCCATTTTCAAGGACTTTACTACCAGCCACACAACAAAAATGATGAATATCCCCATGAAAATATTGAAGGCAACAGTCCCTTTTACCAGTTTATAAATCTCATAGAAAATTATTGTAACAAGTAATATATCAATGATATCCAGAAACCTGATATGTATGAATAGATTTATCATTCAGTAATGTTTTTAATTTTACTAATCAATTTTATTATCTCCACAGCCTCTTTTACATCGTGAACCCTTAGAATATCGCATCCTCCCGCCAACGCTAAAGTATTGAGAACTGTAGTTCCATTCAGGCTTTCTTCGGGGGATGTATCCAAAGTGCGCCATATCATCGCCTTACGAGAAACACCAACTAATATCGGCAACTCGAAAATCTTAAACGCATTCAGGTGGTTCAATAAATCATAATTGTGTTCTGCTGTTTTACCAAATCCAAAACCCGGGTCAATAATGATATCACACACTCCCATTAGTTTTAACTTTTGTACCTGATTTGCAAGAAATAACATTACTTCCTTCAAAACATCCTGATAAACCGGACCATTCTGCATCTCTTCGCTCTTTCCTTTAGAATGCATCAGGATATAGGGCAAATGGAGTGAACCAACAGTTTCAAACATTTCGGGGTCAAATGTACCACCTGAGATATCGTTTACAACAAAGCCACCGATTTCGTTAAAAACTGCTTTAACAACCTTTGATCGATAGGTATCAACCGAAATTGAAGTTTCCGGAAAACTCTCTTTCACCGCTCTGACAGCCGGCATCAGACGATCAAGCTCTTCCTGTAAAGATATCTCCAAAGCACCTGGCCGCGTCGACATCGCACCTATATCAATAAACTTCGCACCTTCGTTTAGAATCTGGGCTGCTCGTTTTAAGATTGTACTTTCAGATGTATAGGCACCTCCGTCAAAGAAAGAATCAGGCGTAACATTCAAGATTCCCATGACCACCGGAGAACTCAAACTAATCAAGTTCCCGTTCAGATTAATAGTGCTCTTCTTTTTATAAAAGCCTTTATCGTTTTTTGTAAACAACATTTTCTAAATCTTTAACAATTGCCCAAAGCCAATAAATACATTGTAATCATCATATTACCAATGCTATAAAATGAGAATATCAGTTGCCTAAAGGTATGATTTAATACAAAAGTAAGAATAAAAGTCACACTCATTCCCCAATTTTTAATACTTTTATGGTTCAATTATTAATTATGGATAAAACGAATCAACAGTTTGATCATATTATAGGTATCTGCCGCGATGTATTTGTAAAAAAGATGAAAGATTACGGCACAGCCTGGCGAATTCTAAGGCCAAAATCAATGACCGATCAAGTTTACATCAAAGCCCAAAGAATCAGAAGCATAGAAGAAAAGGGCATTTCTAAAATTGAGGAAGATGCACGTGATGAATTCATTGGAATCATAAATTACTGCTCGATGGCATTGATTCAGCTTGAATTAGGACCCTCTGAAGATGAGCTTCCAGCTGAAATTACCGAACAAAAATACATGGAGAACCTTGTGAAAGCGAAGAACCTGATGATGGATAAAAATCATGATTATGGCGAAGCCTGGCGACAAATGAGAATCAGCTCCTATACTGACCTTATTCTAATGAAAATAAAAAGAACCAAACAAATCGAAGATAATATGGGAGTTACAATTATCTCTGAAGGTATCGACGCCAATTACCTTGATATGATAAACTATGCCATATTCGGATTGATTAAACTTGAATTTAAATAAAATGAAGCAAAAGCTGCAAGTGTTGGCCAGATGGGTTGTTGGTGCCTTATTTACATTTTCAGGATTCGTAAAAGGAATTGATCCTGCCGGACTTCAATATAAGCTCAACGATTATCTCGAGGCTCTTCATTTTCAAGTATTTGAAATCCTATCTTTCCCAGGAGCCTTTTTGTTACCTTTTGCCGAGTTTGCAATTGGCATTACGCTGCTGACAGGGGTTCTTATCCGGATTTCAACAAAGCTGGCTTTTATTTTTATGCTTTTTTTTACCCCGTTAACCCTTTATATCGCATTGAAAAATCCGGTAACAGACTGCGGCTGCTTCGGTGACGCACTGGTTATCAGTAACTGGCAGACTTTTTACAAAAATATTGTACTGATCATTCTTGCCGGTTTCCTGCTCATCAATAGAAAGCATCTTCACTTTATTGCAACCGAAAGATTTCGGAAAATTTTATTTGCCTTCTTGTTGCTAGGTTATCTGTTACTCGTCTATTGGTCGTATAACCATGAACCTATTTTTGATTTCCGGCCCTACAAGGTAGGCGCAAATATCCAGGATGGGATGAAAACTCCGGAGGGTTCACCTACAGATGTTTACCAGAATATCTATCATTACCGAAATCGTAAATCAAATGAAGTAAAACAATTCAACGACAGCAATTTTCCTTGGCAGGATACCATTAATTGGAAATTCGAGTCAATGGATCCGCCAATACTGTTAAAAAAAGGATACCAACCACCAATTCACGATTTTTCAATTCAAACTATTGATCAGGAAAATGTAACTGATTTTTATCTTCAGGATTCGTCGTTTACTTTTTTAGTAATCGCTTACGATCTCAAAAAATCTTCACATAAGAGACAAAAAGAGCTGAATATACTGGCTGAATGGGCCAAACTTAAGGGTTACCATTTCATAGGTCTAACTTCTACGACAGGAGTTGCTCTCAATAAATTTCAGCAAGAACAGTCACCTAAATATGACATATTGTTCACCGATCAGATAACTTTAAAAACGATCATACGATCAAATCCGGGACTTATTTTGCTGAGGAAAGGGACGGTCATCGGAAAATGGCACTACAATGATTTTCCACCCCCCGCTGAAATGGAAAAAATCATCAATGCAGAAATGAACAAAAAGTTAATTCCGTGATTTGAAGTGATACAAGATTTCAGACTTTGCCATTAAGTCTTATCTTTGCAATTTAATACCAATTTAGCGTTAATTCATAAATTATTTAAAATAACAGGGTAATGAGAAAGAAAATTGTAGCAGGTAACTGGAAATGCAACACAACTGTAAAAGAAGGTGTTGCATTGGCTAAAAGTGTAAATGAACTTGTATTGACCAAAGGTGCAAAAGACGTAGTTGTCGTTCTTGGTACCCCCTTCACTCATCTGACCAGCGTTGTAGATGCTGTTGATGCAAGTCGGATAAATGTTGCATCTCAAAACTGTGCAGCTGAACCCAAAGGTGCATTTACTGGAGAAGTTTCTGTATCAATGATTAATTCAACTGGCGCAACTTATGTTATAATTGGCCACTCCGAAAGACGCGAATACTATCATGAAACCAGTGAAACACTTAATAAAAAACTGGCACTTACACTTGAACAAGGACTTACACCAATTTATTGCTGTGGCGAAGCTTTGGCGATCCGTGAAGCAGGCACACAAAACGCATTTGTGAAACAACAGCTTGACGAAACCATCTTCCTTTTGACAAAAGAGCAACTGCTTAAGGTTGTTATTGCCTACGAACCCATTTGGGCGATCGGAACCGGCAAAACAGCATCTACGCAACAGGCGCAGGATATGCTTGCCTTTATCAGGAGTTTAATAGCTGCCAAATACAGTAAAGAAGTAGCAGAAGAGATTTCAATTCTTTATGGTGGTTCATGCAGTGCAAGCAATGCAAACGATTTGTTCAGTCAACCGGATATCGACGGTGGGTTAATTGGTGGTGCATCTCTTAAAGCAGCCGATTTCCTCTCAATTATCAATGCATATTGATTTTAGAATCGAAATAGAGCAAAAGATAAATCATATAATGAAAAAGTGGATATGGGTAACCTCGTCCACTTTTTTTATATGCTTGTTTTGATGACTGAAAATTTATTACTTTGGTAATGAATTTTGCTTTTGAAATCTCGTATTAATCTGAAATATAATGGAATATATAAAACTAAACTGCCTGCTGCAACCTGATACAGAAATCAATCGTGAAATATTAGTTGCAGAGTTAGGAAATTTAGGTTATGAAAGCTTTACAGAAACAGACGAACTCGTCGAGGCTTATATCCCGGAACCTGATTTTTCAGATAAAGCACTCCATGATCTTTTTCCGATCGTTTTTTCCGGATTTCAATTCACCTGGACCGCTGAGAATATCGCTGATCAAAATTGGAATGAAGTTTGGGAGAAAAATTATTTTCAGCCATTAGTCATTGCCGAACGATGTCTGATCAGAGCTCCTTTTCATACTGATTACCCAATGGCGGAATATGAAATTGTGATTGAACCAGGCATGGCTTTTGGCACCGGAAATCATGAGACAACAAGTCTGATGATCTCAGAGATTCTAAAGCAGGATTTAAATGGTAAAACAGTGCTTGACATGGGCTGCGGAACCGGAATTTTGAGCATTCTTGCCTCATTGAGAGGTGCGGATAAGATTACAGGCATTGATATTGATAGTTGGGCCACCAATAGTACGATTGAAAATGCTATTTATAATAACATTTCAAATTTGACTGTAATTCAGGGTGGTGCAGATACAATACCTGACACAAATTTTGACTTTATCTATGCCAATATTCAGAGAAATATTCTTTTGAATGATATGCCCCAATATTGTAATGCACTGAAACGTAGTGGAGAATTGATTGTGAGTGGTTTTTATTCTGAAGATCTGGAACCAATCAAAGTACGTGCAGCAGAATTAAGTTTGCAGTTCTTAAGATCTACCGAAAATGAAAATTGGGTTGCAGCAGTATTTACATCGAAATAATTCCCCTTTGTCCAAGTTCAATCACTTCTAAATCCTTAATTACAGCTCTATCGATTGTAAACCGGATCAAAGTGCGCACCTGATGAAAACCTTGAATTCCGGCAGCCCCCGGATTGATATGCAGCAATTGATATTTGTTGTCGTAGATCACCTTCAATATATGTGAATGACCAGAAATGAATAACTTCGGAGTAGAGGAGTTAATCTCTTTGCGTGCCTCCGTAGAATAGTGACCTGGATACCCTCCGATATGAACCATTAAAACATCTACATCTTCACATACAAACCTCAATATTAAAGGATATTCCTGTCGGAGGTCACTACCATCAATATTGCCGGAAACCGCCCGAAAAGGCTTCAGTGACGAAAGCTTTTGAGCTGTCTCAGTATTTCCAATATCCCCAGCATGCCAAATCTCATCACACTCATATAAATAAGTGATGATTCGATCATCCAGGTAACCATGGGTATCAGATAGTAATCCAATTCTCCTCATAATTAAAATTTTAAATTCAAATGATTTTTTACCAAAAAAGAGAGGTTGCCAAATGACAACCTCTCTTCAATTATATGTTATACTTTACCCTTAATCAGGTAATATATTGGACTTATTCGATAACGATCGTTTCAGTTCTACGGTTGGCTGCATATTCAGCTTTAGTACATGGAACACCATCAACACACTTATTTACTGGTTGTGTTTCGCCGAATGCCTGAGCATTAACCCGAGAAGTACTAATTCCTTTGCTAACCAAGTAGTCAATAACTGATTTACCACGTTTTTCAGAAAGCTTCATATTGTAGCTAGCTGGTCCTCTACAATCGGTATGAGATTTTATTTCAACATTAACAGTTGGATTTTCATTCATATCCTTTGCCAATTTATCAAGATCTGTTGTAGACTGATTGTCAAGATTCCATTTGTCAAAAGCAAAATATACCTTGTAAACATTACCAATAACTGCAGGTTTAACAACTTTCACTTCTACCTTTGGTTCTGGTTTTGGTTCTGGTTTTGGCTCTGGTTTTGGTTCTGGTTTTGGAGCCTCAACTACTGGTTCTGCTTTTTTCTTCTTTCCAAAAGCATAAGAAAGACCAACATGAGTATAAAGTTTTGTTTCCATTACGTCAGCAAGATTGGTACCTGCTTTCATTGTAGCTGTAGTTATGTGTCCATCCATTTTGTCGGTATTGACCCAGCTCCACTGCGTTCCGATATTTAACTTCATGTTGTCGTTCAAACGGAAAGCAACACCAGTTCCAATCGGAATCGTAGGTTTCCAGTGTTGTCCATTAAGAGGAGTCTCAGCCTCTTTTTTCCATAAATAAGTAGCTCCTACTCCTAATTTTGCATACCAGAAAATCTTACGGTCAAATTTATTCTTTGAAAATAAATTATTAAGATTCCATACCGTATTTAAATCAAATTCATTCACTTCCGTTTTGAATGGTTTAATGTTTGTCCAGCCAAGATATTTCCAGGTACCAGTAAGATTTGTATAATTCCAGCCTAATTCCGCAGCAAAAACGTGAGAAAAATTCTTTTTCACCAAAGCACCAAAACCAAAATTCATATCACTTTTCCAGAAATTGAAATGGTGAAAACGGGCATCTTTAAACATATTGTATTCCCCGGCAAAATTAGCCACGCCAGCATTGACTCCAATTTCCCACCTCGTATCTGCGGGTTCGGATTTTGCTTTTTCCTGGGCAAAAGTTAATGCATAGCACATAAACAGTACTATAGCACTTAAGCTAAGCTTTTTCATAAATTAAAAATTTTAATATTTGACTTAAGAACGTTATTTTACAAAAGATTTTAAATGTATTTAATTATGCAAATATACTAAAATAAGGAAAACCAAACCACATATTTGAATTATTCTTTCACTAATTTTAACATTCGAAAGTTAATAAAAAAAAATATAAAAAACATCATTTTTTCAAAAAAAGTTATGTGGCTAATAATCTATTAATTAAATGCTATTTAGAAGGATTTCAAATACATTAAACCCTGATTACATTGACTTAAACCTCTGGCTCCGGATTTTGAAACAACGAAGATTTATAAGCAGCAATATTTATTATTAACCAATGAACCAGTCAATTAAAAATATTTACTAATGATACTGAAAATGTATCTTAATTAATAGTTAAGAATATCATGTAATTTTAACTGTCAACTTTGTCATTATATTCCCAAATAAGTTAAAATCAAAATAAAAAATCATTCAATTGCAAATCGATTCATATTAACCAATACTTAACGAAAAATGCTAAAATTGTGTTTTATTTCAACGCGAGGAATTGGTAAAGTAAAAATTTGAAATAGACGATTTCTATTCATCAAAACCAAAGTCCTGCCCCATAAATGGAATTTTCTTTGGCATATTCCCCTGAAAGTATTTATAAATTTACAATTAATGAATAATATGGTAATTGTCGTTACTGGTGGCGCGCAAGGAATTGGAAGGAAAATTGCTAAGCATTTTCTTACAGAAAAATGGAAATCAGTTATTTGGGAAATAGATAGTAAAGCAGGTGATGAACTTGCCAATGATCTAAATCACCCGGACTTTTTGAATGTCAAATGTAATGTTGCGATTGAAGACGAGGTAAAAACGGCTGTTCGGCTTACGCTTGAAAGATTTGGCAGAATTGACGTCCTTGTCAACAATGCTGCAATCATGAGCAATAAACCACTTTCAGCTCTTTCGTTAGCAGATTGGCAAAAGGTGATTGATGTAAATCTTACAGGTCCGTTTCTTTGTACTAAGTATTGTGAAACAGAACTAAGACGAAACCGCGGTTCCATTATCAATATTTGTTCTACACGTGCATTTCAATCAGAAGTCAATACTGAGGCTTATTCTGCTTCAAAAGGTGGAGTATTTTCCTTAACCCATGCTTTAGCTGTAAGTATGGGTCCCGAAGTACGTGCGAATTCGATATCACCGGGTTGGATCGATCAGTCGGAAGAACAAAAAAGTAGTTCCGCAAAAAAGGAATTCTTTTCGGAAGAGGATCATAAACAACATCCGGCTGGGAGAATCGGTAAAGCTGATGATATTGCCCGGCTTGTCTGGTTTCTTTCTCAACCTGAAAATAGTTTCATCACAGCTCAAAACTTTGTGATTGATGGCGGTATGACCCGCAAAATGATTTATTTGTAAAACTTTTACACTAGAGAATAAATATCTGTATATAAACACGATATGTCGACAGAAAAATATTACACGCCAGTTGAAGAACGGCTAAATGTGATCACTCATGGAATTGGATTTATACTTGCATTACTAGGTTCAATTTTATTATTGAATAACGGACTTCAGGAAGGAATTCAATTAAGATTCTTCAGCTATTTAATCTATAGTTTTGGATTACTGACTCTTTATCTTGCATCGACACTTTACCATTCAGCAAAGGTTCCCAAATTGAAAAAACGATTGAATATTTTTGACCATTCAGCAATATATGTTTTAATTGCCGGAACATATACGCCAATCGCATTGCTCACAATGAAAGGAACCTGGGGATTGGCCATTTTTTGCACTGTATGGATCCTGGCTATTATCGGAATCATATTGAAATTTTTCTTTATTGGCCGCTATTCAAAATTTTCAACGGCCACCTATGTTTTGATGGGTTGGGTGGTTGTTATCGCAATTAAACCTTTAATAAACAGTATGGTTACTCAAGGACTTCTTTGGTTACTGGCAGGAGGAATATTTTATACAATCGGGGCCCTTCTTTACCAGCGAAAATCAATGAAATATAATCATGCCATATTTCATATTTTCGTGTTACTGGGCAGCTTATGCCATTATATTGTAATTCTGAACTATACGAATTAATCTGATTTACTTTGCCTTAGCCAACCTAATCTTTCTGTAAATGCAAGTTTCTAGTTCACACATTTGACATTCATAAGCTGTTTTTTTGACATTCCTGCCAAATCCAATAACTCCACTAACTGATTTTATAGGATCCATCAGGCAAGAATCAGACAGTTTGATTCCGCAATGATTTTCAGGAAACAATGCAAAAAATCGTTTCTGTTCACTTAGAGCCCATCCACAATAGCCAGGACTGTAGCGATTGGCCATTTTATAACCTAAACTAATCAATTCATTTTCAAAACTATTCTGAATTTTATCAATAGCAGCTTCAACAGTTACCGAACCAATCACATCAAGAATATATCCTTCAATCAGATCACCAGTGGCCATGAGTTCTTTGCTTTTTTCACTTATTCCGGCTCCAGCGGTACAGATAAAAAGCGCTCCACCATCTGCATTTTTCAGTTGTTGAGCTATTTTTTTACCAACATAAAATGTGGCTCCCTCCGCAACAAAGCTACCAGTTTTGTCTATTGAAAAGTTTTCCAATACCATCAAACTACCCTGAATATCACACAACTGGTTACACTGCCCAATTGCAAAGGCAATCATATCAGGAAAAGGCTCAGGTGATTGTCCCCGACCATAACCCATCGCTTCTTCAACATGTTCTACTTTAACATCCAGCTCATTAAATGAGTAAGCGAAGTTTTTTAGTTTTTGTTGCATAAATTTTCAAATTCTTGTTGTAACACTTTCTGACTAATTTCTGGTCCGATAACAACCATTTCAGTATGATAAGGATTTTCAGGAACTGGCTTAATTTCAATGTGCTCAAAACTTGTCTGAACAGCCATAGGGCCATTTACCGTTTCGGCATAACCCTTAATGCGATAGGTAATTAAACTATATTTCCTAATAAAACGATCCAGATTTTCAGACGAAACCGCATTCGTACATTTTATTACAGCTGAACCAACATCAGGTCTTCCTATGCCATCGTTCTGGCCATTTCCCATTATAGAAACCGGAAAATGGAAAGCTGATTCCTCTGATAATTCAATTTTGCAAAAAGATGTTTCTGCAATCTTAGCAAAAGGGTTAATAATTAATAATTTGCTGCGGATTCCCGATAGTGATTCAACTGCTAGATCACACTTATTCAACACAATTGTATCTGCAACTCGAATCTGGTGTGTATGACGCCCTACCCTTCCTATCGTTTTATGAAAGTTTAATGCATCGACAACTGAATAAGTATGCGCGAGCCAAATTAAATTGCGCAAAGCAGAGGAGGAAATTATCTGACTGATAGTGATTGGATCAGAAAGTCCGGAGGCTTCCAAAATAATCAAATCAGGTTGATGCTGATGTATAAAATCAGCCAGTGAATGAATAAAACTCCCCAATAAGCAGACACAAAAAACAGAGCCATTATTCATTTCGAGCAACTCAAATGACTTGCCGGTTTGTTTCAGTTCGCGGCTGTCGATGTTCACATCAGCATATTCATTCTGAATGATCGCAATCTTTTTTGAATCAGCATATTGCTTAATGAATTGTTTGATCAGCGTCGTTTTTCCACTTCCTAAAAAACCAGTCACCAGATAAAAAGGGATTTTTTTCATCCTAATCCTTTACAATTCCCTTGCAACCAGTGCAATCTGACGAATATGCTCGGGTGTTGTTCCGCAGCACCCGCCAATAATATTTACCCCTGCATCGATTATCGCCTTTACGTAACTTGCTGTTTGAATTGGAGTTTCCGGAAAAACCGTCTTGCCATCATCATACACAGGCATACCAGCATTGGCATGAATTAGTACTGGAATAACAGCATTGCATAACCGGATCTCCTTCACGATCTGAATCATCCCTTCAATCCCGTTGCCACAGTTTGCACCAATAATATCCACTCCTTCAGGAACAAGTTCTTGCATCATTTCTGTTGGCGAGACACCCATCATCGAACGAAATTCACCATTTACCGTCTTTTCAAAAGTCATCGTACATATCACTTCAAGTGAAGTGTTTTCTTTTGCTGCTCTGATCGCCAAACGTGCTTCATCGATATCTGTAAAAGTCTCAATAATGATGGCATTGGCTCCCCCTTTTTCCAATGCAATAGTCTGTTCCTTAAATGATTCGTAAACCTCTTCAGGAGTTACTTCGCCCATCATAAGTATTTTCCCTGTTGGTCCAACAGAGCCTAAAACAAATTTGTCACCGGCAGCTTTTCGCGATATAGCTGCAGCTGCCTGGTTTAACTCCGAAGCACGATCAGCTAATCCATAATGGATTAACTTAAAACTACTTCCTCCAAAACTATTTGTTTCGACCATATCAGCTCCGGCATCGATATAGCTTTTAGCTATATCAAAAACTTCGTCAGGATGTTCAATATTCCAGAGTTCAGGACATTGTCCCGGTTTTAAACCTTTTGCATGCAAGAAAGTTCCCCATGCACCATCGGAAACCAGAATTTTCCCTTGCTTAATGCGATCCGTTATTTTTTTCATATTGCGATAAATTTTAAATCGTTAAACCTCTTTTAGCCATTCGGTAATCACATCAACAGTTGGCATCTTCCCCTGCGATTTAGTTGTGTACTTCTTTAAAATAACAGTTGGAGTTTGTAGAATACCATATTTTGCAAGCTTTTCAGGATCTGTAACATACTTCACATCGATATGCTTGCCTGTCTGCAAAAAAGTGGTATTGATACGGGTTTTCATGATTTTGATTTCCTCTTCGTCCTTGCAGAAAACAATAAACTCACCCTTTTTAGCTTGAATCTTCAGTTTTATTTTTTCGTTGATCCTTTTTTGGATTGCTGCAATTAGTTCATTCTTAGGAGGTATCTGGCTCACAAACGAGATCTTACCATCTATGCAAATCGTAGGGATATTCTTTACCATCAGCGATGCCATGAAAGTGACGCCATCCATCTGCTTAATCGCATGTTCACGCCATTCCACGATCCCTTCAAAATGTGGCGCAATTTTCTTCACAGCTTCAACCATATATTGACAAGGAGCACACGATTCAGAATCAAGCGTAATAATATCGACAATTACTTTATCACTTTGGCCATAGTCTTTCATATTCAATAACTTCAGACTATCACTTTTCCGTGTCATCGCCCTGAAAATCTGCTGCTCATATGGATCTTTGACCAATTTAGCAACTGCGATCAGATTCTCAATTGGTGTGGCCATTGGGAGATCACATCCCGGAGCCAGAATAAACCCGCGATCTCCACCCAATTCGATGCAGTCCAGCGCGTTAAAAGCTGCATCTTCGGGGGTTCCCATCAACAGGACAACTGTCAACTGAAGATTTCCTCCAAAACTGATGTTGTGCCTAAGCGCAATATTTTTTACATAATCGAGCGGAATATTTTCGTCAATGCTGATATTGTCTGGCTTACATCCACACATCACCTCAATGTTCTGCTGTGCATGTCCGCAAACAAAAAATGAGCTAAGCGCCCCTTTTTCCCTGATGTGCCGGAAGATTTCGGTCATTGGAGGCGAAACGAATGTTTCGAAAGTGACAGGATCAATCTGACTGGTCATCGGATCAACAACTGCAATTACATCGCATCCGGCTTCGATGTAATAATCGGCCATTCTCTTCGCGACCTTTTCGCAAAATGCAAACAGCTTTGAAACATATTCCGGTTCTTCGAAAAGCTTCATGAAAATATCTGTGCCCAAAAGGTGAAGCGCTAATGTGAATGGTCCTGCAATGAGTCCATATAGTGCCAGATCGGGATATTTAGCTCTTAATTGTTGTGTGGCATCAATTACAATCGGCATGCGGCCATGGTGTTTCTCTGGAACCAACAGATCAGCAATGGTTTTCCCTTCCAATAAAGGATGCGAAATGACAGCAGGAGGATTCTCTTCAGCCCAATTTAACTTACATCCAAGCAGTTCAGCTTCGAGTTGTAAATCAAATAATACCGGAATTCCATCGGGTTGGTACAATTCAACGGCTTTGGAAATCCCATTTACAATATGATCCGAAGAATGAAGAAATTCGGTGGCGTTTATTCCTATCAGGCTGGCTGCATGAACACCAACAAACGGTACCCACGGAATAGAATCGGTTGGTTCAAGTTTAAAAGTTTTCTGAATCCTCTCTTTTCCTGTCATGATAATTATTTCAAATTAAATCAGAGACTTGCGTTTCGCATCGCCATCAAATTCTCATGCGGTGTTGTAACAATAATTTCACAGCCAGCTGATAAAATAAATTTTCGGCCTTTCTCATTATCGCACAATAGTTTGCAAGTTGAGTAAATTTCTTCTGATGATTTATCCATCACAAAACGAGGGTCGATATTTCCGCACCTGATTACATCCGGTCCCATTATTTCAAAGGCATATTGGGGATCGATCTGCCAGTCGATGTCTAAAATATCAATTCCAAGATCTTTCAATGATGGAAGCAAATGCGTAATATCGCCACAAATGTGCATTTTAACCTTTGCCCCACAAGCGTGAATAAAACTGATGATTTCGCGATGTCGCTCTTTTACAAATACATCGTAAGTAACCGGATCAATTTGGGAACAGATTGCGTCACCCATTCCGAGTACGTCACATCCTGCTTCAATCTGTGCTGTGGCAAAATCCTTCGCTGTTAGCATACATTTATCCAACAGGAGATTTGCAGTATTGGGATCCATCATTAGCATCATCATAAATTTCTCAATACCTGCAAGATCACACGCTTCTGCCAAAGGTCCTTCAATCCAGCCAATGATGGGTACATTGCCATTTGTGCCCTTCGACAACAACTCTGCACCGCGAATTCTGTCCAAAGTCCGTTCACATTTATAAACATCAGGTCTTTGCAGATTTCTTATATCATCCTCGTTTTTGATTATCAGATTCAGGCATCTTGGAACCCCTTCAGGAATGAACTCAATATGTGCCCCAAATGCACTTGTTTCGCGGTACGGATCAGAGATTAGCCCAACCATATCGATATCAAAATCATCAACCGCACGAAGATTGGCTTCGACCAGAAAACGGTAATCAGATGCGAATTTTGCATAATTACCTCCTGCATAACGGGCTATAAAGTGCATCAGAATAGGCCGAAAGATGGTTCTTTCAGATGAATGAATACCATCGCACAAATTCTGAAAGACCGTTTTTTTGGTCATACCTAATTTTATTAATTTAATTTCGCAAGAAGATCAATAAGTCCCTGCGGATCAGAAGAATAAATATCCATTCCAATTTTATTACTAAAATCCTTTGTTACAGGAGCTCCACCAACCGCAACTATCGTTCCGGGCACTGCCTCTTTCACTGCTTTACCAATCTTCTCCATATTCACCATCGTTGTTGTTAGCAGTGCTGAAAGACAAACAATCGCACCCGGATTTGCTTTCACTGACTCGACAAATTTTTCAACTTTCACATCAGTGCCCAGGTCAATAACTTCCCAACCACTTCCCTCTACCATCATGGAGACCAGATTCTTACCGATATCATGAAGGTCACCTTCAACAGTTCCGATAATGATTTTTCCTTTACGAACGACAGAACCATCATTAAAAAACGGTTTAAGGTGTGCCATTCCGAAGCTCATCGCTTTGGCACTCATCAGTACCTGGGGAACAAAAACTTTGTTTTCGCGGAATTTAACCCCAACTTTTCCCATTCCGATTACCAGACCTTTATTTAAAACTTCAGTAGGGGGAACACCCATTTCCAGAGCTTTTTTAGTCAGTTCGTCGGCACCATCCTGTCCACGCATATCCGGTGGATAAGGTGATGCAAGGTTAATTTTGCCGAATTCAACACAGTACGCCAGTCTTTCAAGAATCTCTTCCATGGTTTTAATTTGTTTATGTTTTTTATTTAGTCAATTTATTGTTTAATAATAACTTAATTAATAAAATCTATTTAATTTCTATCACTTCTATATTAAAAAGTAATGGTGTATAAGGAGTAATTTTTGAATACCCATTAGGTCCATATGCAAGGGCCGATGGGATAAGAAAAATCCCGATTCCACCTTTACTCAGTTTCTCAATTCCTTCTTCCCAACCTGGAATCATTCGTTGATTTGCGGCTTTTTGAACATAGGAAAAACTGTCTGAAGAATCGAAAATTCTTCCATCCAGAAATTTTCCGATATATTTTACTGTAACTGTATTCCCTGTTGTAACTGTTGCTCCTGTTCCAACTTTACTAATGATATAATGCAAACCTGTTGAAGTAGAATCAACAATATTATTGCTTTTTACCATCGTTGTTACCCAGGTATCAATCTGAGAAGTCTCTTTTGCTGGAGAGAAAGATTCTTCACTTTTCTTGCACCCTAACACAAATACAATGGCAAACAAAACAACAACGTAAACTTTAAAATACGAATTCAATATTTTCATTTAATAATTTTTTGAGTCCACAACAATTTTTGTAATGGCAACGCAAAGATAGAATTTATTCTGCCTGCCATCCTTTAACAGCTTGTTCACTCATGAAGAATCATCATTTTTATCATAACTAATAAATTACCATACTTTCAGCTTAATCCTTCCATTACCCGAATTTTCAAAAGGACCAGGGAACGGATTGGCAACGTTGCGTTTTTTTCCAAAGTAGTCAGTGTCAATCGTCAGCTGTGTACCGTCAACATTTTCGTAAGAGAGGTTTGGAACTCGCGCCTTGCCTAAAAGTTCAGTAGTGACGAGCTTGCGCTTCCGTTCTTTTGCCCAGTTGGGATCGACAGTTAATTCAAGATACCAACCATCAGGCTTCTCTGATAATTTGACGTTAGCGTCAAATTCAGGCTTAACCACGACTTCGCGATCGAACTTTGACGATTGAGTGCCTTTGGTAAAAACATTACCGGCGGCCCATACATTAAGAATGGAATTGTCAAGTACATCAGCTTTGCATGCCGAAACAAACAGATTATTGTAGAAACGGTGGTCACCACCTGGGGCATTAAACAAACCCGCAATCTCAGTCGAATGTGCCAGATGGAACGGGGTATTTCGTTCGTCCAGATTAATAATCTGGATAGGACCCAGAATAAGGTTGTGAACAATGGCAAGACCCTTTGAGTTGATCAGGAATGATTTTTCTTTCGATAATAGGATATTATTTGCGATCAGAAGCGGTCCATGTTGCATTTCGCAGAAAATATCTATTTGGTTATCGTGCAGCAGGTTCCCAGTCACCTGAGCCCCCTGGGCCATCCAGTCGAGCCAGATGCCAGCAACGCCTCCGACCCGGTAGATATGGTTGCCACTAATCTTCACATCAATCGCTCCATGAAATTTGATACCACCCATTTCTGCCCCGGTAAATAGCCGTCTCACATAAATGTCGTGGATATCATTTCCAGTTACCGTGCTAAACGAGCACCCCATGCTGCCGACAATGCCAGTCTGCTCACAATTGTAAATGTGATTGTTGCGAACGAGGTGACTGCCAACGGTTTCCTTGTTCCATCCGTTTTTTAAAGCACGGCGAACGCAGGCTGTGTATGGGTCGGCGGCACCGGCATCGTTGGTGTTGTCGAATTCGTCGCCGTATTTGCCCAGCGAGATCCCGGAGCATTTCGAGTTACGCACAGTGTTGTTTTCGATAATCCAGCCTTTACTCCAGTTGGTACCGACAATTCCGGTCTGCTCGGCCGATGGCGGCGCCCAGTTCGTGGCGGCATTCTCAAGTAGGAATCCACTCACCGTAATGTAGTTGATGAAGTTCTTATTGGGATAAAACACCACTTTTCTTGCATTGATCTCGACCTGCTCCGTGTTCGGGTTAACGCCAATGAATTGCGCCCATATCGTAGTCGTATCCTTTTCTACTTGTCCGAACCATAATGGTGTCTTGTCGTTGGGTTTCTTTAACTCGTCAAAGTTGAGCGCCTCGATCATCCAATTACCGTTCAGATAAACACAGCCAGTATGATGCTGACGACCTTTGGGATCGAACCAGTCGCCACGGATTAGATCGCTATAAGGATTGAAATCGCCGAAAAATGAATTGGGGAGCATCACTTTCCAAATATCGCCACTTACCTTTACCCATCCTTTGACAGACTCGGAACCGGTAATGACCACTTTTTCTCCTTTAGCGGCCCGATAAATAATTCGCTTTGTATCACTTTCTCCACCCCTTGCCGGGTTGACTCGCTCACGATATGTTCCTGTATGAACTGTAATTACATCCCCTGGAACTACAAACTGAGCCGCGAAATTGATCGTCTTGAATGGGCTGGATGAAGATCCTTCATTCTTATCATTTCCATTTACCGATACATGGTATTCTTTTGCCGGGAGAACAAAGGATGTCAATGCTAGTAATAGCAACAATTTGAATTTTAATATTTTCATTACTTTGAAATTAAAAATTACCATTAAACTCATTGACAGCCTTCATCATTGCTGCAAGATTTTCGATCGGCACATTTGCCTGAATATTATGAACGGTTGTAAAGACAAATCCACCATCTTTTGCAAAAATCTCACAATTATCAAGCACCTGTTTTTTCACTTCTGCAGGAGTGCCAAACGATAGCATTTTTTGTGTATCGACTCCCCCGCCCCAGAATACAAGGTCTTTACCATAGGTATTTTTCAAATGACGCGGATCCATCCCTTTGGCATTGATCTGTACCGGATTGATAATGTCGATTCCAGCCTCAATGAAAAGCGGCATAAACGACTCAACGGCACCGCAAGAGTGTTTGAAACTTTTCCATTCTGTATTTTGATGTATCCAGTCATTTACCCGCCTGTAATAGGGAAGGTACAATTCACGGAACTGATCGGGGGAACAAAAAGTAGAATCCTGAGTTCCAAAATCGGTACCACAAATAAAGGCAGCATCAATCTTATTTCCAATTCTTTGGTAAATCTTTTTTAAGTTTTCAATAGCAATTTCAGTCTGTTTCTCAAAAATGGAATGGATATAATCGGGACGCATCACCGTACTCATGTACCATTCAGCCACATCGCGTATTCCTTTTGGATGTTTCAGATTCATACCCGGAACAAGCGCAATATCGCCCAAAGCGGTACCACCCAGGCTCGCTATAATCCCCTTCCCTGATGCAGATAACTGATTGATTGTTGTTTCCCAGTAATCGAGGGTTTCGTTATCAATTTCTCCAAACTCCTCCAAATTATCTTCGGTATTCAATTTCTCTTCATCAATTGGTTCCTGACGAATGATTGCGTCAAAGAAATATCCTGTTTTCGGCATCCGGGCACTTGGTGGAACGGTCATATCTCCTTGCGGATAGATCAGTAAACCTCCATCTTCTGCCATCGTATAATTAAAATCTTCCGGAACCAGCAATTTCTGACCCCAATTGGAAGTAAAGGGTTTCCATTCGCATTCATTATTGGCAAATCCGATCAGGTTACCTTTGCCATATGCACCAATAACATCAATACCCATTGCTTCTCTAAGCTCCTCATCAACTTCTCCTAACATCTGGAACGGTTCCACCACCTTCACCGGTCGCTCTTCAAGTCGGTAATAATCCCTGAGGTTTTTCACTGCCAAACAATGGATTCCGGTAACACCAGTCCCCCCAAAATCAAGCACCAGATGTTCAGGTTGCTGATGGTTCAATGTCTTTTTTAGGTTTTCTCTTGAATTCATTTTTCGTATATTTTAGTTGTTGGTTTTGTGTCAGTTATGGCATTGCCGGCAAGTTCCACCCTTCCCGATAAGTATGCCGGATGTATTCCTTAGCAGTTTCAAGCGCATTAAATTTGGCATATTGCGTGTTAAAATGGGGATGACCGTCGATCACCTTGAACTCATTTGAAGTGATGATTTTTAGCTCTTCAGCCATAGAGATATTCGTGATTTGCATCTTTTCAGCATCCCATTTCAGCGATTTATTTAAACCTTGCAGTCTGATAGCCAACACTCCCAGAAGCACCATCTCGTTAAAAGGTCCGGAATAAGCAAAATTCGAAGTTCCTTCCACCCTGCTTTCGGGCGACTCCTTACATGCTCGGATCCAGTCCTGTTCGTGAAATCCGTCGACATAACCGATTGCACCGGGAATACGACGCAGATAAGGTGTAACTTTCGGTACACGACCCGAGACCAAACGACTGTTGAAGCCGCCACAACCGCAAATCAGCGTATCCTTCGACCCAACAAATATGCAGCCACCCAACCCATCAGCCATAAGATTTTCTCCTTCAGGAAGCAGTTCCGAAACATTTGGGTACAACCCACCGTCGTACCAATAAACTTTTACGGGTGGCATTCCAATTTTGGGCAGGTTATCGCGTGCCGGAAAGGTAAACTCAACAGTTTCAGCCTGTGGTGCTGATTCAGTGTTAATGGCTGTAGAACAACCTCTAACCTTTTCCGGACTTCCTAATTTTAGCGACTGATAAACAGGATCTAACACATGGCAGGCCATATCGCCAAAAGCGCCGGTTCCAAAATCCCACCAGCCACGCCAGTTCCAGGGAGTATAAATTTCATTGAATGGACGCATTGGAGCAGTTCCAATAAACAGATTCCAGTCCAAAGTCTTCGGAGTTTTCATGATTTGAGTTGGTCGTTGGAGCCCTTGTGGCCAGATGGGACGATCTGTCCAGGCATGTACCTCTTTAATCTCACCTATCTCGCCATTCCATATCCACTCGCAAAGTTGGCGGACACCGTCGCCCGAATTGCCCTGATTCCCCATTTGTGTCGCTACTTTGTGTTTAGCCGCCAGCTTAGTGAGGAGTCGTGATTCATACACGGAATGGGTCAACGGTTTCTGACAATAGACGTGTTTGCCCATTGTAAGTGCAGTTGCAGCTACAATTGCATGAGTATGGTCAGGAGTTGCAACCATCACACCATCAATCGTACTGCCCAATTCGTCAAACATTTTGCGCCAGTCCCAATAACGTTTCGCATTTGGAAACTCTTTAAAGCAGTTTTCAGCGTATTTCCAATCCACATCGCACAAGCCAATTATATTCTCGTTTGCCATTCCAACCAGATTTGGATGACCTTTACCTCCTACTCCCACTCCGACAATGTTCATCTTGTCGCTTGGTGCCTTGTGACCTAAACCACTAACTGAAAAACTTGGTACAATTGAGATTCCGGCGGTTGCAATAGCGCCATTTTTTAAGAAATTTCTGCGTGAATTATTGTGATTTTCCATTTTAATAGTTGGTTTATAGTTAGTTAATTTCCTTTAGTTTAATATTTCGGAACCAAACCTGTGTTCCATGGTTTTGAAGCGAGATAAAACCTTCGTCAAATTTTCCATAATCGGGGAAGGTTGCCCACTTACCACTGTCGCGAAGTTTTTTCCACTCATCGGTATATTTTTCGTACTCCACAACGACCACTCCATTAATAATTTGCGTCACATGGTTGCCGTCAACGACGAGCATCAGGTGATTCCATTCACCAACCGGTTTGCTTGAAAGCGATTTCGGAGGGTACATCGCATAATTGGCACCACATATCTGCCAGTCTTTCAACGGATCTGGCCAGTTCGCCTGATCGATTAACTGAAATTCCGGGCCTGTTTCGTACGGAAATTTGTATTTCGTATCTTCAGCTATCTGAAAGATGATTCCGCTGTTGGTCCCCTTCATCAATTTGAAATCGACGCTCAGCGCAAAACTGCGGTATTTTTTGTTTGTGATAATATCCTGACTTTCAGCACCGCCTTTGGTTGTGGTTGTAAATACCCCATTTTCAATAATCCAGCAATCGGCGAAACCCTTTAAATTGTAGCCATGCCAGCTATTCGTTGTTTTACCATCAAACAAAAGGTCCCATCCTGCCTTTTTCTCCTTCGCAACCAGCGTATTCGGTGCTGAAGAACGATCGATTTGACCGTACAGCGTTAACGGATCTTTCATTTCGGAAGGAGCCCACGATATCATTAAGATGATAATAAGACTCAATATAAACAGTTGTGAGAGATTTTTCATGATAAAAATATTACAATTGCTTAATTCTAACATTTCTGAACCAGATGGTTGCATCGGCATGTTTGCCCTGTAAACCGATCATCCCTTTAGTTGGCAACTCCGCAAATGGCTTTGGAAGCCAACTCGGAATTTCGCTGCCATCGGGATTGAGCTTTCCTGAAGTCCACTTGCTCATATCCATTTTTGTGATTTTCTTCCCGTTCAAAACCACTTCGATAATTTTTCCTTTGCAAGTAACTTCCATCTTATTCCATTCACCTGGCTTATTTACGACTTTCTGCTGATTAGCAGCAAGATGTCCAAAAATAGCTCCGCATTGCCAATCCTTGCTTGCCGTTCCCCACTTTTCACAATAGTCATCGGCAATTTGGATCTCAACTGAGTTAGGGATCCAGTCCTCAGGATCAGTACAATAAACTATTATGCCACTGTTTGTTCCAACTGCTGTTTTGAAATCAAGATCAAGCGAGAAATTTTCGTAGTCGCCTAAAGCCCAGATTACCTTATCTTCAGAAGCCGTAAACACGCCATTCTCCATCGTCCAGCAATTCTTGTCGTATTTGGCCTGACTTAAATCAGTACCAAACAGTGGCTTCCAACCAGTTTTTTTTGAATCTCCTGAACTTGAAAAACCATCAACAGAAAAACAGATAAAAAGCAGTAAAATAGTTAATTGCCTCATTTTATGATATTTAATTAAATTATTTTGAATCTTAGTTTAACTTACTATAAGAAATTGCCCTTAAAACGATCCCCTGTCTATAAACCGGCAGGGGTTTTGAACGCATGCCTTTACATTACTGAGGATCAAGCCCGCAATGGTTTCCCCCATCTTTTTAAAATCGGTGGAGATCACAGAAATCCCGTTACCAACTACCTTTTTTAACGGTGTATCATTGTACGAAATAATACCAATATCCTGTCCTATAATCAGTTTACGTTCAATAGCTATTTCAACAAGCCGTACGAGATCATCATCATCAATAATCAGGAATGAATCACCTTTACTAATTATTTCATTAGAAGCAATTCCGCATGAAACCTGATAATTAACTCCATTATCCCGGCAATATCGTTCGAATCCCTCTTTTAATTCAACAGGAACTTCGGTAATCGTATCACAAAAAACAAGCGTCAGACATTTGTATTTATGAATAAGTTGCCCGGCTTTTGCAAGTGCCTTGTAAACGTCATCGTCAAACTTTTGATATACTGCGGAATAACCGCTCTTTAAATAACCCGGATACCGGTCTGTCAGGCACAACCGCTCTTCAGGAACATATTTCAGATATTCGGCAATTTCGGGATAATCGAATGGAAGTACCACATAATAAGTATAATTACCAATCGCTTCGCGCAATAGTTTCTTGAAAATCTTCGGATTGAAATGGTGAAAATAGAGATCAACAATACTGTTCGGTCCAAGCGAATCACGGAGTCCTTTGTAAAATGTCTGTTTGTAAGCGCTAAAAGTATCGAACAACAAGAATACCCGGTTTCGGATATCAACACTTTTGGTCATCACGAAAAAACCTTTTCCCTGAACTGCCTGAACAATTCCCCGCTCCTGCAAGGCTGAAAATGATTTTATGACTGTATCGCGTGCAACATTGTTCTCCCTGGCAACCTGGTTGATTGAGGGAAGCACATCTCCCACCTGAACGGTTCCGGATTCAATGCCTTTTATAATAAAATCGGTAATCTGCTGATAAATTGGAACTTTAAGCGATTTGTCAATTTCGATCCGAAAGCTCATTTGTTTGATTTTGTACTGTACTATACTGTAATATAAATGCAAAGAAAACGAATATTTTTATCGCTGCAAACATTCACGATAAAAAATCTTTTTTTGTGACAATCTTTCTGACAGATCAGATTTATTTCTTAAAAGCGTTAGAATTGGAAATAGATAAACGGCTGTATTTCTGATGATTTAAATTGAACAACCAAAAGGATCACCAGGATCATGAACGAAACTTTTAGAAGCAATGGAAGATTCGTGACGATGTTCTCTGTTTTAAGCTCAACCGATTTAGGGATAAAATGGAGTGAATAACCGATTAGCATCATCAGCAGTACCGGCTTATATCCGGTAATAAACGCAAAGAATATCTGCGGATTAAAATGAAAGACGATTTGTCGGATCATCCCCATTGCTGTTTCCATGTTTTCTGCCCTGAAAAATATCCAGCAAAAACTAACAAAATGGAAAGTAATAAAAGCGCTCAAAACCGTTATAAAAAACTGTCTGACAGGTGTACGATCCGCTGTTTTGTCAGGGAAAACTTCACGATAAAACTTATGAATTGCAAGTGCAATTCCATGCATTGCACCCCAAAGTACGAATCGAAAGCCTGCTCCATGCCAGAGCCCTCCAAGTAACATCGTGATAAATAAATTAATATAGGTTGTTATCCTTCCTTTTCGATTTCCGCCTAACGAAATATAAAGGTAATCTTTAAGCCAGGTCGATAACGAGATATGCCACCTTCTCCAGAACTCTGCAATATTCTTTGATTGATAAGGGGAATCAAAATTGATTTTAAAATGAAATCCCATGAGTAAGGCAATACCGATGGCCATGTCGGAATAGCCCGAGAAATCGCAATAAATCTGCAAGGCATAACCATAAACTCCAAACAGATTTTCAAGTCCTGTGTAAAGCGTGGGATTATCAAAAATACGATCTACAAAGTTGGTGCTGATAAAATCGGCAATCACCACCTTTTTGATCACACCGCTCGCAATCAAAAAAATGCCTCTTCCAATCATTGCGTCTGTGACCTTTAATGGCTTAAATATCTGCGGAATAAAATCGGCAGCCCGAACAATAGGACCTGCAACTAATTGCGGAAAGAAGGTGACAAAAAAGGCGTAATCGAGAAAGCTTTTTACTGGTTTAAGTGTTCCACGATAAATATCAATTGTATAGCTGAGCGACTGAAAGGTAAAGAACGAAACGCCCACAGGCAAAAAGATGCTCAGAGGTGAAAATGATTGTGCAGTAAGATCACAAATGACTGAATAAAAAAAGTTCGTGTATTTAAAATAAGCCAGCATTCCAAGGTTTAACGCTAAGCTAATAATGAGAATCGCCTTTTTCTTCTTTGTACTTTCGGCCCTGAAGATTGCATTGGCCAGCGAATAATCGACAATTGCTGAGAGTACCAACAATAAAAAATAGATTCCGCTTGACTTGTAGTAGAAATAAAGCGAAAAGAGGGTGACAAAGATGGTTTTAGCCCGATGGTGCTTATGTACAATAAAATAGACGTACATAAATCCTGTAAACAGGAAAATAAACAATCCGGAGCTGAAAAGCAGCGGTTCCTTTGGATTGTAAATCAACTGTTGCCAGATTCTACTCAGGTCTATTTGCAACATAGCTATTGTAAGAGTTTAATAATGCCTGACAAAAAAGGGTTCCTTGAAGGTTGTATCCCGCAAGGTTATAATGAACGCCATCCGGACGAAGTAAACGGTATTTTTTCCAGTTAACTGCTGAATTATCACCACCTGTAGCTCCCTGCAAATCCCAGTATGAGATATTATTATCGGTAGCAAAGCGAGTAATCGTTTTACCTGCCAGCGGCAACCGCGGATTGGGCTTTTTTCGGCGATACGAACAAGCAGGCAATGTAAACAGGAAACAGGCATTGGAATTTTCCTTTCTCAATTGGTTAAATAACAATTGCATATCAGCATAAAACTTATCCTGGTTGAAGTTCAGGGCAAATGCCTCGTTGGTTCCAAGCGAAATGATAATCAGATCAGGTTTGAGCGCTTTCGTCTGTTCACTGAAATGAAGCGCTTCGGAATAATGATGAAATTGAGCTCCATTTACACCGATCGTGTTGTAGATAATTCCGGGATTGCCGTTTTCGAGAAGCAATCCGTAAATCGTTGATCCCAACTGTGACTCAGAGGTCTTTGCAATTTTAAAAGTTCCCATGTTTGTTAACGTGGGAAGTGCCAAGCTTGAAATAAATGGAAAATCTTCAACCGAATCGGGTGCAAACATACCAACCTTGCTGCCAAGACTGTCCAATAGCGTTAAACTGTAGCTGGTCGAATCGTTCTCGAAAAACACTTTCACTTTGTTAAAACTGTAATTCAAAAGCGAATCATCAACCGTTTTAATTGTGAAATCAGCGCATGAATCGGTTGTATTAATTGTTACGCCTCCTATACCAATCGGAAGCGCCTGATTCGGAAAAACGCATCTTTTACTCTGCCAATGAAATGACGATGATGAATGAAAATTAAAAGGCTCATTTGTTTTAGCAACACGATATGGTACGACCAAACCTCTTCCTCCATTTCCAAAAGCTTTTTGCAATGTTGTCCGGATGACACTTGTAACAAAATCGGCCTGAAGGTGTGAATCACCAATATGCAGGATATTAATGTTTCGCTTGCCATTGATTTTCAGATCGTAGAGTTTTTCCATCAGTCCGGCAAGGTGCCCGCTGTTTGAAATAACATTCAGCTCCTCTTTCACAAAAGGATAATTCTTCTCAAGCTCAGGAATTACAATAGGCTGTCCAATACTATTTTGAACTGACAACCAAAGCGCTGCCAGCAGGAGTATTCTTTTGAATCCTAGCATTATATTTTTGATATTCATTGATTAAACTCTTTACAAAGATACCTGCAACCCTACGGCCACCCCGAAAATTAAGGTGCGTGTAATCCCTATTGGCCAGTGGAGGATCGTTTTCAACAAAGGCAACCATACTGTTTTCGCCACCCATGGCTTCATAAAGGTTGTAAAACGCCACCTGCGACTGACGCGCAATCTCCCGCTGCGCCTCCACCATCATTGGAACACTTGCCATCGTCTTGTATTCACTGCCCACTTTTGTACTTCTGTCCGAAACGCTCATTAAAAGAATTGCAGCGTCTGGATAACACCGTTTCAATCGCTGGATAATAGTGACCATCGGGTTCACATACCAGCTCAAATCTTTGGTATCTGCTGTAATTACGTTTAGTCCGTACTGAAGAACAATCAATTGATAATTCTGAAATTGATTAAACTGGCGGTTCATTGACTCTGATATACGTGAAAGAGCAAGTCCCGAATTTCCACGTAAACCAAAATTGTCAACATAGATCCCTGTTGAATCTTCAAAACTTACACCATATAATTTAATGGTATCCGATACAGGGAATATAAAACTCACGGTAGTGGCGTTGACATCGTTAAATACTTTTTGCTGAAGAAGATCCGAAGCGACCATCTTTTCCGCCCTTATTCCATTGTTATTCAGACTATAATTAAAAGTGGTATTTTCAGGAGAGTTATAAAAAAGCTTTATTTCACGGAACAGGTCAAGGTGTTTATATCTTGGATTGACTGAATAGGTAACGTCATTGCCTTCGCCGGCAGTAAAGCAATAACCTCCAGCGCCAAACGGTTCATAAATTGTATCTTGCTTAACCAGCGAATACGACTTAAATCCTGTAAAGGTATGACCAACAGTAATTCTGAATTGGGCTACCTCGGAGGTGATTGGTACAAATCCGACGCCGTTACCACCAAACATATCCTGCAACGAATTTCTCACGTCGGAACAGAAAATATCGCCCTCGATAAACGAATCGCCAAAAAAAGCAACACGTCCCTTCTCTTCTCCCCGCTTAATCGCACCCAGTTTTTTAAAGAACAGTTGCAATGAATGACCTTGCTGTGAAAAGTCCTCAAAAAGAGGAGGTCCATCGAGTAATTCATTAACAGATTTTAAACTCACCGACCGGTCCTTCTTGAATCGGTAAACCAACCGCTTTTTATTCTCTTCATCCGAAACTGCAAAATGGGGTAAAGAAAGTAATGGAGTTATTCCGCCCGAAGCGGCCAGATAGTAGGTGAAACCATTTAAATAAGGAAGATAAGTCAGGTCGAAAATGATTGATTGGTTAGCCAGAGGAAGCTGATTGGGAGCACCATTTAGATGGTTACTACGGAGATCGGAAAAGAGATCGACGCTTTTCAATTCAATTCCAGCCACACTGATTCGTTGAAAGAAAGCACCCAAAGAAAGACCGGCGAGAACAAGTACACATATTATCAGTGATTTATAAAGTTTGTTTTCGTCCATTCGCCCTAATTAATTCCCGACTAAAATAATACAAAAAACCGTCCCTGAAACGAATTCGGAGACGGTTTTCATATATATATTGGGTAAAGAAGGCGATGATTCGCGTCTCTACAATCACATTCCTATGATTCGAGAATCACAATCTTTTCGATTACATCACCCTGACGGATGGCATCAATAACTTCCAATCCTTCATACACCTTACCAAAACAGGTATGTTTACGATCGAGATGGCTTGTGTTGGTGCGACTGTGACAAACAAAAAATTGTGATCCGCCTGTATCTTTGCCTGCATGTGCCATCGACAAAACGCCACGATCGTGATATTGGTTTTCTCCGTCCAATTCGCATTTAATTGTATAACCTGGTCCGCCTGAACCTGTTCCTTTTGGACATCCACCTTGAATTACAAAATTAGGGATGACACGATGGAAAGTAAGTCCGTCGTAGAAACCTTCTTTTGAAAGTTTTACAAAGTTGGCCACTGCTAAGGGTGCGTCCTTTTCGAAGAAGTTAACCTTCATCACCCCTTTTACTGTATGAATTTCAGCTTGAATCATAATTGTTACATTTTAAAAGGTCAAAGGTACAATCTTTCGTTCAATTAGCGATAATTTTCACAATCGGACTAAATAAAAATCTGCTAATAAGTTATCTTTGTCCATCACATCACCTGCAATCTACCAATTGATTTAATTTATTTTCGCATATGAATTATCTTAAAATACGTCATTTCTGCCTTTTGCTACTCGTCGGGATCATCTTTTCCTGTACAGTATCAAAGCAATACCATTCGGCAATGACCGCTTTTGAGATTGGAGAGTATACGAAAAGTATTGCCTCCTTTCGAAAGGTTTACACCCAGACTAAAGACCGGCAGAAAAAAGCAGAGATCCAGTTTAAAATTGCGGAAGCCTATTACAAAATCGGCCAATACCGCCCTGCTGAAGGTTACTATAAAAGCGCGTTAATGCGTAATGCCGGCGGTGCAATAACATGGCTTCACTATGCAGAAGTGCTTAGGGCCAATGGAAAATACGACGAAGCCATCAAAAATTATACAGCTTATCTAGATTCTGTCCCCAAAGATGAAATGGCGCTCAACGGGATCGAATCGTCACAGAAAACAATAGAGTGGCTGAAGTCACCCACGCGTTATAAAATCGATAACCTGAAAGAAATTAATTCAATCTCGAATGATTTTGCAGCTGCATATGCCGGAGTTCACGACAATGAAATTTTCTTCACCTCTTCAAGGAAAGGGAGTACCGGTAAAAAGAAAAGTGCCATCACCGGAGAATACAATGCCGATATCTTCAGGAGCAGTTATAATCTCCAGAAAAACCGGTGGGATAAGCCACAGCTTGTTGACGAACAAAAGGTCATCGATACTTTTGACGAAGAGGGAGCATCTTCATTTAATGAAACCGGGAATAAAATGTATTTTACACGTTGTCCCTATGATAAAACGGAAGATCGCGGAGGAGAGATCTTTTCCGCCACACAACTCTCTGGTATTTGGGGCGATCCTGTAAAATTGAAGATAGGCAATGATAGTTTGATGGCAGCACACCCTTCGTTATCCGCTGATGGTAATACACTTTACTTCGTTTCAGACCGACCGGGAGGATATGGAGGGAAAGATATCTGGTTTTCAATGAAAAAGAAGGGCGAATCCTGGGAAAAAGCAGTTAATGCCGGACCGGAGATCAATACCACAGGTGACGAAATGTTCCCCTATATCCGCGAAAACGGAACACTTTATTTTTCATCAAACGCTCATATTGGAATGGGAGGACTTGATCTCTTTATGGCACACAAGGGTGAAAATGCAAAATGGATAGTAGAAAATATGAAGTCTCCTATTAACTCAACAGGTGATGATTTCGCCATCTCATTTTACCAGGGTGAAGAACGGGGATTATTCAGCAGTAACCGCGAAGGAAGTCGCAAAGACGACATTTACAGCTTTCTGCTGCCTCCAAAAATATATGAAATAGAAGGTAACATTTTTAATAAGGAAAATGGATCACGAATCAACGATGCAACGGTAAGATTGATCGGAACCGATGGTACGATGCTGAAAATGACAGCAGAAAACGGAAAATTCAACTTTAAATTAAAACCTGAAGTTGAATACATTGTCGCTGCTTACCGAAAAGGATTTCTGAATACAAAAACGGTCGCCTCAACTGTCGGAATCGACGAAGGAAAACAATTTCAGGTAAGACTGGAACTTGCACCAGCTGACTTGCCCATTAGTGTTGACAATATCTATTACCAATTTGGAAAATGGGATTTGCTTCCTGAATCTGTTGCAGCTCTTGACAGCCTGACCGAATTGCTCGTTCTTAATCCAACGACTGTGATTGAATTAATGGCGCACTCCGATTGCCGTGGTGATGAAACCACAAATTCCGAAATATCACAGAAAAGAGCGCAGTCCGTTGTCACTTATCTTATTGCCAAAGGAATACAGGCTGGAAGATTGGTTGCCAAAGGCTATGGGGAGACTTCACCGAAAACAGTCACAAAAAAACTGGCTAAGGAATACCCATTTCTGAAACAGGGAAAAGAACTCACCTGTAGTTACATTGAATCCCTTCCAGACGAAAATCAACGTGAAATTTGTCACCAGATCAATCGGCGTACCGAATTCAGGGTTTTATCTTCCGATTACAAGGAGAAGTTTGAGAAGTAAAGCATTCTAAAGAAATAAAAGCTGAAAAAGAAAGGCCTAAGCAGCCACCAATTTCCAGAAGCCAGTTGCCAGAAACCAGTTGCCATCGGTAAGGATTTGGCAAAGGAAGAGGGTAAATCCACTAAATAATACTAATTTCGCGCAACCTGAACCGGTGTAGCCGGATAGATTTCAGAGTAACTGCAAATCATTGATTATCAATATGGGTTCCGATAACAGATATAACCTTAGAGGTGTTTCAGCTTCGAAAGAGGATGTTCACAACGCCATCAAAAACATTGACAAGGGGCTTTTCCCAAAAGCTTTTTGTAAAGTTGTGCCCGATTTTTTGGGCGGAGATCCTGAATATTGCAATATCATGCATGCAGATGGAGCCGGAACAAAATCCTCGCTTGCTTACCTTTACTGGAAAGAGACGGGTGATATTTCGGTCTGGAAAGGAATTGCCCAGGATGCGATCGTAATGAATCTTGATGATTTATTGTGCGTTGGTGCTGTAGATAAAATACTCCTCTCCTCTACAATTGGTAGAAATAAAAATCTTATACCGGGTGAAGTGATTTCAGCCATCATTGAAGGAACGGAAGATCTTTGCTCTGAGTTAAGAGAGACAGGTATTAATATATGGCCAACTGGCGGTGAGACTGCTGATGTCGGAGACTTGGTAAGAACAATTATTGTCGACTCGACAGTAACATGTCGTATGAAAAGATCAGAAGTTATTTCGGCTGATAAGATCAAGGCGGGAAATTGTATTATCGGATTATCATCTTCAGGAAAAGCTTCTTACGAAAAAGAATACAACGGAGGAATGGGGAGCAATGGCCTCACCTCTGCACGTCATGATGTTTTTGCAAAATATCTCGCCCAAAAATACCCCGAAAGTTTCGATCCGGCAGTTCCTGAAACGCTTGTCTTTTCGGGAAATTGTAAACTGACCGATCGTGTGGAAGGAACCGATCTGGATGCCGGCAAACTGGTTCTTTCGCCAACAAGAACATATGCACCTGTTATTAAAAAGGTACTGGAACAATTCAGGTCTTCTATCTCAGGAATGATTCACTGCTCAGGCGGGGCCCAGACAAAAGTGCTTCATTTTATTGAAAATGTACATGTTATAAAAGACAATCTTTTCCCGGTTCCGCCTCTTTTCAAATTGATTCAGGAACAAAGCGGTACTTCGTGGCAAGAAATGTACAAAGTGTTCAATATGGGACATCGGTTCGAAATATATGCTGACAAGGAAGCCGTCGATGGAATAATGGCAGTCGCAAAATCATTTAACATTGATGCACAGATTATTGGACATGTCGAATTATACAATGGTAAAAAGGTAACTATCCACTCTGAATTTGGCACATTTGAGTATTAGCTACGCTATACTTTAGTTGCAAATTCAATTTAATTTTCCTTACCCATTAAAAACACAATTAGATGTCAAATAATTCATTAATAGAAAAATACGAAGGGATTAAGATCCGCTTCGACGAAGTCAGTCAACAGATTTCCGATCCGGATATCATGAAAGATATGAAGCGGTATGTAAAGCTGAATCAGGATTACAAACAGCTCGATTCACTTGTAAAATCGTTTAAAAGGTACCAGAATCTGCTGAAGAATTTTGCGGATGCCAAGGAAATACTTGAAACCGAAACAGATGAAGACTTACGTGAGATGGCGCGTGAAGAGCTGGAAAACAGTGAGAATCTGATCAAAGAACACGAAGATGAAATCAGATTTCTGCTCGTTCCAGCTGATCCGGAAGATAGCAAGAATGCAATTTTGGAGATCCGTGGCGGAACAGGTGGTGATGAAGCTGCCATTTTTGCAGGCGATCTTTTCAGGATGTATTCGAAATTTTGCGATCGTAAAAATTGGAAACTTGAAGTAACCAGCTCAACCGAGGGAACTTCAGGTGGGTTCAAAGAAATTGTCGCCAAGGTAACCGGCGAAAATGTTTATGGAATCCTCAAATTCGAATCGGGCGTTCATCGTGTACAACGAGTTCCTCAAACCGAAACCCAAGGCCGTATTCATACCTCAGCTTCTACTGTTGCCATATTACCCGAAGCAGAAGAGTTTGACATTGATCTTCGTGAAACAGATATCCGTAAAGACACTTACTGCTCTTCAGGTCCTGGTGGTCAGAGTGTAAACACAACTTATTCTGCCATCAGGTTGACCCATATTCCCACTGGAATAGTTGTTACCTGTCAGGACGAGAAATCGCAGATTAAAAATCTCTCGAAGGCAATGGGCGAACTCCGCACCAGGATCTACAATATGGAGTACCAAAAATACATGGACGATATTGCGTCGCGCAGGAAAACAATGGTATCAACGGGCGACCGGTCGGCCAAAATTCGCACGTACAATTATCCACAAGGTCGCATGACCGATCACCGGATTGGATACACTGTTTATAATCTTCCGGCTGTAATGGATGGTGATATTGAAGACATTATCGACAAACTTAGGGTCGAGGAGAATACGGAGCGCTTGAAAGAGACTGAACTTTAAACTCAGATACACATAGGTAAAGACGCAGTGCCGTGCGTCTCTACTCATATTACAAACAGAATCTAAATAGCCAGGATAAAATACAGAATTACAGATCAAAATTGAAAGCATGAACAATCAGCAACTATTCTCAAATATAAAGAAGAAAGGATCGTTTCTTTGCGTCGGTCTCGACACAGATATAAAAAAAATACCTGCGTTTTTACTTGATACCACAGATCCGATGTTTGCGTTTAACAAAGAAATCATTGATGCAACAGCAGAATATACAGTCGCTTACAAGCCAAATCTTGCGTTTTACGAATCTGAAGGATTGGAAGGCTGGCGAAGTCTTGAAAAAACTGTTCATTACCTTCGCGAAAACTATCCCGACATTTACTTGATAGCAGATGCAAAACGGGGAGATATCGGAAATACTTCATCCATGTACGCCAGGGCATTTTTCGAAAAGATGGCTTTCGATGCCATCACTGTTGCTCCTTATATGGGAGAAGATTCAGTGAAACCATTCCTGGCTTATGAAGGGAAACATGTTGTTTTACTTGCATTAACATCCAACAAGGGAGCTTTTGACTTTCAATTTATCGCGGATATTAATGGTGAAAAACTCTATGAAAAGGTAATTCGTACTTCGCTGAATTGGGGAACTGCAGAGAATATGATGTATGTTGTAGGTGCCACCAAAGCTGAAGAATTGGCAGATATACGGAAAATAATTCCTGAACACTTTCTGTTGGTTCCTGGTGTTGGTGCACAGGGAGGAAGCCTGCAGGAAGTTGCCAAATACGGAATGAACGCACAATGTGGACTTCTCGTAAACTCATCAAGGGCAATAATTTATGCTTCAAATGATCATGATTTTGCGCAAAAAGCTGCTGAAAGTGCTAAAGAAACCAGGAATGAAATGCTTGAATTGTTGAGAAGTAACAGTAATACTTCATCCTGTTTTTAATCTTTGTAAAAGGTATGTTTGCTGGCTGAAATGCATTTTAAACGATTAAAGTAAAAAACCCAACAATCTAATTAATATTTTTATTACTAAACATTTACGGCAATTACTTTTTCGAATAATGTGTTAAAATATTTTAAAAAATCTGAATTTTCGCTTTCGAACCATTAAATAAGTTATTTTTGCGTTTTATTCACTTAACAGGACAAGATATGAGATTAATCGCCCTGATTGCACTTTTAAGTTTTACTGTGTCGCTCACAGCTAAAACACCAGGAGGCAATTCTCCACTAATGGCAGAAAAATCAAAAACTTACCCTTATCTGGCCTATTTACCGGACGGATACAACAAGACCAACGCAAAAGTTTGGCCCCTAATCATTTATCTTCATGGCAGTTCATGCAAAGGCAATAATCTTGAGAGATTAAAAAAATATGGCCCACCGTTTTATCTCGAAAGAGGAATGAATGTAGATGCTATTGTAATTTCACCTCAATGTCCATCTAATAAGAACTGGACAGCCGGAGCTTGGTTTGAATCATTTTACAAAGAGTTGAAGGATAAGTATAACATCGATCCTTCTCGTGTTTATCTTACAGGAATGAGTCTTGGAGGTTTTGGAACCTGGGACATCGCGTCACGATATCCTGATTACTTTGCTGCCATTGTACCACTTTGTGGCGGTGGACAGACAAGGATGGTAGAGACTTTAAAAGATATTCCAACATGGGTATTCCATGGTGAAGTAGATAAAAAAGTTAGTCTCAAGCGTTCGACGCAGATGGTCGATGCACTACAGGAACTGGGTTCAAGGCCTAAATTTTCAGTTCTTAAAGGACAAGGACATGGTATTCAAAAAGTTTATTCAGATCAGACTTTGTATAAATGGATTCTAAGTCAACACAAACAAGCCTATGATAAAATTTTGGAAATCACCTCCTTATGGAGTCCAAAAATTGATTCTGTAAACTCGGCAAATAGTACAATTGAAAAGAAAGCACTTTTGGTAAAGAATTCACCAATACAACCTGAAAATCAGGACAACAAACAAGAAGCAAAATCGTTTCTTTACAATTTATTCAACAAAAAACCAGAATACAAGCAGACAACGTTATATTAACAGTTGATCAATTGATATTTAAACCCCCGGAAAGCAAATTGCTTTCCGGGGGTTTTGCTTTTATTGCATTATCGAAGATCATTTAGTCACCCCCCATCAATTAAACCCCAGTTTTCGCTATTACATATTATTTCATTTCATCTTTTTAACCAGATGGTTAATTTTTTAATTGAACTATTTGGTTGAATCAGAAAAATATTATTTCTTTGTCGTATTATTAACCGGATGGTTAAACCAAAAGGATAAATTCATGGACAGCACAACAGAGCAGAAGATTTACGAAGCAGCAAGGCGAATATTTATTCTTAAGGGAATGGACGGGGCAAGAATGCAGGAAATTGCCGATGAAGCAGGTATGAATAAGGCACTTTTGCACTATTACTTTAGAAGTAAGGAGAATCTTTTTAAAGCAGTATTCAAAGATACCTTTTCCAAATTCTTTGTAAAAGTAAGAGACACAATTTCTTCCGAAGCTTCTGCCAAACAAAAGCTGATCGAATTTATAGACAACTATATTGATCTGATTCAAGCCAATCCCTATGTTCCACAATTCATTATTAGCGAGATCAACCGTGATCCTAAAGTATTAAAAAACCTCATGTTTGAATCGGGAATTGAACCGCAAAAGATACTCGACTTGCTTTTAAATGAAGTTGATTCGGACAATTTGTCAAAACTTGATCCACGGCATATTGTAATTAGTTTATTGGGAATGCTTGTATTTCCTTTTATCGCAAGACCCTTGTTGCAAATGGTGTATTTTAATGATAATCATGAAGCATACAATCAATTTCTACATGAACGAAAAGAGGTAGTTAAAAATTTGATTTTAAAAATGATAGAAGCATGAGAAGACTAATTTCAATTTTATTTTTTGCCTTTACAGTTTCCTGGTCATACGGTCAGGAGCTGACCTTAGACAGTTGTCAATCAATGGCCCTAAAAAACCACCCATTATTAAGGCAAGCTGGCATTATTGACCAGATTTCGGAACTGCGGCAACAAAATATCCAAGTATCGAATCTGCCTCAGTTCGATCTGACAGCGAGGGCTTCCTGGCAATCGGATGTCACCAAGTTGGCATTAAATGTACCCGGATTTGCCGGTCCCGAACCACTTTCAAAAGATCAGTACAAAGCGTATGTCGATATCCGGCAAAAACTCTTTGACGGAGGTGCAGCAAAAAAGAGAGGAGAACTAGAAGAAGCTGACCGTTTGGTTTCGAAACAACAAAATGAAACTGAGTTATATAAAATCAAGGAAACAGTAAATACACTATATTTTAATGCTTTGATAATTCAGGAGAATTTAAGAATTGTTGATCTAAAAAAGGAAACCCTTGACGAAAGAATAAAAATTGTGAGTTCGGCTGTAAACAACGGTGTTTCGTTACCCAACGAATTGGATCAGTTAAGGGCTGAAAAACTGCTCGCAGAACAACAGGAGACAGAACTGAATTCGACCCGTCAAACAACCTGGGGACTGCTTGAAATCGTTACCGGTGCAACAATCTCAGAGCAAATTACATTTACTAAACCAGTGTTGGTTACGATCAACCTTAACTATGAACTTAAAAGGCCCGAATTGATGCTGTTCACGTTGCAGAAATCGAAACTTGATAAAAGTGATGAAGTCCTGTCAAATGCAAGGAAGCCATATGTATATGCGTTTGGTCAGGCAGGTTATGGTCGTCCTGGTTTAAATATGCTCGACAACAATTTTGCCGACTGGTATATGGTTGGGGCAGGATTATCGTGGAACATCTGGGATTGGCACAAAACACGTCGTGAAAGAACCTCCATGAAACTTCAAAAGGACATCATCGATACCAATCTTGATAACTTCAGTCGTGCAATAAAGATGTCATTAACCCAGGAAGAAAACAACACACAAAAACTCAAAAGTCTGATAAGCAGCGATGAACAAATAGTTGCAATTAAAGACCAGATCTGTAAACGTTCAGCCGTGGCACTCGAAAACGGAGCGATAACTTCCGCTGATTATATCCGGGATCTTAACGCAGCGCTTCAGGCCAAGGCAAACCTTGAAACCCGCAAGGTTCAATTGGTTCAGGCATCGGTGAATTACCAGACAATTAAAGGAGAATAGACATTTAAAAAATCAGATATGAACCAGATCACATCTTTCAAAAACCATTCAAAATCACAAACGACCTATAAAATGAGAACATTTTTATTTTTATCGATGATCATCCTGCTCGGTGCTTGCTCAAATAATAAAACAAAGTCCGATGCCTCTGGAAATTTCGAAACCGACGAGGTAATTGTTTCGTCTGAAAATAGTGGAAAAATCATGCTGACAGCCTTTAACGAAGGCGAAAGCGTAAAAAAAGGGGACGTAATGGCCATCACTGATTCAGCTAATCTTACACTTCAGCGTAGCCAGCTGCTGGCTCAAAAAGAATCGGTATTGGCTCAGAAGGCCGGAATATTTGCATCAATAGCAGTTTCAGATCAGCAAATTACCAATGTTCAGAAAGACCAGGAACGAATCAAAAAAATGCTTGCAGAAGGCGCTGCAACCCCAAAGCAAATGGATGACATTGACGGACAAATCGCACTAACGGGAAAGCAGAAAAAAGCATATGCCGCGCAAATATCAGCAATCGAAAAAAGCGCTGAAGCTGTTGATGCCCAGATTGCTGTATTAAATGACAGAATTGGAACATCTGTTGTAAAAGCTCCGATATCCGGTATTATACTTGAGAAATATGCTGAAACAGGCGAACTTGCAGCACCCGGAAAATCTCTTTACAAACTCGCAAATATGGATACCCTGATCCTCAGGGTTTACGTGAGCGGACCACAACTTACCCAGGTCAAAGTCGGAGGTAATGTTAAAGTGATGATTGACGGAATTGATGGGATTAAAGAGATCACGGGAAGTATAGCGTGGATTTCGTCCGAAGCTGAATTCACCCCTAAAATTATTCAGACCCGCGAAGAACGTGTCAAACTGGTATATGCCGCAAAAGTGCGCGTTCCCAACGATGGTTCGCTGAAACTGGGTATGCCCGGTGAAATAAAATTTTAATATCGGCTCCATAATGATTGAAGTCAAAAATATTCATAAACAGTTCGCAGATGTTGTTGCGCTTGAGAAGGTTTCCCTTACTGTTGAACAAGGAGAACTCTTCGGATTGATCGGACCTGACGGAGCAGGAAAAACAACACTGATGCGCATCCTGATGTCGCTTCTGCTTCCAGACGGAGGTTCAGCAACCATGAACGGGCTGGATGTCGTATCCGATTACAAAAAGGTAAGACTGATCACCGGTTACATGCCCGGTCGGTTTTCGCTTTATCCCGATCTGACTGTCGAAGAGAATCTGAAATTTTTCGCAACTGTCTTCGGTACAACCATTCAGAAAAATTACTATCTGATTAAAGATATTTATCAGCAGATTGAACCATTTAAAACCCGTCGGGCTGGCAAACTTTCAGGTGGGATGAAACAAAAACTGGCGCTTTCGTGCGCACTGATTCATAAACCCGAAATTCTGATTCTTGATGAGCCTACAACAGGTGTCGATGCCGTTTCACGCAAGGAATTTTGGGATATGCTGAAGCGTCTAAAAGAGATGGGAATTACGATTCTGGTATCCACCCCATATATGGACGAGGCATCCTTGTGTGATAGGATTGCATTGATACAGCAAGGGAATCTGATGTCGGTAGCAACTCCACAGGATATGACAAAGTCATTTCCTGAAGATCTATGGACTATCAAAACCCGAAAGATTTATAATACTTCAAAGTTTCTTGAAAAGCTACATTCGATGATCTCGGTCAACAGTTTTGGGCAGGTCTTACACCTGGTCACCCCAAAAGGAGTTTATTCTAAAGAAGCGATTCAACAATTTTTAATGCAAAACGGTGAAGTTGAAATTGCTATTGATTCGGCCGAAGCAACAATTGAAGATGTATTTATCTTTCTGATGAACAAACCAAAAGAGAAATCATGATAACAAAAGAATCGGTAATTACCGTAAAAAATATGGTGAAGAAATTCGGAAATTTTGTTGCCAACGACAACCTTAATTTCGAAGTCTACAAAGGCGAGATCTTTGGATTTCTTGGTGCCAATGGTGCCGGAAAAACAACTGCTATCCGGATTTTATGCGGGCTCTCCACTCCCACTTCTGGTCAAATGTCTGTTGCAGGATTTGATGTATTCCGGCAAACCGAAAAGATCAAGCAGAACATAGGTTACATGAGCCAGAAGTTCTCGTTGTACGAAGATTTGACGGTTTATGAGAACATCCGATTTTATGGCGGCGTTTACGGAATGAAGATTGCAGAACGAAAAGCGAAAACTGCCGAGATGCTTGACAGACTAGAACTTACGGCCTACGAAAATCGTAAAATCGGGGATCTGCCGCTTGGTTGGAAACAAAAACTGGCCTTTTCGATAGCTATTCTTCACAATCCTAAAATCGTTTTTCTCGACGAACCAACTGGCGGAGTTGATCCGATCACACGCCGGCAATTTTGGAACTTAATTTACGAGGCGGTAGAAAAGGGAATTACCGTTTTTGTAACGACCCATTATATGGATGAAGCTGAATATTGCGACCGGGTTTCGATCATGGCCGACGGGAAAATTGTTGCGCTCGACACCCCTGAGAAGTTGAAAGAACATTACAATGCAGCCAACATGGATGAAGTATTTTTAAAAATTGCACGATGAACAGATTCCTTGCATTTCTCCGAAAGGAGTTTTACCATATTTTTCGTGATCCGCGGACCCTGATTATTCTGTTCGGGATTCCAATTGCACAGTTGATGCTTTTTGGTTATGTAATGACCAACGAGGTTCGTAATGTGAAATTAGCAATTGTTGATCATTCAAAAGATGATTTAAGTAAACGCCTAAGCCAAAGATTATTATCCTCAGGATTCTTTCAATTAACCGCAATTCCCAGCTCTGAGAGTGATTATGAAAGTCTTTTCCGGAGTGGAACAGTAAAAGAGATTGTCGTTTTTGAACCCGATTTTGCCCTTCATCTGATGAATGAGGGAAAAGCAGCAATTCAGGTGATTGCCGACGCCTCTGAGCCTAATGCCGCACAATTGATAGTAAATTACACCACAGCGATCACCAATAGCTTTGTCAAAGAAGAGTTTATGAAAAACCAATCTCCTCCTGGCATAAATATTAAGGTCAGAATGCTTTTCAACGAAAACATGCGCGATGCCTATAATTTCATACCGGGTCTGATCGCTGTAATCTTAATGCTGATCTCCGCAATGATGACCGCAATTACCATTGCCCGTGAAAAAGAGATGGGAACAATGGAGATCCTGCTCGCTTCGCCGCTTAAACCGATTCAGATCATTTTAGGCAAGGTAGTGCCTTATATGATACTATCAATCGTTAGTGCGTTGGTTGTATTAGCATTAGGCATGCTGGTATTCAATGTCCCTGTAATCGGTAGTTTTGCCTTATTACTCGCCGAGATTCTCCTTTATATTTTTCTGGCACTTACGCTTGGAATTTTGATCTCCACTTTTGTTGACAGTCAGCTTACAGCGATGGCAATATCAGGTTTTGTCCTTATGTTGCCAAGTTTATTGCTCTCTGGTTTTATATTTCCTGTTAAGAATATGCCAATCCCTCTGCAAATTGTTGCGAATCTGATGCCGCCGCGCTGGTTTATTGAAATCAACCGGACTGTAATGCTCAAAGGTGGCGGATTGAATGAGATATGGCCTAACACTCTGGTTTTATTGGCAATGTCAGCGCTGTTTATTTTTATAAGTATCCGAAAATTTAAAATCCGTCTTCAATAGTCAACCATGCGAACACTATTCTATATTCTTCAAAAAGAGTTTACTCAGATCTTTCGCAACAAAGGGATGCTACCCGTAATTTTTGTGATGCCGCTGCTCCAGATGCTGATCCTTGTATTTGCAGCAACCAACGAGCTTCGGCAGGTTGATCTTGCCATTGTTGATTTTGACAATTCAGCTTCATCGCGAAAACTGACCGCCGAGATTACGGGAAATCCGTTCTTTGTTGTCCGGCAAAACCTCGCCAATACGAAAGATGCTGAAGATCTTTTAATGCGGAATAAGATTGATCTGGCACTCGTCATTCCCCGAAATTTTGACAAAGATTTAACGTTGAGTAAAAAAGCGGATGTCCAGATACTTGTTGATGCAATTAATGGTATGGCGGCTCAGCTTTCGTTTGGATACCTTTCGAATGTGATCGGAAATTATAGCCAAAAGATATTGATCAAAACGGGGAAACCGGAAGCAGGCCTGATAAAAAGCATCGACATCAAACCAACTTATTGGTTCAATCCGCAACTCAACTTTAAATATTATATGGCACCGGGAATTCTCGTGGTCTTAATAACCGTAATCGGGATGTTGCTGGGCGGAATGAATCTTGTTCGGGAAAAGGAGCTCGGAACGATTGAACAGATAAATGTTACACCCATCAAAAAATGGCAGTTCATTGCCGGAAAACTCCTCCCATTTTTGGCAATCGGGTTATTTGATCTTGCCTTTGGACTGTTAATTGCGCGATTAGCTTTTAATATTCCAATCCGGGGAAGTATGCCACTCCTATTTGGCATGGCTAGTATCTATCTTGTACTTGTACTGTCGCTGGGGCTTTTCATCTCCACTATCAGTGATACCGTGCAGCAAGCCACATTTGTAACCTTTTTCATGTTGATTGTTTTTATCCTGATGAGCGGACTATTTACGCCTGTAGAGAGTATGCCTGATTGGGCGCAGAAGCTCGATTATGCGAATCCGCTTTACTATTTCGTAAAAATCATGAGAAGCATTATCCTCAAAGGATCAAATTTTCCCGATATCTTTAATGAGTTTGCAGCGTTATCGACATTTGCAGTTTCAATGTTCGGATTGGCAATTTTCAGGTACAGGAAAACCTCATAGACCGTGATTGATGATCTTAATTTAATATTTGTCCTTCTTTAATGCGGGGTAAAATGGGTATTTTTGGTGCCAGGAAAATCAATACATTATTGAAATTGTTAAAATTTAATTACTTACAATGAAAAATGCAGATCTTTTAAAGTATGGCATTGATACTAATGCTGAAGTGATTTACAACCCAACCTACGAGGAACTTTACCAGGCAGAAATGGATCCTAAAAATAAAGGATTCGAAAAAGGTATTCTTACGGACTCTGGAGCCGTATCTGTTGATACAGGTATTTTTACAGGAAGATCTCCTAAGGACAAATACTTTGTAAAAGATGCTATCACTGAAAAAGACATGTGGTGGGACGGAACAATCAACCAACCAATCAACACAGATGTGTGGGATAATTGCAAAAGCCTGGTAACCGACCAACTCGGTACATCCGAAAAATTATACGTCGTTGATTGTTTTTGTGGTACCAATTCTGATACACGCATGAAAGTTCGCTTCGTAATGGAAGTTGCATGGCAGGCTCATTTTGTATCGAATATGTTCATCCGTCCTTCACACTACGAATTAGCAAATTTCGGAGAACCAGATTTCATATTTTTAAATGGTTCAAAAGCAACCAACCCAAACTGGAAAGAACAAGGATTAAATTCTGAAGTATTCGTGCTTTTCAACTTAGGTCAAAAAATGGCAGTTTGTGGCGGCACATGGTATGGTGGCGAAATGAAAAAAGGTATTTTCTCATTGATGAACTTTTATCTGCCATTAAAAGGTATTGCCTCTATGCACTGCTCGGCTAATGTGGGCGAAGCAGGCGATGTTGCTGTATTCTTTGGCCTTTCAGGGACAGGTAAAACAACCTTATCCGCCGATCCTAAACGTTACCTGATTGGTGACGATGAACACGGTTGGGATAATCATGGTGTATTCAACTACGAAGGTGGTTGCTATGCTAAAGTTATCGATCTGAGCAAAGAACAAGAACCAGATATTTGGCGTGCAATCAAACGCGACGCTTTGTTGGAAAACGTAACTGTTTTGGCTGATGGAACTGCTGACTTTTCAAAAGAAGCTTCGAAAACTGAAAACACACGCGTTTCCTATCCGATCTATCATATCAACAAAATTGTTTCTCCTTCGAAAGCAGGACACGCAAAGAAAATTATTTACCTGTCGGCAGATGCATTTGGTGTATTACCTCCAGTATCTATTTTGGACGAAAAATCAGCTCAGTATCACTTCCTTTGTGGTTATACTTCAAAATTAGCCGGAACTGAACGTGGTATTACTGAACCAGTTCCTTCATTTTCACCTGCGTTTGGTGAAGCTTTCCTTACGTTACACCCTACTGTTTACGCAAGTGTTTTGTCTGATAAAATGAATGAACATGGTGCTAAAGCATACCTTGTTAATACTGGATGGAACGGAACAGGCAAACGTATTTCATTGAAAAACACCCGTGCGATTATTGATGCGATCATCGATGGTTCAATCGATAAGGCTGAAACAGTGAAGATCCCGGTATTGAATTTAGTCGCTCCTAAAACTTTAAATGGTGTTGACGCTGGCATCCTTGATCCACGTGATACTTATGCCACTGAAGCGGAATGGACTTCTAAAGCAAAATTATTGGCTGCCAAGTATATCAAAAACTTCGAACAATATTGTGACACTGAAGATGGTAAGGCATTAATTTCTGCCGGTCCACATTTAGACTAAGAATTTTACCTGTTTGTTTCTTTATTTAAAAACCTGTCTGAAACGGCAGGTTTTTTTTTGCCAATGAAAATGAATTGGTACTTTTACAAGATGTGAATTAGTACGCAGACGAAATAATAATGAAACTATGAAAAAACTATTTGTCTTGATTGCCATTACAATGTTATCAATAACCAGCTACAGTCAAAATCAGAAACCGGTCTACATTTGGCCCGATAAGGTACCCGGAGAAACAGAAACCAAACACGATCCTGTACAAACGCCAAATAAAGAAAGAGACGTCATCAGGCTGACCGATGTAACCAATCCGTCATTTCTGGTCTTCAAACCATCAAAAGAAAACAATAACGGTGCTGGTGTAATTGTTTGTCCCGGTGGAGGCTATGAAATTCTTGCAATCAACTTAGAAGGATATGAAATTGCAGACTGGCTAACGAAACAAGGATTTACAGCATTTGTACTGCAATACCGTGTTCCAAAAAAGCAGGAAGGTGCTTTAATGGATGCTCAAAGGGCAATCCGTATTATCAGAAATGATGCTGAAAAGTACGGATTGAAACCGCATCATTTAGGGATTATGGGATTCTCTGCAGGTGGAAGTTTATCAGCAAGGGTTGCTACTTTATCTTCAAAGAAGACTTATTCTCCTGTCGATAAAGCAGATTCATTATCATGCCGTCCCGATTTTGCACTTTTGATTTATCCGGCATATCTTGACCTTGGAACCAACAGATCACTAACCGCAGAATTAACTGTGGATCGAAATACGCCGCCGATGTTTCTTTTCGCAACTGCTGACGATACTTACAGTAATAGTGCATTGGTAATGGCAACAGCGCTTAGGGATGCAAAAGTACCTGTCGAATTGCACTTTCTGGCCAAAGGAGGACATGGTTATGGTTTGCGGTCCGGGAATATTGCCGGCGAAACCTGGCCAAAACTGGCTGAAATTTGGCTGAAGAATATAATTGTCATTCAATAAATTACTTCTCTTAAATAGAGCTATCATAAATATTGCTTTATCCTAATGTCTTTAAAGTGAATTCGGTTGGCTATGATAATCGTAAGTTTTCATTTTCATTGATAATTAAAAAATAGTCACTATTTATTTCGAAGTAACACTCCAAATTATTATCAAATTTTTCATTTATTAGCGTGTAACAACTTTCAAAAATTTCAAGCAATCTAACTGTTGAAATATTGCCCAAATTAATTTTAATTAGTTTTTTAGGGCTTTTTTTGATGAAATGACTATTTTTAAAATCGCTATCTTTTGTAATCA
>JBBRZE010000027.1:0-55876 GCA_038236995.1 Bacteroidales bacterium | reverse complement strand
CATTATATAACAACATTTTGATGCTCGAACGATTTATGTGCATGTTTGCTATAAACCCTAACACGCCAAAAAATCAAAAAATTGTCAAAGATCTATTGGATTACGGCAAAATTGCCGCTTAAAATTTACCGAAGTATTGAATACATTAATATCAAATATTTAAAATCATGAAAACTGTAAAAATCATTATAGTTGCCTTTTTGGCACTCACTTTGGGTTTGAAATCCTATGCCCAAATGCAAGATCACTCAAAAATGGCATCAACAAAAACCGAGACTCTCAAAGTATCGGGATTTTCTCACAAGGATATTGTTATCCTTGAACATCAATACCAATTGGCAGCTGCCACCAAAACTGAGATGGAACAGGTATTCGATGCCTATCTCCAAATAAAGGATGCATTCGTTAAGGATGATGAGCAAGCCACGGAAAAGGCTACCATGCTAATGGCAGAAAAAGTACCCGCAGTTGTTCCAACTAAATTGGAAGGCGAAGGTCTTAAAGCCCGGCATAATCATCAGGAAGTATATTGAGCAAAGCTGAAAGAAATGAATCACATCAAAGAGCTGAATAATAAACGATCCTATTTCAGCCATATCTCTGAAATGGTGTATTGCACAATTAAAAGTTTAGGATTAAAGCAAGGCAATTTATTCGCGATTTTCTGCCCAATGGCTTTTGACGGTAAAGGAGCATATTGGATCAGCAACAGCAAAACGATACAAAATCCATATTTGGGAAGTATTTACCATGGCGTAAGCGATTTGGCAAAAGGTGATGAAAAACATCAACTCTGCTATTCTGCAGGAGCGATGATCCGCTCAGAAAAGCATCCCCGTATAATCCATTATCGGTCGGTGAAACCGATATTAACGCCGGAGTTACTAAGCGAACGAAGCGGAATTATTGACAATGTGGTTTTCCCTACCGGAATTGACCGGCGCGACGACCTTGGCCAATCCAACCGCTTCGATGTATATTATGGAATGGCTGATAATAGGATTGGTGTGGAACGACTTGATTTGCCGGATGTACTGCCGCCGGAAGGAGTTGCAGATTCACCGAAAGAGAAAGTTTAGCCAGCCTGACATTGGGAAATAGGTGAATAATGCAATTTGTTTCTGAAATTGTGAAAATAATACAGCTCAGTTTATAAAAAATTGAAGGTTTTGTGATCTTTCTGTGATACTTCGTGTTTACCTTACATGAATAAAAATAATGTTTTGGAAAGAGCACTTGTAATTGAAGATGATCCGGATATCGCCGATTTAATTTCCATTCATCTAACCGATCTGGAATTTATTGTAGACAAGTCCTTCGATGGCAAGGACGGACTTCTCAAAGCCCTGAACAGCGTTTATAAAATCATCATCCTCGATGTCAGGTTGCCCGGTCTCGATGGATTTGAGGTGTGCAAGAAATTGCGCCAGGAGAAAAATAAAACACCCATTTTGATGGTTACTTCCAAATCGGAAGAAATAGACAAAATAATTGGACTTGAGCTTGGAGCAGACGATTATTTGACAAAACCCTTTAGCATCCGTGAATTAATGGCGCGTGTGAAAGCGCTCTTACGCCGGTCGGAAATGGCGCAGCAAACAGTTCCAACAACTGACAATCGCGAAATTAATTATGATGGGATACACATAAACATCACTTTGCGAATTGTCGAAGTGCATGGAAGGAGCATTGAACTTTCGCCAAAAGAATTTGATCTGCTGGTGTTGTTTGCTTCAAATCCGGGAAGAACTTACACAAGGGTTCAGCTATTGGACCAGGTTTGGGGATATCAGTTCGAGGGTTACGAACATACCGTGAATTCTCATATTAACAGGCTACGATCAAAGATCGAAAGTAACCTGAATAAACCTGAATTTATTCTTACAACCTGGGGAGTCGGCTATAAATTCCGGGCGGAATAAACTATTCAAGCTCAAAAATGCAAATAATATGAATCACAAGACAAAATTAATTTTCAGCAGTCTTTATTGGAAGATATCGGCTATTTTTATCCTTACACTGGTGATTTTTGCAGGAATAGCCTTGTATATATCAGTTCGTTCAGCAAATAAATATTCTGTGGAAGTCAACCAGAAACTAAACTGGGATCTTGCAAGCAATACGGTTGATCTGATAAAACCTAAGTTTCAAAACGGGACGGTGAACAAGGAGGCGATTGCTGATATCATGCATTCCATGATGGTAATCAACCCCAGTTTGGAAGTTTACCTGCTCGATCCGCAAGGTCGGATTTTAAGTTATGTTGCACCCGAAAAGGTTGTGAAACTCGAAAAAGTATCATTGGCACCCATTCAAAATTTTTTTAGCGACATCAGGCACAACCTGATTTTTGGAGATGACCCCCGTAATCCGGGTGAAAAGAAGACATTCTCGGCTGCCAGGGTAGTCGATCAGTCAAATCTAACAGGCTATATTTACATTGTACTGGCAAGTCAGGAATACGTTTCTACTGCCCAGATGGTAATCGGAAGTTATATTCTGGGTCTTACAATCCGATCTATTTTCATCATTTTGTTGGTTTCCGCTTTTGTCGGGCTGTTTTTCATCTGGTTTATTACTAAAAAACTCAATGTAATAACTGAAGGTATCCGTGAATTTCAGTCCGGTAATTTCAATGCAAGAATTCCTGTGAAAAATAATGATGAACTGGATAATATTGGCCTGGTATTTAATGAAATGGCCAGCACCATATCAAAAAACATCCGTGAACTCAAAGAAACTGACGAATTCAGGAAAGAACTGATCGGCAATGTTTCGCACGACCTGCGTACACCCGTTGCATCTATCCAGGGTTATGCTGAAACACTTATCCTGAAGAAGGATCAAATTGGTCCGGATGAACAGTTGAAATACCTCGAAATTATCTATTCAAGTTGCGAACGGCTTAAAAAACTTGTTAGCGATTTGTTCGATCTTTCAAAACTTCAAACTAACCAGGTGAGGCTGAATCCCGAGCGTTTCCCAATTGCGGAACTGATTTCGGATATCGCTAACAAATACCGTATTATTTCGCAAAAGAAGGGAATTAGCATAAATGCATTTCTTCCCACCGATAATCCGATCGTTGAAGCCGATATTTTGCTTATCGACAGGATTTTGCAGAACCTTATTGATAATGCCATCAAATTTTGCAAGGAAGGCGATTATATCAATATTGTAATCCGTTCAGAGGCAAATGGGAAGGTTGAAATAAGCATTGCTGATTCAGGCGAAGGGATTAAACCTGATGAACTGCCCTATATTTTTGAACGGTATTATAAAGGCAAACAATACAGCGAAAGTACGGGATTAGGTCTGGCCATTGTAAAAAAGATCATCGATCTTCATCATTCCGATATCCAGGTTTTCAGTCAGCCTGGAAAAGGAACCTCCTTTTTATTTCATTTGCCCACTATAGCAGTGGCTTAAAATGTTATACAATCATGTGTTTTCTGTGATACTTCTGTGATATTGGCAACCGAAATTTGCCTGTATAAACCTTTAAAAAAGTATCATCATGAAAACAAAAATTATTCAGGTTTCATTATTATTAGCAAGTCTCTTTCTATTTAGCCAGTGCGAGAAACTGAAAGAGCTTGAAAACGATTTTCCGGGTCATGGTACAACTTTCAGCGGAAAATTCAAAGTAACCATCGAAAATGCGCAGATGCCTAAATTGTATTTTGCCTCTGGAGTATTTAACACGCCTATGGGGGCTAGTATGGCCGGACCGGCAACGCCAGGAAACGCTTTTGAATTCTCTTTTAATGCAGGAAAAGGCCAGCGACTTTCGTTTGTAACCATGTTTGGTCGTTCAAACGATTTATTTTTTGCCCCTGGTGGAAAAGGAATTGATCTTTACAATGGCGACACTCCACTTAGCGGCGACATTACATCAATGATAAAATTGTGGGATGCAGGAACAGAAGTAAATGAAGCCCCTGGAATGGGCATGTACCAGGCAAATACAGAACCTGCACCGAACACCGGACCCATTGAAAGCAAACCTGTTACTGAAATCAGCGGCGTTAATGACGGCTTTACTTATCCTTCAGTAGCCAGTATCATCAAAGTTACGATTTCCAATGACGGAACTACCAAATTTACGGTCCATATTGAAGATCTTGCTGGCGCATTCACCCCTGTTTCCCCGGGTTCATGGGTGATTCATACGCAGGATTATCCAATATTTGAACCAGGTATGTTAGATCGCGGGAAGGGTCTGGAAGCTAACGCAGAAGATGGCAATCCTGCTATCCTTGGGAAATACCTGTCTGAAAACAGCGGCTTGGTAACACCAATATCACCAGGAGTTTGGACGATCACGAAATCAGGAAAACATCCGTTGTTCCAGAATAACATGTTAGATTATGGCGATGGACTTAAATTCATTGCACAAGGCGGAGATCCAACTACTCTCGCTGCGAATTTGAAAACGAAATATGCGATAAAATCAACTGGCGTTTATAATACTGCAACTACTGCATCTTTAGCGGGACCACTTTTCCCAGGTGACAAATTTGAATTCACCATTATGGGTGAAAAAGGTGACTACTTGAGTTTTGCCAGTATGTTTGGTGAATCGAACGACTTGTTTTTCGCCCCTTCCGATATGGGGATATCGCTATTCAATGGAAATATTCCCACCTATGGTGATGTTTCCTCCCAGGTAAAAATATGGGATGATGGAACTGAGGTAAATGAATATCCCGGGGCAGGAAATCATCAGCCAGCACGAGGAGCAGAAGGTACAACGGAAAGCAAAAAAATTACAGTCGTTAATGACGGATTTACCTACCCATTAATTCCCGGTTTGATAAAAGTGACCATTACGCCGCTTTAATCGTGATATCTGGGATTTAGAAATTCTAAAAACAAGTATGAATTAACATAGCCTTAAAAGTTGCGATTGCAATTCTAAGGCTATGCAATTTGGTTTAATTCTATTACGGTTGAACCAATTTTGAAAATAATTCTTCTCTTGTGATATCACCTGATCTATCAGCGCAAATTATCAGGCAATTGCGAAAACCATTACAAACAAATTATTCAAATATGAAAACTTCATTTCTAATTATATGTATTATAATATCTTCCTTTACAGGCTATTCACAAATGGCAACCAATAATAAGAAAATGAAATTCAATCAGCTTTCTCCAGAGGAAGAAGCAGTGATTGTACATAAAAATACGGAGCGACCTTTCTCCGGAAAGTATAATGACTTTTCAGACGCAGGAACCTATGCATGTAAACGTTGCAATGCCCCTTTATACAGATCGACTGACAAATTTAAGTCAGATTGTGGCTGGCCAAGTTTTGATGATGAAATTCCGAGTGCAGTAAAACGTATTTCTGACATTGACGGAATGCGCACTGAAATTCTGTGTGCAAAATGTGGAGCGCACCTTGGACACGTTTTTTTGGGTGAAGGCCTCACGAAGAAAGATACGAGGCATTGTGTGAATTCAATCTCGCTTATTTTTGTTTCAGCAGTATCGAAAATGAACCAGCCTGATACGGCTATTGTTGCAGGTGGATGTTTTTGGGGTGTTGAATATTATATGATGAAAGCTCCCGGTGTTATTTCGACCGAAGTTGGATATACCGGAGGTCATGGTTCAAAACCCACCTACGAACAAGTTAGCAGCCATACAACAGGTTATGCAGAGGCCGTGAGAATTGTATTTGACCCCATAAAGACCTCGTATGAAACTGTGGTGAAATTGTTTTTTGAAATTCATGACCCTACCCAGGTTAACAGACAGGGCCCGGATAGAGGTGACCAATACCGGTCGGCTATCTTTTATTTGAACGAAAATCAGAAAAGAACAGATGAAAAACTGGTGGAAATTTTGAAATCAAAAGGATATAAAATAGCCACGTTGATCACTTCTGCCACTAAATTCTGGAAGGCGGAAGAATATCATCAGCAATACTATGCCAAAGAAAACGGGATTCCTTATTGCCATGTATATGAGAAACGTTTTTAAGCAATCGCAAAAATATTCAAGAAGTACATACATCTATATTAATTGCCTGATTTTTAGATTACATGAATGCACATTAATAAAAAAAAAGGTTTGTAGAAAATTTAAACCGTTCCTCAATGGTAAGGAACGGTTTTTTTAATAGTACTAAACCAGTCGAAAATGTGGGAATGATGTAATTCTTTTCAAGAATAGTATAACACAATTCTACGTAAAGTTACTGATCTTACTACTTTCAAAAATACAATCATCATGATAAAAATAATGAATGATTTGCCAGACAATGTTCTGGGTGTTTCCGCAGAAGGAAAAATAACCGGAACAGATTACGAAACTGTTTTAATCCCAGTTCTGGAAAAAAAATTAAAAGCGAATAAAAAAATCCGGATGATCTACCTGCTTGGTAATGATTTTTCCGGGTTTGATATGAGTGCCATGCTTGACGATGCTAAAATGGGATTGAAACATATCTCAGCATGGGATCGCATTGCGTTGGTATCTGACCACGAAACGATCAATTCTTTTGCCAAATTCTTTGGGTATTTGATGACTTGTGAACTTAGGATCTTTAAAAACGCGGAATTGGAAGAAGCAAAAAAATGGATTAGTGAAAAATAAAAAATGATTGAAGTTAACAATCAAACCTTTGTTGGTTATAACGATATAACCATTTAATGGTAATATTCCATATGAAACAAAATAATTTAGGGGATAATGATCTCGATAACAAGACCGACTCGAAGGACGATCTGAAATCTCTTCCTATGGCGGAACTCCTCAAAAAATTAGGTTCGTCACCTGATGGTCTCTCCCAGGATGAGGCAAGGAATCGATTGATACAATATGTTCATAATGTGATTGATGAGAAGAAAACCAATCAGTTTCTGAAGTTTCTTACCTATTTTTGGGGCCCAATACCCTGGATGATAGAAGCAGCAGTAATTCTTTCAGGAGTAGCCCGGCATTGGCCGGACTTTTTTATTATCCTCCTTTTGCTTGTAGCCAATGCTGTGGTCGGATTCTGGGAAGAACACGAGGCAGGAAACGCTATTGCAGCACTGAAAGCAAAACTTGCGATTAAGGCCCGTGTTAAGCGGGATGGGAAGTGGGAAACCCCGGAGGCGCGTGAGTTGGTTCCGGGTGATATAATCCGCATACGATTGGGAGATATTGTACCAGCTGATGCCCGCTTAATGGAGGGTGATCCGGTCGAAGTGGATCAGTCTGCATTAACAGGAGAGTCCCTGCCTGTTACTCGTAAATCAGGAGAGGCAGTGTTTTCAGGTTCAATCATTCGGCGAGGTGAAATTGAAGCATTGGTTTATGTCACAGGTTCGAAAACCTACATTGCTAAAACTGCACTATTAGTTCATGATGCGAACAACATCAGCCATTTTCAAAAGGCAGTTTTAAAAATCGGGAATTACCTGATTATTCTGGCCATAGCTCTCGTAGCTGTAATCATCACTGTAGCGATAATCCGTGGTGACAAAATTCTTACCACGTTGCAGTTCGCACTGGTGCTAACAGTTGCCGCTATTCCTGTTGCAATGCCAACAGTGTTGTCGATAACGATGGCTGTCGGAGCACGCCTGCTTGCAAAGAAAAAAGCAATAGTAAGCAAATTGGTAGCTATAGAGGAATTGGCGGGTGTGGACATACTTTGTGCAGACAAAACGGGCACCCTTACTCAGAATAAACTAACCTTGGGAAAACCGTTCACCGTAAATAATGTGCCAGCGGATGAGGTTATTCTCAATGGCGCATTAGCTTCACGTGCAGAGAATAACGACACAATTGATCTAGCGGTGTTGGACGGCCTCAAAGACAATAATGTCCTAAAGGAATATAACATTCTTCATTTCCAGCCTTTTGATCCGGTTCATAAGCGCACAGAAGCCACCGTCAAAGGTCAGGATGGGAAAGAATTCAAAGTGACCAAAGGTGCCCCTCAGGTAATATTAGAATTGTCTGCCAACGGCGGATTGGTGAAATCCTTTGTCGATAAGGCAGTCAATGAATTCGCCATACGGGGCTATCGCTCTTTAGGGGTTGCCAAAGATGAAGGTGATGGCAAATGGCAGTTTGTTGGCGTCTTACCACTGTTTGATCCGCCTCGGGAAGATGCTAATGCAACTATTGCGACAGCGCTTGCTATGGGCGTAAAGATCAAAATGGTTACCGGCGATGCATTGGCCATCGCGCAGGAAACAGCCAAGAAATTAGACATGGGTTCAAACATCCTCGATGCCTCAGGTCTTGGGGATGTGAAAAAGGAAGAGTCCGACGAAATGGCCAAATCTATTGAAGAGGCCGATGGTTTCGCACAGGTTTTTCCGGAGCATAAATTTCACATTGTGGATGTACTTCAAAAGCTTGGTCACATCGTTGGTATGACAGGAGATGGAGTAAATGACGCCCCAGCACTGAAGAAAGCCGATTGTGGCATAGCTGTTTCGGGTGCAACAGATGCAGCACGGGCTGCAGCAGCAATCGTACTGACGACTCCGGGTTTATCTGTAATTATTGATGCCATCAAGGAGAGCCGCCGCATCTTCCAACGGATGAACAGCTACGCGATATATCGAATCGCTGAGACGCTACGTGTGTTGTTGTTCATGACGCTGTCTATCCTGATTTTTAATTTCTATCCTGTGACCGCCGTGATGATCGTGATGCTGGCGCTTCTCAACGATGGAGCGATCCTGTCTATTGCCTACGATAACGTCCAATACAAGGATAAACCAGAGTCATGGAACATGCGAATGGTCCTAAGTATTTCCACAGTACTTGGTATTATTGGGGTCATCTCAGCTTTTGGATTGTTTTATCTGGCCGAGAAGGTCTTTCATATCGATCGGGAACATATCCAAACACTTATGTATTTAAAACTGTCGGTTGCAGGACATCTTACGATATTCCTTACTCGTACGCGCGGCCCATTCTGGTCAATCCGACCCAAGAAGATTTTATGGATTGCTGTGTTCGGCACTCAAACCGTAGCAACTTTAATAGCTGTTTACGGATTCTTTATGACTCCTCTAGGTTGGGGTTGGGCTGGCTTCGTTTGGGGTTATGCGCTGTTGTGGTTCCTCTTAAATGATCGATTAAAACTACTTGCCTATAAAATTTTTGATCGCGTTAAGACTAAGACTCCGGTTAATTTGAATCAAAAGATCGCTGATCGTGCCTATGAAATTTATGAACAGCATGCATGGGCACCACGATGGAAAGGCGGATCAGGACTGGAAAAAAGCTGAGCAGGAGATCAAAAATGCGGATTCTTCTGATTAAATTGATGCTATTAAATAAGATATGAAAATAATATTACTCTTCGTTTTCTTACTGACAATAACCTATGCTTTTTCATTACCTGCACGAAAATTAAAATCCGTTCAAAGGCTTCCGCTGCAACTATCAGGCTCTTCAGGGACCAATAATAAATTAGTGATTTACCTCACAGGCGATGGAGGATGGAACAATTTCAGCCAAAAATTGACGCGCGAATTTGAAAAAGAGGGGTTTGGTATTGTATCTTTAAATACCCGACAATATTTCCGAAATAAGCGGACACCTGATTTTTTCGCACAGGATATCGAACATTTGGCGACCTATTATATGAGAGAATGGAATAAAACTTCACTTATCATAGTAGGCTATTCATTCGGGGCCGATGTGGCAGCGTTTCTTCCAAGACGTTTACCAATTACCCTTCTTGCTAAAATGAACAAAATAGCTTTGCTTTCACCATCATTAAGTACTGACTTTGTGATCAACCTTAGCGACCTGATCGGCGATAGTAAGCATAAAGAAAGAAAGTACAAACTTGTGCCTGAAATCAACGAATCGACTTTACCCATTGTTTGTATTTTTGGATTAAAAGAAGACCTTAATCTCAAAAACATCCTTCTAAAAAAGGGAAACATAACAATTCATGAATTACCGGGGAGTCATCATTACAAATACAATACGGCTTTACTCGTCCAACTGATTGGTTTATAATCCATGTTACAATTTTTGTATTTCAATATCCTCTTTATGGCGTTCAGTTCTTTCAACTTGATGTATAACCATTTGAGGAAATGGAATTTCTATCCCTTCTTTATCAAATGCAATCTTAATTCTTTTGCGAAACTCTCCCGCTACCTCCCATTGTTTAAGCGGTATGGTTTCTCCTAATATTTTTATCATAATTGCAGAATCTGCAAAATCATTTACTCTCAGAAATTGTGGTGGTTTGATGATAAATTCTCTCCATTGAGGATCCTCTGCTAAACCATTTCCTGTTTGATTTATTACGCTAATTACATGTTCGAGATCTGAATTATAAGAGATTCCAATATCTAAATTGATGCGGGAATAATCTTTTGTGAGATTCGAAACCTTTTTAATCTCTCCATGAGGTACATGGTGAACGGTTCCATCCAGGTCCCTTAAGGTTGTCTTTCTCAAACTGATCTCTTCAACCAAACCACTTACATTGTCGAAACTAACCACATCACCAATACGGTATTGATTTTCAAGAATAATAAAAAGTCCGGAAATAATATCCCTTATAAGATATTGACCACCAAAACCAAACGCTAATCCTACAATCCCGGCGGCGGCTAAAATAGGACCAATCATCACACCAAATTCCTGCAGAACCATTAAAATAGTAATTGTGAAAAGTGCTATCTTTAGTGTGGCGGAAAAAATATGAATCAAAGTATCTTCCCTTTTCCTTTCTGCTTCCTTGGATGAAAAGCCATCAGAAACAACAGCAATTCTAACTGCCCTCTCAATAAATCTATCAAGAATTTTATTAAGAATAAAAGCACCGACAACAATGAATACTACTTTAACACCATGTGTAAGTAACCATGGCAAGATTTGCTCAGCCCATTTTGAAAAATATTCACTCATATTTTGCATATATTAATTTTAATAATTTAAAAATAATTTGTTTATCCTTTGGATTTTTTATTCTAATTTACGATAATAGTTGAAGATCAAAGCGTGATCTCGTTTCCGATTATATTGAACCTGTTACAATCCACCTCAATCGAAAATAGCTATCTGCCCCGTAATTTTTTAAAAACGCTGGTAAGCTACGCAAGATTCATACAACATAAAGCTAATAGCAAGGAATTGTAAAATAAAATATACTACCAATTCTCTCTTCACTCTCTACCCATAATTTGCCGCCATGTTTTTCCACAAACTCTTTACAAAGGAATAAACCAAGTCAGGTGCTGGATTCACCATCGGTGCCCATTCTGCTTGTTTTAATATCAAGACTGAATAAATGATCAACCATATTGGAATTCATTCCGATACCTGAATCTTCAATGGATATTACGAAACTTTTGTCAGAAGTGGTCTTCGCCAAAATATTTACCTTACCGCCTTGGGGGGTAAATTTCAAAGCATTTGAAACCAGGTTGCGGAAAATTGTTTGAAGCATATTACTGTCAGCAAAAATCTTTATTTCAGGCGCAATGTCGTAAGTTATTTCAATTACCTTTATTTTAGCAGACTCTTTAAGCGGCTCTAAACTTTCTGTTGCAATTAAATGCAATGTAATTATTTCCTTTTTAAACGGAATTAGCTCTTGTTGCATTCGCGCCCAGGTTAGCAAGTTTTCGAGTAAACGGAAAAGATTGGCAGCTGAATTATTCATACTCACCGCAATATCCTGAATATCGTCTCTTGTCAGGCTGGTTAATTCTTTCGCCATTATTTATGAAAGACCCAAAAATCCGGTGAATGGACCACGTAAGTCGTGGGCTATGATTGAGAAAAACTTATCTTTAGTAGCTATCAATTCCCGCAAACGGGCTTCACTCTCTTTCAATACCTGTTCAAAATTTTTACGTTCAGTAATATCGCGAACATTGAGAACTATAGAATTAATAAAAGGATTATCAGTCTGATTTGAACCAAATGCTTCTAGATAAACCCAACCTCCATTTTTATGCCGATGCAGGTATTGCGCGCCACCAGTTCCTGTTCTGTTAATAATTGCATTTAAACCGGAAACGGTTTCTTCCCGGTCGTCAGGGTGAATCATTTGCTCTATCACAGGTATGCCCACTAATTCTTCGGGTTGATAACCAAGAATCTTTTCACATGATTCACTTACAAAAAGCTGATTCCCATCTAAATCTAAAAGCACGATCATATCAAATGAATTTTTGATAAGCTGCCTGAATCTTTCCTCACCTTCTTTTAATTTTATTTCTAATTGCCTGGATTCCGACACATTAATAAAAGTTGCTATAAAATAATCCCGTTCCGGGCATATAACAGAAACAGTTAACCAGATCTTTAAAGGGGCAAGAAATATTTCAAATTTAGTCGGGATACCAGTTATGGCAACGTTGCCAAAGACTTTAACAATTTCGGGTTTTTGCTTTCTAAGCTGAGGAAATACCTCAGAGGCCTTTCGACCTGTAGCATTTTTTATGCCTGTAAGTTTTTCAAAAGCAGAATTAACTTCTATGTAGATGAAATCGGACGGAATATTATTCTCAGCAATTATTTGACAATAAGCATAGCCATTAATAGAATTATCAAATAAGAATTTCAAATGATTATTTGAAGCAGAAACTTCCGATTTTGAATTCAATCGAATAACTTCATTTTTTCTGGTGAGTTTTGTAATCTGATTCTCCAATTCTAAGTTGTTAAGTTTTTTATTCATGCATTCAAAATTGATGTTCACATAATCACTTTATTTTTTACAATTCCCTAAATATAGTAAAAAAATAATGAACAGCATATATTTATTTGATTTTTTGACTAAAATACGGGAGGCAAATGGTATAAAAAATGTGGTGCAATTGAGATTTCACAAACTAATTTTTAAATTCTGCATTGCTCATCAAATTGATAGGTTTAAGATCTGTACGACTTTTTTGTCAGAGCTGACTAAAATGAATTTACTAAACAAATTTTAATTCTTTTCTTGAAAAATTAAGAGTCAAAAAATGAAACCTATTAGCAGATTAAACTTTCTAAATGAGTGTGATTATAAACTTAAAAACGGCCGTGCTTCCCTAAGTTGTGAGGTCTAAAAAACTTAAGCTTTAGGATTAAATATTAACCCTTTTATTAATAAACGAAATGAAAAATACAATTTTAAGTATAGTTGTGATGTTTTTAATTGCTTCATGCGCTACAACAGCAAAATTTCCGGTATAAAGCGTAACGCCGGCAGCCCAAATAACGGCTAAAATGAAAATGGAGAATAACAATAATTACTCCATTTCAGTTATTGCAAATTATCTGGCAAGTGTTGAATGACTTCAAACGCCAATGAAAACCTATATCGTATGGATTGTCACAAAGGATAACGGCATAAAAAACATTGGACAACTGAATAGTAAAAATCCTAAAAAATCGATATTGAAAGCAGTAACCCCCTTTCATCCAAAAGAAATATTTATAACCGCTGAGAACGAAGGCAATGTTTCGTATCCCTCCAATTTTGAGATTTCACGCGCTATTTTTTAAAGTATGACTTATTATGCAATATTCAGATGTTGAGTAAGCAGGTATTTTAAAGCTGCGTAAAAACCCGATTTATTGCCTTTTTCGTTAACTTGTTTCCCATCATAGTTTATCAGGTAAAACCGGATAAACTATGATTTTTTTGTTAACATTGCATATAGACAAGAAAACATGAGTATCAAAGGAAATAAGTTCGGAGTTTTCCAAGGAGTTTTTACACCTTCCATTCTTACAATTCTAGGTGTGATCATGTACTTGAGGTTACCCTGGATTGTGGGGCAGGCAGGTCTGCTGGCAACCTTAGGAATTATTTTTGTGGCTCATATTATTTCAGCCACCACCGGACTAAGCGTTTCATCTATCGCAACAGATAAAAAAGTAGAAACGGGAGGAACTTATTTTATCATTTCCCGTAGTCTTGGTCTTCCAATAGGTGGCACGCTTGGTATTGCCTTGTTTATTGGTTTATCCTTCAGTGTTAGCCTTTATCTCATTGGATTTGCAGAGACTTTACTCAACTCGGCAGGCATCGAACCAACCCTTAATAACGTTAGGATTGCCGGAGCCTTAACCCTTTTAACTGTTACGATTCTAACCTTCATCAGTACCAGTCTTGCCTTAAAGACCCAGTTCATTATCCTGGCGGTGATGATGCTCTCACTGGTTTCAGTTTTTTCTGGTAAGCATGAGTTCGCGCCTTCAGTTCCCCTGGCGGAATCGATAACAGGATCGCTACCCTGGATAGCCCTGTTTGCTATTTTCTTTCCGGCAGTTACCGGGTTTGAGGCTGGGGTGTCAATGTCTGGTGATCTGAAAGATCCAAAAAAATCGATTCCCAAAGGGACGATTGCAGCGATTCTGATTGGATTGATCGTTTATTTATCACTGGCATTATTCTTATCATTTACCGTAAATCGGGAAATGTTAATGGACCCGACTGTACTTTTTAAGATATCCTTTTATTCTCCGCTGGTTGTAGCCGGTATATGGGGCGCCACGCTTTCATCGGCTCTTGGAAGTATTCTGGCAGCGCCACGCATTCTGCAAGCTACTGCCATTGATAGAATTACCCCAAAAATATTTGCAAAAGGTTATGGAGCAGGAAATGAACCAAGAAATGCTTTGCTGCTCACATTTGTTATCGCGTTTGTTGGCATCATGATCGGTGACCTGAACGTTATTGCACGTGTAGTCACTATCTTTTTTATCATCACATATGGTTTTCTAAATCTTACCTGTGCCATCGAAACTCTGGCCGGTTCCGATTTCCGGCCAAGCTTCAGGATTCCCGGATGGGTTAGTTTAATAGGTGCTGCCGCTTGTTTTATTGTTATGATTGAACTTGATCTTGTTGCCATGATCGCTGCTTCAGCCATTCTGATAGCACTATTTCTATTTTTAAAAAGGAAAGAGCTATCGCTGCAGACCGGTGATACCTGGGGTGGTTTTTGGTCATCAGTAGTAAAACATGGATTATCAAAGTTATCGGCAAAACTGGGTAAAGACAAACGAAACTGGAGACCAAATATTATTTTATTCAGCGGTGGCGTATCTGCCAGGCCACATCTGATCAGTATCGGACAATCGTTGGTAGGCAAACTCGGCATATTTACCAATTTCGAACTTATTCAGGGGAAAAGCGATAAAAATCTTTTTATTAATTCGGCAGAGGTGATAACCACGACTGACAGCGAGGGGAACAATGTTTATACTCGTCGCCTTTTATGTCAGGACATTTATGAAGGGATGGATACCATCAGTCGTGTTTATGGATTTACCGGCTTCGAACCCAATACTATTTTGATGGGATGGGGAAAGAATACCAGTGAACCAGAAAAATTTGTCGGGATGGTTAATAATCTTGAGAATCTGGATTTTAATTTGGTTTTCCTTAATTATAAGGCAGAAACAGGATTTGGTAATAAAACAAGTATTGATTTGTGGTGGAACGGAACAAGTGGAAACCTCGATTTTGGCATCACACTTATTAAATTCATGACTTCAGATCCCAATTGGAGACGTACAAAAATCAGGATCCTCTTGATCAACAACGAAAGCAGAATTGGTGATAATCTCCATCAAATCATCCGTCAGGTTCTCGATAACCACCGAATGCATGGAAGTATAAAAATCATCAATAACAATATTGAAAAGAAATCAACTGATGAAATCATCAGATCCTACAGTGAGGATACCGACCTTAGCATTCTCGACTTTGCAGTTAGCGGGGAAATATCTCCAATGAGTAATTACGAAAATCTGAATCAACTATTATGTCAGTCAGGAACATCCCTGATTATTCGAGCAGGCAGTACATTCGAAAGTGTTGGTTTACCAATAAATCAGAATGTTCAGGCGCCTGTTGATTTTAAAGAGCCTGAAACAACATTGTCAATAACTGATAAGCTTTCCTATCCGGACAAAGAAATTCTTGCCAATGAATTATACAGGATTGCTTTAGATTATGAAGAAATACACAGGAAGTATGTGCAGCAACCTTTTTCCGAAATGGCGATGGTTTTCAACGATTCACTAAAAAGCGTAAGCGAACTTAACGAATTCGTATTCAACTCCTTAGGAAATATACTGAAAGAAAAAAATAATATTACGAACACGAAGGCGTTCTGCAAATTATCTGGCAACTACCTTACTCAGGCTAACAGCCTGATAACTTCTTGTATGAATGAACTGTTGCCTTTGCTAAATAATAAAATTAATACAGCCACTCATTTATATTTGCAGGAATCAATAAGAAGGCTTGAGGAGGTTCCGGAAATGGTTATTGTCAAGTACAATTGGCGTGAATTTAAAACTGAAAAAAATGATGGATTCCTTACGCGACTCAATAAATTTAAAAAACGTTCACTAGCCAGGCTCTTAAATAAACAGGTTACCCGCAAAACGGCTATATGGAAACCTTCTGCTCTATTTCTTTATTATAAAAGATTAGAGTTCAATAAAGAATTACTTCAGTGCATTGGTATATCGTCATTCGAATATCTCAAGTCTATTCGTCAGAACCTTGTACATATACATGAAATCATATTAAATGCCATTGTGCTTTCACCCAGGCAAGCATCATTGAAATTTAATCTTGATGAGGAAAGATCAATGACGGCAATGCGAAACCAAAACACTCACCAGCAAATCAATCAAAGCATTAACAACACTTTACTTCATTCATTCAATGATTTGTACCTGAACTTTGAAAAAATTAATTCAATCCTAAGTAATCCTGATACAGATACAAATCTAAAAATCTATAAAAAGGTTTTTAAAAAGAAACATACTATAACTGTAGACGATGGTCATGCACATGTTTATCTGACGAAGAACCTGGCGTATTATCTTAATATGATTCATACTGGTTTTATTCTTTATTCTCTCAAGGGCAGGATAAGTACTAAACTGGCAAAACAAGCCGATGAGTTGGAAGTTAGAATTACAGACAGAATTCTTACTCCCTTGGATAGGATAAGAAAAATCGCAGAATCATTAAGCAATGAGTCAGAACCCATTCAAAATACAGATCTCACTAATAATCTTGATGTTTCTTATGTATTTGATTTACAAACGGATTCCCAGATGTTCTTCCAGGATATTCAAAATATGATGCAGGAGCTGCCTAAAGAGGTTGAAATCAGCAAAGCAGAGTTTATCAGGGATATTGAAAAAGGGAGCTTTACAGACCACGACTTTGATATTTTTGAATTTCAGAAACATGCGGGATTCTATATTGGTTTAGAATTGATTAGCAATTTTCGCGTCGAAATGGATAAGACAGGAAAGAAGTTCAATGATGTGCTGAATAACATTCGCGATATCGTTCATTTCACGGTTTTTAATCTTGAAAATATTTTTCAATCCGAAGTAGACAACAAAAATCAGGAAAATTTAGATCTGCGTAAATCACTCGTAAATGAGATGCTCGTCAGGATTGAGCAAGAGCAGACAACTACTCGTGAAATCTACCGACAAGCGGTTGAGAGAATGAATACTTTGCTTGGAGAATCATTTGAACTTATTAATAATCAACTATTAGCTGGTTCGATCACCGTAAGAAATGATGCACGCCGACCAACAAATAAACTTCATTCGGCATTAGCGGAAACCTTTATCAATTCCTGGCTATTTCTGCGAAGTCAATGGGTTGGCTTAATTTACAGACGTAGTGAAGGTATGCTCCTGGCAAAACGATTATCAACCTTTGAGAAAGAGCACAAAATAAGCAATCAGTCCATCCATGAATTATTGGAAACATTATTACCAAATGATGAAGTTGCAAAAAAAATACCTTCGTACTACTCGAACCTATTCGCAGGCAATTCTACTATAAACAAAGAATTATGGGTGGGCATGAAGAATCCTATCACGCAAGCGGGTATAGCCATCAAACGGTATCATAAGGGATTTGGAGGAGCGTTACTTATTAGCGGTGAGCGCAATTCAGGAAAATCAAGTCTCTCTAAATTTATTGCAAAGGAGTATTTTCCCGAATCACAATGCTTTATTATCAAGGCTCCTTTTGCAGGATCGGTTATAAAAGCGGAACTCTACCTGGCAATACAAGAAGCCGTGAAAAACAACCTACCTATTTATATGCTCTTCGACCAGCTACCCGCAAACCAGGTTTTCATCTTCAATGACTTTGAATTATGGTGGGAAAGAACTCCCGAAGGCACGCAGGCAATGGATGAGATTTTGTCTTTTATAGAAGAATATAGCAAAAAGCACCTATTCATTATAAATTGCCGATCACAGGCTTACGATTTTTTAAACCGACTTTATAGTCTTGATAAGTATTTTCTGTCCCATATTGTTTGTAATCCTTTTGATGCCCTTGAATTGAAAGAAATGATTTTGCAAAGACACAGGGCAGGCGGGCTTCATTTCATCCTAAACGGAAAAGAAGAAAAAGATCTTAACGCATATGACTATGCAAAACTCTTTAACAAATATTTTAACCTGAGCGGCGGAAATCCCGGTTATACAGTAAGAGCATGGATAAGCAATATAATTGAAGCAAACAGTAAAGTGCTATACATAAGGGCACCTATCATTCCTAATACGAGTCGCCTGAAAGAGTTAAGTAATGATGTCTGTCTATTGACTCTCCAATTTGTCTTACACAGAAGGTTAACTATTAGCAAATTGTCAAGGGTAATTCGTGAGGAGGAAGGAAAAGCCGAAAAACTAATTGGCGAAATGCTCCGGGCAGGTCTTGTTGAAGAAAAATTCCCAAGTGTATATGCACTTAATTTTCATTTGGAACCGTTTCTCGTTGAAGAACTTAAGCGAAAATATTTATTATAAATGATGACAATAATTTATATAGCAGTTGGATTTGGATTATTTTTCCTTTTTCGCTCCTTAAACAAGGCTTTGCATTCTCTGGCATCAGGGAAAAAATTGTTCAGACTGACCCTGCAAGTATTTCCATTGTTCGAGTTGATTGCATGGATCGCTTATGCATTGTGGGTAACCAATAAGTTTTTCGGAAATTGGAATGAATATCGTTTGATTTCACTTGCAATTATTTTCATTCCGATTCTGTTGATAAGCTGGTATTTTCTTAGAGATTTTATGGCCGGGATTGTTCTAAAGGCTGAAAAACCGTTTATTATCAACCAGTTAATAAAAACACAGAATTTCGAAGGAACCATAAAAAAAATTGGTTCGCGATCAATTGAAATTGAATCCAAATCAGGAGAAATATCGAGAGTTCCATACAATAGATTAACAAACAAAATCTATCGTATTCAACCTCCTGAGGCAAGCATAAGAAGTCATGAACTTTTACTTCAAATCTCGTCTTCCTTAAAGATTGAGGAAACTAAGAATAAGTTGATCACTGAATTATTTCTCCTGCCCCAGGTATCGGTTAATCACACACCAAAAATTAATATTGTAAAGGAAGAAAAAGATTACATAATTTATAAAATTAGCTATCACACATCCGATCAGACACATGCAGCACTTGTCAACCAATATTTAAAGAATAAGTTTGAAAATGCATTTTAATACACACGTTTCATTTTGCATGTTCAATTTGTAACGTCAACGTTGGTGCATCACATACATTAGACGGTCCCCAATATTGAATCGGTCCCGGGTATACGTATGAAGTTGAAATGGCCCACTCATCAAGTTTTTACGCAAAAGTTTTAAATGGAGCACAATCGAGACGAACTAACGCTTTTTGGATAACTGGTTTCATTACACCCTGACGTCGTTCCATGTTCATCATCATAGTGATCGACACGCCTCCAGGTATCCAATCGCTCGCCGGAGCAGTGGTATTACGAACTGATACCATATAGCCTGTTTTCCCGCTCCCGACCAAAAGAGAGGCAATATAACCCAATGAATAACAATAATCTGAATCAAAATTTGAAGGTGAAGCACATCGTCCCTCGTATCCGAAGAAGTGGTTTCACGACGAAAATTTCACTTTAATTCCACTTTTAATCAATTCTGTCAAACGTTTCTCAACCATCTCATTTAACAGTCGTTCCGTTTCAATTCTCGAAACCTGGACATTTCAGTGAGGATCGTGGTCAAGCGTTAACTGACGGGCAATATGGGTAGGAAGTGAAGCGTATACCTTTGAGGATTCATAAGTAAGATTTGCGATAACAAAATCCCGTTTTTCCGTATTCGTTTCTAGTGTCTGAAAGATATGCGCCGTCTCACCTTCAACGAGCAATTCATTTAACGCTGAAATCAATACTTTCATCTCTGGAATAAACTCTACCAAACCTTCAGGAATAAGCGCAACAACAAATGTTTCACCATTTCTAGCACGCATAGCAACGACATCAGCAATCTCGTTTACAATTTGTTCCAGGGTTTGCTCCTTCTCTGCAACCTCTTCCGAAATGATACAAACGTTAGGTTGAGTCTGCAAGGCACATTCCAAACCGATGTGCGATGCAGAACGTCCCATCAATTTAATAAAGTGCCAGTATTTCTTAGCTGAAACGGCATCACGCATTATGTTGCCAATCAACTCAGAATAGGTTTTACAGGCAGTATCGAAACCAAAAGAAGATTCAATCATCTCATTTTTAAGATCGCCATCAATTGTCTTGGGACAACCGATGACCTGTATTCCGGTATTTTTCTGTAGATAATATTCAGCCAATACACAGGCATTGGTATTTGAATCATCACCACCTATAATCACGATTGCATTTATTTCCAATTGGTTACAAATATAAATCCCTTTATCAAGTTGTATAGCCTCCTCCAATTTAGTACGTCCCGATCCGATAATATCGAAACTACCAGTATTTCGGTATTCGTCAATAATCTCGGAAGTCAGTTCGAGGTATTTGTGATCAACCAAACCGCTGGGTCCACCAAGAAATCCATATAACTTATTGGAAGGATTGAGTTTTTTCAGACCATCAAATAATCCTGCTATAACATTGTGTCCTCCTGGAGCCTGTCCACCTGATAATATAACGCCAATGTTAATTTCCGAAATAAAACATTCTTTCCTCCATCTTCATACGTGATAATTGGCATTCCATAAGTACCAGGAAAATGTTTCTTAATCTCCTTTTGATCAGCTACTGAATTGGTCTTTCCTCCTTCAACAAATTTTACCTTGTCAGCAAGAGCCTTTGGCATCTTCGGAGAATACTTAGTTCGTTCAATTTGAAATACACTTTTATGTATTGATATGTTATTATGGTTCAATACTGTAATACTTTGATTTTATAAATAGTAAATCCAACTCATTCGCAATGTCTGCAGGGTTTGTCAATGGCATATCATTTGCATTTAAATCGTATCCTAAAAGAGTTGACTTTTTTAATTGAGTAATATCAGGCAGTTTTGTCCTGTTCGTTGTTTCCAGATGCTGCCCATCACTGTCAATAATAATTACTTTTGGCAAGAATACCCCTTTTCGACCAATAAACTCATCCATTATCTTTACCGCATTATCAAATTCTTCACGGGAAGACCTGCCAAGGGCTTCGTACCGGTATAATTCTTTACCGTCCCATGTACTAATCGTTGCATAGCTTTCAGATATTTTATCATCAATACTTGATTCATCATTTAATGTATCATGTCCTGATGGCATTAAAAGTACTTTACCGCCACCACCTTCAACATTTACGGCGTATCTTGGAACAGTTATACCTGAAATCCAACCTTGCAGATGTTTCATATAAATTTTGCCTATTTGGATTGGGGCTATAAAATGAACAATTCCCTTTTCTTTATGGCACTGTAAAAGATAGTAAGGATGTACTCCAATCCAAAACATTCTTCTGAAAGTTTCTGCCAATGTTTTGTAATAGTCGTTCACATGATTTAAGAATACAGTTTGATTTCTTATAGTAAAGCCGTGATTGCGAATTTTTTTTACTGCAAGTGCCAAATCTTCTGTGATTTCATGGTGATGATTAATATGAGTCATAAAATACACATATTTTTCATCACCTTTATTCCGTTTATTTGCAGATTCCTTGATTAATTCAAGCAACTCATCGGTAATTCCCATTGGCATTACAACCGGAACGCGGGTAGCTATTCTGAGAACCCGAATGTGTGGAATACTGCTTAATTCTTCCAAAATATATTTAAGCCGGCTTCTGCTAATCATCAGAGCATCGCCGCCAGTTATAAGTACCTCGTTGATATTTTTATTAAATCTGATATAAAACAAACCTTTGTTTATCTCAATGCTGTTTACATCAACTGTACCGTCTAGTGATTTTGCCCTCTGGCAATGAACACAATAAGAGGCACAACTTGTGTTTTCGGCTACGAAAAGGGCAACCCTGTTAGGATACCGCTGGTAAGCAGCACCATAACTTCTTGTACCTTCTCCCATTGAACCTTCTAACCCTGTATCAGGGAATAAAAGGTTCGCTGGTGTAGGTACACTTTGCCAGAAAATTGGATCCAGTCGATTTTCAGACTTTTCGCCCGGTAACATTGTTGGATGGAATGGATCAGTCTGCATAATTGTAGCGTAATAAGGTGTAATTCTCAATGGTTCTTTTCCTTCACTCCTTAATGCGACTAAAGTTCTTTCAATCTCATTTTCCTGAAATTTATTTAATTTAGTAACCTGTTTTAGCTGCTCGATATTACAAATAGAATTTTTTATTTGCCAGGTTGAGTCATTCCATTGTTCTTCTGTTACATCTTTCCACAATTTAATTGTATTGTACATTCTAGGTTTGTAGAATATTTTATCTTTTGTCTGCATATATTTTTTTATAAATTTTTTTGCCTTGAAATTGAATCGTTGAATAATGGAAACAATTTAGCTGCTTTAGATACCAAATTGTCTGCCCGGGAGAATTAGTGCTACTTATGAGCACTTTCGTAAATATACTTAATTTCTCCATTAGTCAATGGTTGAACAGAATTTTTACTTTTTGAAATTTTCCGGGTCTACCAGTTTTGTCATCCTTGAATTACCCGATTCATCGCAGTATCGCTGATTGAATGATAAAATCCATTGAAAAATGCCCGTGCATTTGAACCCTTGGAATGACTTTTGTATCCGCCTTCCTGCACGATTAGAGCCGGAATTTTTAAGCCCCCAATTAGTTTGCCTGTATTGTGAAAATAATCTGGTGTGGAATTCCATGTACCTGTCTGATCACCCTTGGCCGTATCAAGTTCCAAAGCTGCAATTAAATAGTCTGGCTGGTAATTTTTTATTAGTTTCAATGCTTTTCCAAGTGTTTTTGTATAGTATTCAAAAGAGATTTTCTCGGGCAAAGGAAAGTAAACATTGAAACCCATACCTGCATCTTCGCCTTTTTCGTGCGAAAAACCTGAAAAATATGGATCTGCAAATGTAGGATGACCATGAATTGAGATGGTTAAAACGTCACTGGGCTGATAAAAAATCTGCTGTTGTCCGTTACCATGATGAAAATCGATATCTAAAATAGAAACCTTCCCAAATTTACTAAGTCCATTCGCAGCTATGGCACAATTGTTAAAATAACAAAATCCTTCGATGACAGACCTTTCTGCGTGATGACCCGGAGGGCTTGTCAGGACATAAGAAACCTTTCTGCCGCCAATTATTTCATCAGTTGCTGTTAAGGTGCAATTAACTCAGGCGCGGGCAGCAATGTAAGCATTCTGATTTAGAGGAGTAAATGTATCGAAGCTATAATAACCTGCTCTTACCGACAAATCTTATGGTGCACTGGCAACATTTCTAATTGGAAATACATAAGGATATACCGATTTACCGCTGGGGAGATTCTGTCATACTTTTTTGAAGTAGTTAAAATAATTACGATCGTGAACTTCCAGAATAAATTTATCGGGATATTCGCTCACTTTCCCATATTGAAACAACCCCGATTTATCAAGCTCCCTTCGAATGCTTTTAACCCGAACCGGCGATTCAACAAAGCATCGTTCTTTTACATGATGAATAATATGCGGGTCATTTACAATCTATAATATTTTATTCTTCTCTTCCGGAGGTGTCTTGTGTAAGCTGAGTGCAATGAGGTGGCCGCAATACTACAGGAGAATATTGTATGCTGTCGATCAGGATTTTAGCATAGGAATTGGGGCAATAGTCGCCGTATTTACGGCCTAAAATAGCGTTAACAATATCGCGGGCTAAAGAATTTGGCAGGTTATCGCGCTTGCTAAGTCCGTCGAAAACAAGATAAGGTGGATAATCATCCCCAGGATTGACGGCAGCTTCATAGCGGGTATTTGAGATAGGCCTCGCTCCGAATCATTCATAAAAAGCGAGTCGCTTCCGGTTCTGACTAATGATAATCTCCTCATCAACACAAAGTTTTGGATCATCAGGTAAACATTCATAGAAAATTCCAAAAGCATCCAATGATTAAACCTCTTCCCTTAATCTTTCATAAATTGCACTTCCCAGCCCGGACGAAGTTTTTTCAGGTGATATTGCAATGTATGTAATCAAGTAAGCAGAATCTTAGGTCAGACATGTATGATATAAGTGCAAATCCCCTAACTACATCATGAATATCTTCGGCAATAAAAAGCGAAGTCTGATATTTAAATTTAAGCGGATCGATCATTTGGACTTCAATCTCTTCTATCTTCTTTTCTGTAACAAGAGGAAAGTGGTTTTTAATAATTCGCTTCACCTTTTCCATCTTCTCGATATTAACTGTGAGATGGGGATTAGATATTTTGCGAATTCGGATCATGCTAATTCAATTACGTATTAAACCTTTTGTGAATTCGAAACTATTCTGCCAATTCTTCGAGTAATTTCAACAACACGGAAATGTCGGTTACATTATATTTCGCAAAAGAGGGGCTCAGGCCCACACGAATCGTATAGGAATGATCGGGCAGCGCTTTGAACAGGAACTCGTCGGTTTTATCATCGCCGGCGGCAAAAATAAATCCGAAATCCTGGCCGTTTATCAACGCAAGAGCCGCTTGTCCCTTATCATATTTTCCGCTTTTTACTTCCAAAACTTTATGTCCTTCAAGAATTTCAAAATCTGTTTTATGACGGATGATTTCTGCAAGATCGTCCCTCAATTCGTGCAGCCGCAACTGCGCGAAATCAGAATCGGCATTCCGGTAGTGCCATGCAATACTTCCTGTTTTCTCTTCGATAAAAGTTCCGTTACAACGACTTACATACTCGTTCAAAATGGGCAAAACAGCCTCCTTCCACTGTTCATCGCCCGTGATTGTGGATTCCCAGTCGTCGTAACCTTTCTTGATATAATAGCCATGTTCGGCAACCAAATTGACATTAATGCCAGCAAATTGCGTTTCGAGAAATTCCTTATCTCTCCCGCTGATGATTACAACCTGGTTTTTAGGATCTTTTGATAATTTCTTAATAATTCCCCGTGTTTCTTTTACAATTATGGCCATTTCGGGATATTTCTCAAACGGGACAAGTGTACCGTCGTAATCGAGAAAAAGAATCCGGTGTTCCGCTTTGTGATAATCGGAAACAATTTGCTTCGTGATAGCAGGATTGACAAATCTGACACTCATTATTTTTTGTTCTTCCTTTGTATCGTAAGCCTGGTTAAAAAAATCGAAAGCCCACGCGAAAACATTATAGTTCGAAATCCTGTTTTTCATCCTTTCGAGACGGGACTGTTTCTCATCCGGTTTCATCTCAAGGGCATTAAAAATGGCTTCTGCCATTTCGATATTATCAACAGGATTAATAATGATTGCTTCGTTCAACTCTGCAGCGGCACCCGCCATTTCGCTCAGGATCAGCACCCCTTTATATTCAACCTGGCAGGCTACATATTCCTTCGCAACCAGGTTCATCCCGTCGCGCAGCGGGGTAATCAGTCCGACATCACTTAAATCGTAGAGCGCTACCAGTTCATTAAATGTCAAAGATTTGTATTGATAAATAATCGATTGCCACGATAAGGAGCTGAATTTCCCATTAATCCGGCCTACCGTTGATTCGATTTCCTTTTTCATTAATTTGTATTTCTCAATGTTGTCTCGCGAAGGGACGACAACCATATTGAAAACTACTTTTGATCGCCATTCCGGGTAAGTTTCGAGAAATGTTTCATAGCCTTTAAGCTTTAACAACAACCCTTTTGAGTAATCGAGCCGGTCAACAGAAAAGATCAGTTTATTCGTTAAGAGATGATTTTTAAGTTTTTGTTTTTCAGCTATCACCTGCTTTTTCAGGCAGGCATCGTGAAATTTATCGTAGTCAATCCCAATGGGAAAGGCGTCGGCTTTTACAAGTTTATTTGGCGTATAGATCGTATTTTGATGACACTCGTATCCTGTTGTTCGTTTTACCGACTTAATGAAATTCTGTGCATAGTCGTGTGTGTGAAATCCGACTAAATCGGCACCAAGCAACCCTTTGATCACAGATTCACGCCATTGCCGCGGCATTAATCTGAATAATTCAAACGATGGGAATGGAATATGCAGGAAGAAACCAATTGTTGCTTCAGGCATTTTTTTCCTGATCATTTCGGGTAGCAGCATTAACTGGTAGTCATGTATCCAGATAAAATCGCCTGGCTTGATCGTTTTTACAAGCTCATCACAAAACTTTAAATTGGCTTCCTCGTAGGCCTTAAAATAGTCGTTGTCGAAAACAGCATACGTCGGGAAATAGTGGAACAATGGCCATATGAGATCATTACAAAAACCACCGTAATATAAGTCGTTTACATCTTTAGCAATCGTGACCGGTAATATATCAAAATTCTCATTTTCGAAACTATCAGGAGTTACATCATCGGGTAAATCATTGGCAATGCCTGCCCACACGATTTTACTGTTTTTTAAATCTTTGTTGCTGTTTTTAAAGTTTTCGGATAAAGCGAGAATCGCAGAAACAAGACCGCCTGAATTTTGAATGGCTTTATAGCCTTTCCTTGTCTTGCTTAATTTAAATGGCAAGCGATAGGCAGCAATTACTAACCTGTCAAATGGTGTTTTATTGGCCATATGGATAATGTTTTATGCGATATTTTTACATGGCTTGATTGTAAAAGTAATCCCGGTTAAACACAAATATAACAAAAATTTCGGTAGATTTGAGCAGGATTAATAAACCGGCTTATGAATCAAAATTTTCCAAATGAAACTATAAATCTGGTAATTGCATCATTTTCATTTATTGCACTACTTGTAGTCGTATTTTTTGTTTACAAATATTTGTTTCTTTTTTTTAAGCAAAGAGTATTCAAAACTCCGGGTAAACTTGATGACTTCATTTTAGAATTATTTAAAATTCCAGCTTTATGGGTCATTTATTGGGTGTTGTTAAAATTATTCACACACATCTTTCTCAGTGATTTATCCTTCTTTCCATATTTATTACACATTAACGAACTTTTGCTGATTTTCGTACTTACATGGATTGCAATTAAGTTTGTCAAATTGGGTTCGTGGTATTTACAAAGTAAGCTTGATATAACGGTTTTGGACAACCTGAATGCGCGTAAACGGCTTACTCAACTTAATGTTTTTATGGGAATTGCAAATTCAATTATCATCACAGTCGCTTTAGCAATCGCATTGTTAACATTCGAGGCAGCCAGAACTATTGGGGTGAGTTTACTGACATCTGCCGGAGTTTTCGGAATTATTGTTGGATTTGCAGCTCAAAAAAGTATTGGCATGATCCTAGCCGGCATACAAATAGCTATTACTCAGCCAATAACAATAGACGATGTAGTAATTGTAGAGGGGGAATGGGGGCGTATTGAAGAAATTACATTAACCTACGTGGTTGTTAAAATTTGGGATGAAAGACGTCTGATTCTACCAGTAAACTGGTTTCTTGAAAAGCCGTTTCAAAACTGGACCCGCTCAAATGCGGCAATTACCGGTACCATTTTTTTATACGTTGATTATAATTTCCCTGTCGAAAGCGTCCGAACTGTATTGCCTGAAATGCTGAAGGGCAATCCCGATTGGGATGGGCGAACCGTAAATGTTCAGGTAACTAACTCAACCGAACGATTTAAAGAAATGAGAGTACTGTTAAGTAGCAGCGATTCATCCAAAAATTGGGATTTAAGAACCGACATTAGGGAAAAACTCATCGATTTTGTAAACGATAATTACCCGGATTCATTCGCAAAAATAAGGATCAATACGAATACTGATTTAAATCCGGCAATTTTGGATAACACTGATCGTTAGATTTCAATAATATACAAAGGCTATGGTTTAATGAATTTTGAAATAGACTTCTCTTCCGAAAATAGCCTTGCCGTATTAATTAATGCCAGGTGCGAATAAGCTTGCGGGAAATTTCCCAAAAGCCGTTTTGAAGCAAAATCAATATCCTCGCTGAAAAGTCCCAGGTGATTTCCACAAGCTAGGAGGTTGTCAAATATGATTTTGGCATCTCCGGTATTTCCTATTTTATACAATGCCTGGATCAACCAGAAGGTGCATATCGTAAACGAAGAGGTAGGTTTACCAAAATCATCTGCATTGATATACCGATACATTAATCCATTATAAAAGAGGGCGTTCTTAACGGCAACCACCGTTTTTTTATATTTTATATCATCCGCATCAATAAAACCGTACTCGGCTAAAAGCAGTAATGAAGCATCGAGATCTGAATTACAATAGGTTTGGGTGAATGATTGTTGTTCTTCCTTCCAGCCATTTGTAAAGACATCTTCTTTGATGTCATTTGCTATTCCTTGCCATATTTCTGCATAGTATTTTTTATTCAGCAAATCGGCGATTTTGGTTGCCCTGTCCATTGCAACCCAACTCATTACCTTTGAGAAGACAAAGTGCTTTTCAACGTTTCGTATTTCCCAAATTCCTTTATCTGGGTTTCTCCATTGTTCGGAAACAGTGCGGGCAATATTTCGGACTGTTGCCCACATTTCTTCAATTTCGTCAAGGGTTCCCGGGAAAAACACATAATACTGGTAAATGACATTCAAAAGGTAACCAAAGACATCATTTTGCCGCTGAGAATAGGCTGCATTTCCAATTCTAACCGGCGTCGATTTACTATAACCCGAAAAGTGAGTTAAATCGGCTTCGATAAGTGCCCGTTCTCCTCTGATGCCATACATGATCTGGAATGAATCGTGTTTAGACTGAAGAATTCTTTTTATATAACCTAAGAAGCCTTGCGCCGATTTGTAATGGCCCATTTTGAGCAATGTATCTACTGACATGGACGCATCGCGTAACCAGCAAAAACGATAGTCCCAATTTCGCACCTCTCCAATTGTTTCAGGGATACTGGTTGTCAATGCCGCTAAAATTGCACCAGTAGATTGAAATGTCATTAGTTTAAGCACCAGTACGCTTCTGACTATTTCCTCGGTATAGTCCTTATACTTCTTTGTGCGATTTGTCAGGTTTAACCAATAAACTTTGGTGCGTTGATATTCCAGATAGACCCTGGAGATATCTACATCGACTAACTTTTGATTATAAGACAAAAGAAGAAACTGAGTGTGTGTAAGCACAATTTCTTTTTCCTCCAAAATGTCATTGAGGGGTAAACTTGAGTATAAGTAAACGCAATCATTTGGACTTACTGTTGAGGAAGACCTTATATAACTGTCATTTATTGAATGTGAAACTTCGTCTCTCGCATAATTAAGCAAAGGGTGATAGTTGACCTTAAATGTCGGAGCCCCGGATATAAGCCGGATATAGCGATAAATCTCGGCAGGGGTAAAATAATCATTGTCTGTGGTTTTATACCGGGGCATAAAATCAATTACTTCGAATGAATCTTGTCCAGACAAGAATTGTGTACATAACACATTTGTACGGTAAAGATACTTTTGATTGATAGTGTAGCTTTCATCAACGTCAATACTAAAAGATCCTCCATTATCGTTATCGAGAAGTTTGGCAAAAACTGATGGAGAATCGAAATCGGGCATACAACACCAATCAATACTTCCTGTCTCCGATATAAGGGCGGCACTCTTGCAATTGCCAATTACTCCATAATTAAGATTATTCATGATAAAATTTCAGTATTGGATTGTAAATTATTTTTTTGCCTTTTCGAAAACATATTTCCCAATGTCATTACCAGAATGGTAATAAATATTGTTTGTGTTACAAGACCTTCACTCACAAAAGGCAATTTTAAATCAGGGGGGATGCTTAAAAACAGCAAAATAGTAATAAGACCACGGGGTGCAAAATAAAAAAGCGGTATCAAAGGTTTGTGGAGGATTAGCTTAAAAAACAAACCTCTTAATAAAAAGATCGAAAAGCAGATAGAGGCCGAGACTGCGAGGTTTTCAAGATTCATTAAATCATTAAAAGAAGTGTAAAAGCCGAAAATAAGGAAAAAAAACGACCGGACAAGAAATGTCAGTTCTCCGGTTATCTGCTTAAAGGATTTTAAAGTGTTATTAAATTCCTGAAAATCAATTCGCTTTTTAATATAATTAGTTTGAAAAAATTGATTATTATTCATTATTAAGCCAAATATCAGCACAACTATTAATGAAGGCCAATGAATAAGCTTAGCAAGTACAAAAATTAAAATCACGGAAGTTAAAATAATCACATACTTTACATGATGCCCAATTTTATGAAGCATATAAGCCAACATGACACTAGTAATTACAGAAACGATAATGGTCGCAATTACTTCAAATGAAAAAAAGAAAAGTCCTGTGCCTATTGATAACTCGTTAAATAGCACAAAATCAAAAAAAAGAATGCCAATTATATCAGAAACAGAACTCTCATACACAATAAATTCCTTGTTGTCGGTATTAAGATGCATGGATGAAGGGATTGCAACTGCACTGCTGATAATAGCAAAGGGGATAGCATTTAATAACGATATTTGGAAGGAACAATTTAATTGATAATAAAGCAAGGCGGAAAAAAATATTACAATTAATGCGAACAAGATCGCTGCAGAAGTGAATGATTTTGTTATTAAAGTTTTCTTTGCTGCGCTAATTGTCAAATCCAGGCTCCCTTCGAGAACGATTAAAATCAAACCTAAAGTACCCATTAAGGGTAAAAGTATGGACAGATCAGGGATACTTAGTTCGTAAGATGATGTGAAGTATCGTAATGCCAATCCTGTTGTCATCAATAAAATAACTCCCGGAACTTTTGAATACCTACTTGTCACCTCAAATAAATAAGAGACTAACACAATAAGGCAAAGGATTAATAGAATATAATATGTCATTATAAATAAAGTGAATTCCCAACAAGAAACTAAAATTTAAAGATAGAATTTTATTAGTTTAATCCGTTATCCAACGCCTGAATAAACCCAAAAGTGTACTCACTTACAAACGAAGGTAAGTGACAATATTAAGCACTAAATAATCAAAATTAACTGAAAAGACTAAAAACTATATTTGATTCCATGGGTATTAGATTTAATAAAACCTTAGGTGTTTCCGAACATTTAAGGTTTTTTTTCGTATCAGCATTCTTATAACTCAGACAACTTCTTAAAAATGAATAAAAAGCATCAAAGTGAAACCATTAACTGGAAAACAGTATTGAATTCAAAGAACTTGCTGCAAATACTCGTAGGTAGTGGTTTGGCTGTTTTTGCAATGAAAGGATTTATGATCCCTAACCGGTTTATGGACGGTGGAGTTACCGGGATCTCCATTCTGCTGCACGAAATCTCACATTTAAACATTAGCATCTTTATCATCGTTTTTAACCTGCCGTTTGTATACCTTGGTTATAAAAAAATCGGAAAAACCTTTGCTATTCAAACCATAATATCCGTTATTCTACTTGCCATCGGATTGCTATTAATAGATATTCAGCCTGTTACCACCGACAGACTATTAATTGCTATTTTCGGAGGAGTCCTGATTGGCATTGGCGTTGGCCTGGTAATACGGTGCGGAGGCGTTCTTGATGGAGCTGAAGTAATTGCAGTGTTTACAAAAAGGAGAACTGGGTTTTCTAATAGTGAAATCATCATGTTGTTCAATACATGCATCTTTGCCGGAGCAGCATTTCATTTTGGTTTGGAAACAGCTATGTATTCATTAATCACCTATTTTGCAGCTACCAGGGCAACCGATTATGTGGTTGACGGTATTGAGCAATATACATCCATAAATATCATATCATCGAAACATGAGTTAGTCAAAAAATTTCTGGTAAATGAACTGGGGAAAGGTATCACAGTATATAAAGGAGAAAGAGGTTATCTCCCAGGCAGTTTCGATATTAAATCTGATTGCGAAATAATTGTCACCATCGTTACCCGGCTGGAGATAAACAAGATACAGGACGCTGTATTAGATATCGATCAGAAGGCATTTATTTATATTCAAAGTATAAATGAAGCAACCGGTGGAATTCTAAAAGCAAAGGGCCATGCAAAATAAACAGACAATGAAAGATTTTGTAATCAGCTTGCTGAAAGCCAATCTTTCGGGATTTTATTTTTACCATAACTATGAACATACGCTTTATGTGATTGAAAAAGCGGTGGAGATAGGCTTACATGAAAAATGCACAAACGAAGAGTTGGAACTGGTAACCATAGCTGCAATGTGGCATGACACAGGCTATATTAAGACCTATAAAAATCATGAGGAAGTAAGCTGCAAACTTGCACGGCATTATTTACCCGGATATGATGTTCCGGCTGCAGATATTGCTAAAATAAGCGGGATGATTATGGCAACCGAAATACCGCAAACACCAAAAACCAAATTGGAAGAAATACTTGCAGATGCTGACCTCGAATATCTCGGATCATCCTGTTTTGAATTGAAGGCTGATAGCTTATTTAGGGAGCTCCAACACTTAAATCCCTCGTTAACAGCAACAGAATGGAAACAAGCTCAAATTTCATTCCTTCAGAAACACCATTATTTCACCCGATTTTGTAAAGAAAACCGGGAGTCAATCAAACAAATGTATTTAAACAAACTGTTACATGGCACAGAATAAACTTAGAGGAAAGGCGTTTGTTCCAGATTCTTTACAAGCCTATTGCTACCTGATGAAGGACATTAAAAGAAAATTAAAATGAATCAAAACCTGCAAAAAATTTCAACCTTTATTAGGCAAGCCGACCATTTATCTGCTGAAGAAAAAGCGACCCTGACGAAAGTGGTGAAGGATACCGAAAGGGAATTAGCTATTGTTGCATCCGAACTGGAAAGAACTGAGGAAGTAAACGGAACCACCGCTATTTTACTGGAAGAAACAATTAAAGAACTTGCGCAGAATAGAAAAACGGTAAAGGCTCAAAACCGGGAACTTGAAATTGAAGCGGCATTGGAAAAAGTGCGTAACAAAACTATGGCAATGCGTAATAGTCAAAATATTGGAGATACAGTTTCCACGATGTTTGATGAATTGGTTAAACTTGGCGCAGAAACAATTCGTTGTGGCATTTTAATTATTGACGCATCAAAGCACATGGAAGTTTGGACCGCTTCTTCTGATTCAAATGGCGAAGTAAGTTTGCTAATAGGCAGTATAGATATGATGATTCATCCATTGCTTCAAGGGGCACACAATGCGTGGATAAATAAGAAATCTATTTTTTCATACGAACTGGTCGGTAAGGATTTAAAAGAGTATTACAAAGCAATTATTTCATCCCCGGATTATCTTCTTAAATATAAAATTGAATCGCTCCCCACTAAACAAGTCAATACTGATTTCTTTTTCCCGGAAGGGGCACTTTTTGCTTTTACCACAGAACCATTATCTGCGGATGTTACCCAGGTATTTAAAAGATTTGCAGGTGTTTTTGGATTGACATATCGGCGCTTTCTTGACCTACAAAAAGCAGAAGCCAATGCCAGGGAATCGCAAATTGAAGCAGGACTTGAAAGAGTGCGAAGCAGAACGCTTGCCATGCAAAAAAGTGATGAGCTTCCCGAAACTGCAGCTGTTGTTTTCCGACAACTTATTGGGTTAGGCATTGCTCCTAATCGGTTGTATATCGCAATTATAAATGATGTTGACGGAAATATCGAATTTTGGATTACAGATGAAGATGGAACCAGGGTCAGCACGCAATTCACTGGAAATAGCAATAGAAACCGTTCAATTAAAAAAATGTATGACGGATGGGAGGCACAAAAAAAATTCATCGCGATGGAAATAGAGGGAAAAGAACTGACTGACTATCTTCATTATTTAAGTGATGAGCTGAAAGTTCCCTTCAGGCAGGGGTTTTCTCAAAAACGAAGGATACATAACATAGCCTATTTCTCAAAAGGTTTTATTGGAATTGCATCACCCGATGAACAGCCTGACGAAACAACCAGGCTGCTTGAACGATTTGCCGGTGTATTTAATCTTACGTTCACCCGATTCAACGATTTAAAATTAGCAGAATTACAAACTCATCAGGCATATCTCGACCTGATACAACTGCAAACAGCAAAGAAAAGAGCCGAAGAGGCCCTTGCTGAACTAAAAGCAATGCAAGCCCAGCTCATCCAATCGGAAAAGATGGCATCGTTAGGCGAACTTACAGCCGGTATTGCCCATGAAATACAAAACCCGCTTAATTTCGTCAATAACTTTTCGGAAGTCAACTCTGAATTAATTGAAGAAATGAAGCAGAAAATTGACAATGGCGAACTGGATGAGGTAAAAGCAATAGCAAATGATATTGGAGAGAATGAACAAAAGATTACGAAGCATGGGAAAAGAGCGGATGCTATTGTTAAAGCAATGTTACAGCATAGCTCCAATAGTAGTGGAATTAAAGAACCCACTGATATTAATGCATTAACAGATGAATATCTGCGTCTCTCCTATCATGGTCTTCGTGCAAAAGACAAATCGTTCAATGCAACGCTGAAAACTTATTATGATGAAGGTATCGGTACTATCAATATCATTCCGCAGGAAATTGGAAGTGTAATACTTAATCTAATTGCCAATGCATTTTATGCCGTGATTGAAAAAAAGGCCTCAACAAGCTCATCAGAATCAGATTACGAGCCGACGGTTACAGTAAGTACAAAAAAGACAGGTGATAAGGTCTTAATATCGATAAAAGACAATGGTAACGGCATTCCCCCAAAAGTATTGGATAAAATCTTTCAACCATTTTTTACGACAAAACCTGCAGGGCAAGGAACAGGGTTAGGACTGAGTTTGGCGTATGACATTGTAAATAAAGGGCATGGCGGGGAGTTGAAAGTTGAAACTACGGATGGTGAGTTTACAATTTTTACAATCATCCTGAAGTATTTATAATAAATAAATAAATATCTATGTCAATTTCTGTTGCACCACTGGTTATTAGTTTGGTTATTGCGGACCGCATCCGAAGATATGTAAAAGTGAACAAGCTTCCGCTTTGGGAGAAACCACTTAAATTCATCCTGTTTTTCTCTGTTTTTCTTTTTGCAACCGAAGTAGTTCTTTCTGCCATTGAAATCACTAAGTGGATTTGGCATGTGTACCTGGTTGCAATGATTGTCTTCTCATTACAGCAAAAGGAATTGCTTGTATTGCGTATGTTTATCGTTGCATTTGTGCCTTATGAATTTGTGGCACTGTTTAAAGATCTGGCGCAGGTAATAAGTGCCGACTTTTTCACTACGAATGAAGTTTATTTTAAAACCGCTACCTCGCTTACCTATATTTGGCTGATTGCCATCCTATTCAGTCAAAACAGGCAATTTAAAGCTGCAGAGAAAGAACGGATTAAAAGACAACAGGAAGATGAGCTTAACCGGGCAATAGCCATTCGGAAAGTAGAACTCGAAGAATTAGTCTCCGAACGCACCGCCGAGCTTACAGAACAGAAAGAGGAGTTAGAACATGCATTAAATGAATTACGCACTACCCAATCCCAGCTTATCCAATCGGAAAAGATGGCTTCACTCGGTGAGTTAACTGCCGGTATAGCTCATGAAATTCAAAACCCATTAAACTTTGTGAATAATTTTTCGGAAGTAAATGCAGAGTTAATCGAAGAGATGAAGCAGGAAATTGCCAAGGGGAATTTGGAGGAAGTAAAAGCGATCGCTAATGATATCGCGATGAATGAACAAAAGATCACGCAGCATGGGAAAAGAGCCGACGCCATTGTAAAAGGAATGCTTCAACACAGTCGAACCAGCAGCGGCATAAAAGAACCAACGAATATTAATACGCTGTCAGATGAATACTTACGCCTGGCTTACCATGGATTACGGGCAAAGGATAAATCATTCAATGCAACAATGAGAACTGATTTTGATGAAACAATCGGTAAGATCAATATCATTCCGCAGGATATTGGAAGGGTAATTCTCAATTTAATCACCAATGCGTTTTATGCCGTTAACGAAAAAAAACAGCAGCAGACTATTGATTATGAACCTACCGTTTCGGTATTCACAAAAAAAACAGGCAATAAAGTTTTGATAAAAGTAAAAGACAATGGCAACGGTATACCAAAAACAGCAATGGATAAGATATTTCAGCCATTCTTTACTACCAAACCCAGCGGAAAAGGTACTGGTCTGGGGTTGAGCATGAGTTACGAAATTATCACCAAAACTCATGGCGGAGAGTTGAAAGTGAATACCAAAGAAGGTGAAGGTGCCGAGTTTACAATTATTTTGCCAATTTAATTCTAACATTCTAAAAATGAAAATATTAGTAGTTGACGATGAAAGAGATATTCAAACACTGTTTGAGCAGCGTTTCCGGAAAGAAATCAGGGAGAAGCTCATTGAGTTTGTATTTGCATTTTCCGGAGAGGAAGCGCTGACTTATCTTGAGATGAATGAGCATGAAGTGGTTATCATTTTATCAGATATCAATATGCCTGGAATGAGTGGGCTGGAACTGCTGCAACTCATAAAGCATAAATATTCAAAACCGCCACCAGTAGTAATGATGATAACAGCCTATGGCGATGCCGAGAATTTTAATACTGCCAAACTGCTGGGTGCAGACGATTTTTTGACCAAACCGGTGGACTTTAATTTGTTAAAAGAAAAATTTAAACTATAAACTTATGGCAAAAATTTTAGTAGCCGATGATGAGGTAGATCTCGAGATGCTAATCAAACAGAAATTCCGCCAGAAGATACGGGAACAGGAATATGAATTCATATTTGCAGTAAACGGCAATGACGCTCTGAATAAAATTCAGTTACATCCTGATGTTGAAATTGTACTGAGTGATATCAATATGCCGGAAATGGATGGATTGACATTACTTAGCCGGTTGAATGAATCCAGTCCGCTGATAAAATCGGTGATTGTTTCAGCTTACGGTGACATGGAAAATATCCGGACTGCAATGAATCGCGGTGCCTTTGATTTCATTACCAAGCCCATCAATTTTGAGGACCTGTCTGTTACGATTGAGAAAACAATCAGGCAAGTCGCGCAAATCAGGGAATCAATCAAAGCTATTCGGGAGAATAGCATCCTGAAGATGTATGTTGATGAAGCCGTGCTCAATTTCATGGGTAGTCGTGAGTTTGAAGCTTCGTTAATGGCAAATGAATCTGTTGAAGCTTCAATCGTCTTTATTGACATCTGTAGTTTTACCTCTATTAGCGAGAATGAATCTCCGGATACTGTCGTGAAACTGCTGAATAGTTATTTTGAAGTAATGGTAAAAGAGATTATTGCCCAGGGCGGTTACATTGACAAATTCATTGGGGATGCTGTTATGGCTGTTTTCCGTGGCGACTATCACCTCGACCGGGCAATAGATGCCGGCCTTGCAGTCAGAGCTAAAATAGATAAATTGCCGCCTTTAAATAAAAGCATATCTTTCATTCCAAAGGTATCAATTGGCATTAACAGTGGTGAGATGATTTTAGGAAACATAGGCTCTGCCAGTTTGCGACGACTTGATTATACTGTGATTGGCGATACCGTGAACACTGCCCAACGTTTGCAGTCAGCTGCGGCTCCCGGCCAGATTTTAATAAATAGTATCTCCTATGAAAAAGTGAAAGAATCATTTAATTGCCGTAAAGTGGGTGAAGTAAGTCTGAAACACAAATCCGATCTGGTCGTCATCTATGAAGTTTTAGATTAAGAAACGTTGGTTTCAAAGCGATGACTTCAAAAAATACCTTAGCCTGACATTTACACCAAAAGATTGAACAGTTGCTGTACTGCTCCCCCCCATCAGGCTGTTAATCTGATTTGCATCTGATGAAAGCTGAAATTTGTCGGGTGAGGTATAGTCAGAGATATTCGACAGCGATTTGCTATAACTCACACCAACCCCAATCTGAATATTATTCTGAATCGAAAAATCAAATCCGGCAGAGACCAAAGCATTAATATTTATGGATTTTGTTTCCAAAGGTTCATTAGTAATACTATGCACATTGCTTGGAAATCCATAGGCAGGAAGATTTTCAAGCAATACATTGTAGGCCGGATAATACCCTTTATAGGTGAATGTTCCGCTACTTGCATATTTTTTTGTAATTGGAATCGCCAGATTTATACCCGGTTGTATGAACAAACCCATTTTTTTGTTCAAAGGTAAGCGGATATCCAGGAAAACGGGAAGGCTTAAAAACCCTACGCTCTGTATCTCTTTAATGTCAGTCCCAGAAACTCGCCTTTCATAAACTTCATTCTCAGAATCAACAGTATTAAAAATGTTTTGATAGGTTGCAAGAGTAAGCTGCGATTTGTATGAAGTATAACCTAATCCGGATGAAATTCCGATCGACTCCGTAAAAAAGTAACCAATCTCCAATGATCCGCCAAAAGAATTCTGCGAACTGGAAACAAGATTTGCAACCGTTAACATTCCTACATTTGTAATACTGGTCTGAGATGGTCCGAAACTAAGGCCAACAAACAATCCAGGCTTGACAATCGTGCTGTCGGCATCCTGAGAATAGCACTCATATTGAGTACCTGTCAGCAGAAATGCTGCGAGAATGATCTGGGTGATCGTTATATTTCTGAGCTTCATTTGTAAATATTTACTTTTTGACGACAAGTTTTGTGGTGTACAAATCCTTTCGATTCAGCAATACCTGAACGACATAGATTCCAGCATCCAAATTACTGACAGGGATTTGTTTGGACAGTTCATAGTTCGCATATTCTGCCTGTAATTCCATCACTTTAATCCCGCCTGAATTTATGATACTGATGATTGCACTACCCTCCCCTGAAACATCCAATTTTAATGAAAAATTTACTGAAGCCGGATTTGGATAGATAACAAGCGATTTTGTACCTGAAATTGAAATGCTATTTGAAGGATTTTTACAACCATTCAGGTCAATCGTTTCTACACTGTATATGCCGGTTTGTTTATCCGTTGAATAGTATTGCCGGGTAGCGCTCACAATTGTGGAGCCTCCCTTGTACCATTGGTAACTTGCAATTGAATCTTCTAAATTAGAACATATTAGCACATCGCCCCATTTGGCCTTGATGAAAGGTACAACTCCTGTTTTAACTATTTCGGTTGCTTGGTTACTATACGAACTTTCGGGTCCGTCATCATTCACTGCCGTTACTCTGAAATAATAGGTCAGCCCATGGATCAGCCCGGTAAAAACCTTTTCAATATCAGATGCACTGTTTGTTGAATCAATTTGTAAGGTCGGATTACTGGTGAGACCTCCGTAGATCCGATAGTGTACAACATACGGATCAGTATTTTTTATCCATTTTACGGTCATGAGGTTTTTGCAAGATAAGGCGGTTAACCCTGCAGGAGCGGAAGGAATATTGGATAAAGTTGCTACATGGATCGTATTTGAGTTACCACTTATACCTCCACCATTATAAGCTCTTAGCCTAAAATAATATTGCGTTCTTGCGTTCAGTCCAGTAACTTTAAAAGTTAGAATATTACCAATATCTTTATCATTATAGCCAGGGACGAAAGTCGTAAATCCAATATTCGTAGCGACATCTAACCGGTAACCTGTTGCGGTTGCGGCTGCATTCCAATTCGCAGAATAACTTGTCTGAATCGTACTAGTTGCCTGATTTGCGGATGGAGCCATAGGTGGATTAGGGACTACAGGAGCTGTGAATGAGATGGTATTGTTTATAGTATTCTCGGTTATGTTTGTTATGGGCATGCCTGAATTAGAACCATTCCACGAATTAGCGTTTGGTGTAGTTGAATCGGTAAAAGAAGTTTTATTGGCAGTTCCAGGAAATGGTAATCCGCTGTTGTTTATGCCTCCATATGCTGTCGGAGGATTTCCTGTTGCATTGGCGCAGATAGGATAAATCCCCTGATGGCTGCCTGTATTAATCCCGTTAGCAGCCGTATTGATATAGTTTCCGTCAACATGATAAATAATCATTCCATATCCTGGAATATACCTGTCAAATTTTAGCTTCTGCCTGTTTTCGATCAGAAAATACTCATTCGATGTCACAGTGTTTATCCGGTAAAAGCTGTTACTGTACTGTTCTGCATTATTGAGCGTCGTATTGACACCTGAAGCCAAAGTCGTTATTACAGCCCATCCATATGTGTATATTTTAGTATATGGGTTGTGATGTGCCGGAGTTGCACCATTGTTATTCCATGCACCACCCCCCATAATGTCCCATGCACCTGTGCCATCATATAAACCATTATCCTCGTAATCTGTATCGTAATAATCTGCAGCACCCAACACATGACCAAACTCGTGACAGATTACGCCAATTCGTGTTATTCCAGTTCCGCTGTTCCCTCTCAACTCAGGCGAGGCTGAGTAACTGCTGACAATCTTACCGTCAAGTGTTAACGGATTTATAGCTGAAGAATGCGCCCAGATAGCATCTGCACTGACGCCGGTATTTTCTTCGCCGTAACCCGCATAAATTACGCAAATCCCATCTACAGAGCCATCGCCATCATTATCAAAATCGGCATAATTAACGGAAGGATTTGCCAGCGTTACGGCTTCGGTAACCAAAGCGCCTGGATTTTTATCATCGCCACTTGCATTATTTGCACCATAATAGGCCATATCATGTGCCGCAACAAATGGCCCGGCAACTGTGACCGACAAATTAAGCTGGCCGTATGAGTTCTCTTTATAATAGTCATAAACACTACCTGTTGCTCCATCATTTTCATAGCCGACCTGATTGAACAAGTTTTCGAAGTCTGCTTTTGTTTTTGTGAAAGCTTTATCTGTAAATCCAATCAGGATACAAACCAGTTTACGGGAGCCTGATGTTGGAAATGCTTTCTGCGCACTTTTCAGATACAAATTGGATATACTTTTCAACCTATTTACCTGGCTTTTTGAATAAACAAGTCCTTTCCTGGTATTACTCAGGAATTGAACATCCGAAGAACTTCTTTCCAATTGATTTTTAGCCTGAATTCCGGAAGGAATCATATCATTTGCCAGGCTAATAGTAGCGTATTCAAAAATGCCACTATTATTTCGCATCACTGAATACCCATCAATCGTCTGAGCCCATTTTACATGCTCATCACCTTTTTGAATAATTACTATCTTCGTTCCATCCGGCTGAATAACAGACACAGGGAAAGGATATGCAGGAATTCCAAATGCTGTTTGATTGATAGAAATCAATAAAAGGAATATATATAGAAACAGGTTACGCTTTCTCATATGAACATTAAAATCATTTGAACTTCATTGTACTACACCCCATTTCAACGTCAGAATTGAAGTTCCGTAAAAACCCTTATAATCAGAACAATCTTATATACAAAAATCCTATTGAAAAGAAATAATACGCGCCTCCCCATTTTTTCAATTTCACCACCTTTTCTTGATCCAATCAATCTGTTGATCGCGGGTGAGAAAGGTCCATGCCACAACACGGCTAATTTTATTTCCCTGACCCATTGGAATTGTTCTCACTTCTATCACTTCCGATTTATTGAGAGCCCCGTATATCCCTTTGAGATTAGATTTCTTGGAAACAAGGGTAGAAAACCAAAAACACGAAGTTGCAAATTGTCTGCTTTGATGGATCATCTTATTTACAAACCACTCCTCCCCTCCCTCGCACCATAATTCACGATTATTTCCGCCAAAGTTCAAAACAGGTTTTGCGATTCTCCTGGCATTCAAATTATTCAGTTTCCGAAGTGTTCCCGATTGAGCGGCTTCCATAGATGGATGAAAAGGAGGATTGCAGAGGGTCAGATCAATATGCTCGTCTTTTTGGATGATACCATTAATAATGTCACTGGAATTGGTTTGCAATCGTAATTCGATCTTTCCATTTAAAACAGGATTCAGCTCAACTATTTTGCCGGCCGATTCAATCGAAACAGGATCAATATCAGAACCAATAAATGACCAGCCGTATTCTTTGTTCCCAATGATTGGATACACACAGTTGGCGCCAACACCAATATCAAGACACGTTATCTTATTTCCCGTTGGTATTATTCCATGATTACAACTTCCCAATAAATCAGCAATATGATGAATGTAGTCGGCTCTGCCAGGAATGGGCGGGCATAAATAACCCGGAGGAATATTCCAATAGACGATACCGTAATATTGCTTCAGCAATGCTTTATTCAACATCATCACCGCCTGGGGATCAAAGAAATCAATCGATTCGTCGTTATAAGCATTCACTTTCACAAACGGAGCCAACTCCGGATAATTTGCAGTCAAAAGTTTAAGATCATAGCGCTCGCGATGCCTGTTACGCGGATGTAATCCCGATTTTACCTTTGGATGTTCTCTCTTTTTATGAATCTCAACCGGCATATATGAATTACTTTTTCTTTTCGATACCTGCTATAAATGCTGATTTGAATGAGAAGTATCTGTCAAGAATCTGGTCACCGATATCTTTGCAAAGATGATAAATTTAACGCATCATTTCAGGTCACTTTCAACGGTGGCCCGACAATTTTCATATCGTGATCTTCAAATGCTTTTGTAATCTCAGCCATTGTGGGCGGTGAGGTCCATGAATCGGTCGTTTTAAAGAAATCTTCCATTTTCCCGGCAGGATTATACGATACGATCAACCTCCCTATTTCCGTCCGCTGGACAAAAGTATGTTGAACATTTCGGGGAAGAAAAATAGTATCTCCCGTTTTCAGTTCGTATTTTTCATCACCAACCTGGAAATGATATTCACCTTCGAGGACATAAAAATACTCATCCTGGAATGGATGAATGTGTAACGGAGGTCCGCCATGGGGTGTAAATCCAATCTGTTCAAATACCACTAATTCCCCATTCGTATCTTTAGACGATATTTTCACATCCAGCCTATTGAGGGTAACACCCTTCATTTTATAGTGTACACCAAATCTTGCTTCACCGACGGCTACTTTAAAGCCATTAACTGTTATTGATTTCATTGTAGTTACCATTTTTGAAAAAGTGGATAATGGATAAAGTGCCAGAGCAGTCAAAATGAATTTTCCCCGTCTCATGATTTTCTACTTGTTAAGAATGATTCTACATAAACAAGTAACTACAATTGTTGTTTTTGATAATCATCAAAATAAATGGTAACTAAAATTCGTCAATTGTTTTGACTGACAAAAAAACATGCAATGGTAAAAACATAACAATCAGAAAAAACCCCCCTTTCTCGTTTTAAAATACTTTCATTGCTTCGCCTTATAACCCATCATCTGCCCTACTGTCTTGCGAAACAATAACTCCGTAAACCCTTCCTTTACAAAATTCTCAAGTTCGCCAACGAGTTTAAAACCAAATTCTTTATAGACCCTGATTGCCCTATCGTTAAAGGAAGATACACAAATAAAGATATTGGGTGAAATCTTCAGAATACGTTCTTCGCAGAACTGCAGCAGTTTTTTCCCGATTCCCCTGCCCCGGTAAACAACATCAATGCAGATCGTTTGAATATATCCTTTGAAGGTGCCACCAATTTGAAGAATTACAAAACCAGCTACCTCTTTGTCAATTTCGACCACCCAGATTTCTTTAGATTTCCCTTTAAATGCATTTAGACATTGTTCATAATCAATTCCCATTTTAATCCAGGGATCCGACTTCGACATCATCAATGCACAATCCGCAATGTGTTGGCTATCGGTTGTAAGAAGATTAATAATTTCCATTTTCTGTTCCATTATGCTTTCTTTTTAATGATGATGAGAAACAAAATTGTCAGTATTGCATTTACAAAAATATTCATGAACCCAAAATCAAACTTGAATTCATTTATGAAATATTCATTCAGCAAATAAGTTACAAAAGCGGCTGCAACGCATGCCACAGGTACCCATTTCTCTTTGAATTTAATTTTCGAAAACAAACCAGTCAGGTACAATCCCAAAATAGGACCATAAGTATAACCCGCTATTTTGAAAATCGTATTGATAATAGCTCCCTGACTGCTCCAGAATGCCATCACAATGAGAAACATTACAATATTTACGCCCAGTAATACACGGTTTTTAATCCTTTTAATTGTTTCAGCTGGCCTGTTTTCAATGTTCAGAAAATCATAACTGAAAGCGGTTGTCAATGCAGCGATGCACGAATCAATACTGGCAAAGGTGGAAGCAATAACGCCGATCAGAAATGCAATAGCGCCTATCTGACCTAAATAATTCAGGGTGAGCAATGGGAAAAGACCATCAGTATTTACAAATTGTCCGTTTTGAGTTGCCAGTTTTATCCCGTTCCTTTCAGCATAGATATAAATCAACACGCCCAGGCCCAGAAACATTGTCTGAGCAAATGCAATAAAGAAGCTAAAGGTTAAAACATTCTTCTTTGCATCTCTGGCATTCTTAACAGTGAGTGTTTTTTGCATCATACTCTGGTCCAGACCTACCAAAGCAACAGTAATTAACAAGCCCGATATAAATTGCTTAAAGAAATTCGATCCCGAATGCCAATCCCAGTCAAAAACCTTCGCATAAGGATGATGCGCGATTGTATTTACCATCCCGGAAACTGTGAGTCCCAAAGAATTTTTAATTGTGAAGATTGTAATGATGATCACCGTAATCAGAAATAGTGATTGCAAAGCATCCGTCCAGACGATTGTCTTAATTCCCGATTTGTTTGTATAAAGCCAGATCAGAATTAATACAACGATGATGGTTACAAAGTACGGAATATGCAAAGCATCGAAGAAGGCATACTGCAAAATCTTAATCGACAGCAATAACCGGAGAGCAGCGCCAAAGGACTGCGAAACAAGGAAAAACAACGACCCTGTTTTATAAGTCACATTGCCGAACCGGATGTTCAGATACGTATAAATCGAAACCAATTTCAGTTTGTAATAGATGGGGGTCAATACAAATGCAATAAACAGGTATCCTACGATTGTACCCAATATAAACTGGAAATAATAAAGGTTGTTATTCCCTACATTCCCGGGAATCGACACCAAAGAAACTGCAGAAATTCCTGAGCCAATCATCCCGAACGCTACTAAAAACCATGGCGATTTCCGGTCGCCGTCAAAGAATGTGGTATCGTGCACATGCCGGGAAGCGATATACGATATCAGCATCAAAATCGAGAAATAGGAAAGGATGATCAGAAATAGCAGAAGGGGACTCATCAGTTAGTTGTTTGTGAAAGTATGCTGATACGCGAAAAGTTACAGATTCACCTGATACCTGTGTCAATATTGATATAGAAAGTTGTCGTATCTATGTTGGTTATTGAAATAGTTGCCGGAAGGTTACTTCCACCAACTCCATTAGTTCTGGCCACTTCAAAATCGATGATGTAATCTCCTGCCGGAAGTCCAAGCAGGTAATTCCCACCCAGAGATGGATCAAGCATAGCTATTTTAGTTTTTTTATTCACAGTCCATACAGCTGTTGCCCAGGCTTTGTAAGTTTCCTTTGTGGGAAGACATCCCGGATCAGGCGGATCTTTTTGGAGAGGACAAATCGGGCCAATTGAGATTTTACCTTTTAACACTCCATTCCCAATCTTCAGGTTCTTCTCTGTACAGGATAAGAAAACCGGAAGGAGTATTGCAAAGAGAAAAAAGTATTTAAAAGCCGAATTGCCGATTGTCATTTCCAAAATCATTGTTGATGGACTACAACAAAGATATGAAAGTTTAAAAGTCAATTTTATTTGACTCCGAAATTATTACATCGTATCGTATCCGGGCAACTTATTCAACGACTTTAAAAGTAACCTTCATAGATTTGGTTTAAAATTCTACATGTATCAGGCAAAAGTTTTCTTTTACTACTTTTAAAAAATAATCTTAAGAGGAAAATATGTTGATAATTGCGATGAATTTTATATTTGTAGCCTGTATTTTATATACTGTCGGAGTTTGGAGTGAAAAACTACAGGGAAGATTAAAAATATGGCATTTAATTGTATTCTGGCTCGGATTAGGTTTCGACACAATCGGAACAGGCGCAATGGGAATGATGGCTGGTTCTCTCTTTCAATTTAACTTTCACGGCATCACAGGAATGGCAGCAATATTACTGATGCTATTTCATTCTTCGTGGGCATCAATTGTCCTGTATAAAAAGGATGAAATAAAAATCGTACGTTTTCACAAATTCAGTCTTGTTGTCTGGATCATTTGGCTGATTCCAATGATCACCGGAATGATTTATGGTTCGTCAATGTAAATATCTTCGGAATGCCCAATATCAGAAGCCTTGGTACATGTCACCTGTTTAAATGATTACGCTTAAATTCAATCAGTTCAACAGGAGCTCCATTGTGCTCGATCATTGCAACACTGATCCCTTCGGCCGGATAATTTGGTGGCGTGAGTATCGTAAGATGGTGTTGCGCCAATTCATAATCAATATCAGCGACTTCAAATGCAAGGTGAGGAACTGTTTGAATTAACTGATCGACCGGGCTATCATTTTCGAAACGCATCCACTCAATTCCAAACGGACTGTTACCAAATCCGGAAACATAAAACCTGAACTGCGGCAGATATTTCTCATTTGGCATTACACGATCGGTAGGAATTCCCAGATGATGATATTTCCACCCCCATTCCGCTATTGATTCAGGTTGTTCGTGTTCAAATCTCGTTTTTATCATTGATTTTTATTTAACGCATCCTCATTTCTCCATCGCTTTAGTTTTTAACTCCGCCGGCATCTTCTCAATCGCATATCGCAAGGCTGTGCGCGGCATTACGGCTTTCTTCGACATTACATATTCAAATATTTCCTTTTCGTGTGCCTGACTGGCTGCTTTTAACATCCATCCATAACCTTTCTGAACCATATCATCCCGATCCATCAACAGGATATCTGCAATCTGAAGGATCTCTTTCAAAAACTTTCCATGCCGTGCAGGGAGAATCAGCGATACTGCCGCAGCACGTTTCATCCACCGGTTGGAAGAAGTGGCCCATCGTGTTAATTCTGAAATAGATTCGGGATACATTTCCACTAATTCGCCAACCGTATGATTACACAATGTATCGCACGACGCCCAGTTACTGACGTACGAGACGATCCATTTTTCAAAGATGATTAAATCTTCCGGTGAATATTTTTTACAGACATAATACGACCAGTTACATGCAACAAACGATTCTTCAATGATACCCGACTGCCATAATTCATTGCACAGATCAAAGATTTCTGTTTTTGGCAGGTCCTTTATTGCTTTGACGTATTCTTTGCCTATTTTGACGACAGTGGCACTCTTTATCCCATAACAACGGATCTCTTCCTTGAAAAAATGCTGACTGCTTTTTCGAAGCTGTTCATCACTGTTTGCAATCAGTTCCCTGCGGAGTCCTTCAATGATCTGGCTCATAAACAATCTCTTTAAAAATTCGAACTAATAATGACTAAAGATAAATTGTTTTCAAATACAAATCTTCAAAAATGGTAGAAATATCCAGAAGAAAAGGTTTTGTATTGCAGAAAATTTCATGATAGCAAATTGAGCTATTTTTATTTCCCGTACAATCGTCCTATTGTATAAGAAACAGATTTTAATCCGTCAAACTAATGTCAACGGCACCAGAGAAAGAGTTTTGGTATTTCGAACAATTGTCAAAGAGTCCCGACTATGACATTTGGTCCATCAAACAATTGTCAAAGGTCATGAAAGAAAATTTTTATATCACGAACAATTGTCAAAGAGTCCCGACTATGACATTTGGTCCATCAAACAATTGTCAAAGGTCATGGAAGAAAATTTTTTATATCACGAACAATTGTCAAAGAATCCCGACAACGACTATTGGTCCATCGAACAATTGTCAAAGGTCACTGAAGAGAATTTTTTATATCACGAACAATTGTCAAAGAATCCGGAAAAAGAGTTTTGGTCTGCTGAACAAATGTCAAGGGTTCTAAAGAAAAAACTCAGCGTGTTCAACTAAAGGGAAATCCGATTATTCCAATTAGTTTCATTAGTTGTGAAAACCTACTTTATTGCTGCATTCACCGCATCCCTGATCTCATGGTAGTTCTTTTGCCGGTTTTTCACCTGAATGTTCTTCACAAAGACGATTGCTGCATAATTGCGATGAAGGTCTACCCACGGATAGGTTCCAAACAATCCCGGACTGCAAACAACAGTGCTGTTACCAATCTCATCCTTTTCCAGTATCCATTCACCCCATCCATATTCGAAACCGGCGGCTTCTTTTGGGGAATAAACAACCTTTGCACGAACTGTGCGACTGATCTGCATCAGTTCAATGGTCTTTTCACTGATAATTTGTTTCCCGTTAAAAGTTCCCTTCTGAAGTATCATTTGCAGAAAGTTCATATAATCAGCTGCGGTTGATGTTGCACCACCGGAAGGATTAACCGTCTTCCCCATCTTAAATGTTGTATTTTTCATCGCAAGCGGTTTCGCAATCCGTTCCTGGAAAAGTGTTTCGAAATCCTGATGAGAGACAACTTCAAGAATACGTCCCACAATATTTAAACCGATATTTCCGTAATTGAATACTTCACCGGGTTTGCCCGACATTGGTTTTGCAGCGAAAAGGTTCAACTCTTCATCCAGCGAGGTAATCTTTCTCCGTTCAATCAGTGTCCGAAGAGTAATCTGTCCGCTCTCAATTCCTGAAGTGTGACTCATGCATTGACCAATCGTGATATTTCCTTTGCCATGGCGCGTAAATACAGGTAAATACTTCCCGATTGAATCCTTTGGAGAGATTATTCCCTCATCAATAAATGTGGCAGCAAGCGCCGCCGTCAGCCATTTACTGCAACTTGCAATCATTTCCGGAGTTTTGCGCGTATAGGCACCCCTATTATAAGTGAATACAAGATGGTTATCCTTAAAAATCAGCATGCATACATTCCCGCCTAGCACTCTTTTCTTCGATTCGAGCACACGTGTTACGCGATCGAATTGATCTTGTCCGGCAACGGCATAACTGATTAACAGATGGAAGGTAACTAAACCCAGAAATAAAAGAGATCGAAACCGGAACACAGAATTTGCAATCATGATCTTCAAAATCTTTAAATTATATCATTTTTAAACTGCCTCATTGTTTCAATGTCGAATTGTCTGATTGCCGTGTTGTCTGATTACTTCATCATCTCCTGCACAAAAGGTTTTAATCCTGCAAAGAAAAATTCAACACCAATGACCATTACAATCAATCCCATCAACCGGAGCATGATTTTGTTCCCGGTCTCTCCCAGAACCTTCATAATAGGCGATGCTGCAATCAGCACAAGATAAGTGATCACGCAAATAACAAAAATCGTAATAATCAGAATCAGTTTCATTTCTGCATTAACAGCATCCTGCATCAAAACAATCGCATTCGTTATCGCGCCTGGTCCGCAGATCATGGGAATAGCCAAAGGGGTGATCGAAATATCGGTGATGTGCTTTTCCATTTCGGATTCTGTAATCTTTGTATTCCCAAGTCGTGCCTGCAACATATCCTGCCCCATGATGAAGAAAATAACCCCTCCGACAATGCGCAGACTATCGACCGAAATTCCGAAAAACCGGAATAATAATTGTCCCGTCACTGCAAAACTCATAATTGTAAAGAAGGAAACGATGGTTGCTTTTAAAGCAGTTCTTCTCCTGTAAACCACTTCAAAGTCTTTTGTCATCGTCATAAAACACCGGCATCACCCCAAGCGGATTCAGCAATGTAAAAAAGGAGGTAAAACATAGCAATGCAAATGAAAGACTGTCTGACATTATTCAAAGATTTAGTTATTTAGCCGGTTAACTGATAAATCAGTACAACGAATGAGACAAAGATAATCGAAAGGCTACTTATATTTTACAAATATGAAGCGATGAATAGCAGGTGACTTGCAAAAGTTACAACTCAGTTCCGTTTTTGTCAGTATCATCCTTCTTTTTCTCGAGCCATTCGCCCGATTTTAGGTAAGCCATGAATTTTTTATATACTTCTTTACCGATCAATAAGGTTCCTACCCAAAAACTAACCTCTCCAACCACAACAAGTGTAATCGTCACTGCTACTTTAACCTTTAAATTCATCGGGATAAAAGGCATTGCGAAAATGATCAGGAAAAATGCAACCGAAACAGAAATAAGGACGATTCCAAATCTGAATTTCAACTTTTTTTTGTCCATTTACTTTATTTAGAAATGCAATGTAAGGAAAACAAAGGTTATTGGATAAGGTTTAAAGGATAAAAGTTGAAAACCAAATACGAAACAGTTGACAGTAAAGAGTGACTGCTTATTCAGATTCATGTAAATACATTTACATCATCAGTGATATCAGCAAGTAAACTGAATAAAATGCGGATCTACTTTAACCTTTAATTTTCACTCTTTTTTTTCTTACCTTGATCATCTTACTGACAAAAAAACCAATCGCGATGGAGCAGGAAACCATCATAAACCCGATCCGATAGACAGAAGCGCTATCATTATGGCCTAAAGCATTAATGAAAGGAACAATCATTGCAATTAAAATCAGTGAAGTCAGACCCATAGAAATATTAGCCGCCGGCTTACTGCCATAACGCAGTCCATGAATTAATGACAGTAGAAACGCACCTGTCATTATCGGAATAAGAGCAGTTAATGAGGGAGTTTCAGATCCGATAAAGCTCCAAAGACCAAGAATCATCAATACAAAAGCATTCATCATGCTTACCAGATATACTTTCATAATTCACAAATTTGGGTAGTCCCACAATACAATGTTAACAACAATTGCTGAAAAAATGTTGCAAATGTACGATTCAATAAAATCAATAATTTCAGATACAGTTTAGACGGTAAACTCCGCAGGAACTTTTCCAACCTTTTTCCGCAACCAGAAATGGAAACTGTGAATTCCTGAAGGGGTGAAAAACATCATCGGACAAAACCCATAAACAACCTCTATTCCGTTTTTCCTGCAGGTCTCGATTGCCGCCGCCGAAGCAACACCTTTCCCTGCACCGCGGTGCATCCATACACGACGAATGGATGAATCGTTAAGTTGAGAAACGATTGTTTCTGTCATCTCAGGTTTTACGACAATGATAAGGTTCGTCACATAATCAGGAAGTGTTTTAACATCCGAATAACATTTCACGCCATTAACTTCAGTTAGTGATGGGTGCACAGGGAAAATTGTATAACCCTTCTTCGTTAGCTCCTGAAGCAAAGCATTTCCAAACTTTTGCTTGTTCGCTGAAACGCCGATCAGTGCGATATTCTTATCGGCGACAAATTTTTCAATAATTGCGTTCATAACTTATTCTGGTTTAAAATCTATTCAGTAAATCCTCTGTTTGTCATGATTTCAGCTTTTATAAATAAGGCCATCCCTGTTTTCATCCTGCGGAATTTTAGTTTTTCATAAAAGAGCTCTTTCCCTGGTGAAGCATACAGGATGAAATTACATCCCGGTAGTGAATTTACAATCATTTCAATCATTTGCTTCCCGATTCTTTGTCCCTGATACGAGGGTAATACAGCAACATCATAAATTGCAGCCTGAATTAAACCATCAGATATTGCCCTTGCAAAGCCGACCATCTGCTGATTGTCAAAAACAAACACCACCGAAGCGCTGGCTGAAAATGTTTTCCGGTGAGTATCCGGATCGTGAAACGACATGCCCACAGTTTTTAATATTTCAGGGACAAGTTCCCAATCAATATCTGTGCAATCGTATTGAAATTTCAAATTCATAATGAAGAACTTAAGTTTTATAGCTTCTTTTCGGTTAAAGGGTGCCGAAAAAGTACAATTCCAAAAGAAATAGCAAAAATCAAGTAAATGCAACATACGATCCAAATCGTCTTTGGCAAACCTGGATTTGCAATTATTCCCTTAAACAAAGCAAGTCCGGCAATAAAAAAATGGGTAAGGTTTGCAACTGCAACAGGCCTGTTATAGATCCCTCCGATCAAACTTGTTTTAATCATCCAGTTTAGCATTCCAAAGCCAAAGTATAGAGCGCCTATTATTTGCAGGAGTAACTGAATAGACCCGGTATTTTCAATATCGCTAAATTTTAAGATCTCATCAGGAAGAAAGGTCAGTATTATTCCGGCAGTCAGCAGAAATACTGCACTTATTGACATTAAAACTTTTGTATTCATATATAAGATTTTTACTTTAAAACGAATCAGAGAACTTCGCAGAACAAGAAAACAATCTTGTACGTTCCTTCTAATTTAATGCTGACGAATATATATAAAAAAACTGATCAGCAAAAGATTGTATTAACAACCAAATTGCTGATCAGTTTCTATTTTGATAAACCTCCATTTTAAAGAGGTTTTATAGTATACCTAAACGAATACGGGATAAACCAATATTAATCCAGTGTCTTTGCAACTTCAACCTGTTCGAAAGCTTCGATAAAGTCGCCTTCCTTCAGATCATTGTATCCACGGATGTTCAAACCACATTCGTAACCTTTGGCAACATCTTTCACGTCATCCTTAAATCGTTTCAACGATTCGAGATCGCCTGTGAATACGACGATACCGTCGCGGATCAGGCGCACCTTCGAGTTTCGAAGAATCTTTCCGTCCCTGACAATACAACCAGCAATCGTACCAACCTTTGTAATGTTGAATACTGTAAGAATTTCGGCTGTTCCTTTGATCTCTTCTTTGATTTCAGGAGCAAGCATCCCTTCCATAGCTGATTTAACTTCGTTAATCGCATCATAGATGATTGAGTAAAGACGAATATCAATACCCTCTTTCTCAGCCAGCTTTCTGGCACTCAACGAAGGACGTACCTGGAAGCCAACGATAATTGCATTGGAAGCAGAGGCAAGCATAACATCCGATTCGGTGATCTGTCCAACCGCTTTGTGGATCACATTCACCTGGATTTCTCCAACTGACAGTTTAATCAATGTATCAGAGAGTGCTTCGATAGATCCATCCACGTCACCCTTCACAATAATATTTAATTCCTGGAAGTTTCCGATGGCAATTCTTCGGCCAATTTCGTCAAGTGTAATATGTTTTTGAGTACGCAGACCCTGTTCACGCTGTAGCTGTTCGCGTTTATTGGCAATCAATCTCGCTTCGCGTTCGCTTTCCATTACATTAAACTTATCACCAGCCTGCGGTGCACCATTTAATCCAAGAATCAGAACCGGTTCAGCTGGACCAACACTTTCAACACGTTGATTACGTTCGTTAAACATTGCCTTGATATGACCAAAATGTGGTCCGGCAAGAATAACATCACCAACATTTAATGTTCCGCTTTGAACAAGAATTGTAGCTACATAACCTCGTCCTTTATCTAAAGAAGACTCAATCACAGAACCCAATGCACGTTTGTTCGGATTTGCTTTCAATTCGAGCATATCGGCTTCGAGCAATACTTTTTCGAGAAGTTCCGACACACCCTGACCGCCTTTTGCAGATATATCCTGTGACTGATACTTACCACCCCAGTCTTCGACGAGGAAGTTCATATTGGCGAGCTGTTGTTTTATTTTTTCAGGATCCGCTCCGTTTTTGTCTATCTTATTGATGGCAAATATAATCGGAACCGATGCGGCTTGAGCATGATTGATGGCCTCGATTGTTTGAGGCATTATATCATCATCTGCAGCAACAATAATAATAACAATATCAGTAACCTGGGCACCACGTGCACGCATGGCGGTAAACGCCTCGTGACCTGGAGTATCAAGGAAGGTGATCTTTCGGCCACTCTCAAGGGTTACATTATAAGCACCAATGTGCTGCGTAATTCCCCCGGCTTCACCGGCTATTACATTTGCTTTACGTACATAATCGAGTAGCGATGTTTTACCATGATCAACGTGACCCATTACTGTTACAATCGGAGGTCGTGTTATCAAATCATCAGCATGATCTTCTTCTTCGACAATTGCTTCCTGCACCTCGACAGAGATAAACTCAACTTTGAAGCCAAATTCATCTGCAACAACAGCCATTGTTTCAGCGTCGAGACGCTGGTTGATGGATACAAAAAGTCCGAGTGACATACAGGTTGCGATAACCTTAGTTGGCGGAACATCCATCATTGAGGCCAATTCATTCACCGAAACAAATTCAGTAACCTTGATGATACTCTTGTCCATCTCGTCGCGCGCACTTTGCTCAGCCAATTTCTCACTGAAAGCAATTCGTTTATCGCGGCGGTATTTTGATCCTTTGGTTTTCAGACCTTTTGTAGTCAGACGAGCTAATGTCTCTTTTATTTGCTTTTGAACATCCTCATCTTTAACCTCAAGTTTAACTGGAGACGATTTCTTTTTAACAACAAGAGAAATCTTCTTCTTAAGCTTACTTTCTGGTTTATCTAACTTATCTTTCGCCTTCTCAAGTTTCTTTTCAGGTAAATCAACACGCTCTTTTACGTCCTTAGGAACACGTTTCCGCTTCTTCTTATTCCGAGACTGATGGTCCTCGAGGCGTGTAGGTTTCTTTTTCTCTTCAACAGGAAGTTCAATCCGCCCAATTACGGTAGGACCAGTCAGCTTCTTCCTTTCCAGTTTAAATATCTCTTCCGTATTTTCTGAATTGTCAACAGAACTTTCCGGATCATTTACGATCTCTGTTCTTTCTGGTCTCTCATTTTCAGTTTGAGACCTGTTCAATTCTTCAGATGCTCTGCGAGTCGTTAACTTCTTTTTAAGAATCTCCTTTTTAGGTTTCTCAGCGGCTTTGTGAGCCTCAAGGTCAATTTTGCCAATTACCTTTATATTGTTTTCAATCTGAGAAACATTTGAAATCATCTCAGTTTTGGGCTCTGTATTTTCAGGTTCTTCGTGTTGCTCGCTTTGAACTACCGGCTTTTTCTCACTAACTGTTTCGGGGGTTGTCCGAATTTCAGCATCATGCGCTTTGGTTTCTGCCTTCGGAAGTTCTCCTGTTTTAGCAGCAGGAGCTTCTATCTGTTTCTCAGCAGGAAGTTCAGCTGGTTTCTCAGCGACAGGTTTTTCAACTACCGGTTTCGCCTCAATTACAGGGATCTCTGTTTGCGTTTCTTTTGGTTTTGGTTTGGGATGGTTAATAATGTTAAGATCCACCTGACCTACAACTGTAACTTTGGGCTTTTCGACTTCACTTACGGGAGCAGCTTCTGGTTTAGGGATTTCAGCAACTGGCTCTTTTTTGGGAGCGACTGGAATAGTTTCAGGTTTTCGTGCAGGAACCGATTCAACACGTTTTTCTTCTTTGTAGTGATGTAAACTATGATCCTTTACCAGAATGGAATCATCGTCGGCATCTGATTCTTCGGGTTCCTTTTTAACTGCCTGCAAATCTTCGATCGTCACCGATTCATTTTTTGCACGATGGTGGCGAAGATTGACCTTGTCGGCTTCAATTCGGGCTTCATGATCCTTCCGAAATTGCTTTTCAAGAAGCTCATGCATGTCTGCCTCAATTTTTGTATTCGGATCAGTAGAGATTTTAAAACCCTGCTTGTGAAGATAATCCACCAACGTGGTAATCCCCACGTTCAATTCACGAGCAATTTTACTTAATCTTGATCCTTTTTCCCCTGTAATCATATCTTCCCAAACAGTTAATTATGCTATTGTCCCTACCGAGTTTATATCATTTTTTCACAAAAATAAT
>JBBRZE010000026.1:0-56734 GCA_038236995.1 Bacteroidales bacterium | reverse complement strand
AATGAATTTGTGTATCAAGGATTTGTATATTAGCCGGAAAGTATTTAGATTTGTACCCGAACAGTTAAGCAGAAAAGTGAAGTCTTTGGACAGCCAAAACTGGACAGAAATTCGGTACGAAATCGGTACGGTATTTTATTGGAATTTTAGAAAGCAACTGATTATAAAACAATTGACTGGCTTGGGTTAATACCCCAGCTGGGTCACCAAATAACGAGGAGAAGTCTTAATGGCTTCTCCTTTTGATTTCATCCTTTATCCGAGTCTAAACTGAAAAACAAAAATCTTTACCAACCAACTTTCAGTTTGCTGGAATTCTTTTTAGTCTATTTTTATAAAATACAATTCAACAAATTAGCATGAAATGATCAATTCCCGGCTGTCGCCAGCGAAATTAGATTCGTGAAAAAACTGCTTAGACCACAAAGAAGCTTATTTTGTTGTTAATTCATCTTTCTTTTTTTTCTTGAGATCTTTTGCAAGAATTTTTGCCCTGGTTACAAGTCTGTTGCGTGTTCTCTTTCCCTTGTACGGTGCGAATAAAACTCCGATTGCGGCACCAGCAAGGGCGCCAATCAGCAATGCTCCGATAAACTTTCCAGATTCTATTGAATTTTTCATGTCTTTTATTTAAAAAATTATTAATAAAGTAAAGTTAATAAATTCTTATTTGGTATCTCAAAAAAATAACGATTTTTTACAATAAAAGTTTGGCAATACAATAGTTTCTTTTCCGCTTTCAATGATTAAAAGTAACTTTACAATCTTAAATTGTTCACTATTTATTTAGAATTATGCTGAGTTACGATACGAAATACCGTGTATGCTATGGAGATACAGATAGGATGGGAGTTATGTATTATGGTCATTATCCTCGACTTTATGAAATTGGACGAACCGATCTGATTAGAGAAATCTGGAAATCATACCGCGAGGTCGAAGAAAGTGGAATTATTCTTCCCGTAAGGTTATTAAATGCCATCTATCACAAACCTGCTATCTATGATGAAGTACTCATAATCAGAACGATTATCAAAGAGATTCCGAAAGTAAAATTCAAATTATTCTCTGAAATCTACAATGAAAAAGGAGAGTTGATTAATGAAGGGGAGGTTGTTCTTGGTTTTATTGATGCTTCGACAGGAAAACCACGTCGTGCTCCTGAAGAATTTACACAGATTCTTCAGGAAAAAATGGTTTAAATTTCTTCAAATACCAGGAACATAAACAAGCCAACCGCGATCAGGATTACACTTAGACCGATAATTTTGTTGGCCCACCACAAAGTATTAATCGTCAGTTTATGTCTGAAAAGATGGGCCAGGCCTGTAAGGATAAACCACCATGTAGCGCCTCCAACAAAGATTCCTCCGATAATCAGAAGCGCTTCAAATAATTGAGACAACTGAAGAACAAGGCTATAGCTTGTAAATATAGCTATAAATACAAAGACAGAGAGTGGATTAGTGACGGTTAAAAGAAAAGCCGTAAAGAAATCCTGGAGGTACGAAGTCCCTTTTCGTTGAAATTTTTGGATATCCTTCGCAGGGTTCGACATAAAGATGTAAAGCCCGAGCAGTACTACCATACTGGCTCCTAGGATCTTGAAATAGATTTCGTAGGTGGTAATAAAATTGATAATGATGGTAAGACTGAAGCCAGCAACGATCGCATAAATGACATCAGACGCAGCAATTCCTAATCCCGATAGAAATCCAGATTTCCAGTTTTTATTGACTGTTCGTTTAATACAGAGCATACCTAAAGGACCAAGCGGAACCGATACAGCAATGCCAATTAAAAAACCTTCCCAAAGCAGACTAAAACTCATTGGAGCAAAAATAGCTGAAAATTGTTCTTATTAATTCAAAATAAAAAAACAAAGGTAAAATTAGCCGCGATATTTTCTATTTTTATCCTTCAGAAGTTTTAACAATTATCAGATAATGAAACGAAATATCTTACTCATGCTTCTTACAACGGTTGTTATACAATTGGCAGTTGCACAGAAAGTTATTAAACTGTGGCCCAATGGCGCTCCCGGCAATAATGAATGTCCTAAACCAGAAGAGACTTTTGATGGAAAAATGGTCAGGTTTGTGTCAGAACCAACATTGACCATCTATTTACCTGATAAAGAAAAAAATACAGGTGTTGCAGTTATTATTTGTCCTGGCGGTGGTTATTGGATTGAAGCTATGGATCATGAAGGATATGCATATGCTGAATATTTACAAAGCAAGGGAATCGCTGGAATTGTTTTGAAATACAGACTTCCTTACGGTCATCATGAAATACCGTTGATTGATGCACAATATGCCTTGCGAACTTTGCGATACAATGCAAATGATTGGGGAATAAATCCATCAAAAATTGGCATTTCCGGATTTTCTGCCGGAGGGCATCTTGCTTCAACCGCTGCGACTCATTTTGACAAGGGGAAAACTGACAGTGATAATCCAATTGAAAAAGTGAGTTGTCGCCCCGATTTCGCTGTTTTGGTTTATCCAGTAATCACATTTAATGAACTTTGGGGACATATGGGGTCTCGCGAAAACCTGATTGGTAAAAATCATGATCTTAAATTGATTAAGTACTATTCAAACGAACTGCAAGTGACTTCGGATACACCACCAACCTTTCTGGTTCTTGCAGATGATGACCAGGTAGTACCACCACGTAATAGTATTGAGTTTTATAGCGCACTAAAAGCCAATGGCGTTTCAACCGAACTTCATATTTTCAGGGAAGGGGGTCATGGCTTTGGAATGACAAAAAAAGGTAAACCTCATGACCAATGGCCGCAATTATTGATTGATTGGATGAAGGCCGATAGGATTTTAAAATAGCAAATTTCAATTAAAGCACCCAAAATGGTCACAAAAACACATCCGAGGGATGTTATAAAATATTGTCCTCGATGCGGATGCAAAGCATTCAAAACCAACAATGAAGGCAGGTCGTTCAATTGCGAAGGGTGTTCCTTTAATTATTATTTGAACAATTCGGCGGCTGTTGCTTGTTTGATTTTTAATGCTGAAGGGAAACTTTTACTTGCGCGGCGAGCCATCGAACCTGCCAAAGGAATGCTTGATCTTCCAGGAGGATTTATAGAACCCATGGAATGTGCGGAAGCAGCTGTTGTAAGAGAAATAAAAGAAGAACTTGGAGTTCTTGTCACAGAAGCCAGGTATCTGGCTTCTTTTCCCAATGAATATATTTTTTCCGGTTTCTCCGTTTTTACAGTCGATCTTGCTTTTGTCTGTAAAGTTGATGATATTACAGCAATTATTCCAGCAGACGATGTTTCTGGTGTTGAGTTTTTCTTTCCGAAAGACGTTAAAAAAGAGGATTTGTGTTCCGAGAGTATGGTGAATATTATTAATGCTTACATAAGTAAATATTATAGTAGATACATCTAAATTATATAAAATGAACATTGTAGAGCGTATTACATCACTACGTAGTTTAATGCAGGATAGAGGTATTGACGGATATTTGATTTATGGTACTGATCCCCACTTAAGTGAATATGTTCCTGAAGCCTGGCAAAGCCGAAAGTGGATTAGTGGTTTTACTGGTTCGTACGGAAAAATTGTAATTACACAAGGGCGGGCTGCACTGTGGACTGACTCAAGATATTTTCTTCAGGCGGAAACACAATTGTCAGGTACCGGAATTGAAATGATAAAAGATCGCCAGGCCGATACGATATCAGTAGATTGTTGGCTGGCCCTGGAACTCAATCCAGGAAGTGTTGTCGCCCTCGACGGTTTGACTTTATCCACTGCAGATGCAAATAATATAGAACTTAAATTAGGTGCGAAGGGCATCTCCTTGAAGTTAAACACGGATCTGGTATCTCTAATTTGGAAAAACAGACCTATTTTTTCGCAAACGCCCGTTATCGACTTTCCTGTTCAATTTGCAGGTTATAATCGTTCCGAAAAACTGACTATCATAAGAAATCTGTTGACCGAATATGGAGCGGAAGCTACATTAATCTGTCAATTGGATGATTTAGCCTGGAGTTTTAATCTCAGAGGTAGCGAAATCAATTATAATCCGCTTTTCACTGGATATGGCTATGTCGATCAACAGCAAGCTATATTATTTATCGGCAAAGAGAAAATTCCGTTAGCACTTGCTGATGTTTTAGAAAGGGATGGGGTTCAGATAAAAAATTATGAATCAGTATTTTCGTTTCTCGAACAATTGAATGCAAGATCATTTTATCTTGATCCTGACCGAACCAACTCACTCATCTACAAATCTATCGAAAAACGTAGCAATGTAATTGACGGTCTTTCAATTCCCACATTGTTAAAATCAATTAAGAATGAGGTTGAGATTGCAGGAATGAAAGAATGTCACTTGCGTGATGGAGTTGCAATGGTCAATTTTCTCTATTGGTTTGAGAAACAATTTGGTAAAGAAAAAATTACAGAACTTTCAGTAGGAGAGAAGCTTAGAGAATTTCGCTCTGAACAGATCAATTTTAAGGGCGAAAGTTTTAGTCCGATCGTAAGTTTTGGTCCACACGGGGCAATTGTTCATTATAATGCCACCCCCGAAACTGATATTGAGATACAGCCGGACGGAATTCTTCTTTTTGACACCGGTGGTCAATATCTCGATGGTACAACTGATATTACCCGAACCATCGCAACAGGGAAAATCACTTCAAAACAGCAATCAGACTTCACATTAGTACTTAAGGGAAATATTCAGCTTGCGAAGGGGGTATTTCCGGAAAACACAAAAGGTTATTCGCTGGATATTTTAGCGCGCAAAGCATTGTGGAGTAATGGTTTGAATTACGGGCACGGAACGGGGCACGGCGTTGGACATTATTTGTGCGTTCATGAAGGTCCGATGTCAATTCGTCCAGAATATAATAGTGAACCTATCAGGGCCGGACAAATTATTACCAATGAACCGGGTCTTTATCGCGAGGGAGAATACGGCATCCGCATTGAAAACGTGCTGGTTTGTAAAAAAGACTTTCAATCCAATTTTGGCAGCTTCCTTTCATTCGACACAATTACAATGTGTCCGATCGATAGAAAGCTTGTTGACAGGCAACTTCTGGCAGATGAAGAAATTACATGGCTAAATTCTTATCACGCCAAAGTTTTAACCGAATTGGGATCACGATTAAATCCAGAAGTACAGAAATGGTTGAAGGCACAATGCGAACCAATTTAAACAACATTAAATGAAGCGATATTTACTGATATTTTTTCTTGCCTTATTGCCTTATCTGCTTGTAGCTCAGTATTATTCGGTGGGAGAGGACCCTTCAGGCATTCGCTGGCGTCAGATAAATACGAAAAATTTTCAGATCATTTATCCAACTGATTTTGAAATAAAAGCACAGCGATTGGCTTCAATTCTTGAAAAAGTTTATGTTAATGCCGGAACCTCTCTTCAACATCAGCCACGGAAAATTTCGGTAATTCTTCACACAAGTACTGTCCGCTCAAACGGATTCGCTGCCTGGGCGCCTGCACGTGTCGAGCTTTTCACTACACCAAGTCAGGACATTTATGCGCAGGATTGGCTTGAACAATTGGCGATTCATGAGTTCAGACATGTTGTTCAGATTGACAAAATTGTATCAGAATTACCCAAAATATTTAAAATTATACTGGGAGAACAGGCTGCTGCATTGGCAATTGGGGCATACTTGCCTTTCTGGTTTCTCGAAGGAGATGCTGTAGTTACAGAAACATCTTTAAGCCATTCCGGGAGAGGAAGAGTTCCTTCATTTGAAATGGAATTGAAGGCCCAAAGTGTTGAAAAAGGGAAATTCAGTTATGATAAAGCTTATCTTGGATCTTATAAGGATTACATTCCAGATTATTATCAGTTAGGTTATCAAATAGTTGCCGGTGTTCGTGCAAAGTACGGTGTAGAAAGCTGGCCGAAGGTATTGAATCATGTGGCTCGTAATCCACTATCAATTAACGCATTTTCCAGCGGATTAAAGAAGGTCACCGGGAAGAATCAGGCTGGGCTTTATAATGAAATTTTCACTGATCTTAAGGACTCATGGTCATTAAAAGATAAATCTCTTGAAAAAACTGAATTTGAGATTATTACAAAGTATAAACCAGGATATAAAAGCTACAGATATCCTCATCAGATAGATGATTCAACTTATTTTGCCGTTAAATATTCACTTGATAATCTTACTCATTTCGTTTTAATAGGGCCAAAAGGCGAGGAGAAGGTGATTTTTACCCCGGGAAATTTGTTTGAAGAATCGATAACTTATGGACATGGAAAAGTCTATTGGATTGAATCTAAAACAGATATTCGCTGGACGCATCGAGAATTTTCGCTATTGAGAATTTTGAACACTACAACAGGAAATGTGACGGAAAAGAAATATCAGGATAAAATTTTTGCTCCATGTATATCTGCTGATGGATTAAAACTTGCGGCAGTAAAGGTCGATAATGATAATCGTTGTTCCATTGTACTTTTATCCCCACAATCAGGCGAGATTGTGAATGAGATGCCTATGGCAAAGGACCTATTTGTTATTACTCCTTCATGGGCAGAAAATAAACGTGATCTGTTCGCAGTTATTCTCCAACCAAAAGGTAAAACGCTGGCAAAAATTAATCCTTTTAGTGGTGATATAAGTTATTTATTACCATTAACATACAATGAACTTATGCGGCCAGTTCAACAAGGGGATTTTGTCTATTATACGACCACAATAGATGGTTCATCCGAAATTAATGCATTTAATCTGATCGAAAAGACAAATTATAGTGTTACCCGTTCCAGATTCGGAGTAAGAGATGTACAAGTGATAACAGATGGAAGCTTCCTGGTTTATAGCAACTACACCGCAGATGGCTTTAAAGTCGTTAAAGCGGCGATAAATGCAGCACAATTTAAGGTTTCCGATCCTGCAATATCACACAGTTACGAATTGGCAGAAAAACTTTCATCTCAGGAGAAACAAATACCCGATTTTTCGACAATCGACACAACTTACTACAAATCAAAAAGATATTCAAAATTAGCCAATTTATTCAATTTTCACAGCTGGGCTCCCGTTCATATTGATTCGGAAAATGAAGAAATCAGACCGGGAATATCACTTATGTCACAGAATAAGCTAAGCACTGCAATTACACAATTGGGCTACGATTATTCAACAACAAATAAAACAGGTAAACTGATTGCCAAATTCGATTATACTGGAATTTTTCCTGTGTTAAAAGTGAATGCTGATTACGGTCGTGAAAAGTCACAGTATACTGAGATTATTAACACGGTTAACAACGCAGGCCAGACGATCAAAAAAGATACCCAGTTAGTGAGTTATTCTTACAAGGTGCTTAATTTAAATGGTGGAATTAGCATTCCTTTAAACTTGTCGCATGGAAAAATGTACCGGTTGATTCAACCCGAGTTTCAAATTGGTTACACGCGTATTTTGCAAGATACATCTGCACCGGCTAATTTCTTCAGTGGAACTATTATCCCACTGACTTACAGATTATATGCTCATAATCTTTTAATGCTGGGACATCGTGATATCCAACCTGCGATCGGCCAGCTATTTGATGCATACTATCGTCATTCGCCATTTGGAGACCGTGATTTTGGTATGATTTGGTCTGCTGAAGGAACCCTCTATTTTCCTGGTTTGGTCCGGCATCATGGACTGAAATTTTATGGTGGATTTCAGCAACGAAAGGCATCAACAAGCTCCTTTTCCGATCTTATTTCGTACCCGAGAGGTCACACTAACCTTGTCAATAATCAATTATTTTGTTTGAAGTCGGACTATGTTTTGCCCCTTTACTATCCAGACTTTAGCTTAGGAAAACTAAGTTATTTCAAAAGAATATCATTAAGGCTATTTTACGACCAGGCTTGGGCAATGATTCCAATACAAAATCATACGAGTGAATATCAAATTACCTTCGCATCAGCCGGTGGAGAACTAACAGCCGATTGCAATATTCTCAGATTACTCGTTCCTGCGAAAATTGGTGTCAGAACAGCCTACCTGACCGATCAAAAAAGTTTGAATTTCGAGTTTCTTTTTTCGATAAATTTCAGTGCCCTATAATCACAAAATATAACTTCATTGGTTTGAGAAGAAGATTTTGTATGGAATTTTCTTTTGCTGCCTTTTCCAAAACGCAAAACCACGCTGAAATACTACTGAGCAAATTTGTTGGAGAAAATTAATATCTTGGCGGTGCAACATCTTTTGGATATTTGATATTCCAAACTTTTTTCTTTTACAATTCGTAGATATACCTAATTTCAAAAATGAAATACTCATTTCAGAATAAGAAATACCCCATCCATCTGTCATGGGTATTTCTTTATACGATTCTCAACAAGGAATAATTGTGCATAAAACGATGCGAAAAACCTAAATAATAATCCATTAGCGACACTAAATATATAAATTCTGTAATCATTCAAAACAGTTCAATTAAATCAGAAACTTGCTTCTGTTATTTTTACTGAAGTGACTCGGCCATATTGTTCCTCTCCTGAAGATTTTTTGCGTTTAAATGTATTTTTTTCCTGGATACTACATTTTCAGTGGCAACTACTATACTAGATCTGCACAAATTCACAAATAATCAGCAATATACATATGTAAACCATAAAATCCGTAATACATTTGTCATTCAATATAGACATATACAGTATTGATCACATTTGTACCACATGAAATGTCCTTTAAAATATACTTTTTACACTATAAAAAGATCGAATTTTAATACCTATATCAATTGCATGTAATTACAGGTATCGTTCATAATATCAGAACAATATAGCTTTTTATTGCATTAATAGTTTAAAATACTTAATTACATTTGTTATCTAATGAGCAAATAAGGCTTGAACATCTCTATATATAATTTTAATATGATGAATATCAGAGTTATATATGATTTATCTCAACAATTTATTTAATATAATGGATTATTGCATCTAAATCATTAAATACTGTCTTATTTACAAATAAAAGACTAGTAAAGATATACTTAATCGATAATTCATGTTATTTACACAGAATTGATGGCATAAATGGAATATATACTAATAGTTCATAATTGTAATCAAATATTTTCAGTTTAATAATGTAAACTCTAATTAATGTTTGTTTTAATTACAATTGTTATTTATTTATTTTATACATTTGTAATGAGTTAAATTACATATGACACGGAGTATCCATATGTGGCAAATAACAATTTTCTGCTTATGAAAGATCGGATTACACAGTTTCTGTTGAGTGAAGGTATTTCACCTGCAGAATTTGCGGACAAAATAGGTGTTCAGCGATCAAGTGTTTCGCATGTACTGAATGGCCGAAACTATCCTAGTGCATCATTTATTCAAAAGATGCTTGGGTCTTACAATACATTAAATCCACGATGGTTGCTTTTAGGTGAAGGGATGATGACAGAAGTCAAATCGACACCGGTTAAAGAATCCACCTTATTCCAATTTCCAAGCAATACCGAAGTTACAAAAACACAACTTGAAAGTACTAAAGCTGAGGAACCAGCTATAAAAGAAGTTTACAATCAAATCTCTGATAACCTGCCAGATAAACATTCTTCTGGTGTTGCGTCAAATCTGCAGGTTGATTTAAATTCAACACAATCTATGACAGATTTAATGAGTGCTTCAGTTGATAATAAGGAGGTTGAACGAATTGTAATCTTTTATAAAGACAAAACTTTCACCGCCTATACCCCTTCAAAATAGAAATTGCCCTATCTTTGCGTGAATTAACACAGTTTAGAGGCAGGTTTGTCAGGATAAAGCTACAGACTCCTATAAACTGTCATAAATGAATGCTTAAATTTCATGCAGATGAGGAAATCTGTTCAAAATCTGAAGGTTATCGCTAATATTAAACTGAACGATGACCATCATTTACTACAATTACATACTCCGGATCAACTTGAGAATATTGTACCGGGACAGTTTGCCAATATATTAGTTGATCAGTCGCAAAGTATTTTTTTACGTCGGCCATTCTCTATACATGCTGTAGATTATCAGAAGAATATTATTTCGATTCTGATTAAGGAAGTCGGTGAAGGCACACGCTCCCTGGCACATGTATCCGTTGATAGCTATTTGAATGTTATTTTTCCACTCGGTAATGGATTTACGATTCCTTCATCAAAGGAGGAAGTTTTACTGGTAGGCGGAGGTTGTGGTATTGCTCCATTAATGTATTTGGCACAGGTACTTAGCCATGAAGTTATTGACGTAAATATCCTGCTTGGAGCAAGGTCGTTAATTGACCTGGTTGAGCTTGAACAATATGCCTTCTATGGAAAGGTTTTCACAACTACTGAAGATGGATCACATGGAGAGAAGGGATTTGTCACGGATCATACAATCTTTGGCGATAAATTGGGTTCGTTTTCAAAAATTTACTGTTGTGGACCTGAGCCAATGATGAAAGCTGTAGCTTCGAAGGCAAAGGCTAACTCCGTTTGGTGTGAGGTATCGCTGGAGAATACGATGGCATGTGGTTTTGGTGTTTGCTTGTGCTGTGTCACAGAAACCTTTCAAGGTCACAAATGTGTATGCACCGATGGACCAGTTTTTAATATAAATCAACTGAAATGGCAGATTTAAGCACTATAATTCATAATATTAAACTTAAAAATCCTGTATTAACTGCTTCTGGTACATTCGGATATGGGGTTGAATTCGATGATTTTTTTAATGTCGACTTACTCGGCGGTTTTATAGTTAAGGGAACAACAATTCATCCAAGGCAAGGTAATCCATATCCGAGAATGGCAGAAACTTCTTCTGGAATGCTGAATACTGTTGGTCTTCAAAATAATGGTGCACAATACTTTGCAACTGAAATCTATCCGAAGCTTACGAAATATGAAACCAATGTGCTGGTAAATGTCTCAGGGTCTACAATAGAAGAATATGTAGCCTGTGCTGAAATCATCAATGAACTTGATCACATTGCAGGAATAGAGCTGAATATTTCGTGTCCTAACGTTAAAGAAGGTGGAATGGCGTTTGGTACCAGTTGTCCGTCTGCAGCAGCTGTCGTAAGCGCAGTAAGAAAGGTCTACGGCAAGACAATGATTGTGAAACTTTCTCCAAATGTGACAGATATTTCCGAAATAGCAAAAGCCGCTGAAGGTGCCGGAGCAGACAGCTTATCACTGATAAATACAATATTAGGTATGGCAATTAATGCTGAAACGCGTAAACCGGTTCTATCCACAATTACTGGTGGTCTTTCGGGCCCTGCAGTAAAACCAATTGCACTAAGAATGGTCTGGCAGGTAGCACAGGCGGTTAAAATTCCAATTATCGGTTTAGGTGGAATTATGAATGCTACAGATGCCATTGAGTTTTTCCTGGCAGGTGCCTCCGCAATACAAGTTGGAACAGCCAACTTTATTGACCCGTTAGCGACAGTGAAAATCATTGATGGAATCGATAATTATCTTAATCGCCATAAAATTAGCTCTATAGGAGAACTTGTTGGCTGTTTACATTTGTAATTCACATATGTAATCTAGCTTTTTGTTTTATCTATTATGATGTGTTGTATTATTTACCTGATTATTATATGTCTGCAATTCGATTTTTTATATTAGCCTTCTTCATTGTAATTCTTTTATTGATACCATCTAAACAAGGAACTATTTCGAGTAAAAACACTCTTTTGTCGGTTCAAAAAGAATCAATTAATAGATTGGTATTTAATCGGTTAATTGAAAATCAGAATTCTGAAATCGTTGATGGTTTCATGGAAAAATTCAGGCAGCAAAACGGATTAAAAGGTGTAACAATCGCCATAGTGAAAGACGAAAAACTGATTTTCACCAAAGGTTACGGTTATGCCAACGAAGAAGCTCAGATTTTAGTTACCCCTAATAACCTTTTTCGCATTGCCAGCGTTTCAAAATTGATCACAGCTGTTGCAATAATGAAACTCGTTGAGAATTCAAAAATTTCACTTGAGACAAAGGTGTTCGGCAAATACGGGATTCTCAACGACGATCAATTTCTCCACATAAAAGACAGACGACTCGAAAAAATCACTGTGCGCAACCTTCTTAATCATTCCGGAGGCTGGACACAACATTATGGCGATCTCGCTTTTCTTCCAAAAGCTGTCGCCAAAGGTACAGGGGAATCGTTGCCTGTAAATATTGATTCCTACATTAAATTTGTGACTACTCACAATGTGCATTTTGAACCGGGTTCGAATAGTGTCTATTCTAACCTTGGATATGTTATTTTGGGCAAAATAATCGCAAAAGTTTCAGGAACGGATTATGAAACATTCGTAAAAAAGGAAGTTCTTGAGCCTGCCGGTATAGTTGATATGCAACTTGGCAGAAGTTATTTTGAAGATGCACTTCCCAATGAAGTGAAGTATTATCAGCCGGAAGATGGTAAACCAATAGAATCGTTTGACGGAAGTGGTAGAATGGTATCGAAAATTTATGGTGGAAACGATATTCACCTATTGAGTTCTGCTGGCGGGTGGCTCTCTTCAGCAATTGACTTGATGAAATTAATTGTTGTTATTGATAATGAGCCTGGCATAAGAGACATACTTTCCTTCGAAAGTATCCGTCAAATGACCAATGTAGATCCCAAAGGATTGGATCCATTGGGATGGCGAACGACCAATGAAAAGGGCGAATGGTGGCGTACAGGAACTTTGCCAGGGACTTCGGCGCTTGTAAAGCGGCAATCCAATGGATATTCATGGGTGATTCTATCGAATACCAGTAATTATAAAGGTCCACATCTTGCCATTGAAATGGATCGCGTTATGTCGCATATTTTACTAAAGGTCGACAAGTGGCCCACCTATGACCTCTTTTCGTTTCTGCACAATTGAACAATTCGAAGCTTTTTTTTAAACTAAATCTTATTGTTTTTTGTTAGTTGGTATAATCAATGCTTAGGCTCGCATTGAATTATGAATACTAATTAAAATGAAACAATAAGCGATGTCAGATTTTAATGTACTTATTCCAAAGCTGGGTGAGAGTATCCAGGAAGCTACTATAACTAAACTATTTGTAAAACAAGGAGATAAGGTATCTGAAGATGATATCCTCTTTGAAGTAGCAACCGATAAAGTTGATTCAGAAATTCCTTCACCTGTAGCCGGAACAATTAAAGAAATTCGTTGTGCCGAAAATGATTTGATTCCTGTTGGTCAGATCGTAATAGTTATCGCACTTGAAACAGAAGATAAAACAACACCTGAAGTTAACCCTGAACCGGTGGTTGTTTCTGAAAAGGTCGAGATTTCGGAAAATAAACCTGTTGAAACTAAATTACCAGGTGAGGAAATCAGTAAAAACGATTTGAAAAATACGGGTCGTTTCTATTCACCGCTAGTAAAAAGTATCGCAACGAAAGAGGGAGTTACATTACCGGAACTCGAATCAATAACAGGCAGTGGATTAGGTGGAAGAGTTCAGAAAAACGATATTATAAGTTACATCGAACAACGTGTTAATGGAAAAATTACACCTACTTCGCAGGTTGCTCAATCAAAACTAACTCAAACTACACCAGGTATTCAATTACCCGAAAGACCAAAAGTATCTGTATCGATTGGCGCTGAAGATACCATCCTTAAAATGGATCGTATCCGCAAGTTAATCGCAAATCATATGGTAATGTCGAAACAAGTTTCCCCTCATGTTACAACCGTTGTCGAAGCCGATGTAACGAACCTTGTTCTTTGGCGAAATGCTGTTAAAAATGAGTTTGAAAAAAAATATGGTGAAAAATTAACCTTTATGCCGCTATTTGCAGAGGCTACTGCTAAAGCGCTTTCAGAATTTCGTCAGGTAAATTCTTCAGTAGATGAGGATAATATTATATTGCGCAAACATATCAACATAGCAATAGCAGTAGCGACGAACGATGGCAATCTGGTGGTTCCTGTAATTAAAGATGCCGATTCGAAAAATCTGGTTGGACTTTCAAGGGAAATCAACAGCTTTGCCAGGGCAGGGCGCGAGAATAAACTTAGTCCGGATGATCTTCAGGGTGGAACTTTTACGATCACTAATTTTGGATCTTTTGGAGGATTAATTGGAACACCAATTATCAATCAGCCACAAGTTGCTATTCTGGCTGTAGGAATGATTGAAAAGAAACCTGCAGTAATGGAAACTTCGACTGGTGATGCAATTGTTGTCAGGCATAAAATGTTTTTATCGCTTTCGTACGACCATAGGGTTGTTGACGGAATGCTTGGAGGAAGATTTCTTCGGAGAATAGCCGACTTATTGGAGCAATTTGAACAAAATACAAAAATTTGATTAGATTTAAACTATTGAATATGAAAGTTTTACAGGATATAACGGTGCACAAAACCTTTACGATTAAGAATACAGATAAAGTGATCCTTGAAAAGTGGTTTTATCTGATGACGCTGGGACGCATGATCGATGAGAAGGCTCCGAATTATCTGAAACAAGCCATCGGTTGGTCGTATCACGCGCCTTATGCAGGTCATGATGGCATACAACTGGCTATTGGACAAATATTTAACAGAGAAAACGATCATCTTTTCCCATATTATCGCGATATGTTAACCAATTTGTCAGCAGGACTTACTGCGGAGGAGATCATCTTGAATGGGATATCTAAAGCGGCTGACGTTACCTCTGGAGGAAGGCATATGTCGAATCACATTGGTAAACCGGAATGGAACATTCACAATGTATCTTCAGCCACAGGAAATCATACCTTACATGCTGTTGGTGTGGCACGTGCAATTAAGTATTATAAAGGAAAAGGTGTCGCCATCAGTTCACAGGGGGAATCTTCCGTTTCGGAAGGCTATGTTTATGAGGCAATTAATGGAGCATCCACTGAGGAACTTCCTGTAATATTTGTTTTCCAGGATAATGGATATGGAATTTCAGTTCCCAAAAAGGATCAGACCGCTAATCGAAAGGTCGCGAATAACTTCTCAGGATTTAAAAACTTAAGGATCATTCATTGTAACGGAAAAGATGTTTTTGATTCAATTAACGCAATGACAGAAGCCAAAAAATGGTCGTTGGAGAACCAGCAACCATGTATCGTTCAAGCAAATTGTATCAGGATTCACGCTCATTCAAATTCCGATAGGCATGATTTGTATCGTAACGATGCAGAGTTGGGCTATGTGTTGGAGTCTGATCCATTGCTAAAGTTTAAGCGCATGCTTGTGCGATACGAAAGGTTTACGGAAGAAGAAATTTTGGTGATTGAGGAAAAGGCTAAAGAGGAACTTAAAGTTGCCCACAGAAATGCTTTGGCATCGCCAGATCCAGATCCGGCATCAATTTACGATTTCGTGATTCCGGACCCTTACACGGCATCCAAATATCCGGATGGTCTGCACAATTCAACTGGTGCGAAGAAAAAATTTATTGAAGGACTAAATGAAACACTAAAAGCAGAGTTTCGTCTTAATCCAGATACATTTATTTGGGGGCAAGATATTGCAAATAAGGAGAAAGGAGGCATATTCAATGTTTCTAAAGGATTGCAAAAGGAATTTGGACCATCGAGGGTCTTTAACGGACCTATTGCTGAAGATTTCATTACAGGAACAGCAAATGGCATGTCTCGTTATAGTAAGAAGATCAGGATTGTAGTTGAAGGAGCTGAGTTTGCTGATTATTTCTGGCCGGCCATGGAGCAGTATGTCGAGATGACACATGAATACTGGCGAACGAATGGAAAATTCAGTCCGAATGTGACTATTCGCCTTGCTTCCGGAGGATATATCGGAGGTGGATTATATCATTCACAATCGACTGAAGGAGCACTTGCAACATTTCCCGGGATTCGGGTCGTTTACCCTTCATTTGCTGATGATGCAGCAGGACTACTTCGTACTTCATTACGATCTGAAGGGCCTACACTTTTTTTGGAACCAAAAGCGCTTTACAATTCACCCTCAGCTGCAACTCCAATTCCAGATGATTTTGAAGTCCCTTTTGGAAAAGCGCGAATCCGGCGTGAAGGAACTGACTTGAGCATTATTACATATGGAAATACAACTCATCTTTCGCTTAAAGTGGCTGAACGTCTTGCTGGTGAAGGTTTAAGTCTTGAGGTGATTGATATTCGTTCTCTGATTCCACTTGATAAAGAGACAATTATCAATTCTGTTAAAAAAACAGGACGTGTCTTAGTCGTTCACGAGGATAAAGTATTTGGAGGTTTTGGAGGAGAATTGGCTGGCATTATTGGTGAAGAGGCGTTTGAATTTTTGGATGCGCCCGTTCGCAGGGTAGGTTCTGCCTTTACACCGGTTGGCTTTAACAGAATTCTGGAAGCGGCCATTTTGATTAATGAAGATAAGATTTATGCTGCTGCACTGGCACTTTTAAAATATTGATTATGGAAAAAATAGGTCTGTTTTATAGTTTCGCATCCAAAAAAACGGCTAAGATTGCGGGTATTGTTCACAATGCTTTCTCTGGTTATGATGTTCAACTTGTGAATGTTGATGTAGCTAAAAAAGAAAATTTTCTTGAATTCGACAATCTGATTATTGGTGTACCAACCTGGTTTGACGGTGAATTACCTAATTATTGGGATGAACTTCTTCCTGACCTGGAGGATATTGATTTTTCGAAAAAGCGGATAGCAGTTTTTGGATTGGGAGATCAGAAAGGATATGCTGAAAATTTTTGTGACGCTATCGGAATTATGGCTTCTTTTTTTGAAGAAAAAGGAGCTTCCATCGTCGGTAAAATGCCTTTGGAAGGTTTTAAATTCGAAGGATCAAAAGCAGTTCAAGACGGCCAATTTGTAGGCTTACCACTTGATCAGGAAAACCAGGCAAGATTAACAAACGGACGAATTGAACAATGGGTAGTAAACCTTAAAAAAGAATTCATTTGATTTATAATAAGATACAGTGGATTACCCCTGTTTTTTTTAATAACGGTTATTTTGTAATTTTGCCAGCATGCTAACCATTCGTTTTTATGCTAAGAATAATTCGCGATCTAATCTATTTTGCAATCATCATTTTCGCAATTTATTTATTTGCAAAGACCGAAAAATTCAGTTCGAGATACTGGCCCGTTGAGATAAAGATCAAAAACGTTAAATTAATCGTTTCTGATTCAATTATCAATCAAACAGATTCTGCGCTTATTCCCATCAATTACATTGGGTCTATTGATTTTCGTACTTTGAATCCCGATAAACGAAAAGAATTGTTTATTCAGCATTTGCTCCCCGCAATTATAATTACGAGGGAACGGTTATTGGATGATTTACATCATGTTGAGTTTATTGAAACAAGAATCGGCAGAAAAAAGAAGATTTCAGAATTTGATTCTACTTTTATAGTCGCAATGAAGCACAAGTATGAAACCGATTCAATTATTGAATTGAAAAGAAGAATCTATCCTCATCCGGTTAGTCTTGCTCTTACCCAGGCGGTACTCGAATCAGGATGGGGTACGTCAAGTATTTTCAGAAATGGTAACAATATTTTCGGAATAATGTCTTTTTCAAGTGACGATTCGCGATCACTCATCCAATTTCAAGTGGGTGACGATGAGCGATATCTCAGAACATATAATTCTATAATAGAGTCTATTGAGCATTACTATCTGCTAATTTCCAAATTATCATCCTATAAAAGATTCAGGCAAAAACGTTGGGAGGGTGAATCATCCTCCCAATTATTGCTTTATATGGGCAGCTATCATGAATCTGATCAATATGCAGAAATGGCACAATCAATCATTGCAAGCAACAATCTTGTGCGATATGACAACGTTGCAATTGATCCGAAATGTAAGAAAACCTTAACACTTAAGTCATTTTTAATGAAATATTAATATTTTGATAATCAATTAATTTTAGGTAGAAACCTTCATCCTCTTATCTTTGCCCTAAATTATTATAAAATGAGAATGAAGATAAAGAAAACAATCGCCATAGTGGCCCACGATAATCGCAAAAAAGATATGGCTGAATGGGTTGCATTCAACTGGAAAGAATTGGCACACCATACAATCGTTTGTACAGGAACTACAGGTAAACTTGTTGAAGATACTATCAGTCAGAAGTGTAAAGAAAATGATGCAATGCCACCACAAGTCATCATTTTAAAGTCAGGTCCATTAGGAGGCGATCAGCAACTTGGTGCAATGATATGCGAAGGTAATGTCAATCTTTTGATCTTCTTTTGGGATCCAATGCAGCCACAACCTCACGATGTAGATGTTAAGGCATTGCTGCGAATTGCAGTTTTGTACAATATTCCAACAGCCTCTAACCGGTCAACAGCAGATTTCATTATTTCGTCACCATTATTCCATATTGATTATAAGCCGATTATTAAGGATTACACCCCATATATTAAGCGAAATCTTGATATCTAATCAACCGAAACACTTGGTAAGACTAATCTGCTTCTAGTTTTAATAAAACGGTTTGCAGATATGGTTTGACCGTTTGTTCAGAAAATTGATTTTTCATTTCCGATTCCAAAATTAGAGAACTTACTGACAAGTATATTGTGGTCTGCAACCTATACGTCACATTATCAGGTGTATAAATGCTTTCTATCTAAAAATGATGGGAGAGGAGTCAGATTTTTAATCTAAAATAGCCATAAATTAGAATACACTGGCATGTTAAAAATTCAACGACAAATATTAAGGTTTTATGCAGCACAAATAAAGATTTAGTTTGTGGTATTTTCGATTTATGAAAGAACTCTTTTAAGAAAACCATATTTGAACAACCTCTGAATTGCCCAGGCAAAATTCCTGCATAAATTACACCTTTCAAAAGGTCTTGCAATGAGAACCTTTCTAGTTTTGTTGTCACGCTGATTCTGCCTGAAGTAGTAATCCATCTGTCTTGAAAAATAAATTCATTGAATCGATTGTAATCACCATTTATTCTGATCCACATTTCAATATAAACATCTGCTAAAATCTAATTTCATTTTACTTGAATTGTCAGCAAAAGCACCAACTTAATCCCGAAAATAACAGCATGTTTACAACATCCAATAATTGGCTAACTGCCAGCAGAAAATATTCATAAGTAACTAATATTCAGTTAAAGGCGTGTCTTATAACTAATATTATGTTATTTTTAAGATGATAAAAAAAGAGGGAAGAACTCCCTCTTTAATTCTGATATTTTTTCTTATTTCTTGTTCAGTGCTTCAAACTTATCCATCATTTTGAGCCTGTAATAAAGATTCTTTAACTGCTCAAGAATGTAATTATCCTTTGGATTGTATTCGACTGCTTTTTCAAGATAAGGAACTGCAAGTTTAAATTGATCGTCAGACTTACTCTTTTCTGCTTCGTAACGAACCTGATCACTTGTAGGAACAGTATTGGCAACATCAAATTGTTTTACTCCACGATTGAAATAGATAACTCCGATGTTGTAATATGCATCACCATTGTCAGGTTTTATTTCTATTGCTTTTTTGTAAACTTCAATTGCATCATCTTGCCGTCCAAGTTTGTCGAGTGCTACTCCCTTTGCCAAATAAAACGAAGAATTATCTTTTTCTTTTGCAATTGCTTTATCAAGATAACTAATTGCTTCATTAGGTTGTCCTGACATGATATAATAATTAATCAACTGAACATTAATGCTTTGGTCATCAGGATATTTTTCAAAAGCCTCTTTCATAACTTCTACAGATTTAACTGTATCCCCAAGTGACTGGTAAGCACTTATCATCTGTGCGTAAGATGAACCACCGTTATAACCGTATTTTGCACAGTCAGTAAAGTACTTAATTGCCTTTTGGTATTGTTTTGCATTCATTGCGGCAAGTCCTGTATTGTACATGATAGCTGTATCAATTGTAGCTTCATTTTTAAACATCGGTGTTTGATCTATAGCCAGCTTTTTTTCAAAATAATCGGTTGCTTTGACATAATCATTAGCCTGATAAGCTTCAACAGCTTGGTTAATCAGGGTATTCGAAAATGTTAAAAGCTTGATTTTCAATGCTGGGCTACCACCTTTTTCATCCAGTTCAATCGCCTTCATATACGATTTATAAGCCTCTTCTACAGGATTTTCAACCAATTTTTTATAATTCTCGTCTTTCGAAAGAATTATTGCCTCAATAATTTCTCCGCGTGCCTGCCATGTTCCTGACCAGTTTAATGTCTTCTCTGATTTTGGATTAGCAGGATCCAAAGTTTCTTTAATTGTTTCCCAGGCCTTATCAAGCTTTCCGGCATCCTTGTACGAAATAGCACTTGTAACTTTGCCCTTTTGTGCAAACACCATGGTGCTTGCTATTAAAAGGACAGCTGCGAAAAATAATTTCTTCATGTTTAAAAATGTTTGTGTTTTAAATTGTTACAAAAATGATTCATTTTTTTTAAAAATACAAAAAAATCATAGGATAAATATATACTTAATTGGTACTATTCGAGTTCGTTATCAGTCGCTTCTTCGTCAGATGGTAATTCTTCCGTATCATCTGAAAGTTCGGTACCTTCTGGTTCGATTTCATCAACTTCTTCAATTTCGACCCGCGCAACAGAAGCAATTGAATCATCGTCGCGAAGATTAATCAGCTTAACTCCTTGAGCAGCACGACCTGTCATTCGGATTTTAGATACTGGTACCCGGATGGTTACACCTGCCTGAGTAATGATCATTAAATCGTCAGTATCTGTAACATTCTTGATGGCAACGAGTGAACCCGTTTTTTCGGTAACATTAATTGTTTTGACACCTTTGCCTCCCCGGTTGGTAATCCGGTAATCTTCAATTTTGGAACGTTTTCCAAATCCGTGCTCCGACACTACCAGGATATCATCTGAATCGTTCTGTACACAAATCATGCCAACCAATTCGTCATTCTCATCTTCGAGGCGGATACCTCTTACACCTGAAGCGGTACGGCCAATTGCACGAGCATGTTTTTCATGGAATCGAATTGATTTCCCTGATTTGACCGCGAGCATTATTTCATTGTCACCATTTGTGAGACGTGCTTCAATTAATTGGTCATTTTCGCGGATCGTAATTGCGTTAACACCATTTTGCCTTGGACGTGAATATGCCTCAAGAGGTGTTTTCTTGATTACACCTTTCTTGGTACAAAGAATAATGTAATTGTTATTGATATAAGCCTCGTCTTTCAGTGATGTGACATTTATATAAGCCCTTACCTGATCATCAGCTTCAATTCCCAGAAGATTCTGAATAGCGCGTCCTTTCGATGCTTTGGTTCCCTCAGGTATTTCGTAAACTTTAAGCCAAAAACACTTGCCCTTTTCGGTGAAAAGTAACAATGTATTATGCATGGTGGCAATAAACATATGTTCGAGGAAATCCTCTTCACGTGTACTTGAACCTTTCGAGCCTGTACCTCCACGTGCCTGTGTCCTAAATTCAGTAAGTGGTGTGCGTTTGATATAGCCCATATGAGAAATAGTGATCACCATATCCTCATCAGCGTAAAAATCCTCAGGATTAAAATCTTCGGAAGCATAAACTATTTCAGTTCTCCGTGCATCACCATACGACGATTTTATCTCTTGCAACTCGTCCTTGATTATTCCCATCCGGACAGATTCGTTGGCCAGAATGTTTTTTAAGTAGTCAATGTATTTGCACAAATCTTCGTACTCTGCATGGATTTTATCGCGTTCGAGACCTGTCAGTCTTTGCAGACGTAGATCAAGTATTGCACGAGCCTGAATTTCATCTAATTCAAAGTTCAGCATTAACCCTTCGCGCGCCTCTTCCGGCGTTTTGGCATTACGGATCAATGTAATAACCGCGTCGAGATGATCAATTGCAATAATCAGACCTTCTAATATATGTGCTTTTTTCTCCGATTGCTCAAGATCGTATTGAGTACGTCTGATTACCACTTCATGACGGTGCTCTACAAAGTAGTGAATCAAATCTTTAAGATTCAACATTTGTGGACGTCCTTTTACCAGGGCGATGTTGTTGACGTTGAAAGCGGTCTGAAGTTGTGTTAATTTATATAACTTATTAAGTACAACGCTGGCCATGTCTTCGCGCTTGATATCAACGACAATACGCATACCTGTACGGTCCGATTCGTCATTCACATTCGAAATACCATCGATTTTTTTCTCATTGACAAGCTCAGCAATTTTGATAATCAATTCTGCCTTGTTGACCATGTAAGGAATCTCGGTGATAACAAGTTTTTCACGCCCATGTTCAACCGCTTCAATTTCGGCTTTGCCTCTTACAACAATTCTTCCTCTTCCAGTTTCGAATGCTTCTTTAACGCCGGCATAACCATAGATAATTCCACCAGTAGGAAAATCAGGGGCTTTAACGATGTCAATCAACTCACTCATCTCTATATCATTATTGTCGATATAGGCGATGATCGCATCAATCGTATCCGAAAGGTTGTGAGGGGCCATGTTGGTTGCCATACCAACTGCAATTCCGGAGGTACCATTCACAAGTAGGTTTGGAAACTTCGTAGGTAAAACAGTTGGTTCTTGTAAAGTCTCATCAAAGTTGGGACGGAAATCAACTGTGTTTTTATCAAGATCTGCTAAAGCCTCTTCAGCCAGTTTTTTCAGACGTGCTTCCGTATAACGCATTGCTGCCGGACTATCACCATCAACTGATCCAAAGTTACCCTGTCCGTCAATCAATGGATAACGAAGCGACCATTCCTGCGCCATTCTGACCATCGCATAATAAACGGATGAATCACCGTGCGGGTGAAACTTTCCAAGCACCTCTCCCACTATCCTTGCCGATTTTTTATAAGGCTTATTTGATGCGCTTCCTAATTCACTCATTCCATATAAAACCCTGCGATGCACGGGTTTAAGTCCGTCACGGACATCAGGCAGAGCCCTTGATACGATCACTGACATCGAATAATCGATGTAGGCCGTTTTCATTTGCTCATCAATATTAATCTGTATAATTCTTTCTAAATCAGACATATATGTCTTATTTGTATTTATTTAAATATAAAAAGTCACACAAAAATAGTAATTTTAAACATACTGGTATAAAAAATTGTTGTTTTTATAATGCTTCAAAATACAAAGCACCATTTAATGCGAAATGAAATGACAAACAAAAAGTTACAATAGAAATTTCAATTTAGGATAAAATAGTCAAATGTCTATTAAATCATTAATTATGAGAATGATATATTTTGAAAATCTGTTTTAGGAAAAAATAAAGTTCTTTCGTTATGTGTATTTTATTGTGAATTATTAAGTAATTTAGTCGCTTAATTTTAGACTTGATCTTTAAAACATCAGATATTTATATATTATGGATTCAAAATTCTCTCCCCGCATTAAAGATGTGCTCTCCTATAGCCGTGAGGAGGCCATCAGATTGGGGAATGACCATATAGGCACGGAACATATTTTTCTAGGCATTATCCGCGATGGAGAAGGTATTGCGATCGATGTAATGAATAAATTGCACCTTGATTTTATGAAGATGCGTAAAGACCTTGAAATACAGCTACGTAAAGATAGTTCGTTGCAATTGGAGGCCAATATTCCATTACTTAAAAACACAGAAAAAGCACTTAAATTTGTTTTCCTCGAAGCGAGGGCGATGAATGAAAGTACGGTCAATACAGGCCATTTACTATTAGCAATCCTTAAAGAAAAAGACAGTCTTGTGAGTGCAATTTTCAAACATTATAATAGTGGATACGAAGCGGTTAAAACTCAGATTGAAGAACTGACAAGGATTGAAAGCAAATCTGATTTTCCGGAAGACAGTGACGAAGGTGAAGATATGTTCGGAAAAAGCAGTGGTAGCGGAGGTTCATCCGGATCAAAAGGTTCATCAGCGCCTAAAACTGATACGCCGGTATTGGATAATTTTGGGATAGATATCACTAAGGCAGCGATCGAAGGTAGTCTTGATCCGATTGTCGGAAGAGAAAAAGAGATCCAGCGCATTGCCCAGATACTGAGCAGGCGCAAAAAAAACAATCCTGTTCTGATTGGTGAACCTGGTGTCGGTAAATCGGCCATTGTAGAAGGACTTGCTTTGCGAATTTCGCAACGAAAGGTTTCCAGGGTGCTATTCGATAAACGTGTTATTAGTCTGGATCTTGCATCTATTGTAGCAGGAACAAAATATCGGGGTCAATTCGAAGAGCGAATGAAAGCGATTCTGAATGAATTAGCAAAAGTTGACAATATTATTTTATTCATCGATGAGATTCATACAATTGTAGGCGCAGGAGGTGCAACAGGTTCGCTTGATGCAGCAAATATGCTTAAACCTGCCCTTGCCCGCGGCGATATTCAATGTATCGGGGCAACCACACTGGATGAATTTCGGCAGCACATCGAAAAAGATGGTGCGCTGGAAAGACGTTTTCAGAAAGTAATGGTAGAGCCAACCTCGGTTGAAGAGACGATTGAAATACTTCATAATATCAAGGAGCGATACGAAGATCATCACAATGTGACCTATACAGATGAAGCCATTGAAGCATGCGTAAGGCTCACTACCAGGTATATATCCGATCGTCATTTACCAGACAAGGCAATTGATGCACTCGATGAAGCCGGATCAAGGGTTCATATTACAAATATTACTGTTCCGGAGCGAATCATTAAACTCGAAGAACGTATCGAAGAATCACGGGCAGAGAAAATTCAGGCGGTGAAAAGTCAAAACTTCGAACTGGCTGCAAGTTTCCGCGATAAAGAGAAAAATCTTCTTTCTTTGTTGGACAAGGAAAAAGAGGTTTGGGAGAAGGAATTGGAAAATCACCGCGAAATTGTTGGTGAAGAGCAGGTTGCTGATATTGTAGCCATGATGTCTGGTATACCCGTTCAACGAATTGCCCAGGCTGAAGGCAAACGGCTTCAGAATATGTACAATGATATGAAAAAGAATATCATTGGTCAGGATGATGCCGTACTTAAAATTACTAAAGCCATACAACGCAACCGGGCGGGTCTGAAAGATCCCAACAAACCAATTGGATCATTTATTTTTCTTGGGCCTACAGGCGTTGGAAAGACACAGTTAGCCAAGGTGCTGGCACAATACCTGTTTGATACAACAGATGCGCTTATTCGTGTTGATATGAGCGAATATATGGAGAAATTCTCTGTTTCACGGCTCGTCGGAGCGCCTCCGGGATATGTTGGATACGAAGAAGGCGGACAGTTGACCGAAAAAGTACGCAGAAAACCTTATGCGGTTATTTTATTGGATGAAATTGAAAAAGCGCATCCCGATGTTTTCAATATCCTGCTTCAGGTAATGGACGAAGGACGTCTGACAGACAGTCTGGGCCGAAAAATTGATTTCCGCAATACGATTGTGATCATGACCTCCAATATTGGGACAAGGCAACTTAAGGAATTTGGTCAGGGTGTAGGTTTCTCTACCCGTAAATCGGCAGATGAGGAAAACGAACATGCTAAATTTGTAATTCAAAAAGCGTTAAAACGTGCATTTGCTCCTGAATTTTTGAACAGGGTCGATGACGTCGTGATATTTAATCCGCTGGATAAAAGTCACATTGAGCAAATCATTGATATTGAGCTTAAAGGATTGTACGAACGTGTTGATACACTTAAATACAAACTCGTCATAACAGAGGAAGCTAAAAACTTTATAGCGGACAAAGGTTTCGATCCTCAATTTGGGGCAAGGCCATTGAAAAGGGCCATTCAAAAATACCTTGAAGACGAAATGGCGGAAGCAATTATCGGTAATGATATCAGCGAAGGCGATACCATTAACATTGATCTTGATGAAACAAAAGAGAAGATTGTTGTGAACATAATACCAAAAGTTATTCTGCCAATCGAAGAAGAAAAAAGCGGCGAATAGCCGCTTTTTTCTTTAATACTTATTTCTTCTCACTTTTTTTTGCCTCTTCCCAATATACATCCATCTCAGCAAGGCTCATCTTGTGAAGTGATTTTCCTTTCAGAAGCGTTTGCTCTTCAAGATAATTGAATCGCCTGATAAACTTCTGGTTAGTCCGCTCAAGTGCACTTTCCGGATCAATTTCGTATAGTCGCGCAACGTTGACAATCGAGAAAATAAGGTCGCCCAATTCATTTTCCATTTTGTTTTGATCATTGGCCCGAATCTCAACCTCAAATTCATTGAGTTCCTCTTTGACTTTGTCCCAAACCTGCTCCTTTTCTTCCCAGTCAAAGCCCATTCCTCTCGCCTTTTCCTGAATTCTGTTTGCCTTTACAAGCGCCGGAAGCGATGCTGGAACCCCTTCAAGTACTCGTTTGCCCCTGCCCTTCTCTTTTAACTTTAACGCTTCCCAATTCTCTTCAACTTCACGGGCGTTCTTCACTTCCGTTTCGCCAAACACATGCGGGTGACGATATATTAATTTCTCTATCAGATTATTGGTAACATCTCCGATATCAAAGTTATTTAATTCGGAGCCAATTTTCGCGTAAAAAACGACGTGAAGCAGTATGTCTCCAAGCTCCTTTTTAATCTCCTGTAAGTCGCTGCGGAGAATTGCATCACCCAGTTCGTAAACTTCCTCAATTGTCAGCTTTAGCAGCGATTCGAAGGTCTGTTTCTGATCCCATGGACATTTCTCACGCAATTCATCCATTATATCGAGCAGTCGCTCAAACGACGCCATTTGATCTTTTCTTGTATTCACTTGTTTACTGTTTTTATTGCGACGAAGGTAAGAAAATGGTTGCGAAAAAGTGTTTATTTGTAGGAGCTTAAAATGGCAGATATGATCGAACATAGTTTTCAACTCGAGGGGATCGAACCCATTGAATTTTACGGAGTCAGAAATTCCAAAATGGAGTTGATCAGGTCATTATGCCCAAAGGTTTTGGTGATAGCCCGCGGTCAAACTATCAAAGTTAAAGGAGAAGAGCATGAGGTAGGCGATTTCATCCGAAAATTTCAGTTGATAATCGAGCATTACTACCATTTCAATTCGCTTTCGGACGAAACAATCCAGCAGATAATGACGGACGATATTAGTTCTGTCGATCAAAGCATCCAGGGCAACAGCGATGTGCTCCTCTTTGGAAATACGGGAAAACCGATACGACCGCGAACTGCCAATCAGCAAAAATTGGTTGAAGGATGCAATAAAGATGATCTGATATTTGCGATTGGACCTGCAGGAACTGGTAAAACATACGTTGCTATTGCTTTAGCAATTAGTGCTTTAAAAAACAGGCAAATTAAAAGGATCATTCTAAGCCGTCCTGCAGTCGAAGCTGGCGAGAACCTCGGGTTTTTACCGGGCGATCTGAAAGAAAAAATAGATCCTTATCTTCAACCTCTTTATGATGCATTGCTTGATATGATTCCGGCCAAAAAACTGGAGGAGTATCTGAAAGATGGCATTATACAGATTGCTCCGTTGGCTTTTATGCGCGGAAGGACACTTAGCAATGCTTTTGTCATTCTTGATGAGGCACAAAACACGACTATTCCGCAACTAAAGATGTTTCTGACCCGTATGGGACTGAATACAAAGTATATAATAACAGGTGACATCACCCAGATTGATTTGCCACGTAAGCAACATTCTGGATTAATTCTGGCATTAAAAATATTGAACGGTGTGGAAGGGATTTCCACGATTCATTTCGATAAAAGTGATATTGTACGACATAAATTGGTCAGAGAGATCGTCGATGCCTATGATCGTTACAATATCCTTCACAACGAAGATTATTAATAACCTTTAAAATACAGATTATATGAGCAATGCAATTGTTTCTACCAATTTTTCGTTTCCCGGACAGAAGAGTTTCTACAAAGGAAAAGTAAGAGATGTTTACAATATCAACGATGAATACCTGGTGATGGTCGTATCCGACAGGATCTCAGCCTTTGATGTTGTTTTACCCAAGGGAATTCCATTTAAGGGTCAGGTTTTAAATCAGATTGCTGCCAAATTTCTCGATGCAACTGCTGATATTGTCCCTAACTGGAAAATTGCGACACCCGATCCGATGGTAACTGTTGGACATTTGTGCGACCCCTTTAAAGTAGAGATGGTCATCAGAGGTTATCTGACGGGTCATGCCTGGCGCCAGTATCGCGACGGAAAAAGATTATTGTGTGGCGTTTCAATGCCGGAGGATATGAAAGAGAGCCAAAAGTTCCCCACTCCGATCATTACGCCAACGACTAAAGCCTCTGAAGGTCACGATGAAGATATTTCGCGCGAAGAGATTATTAAACAGGAACTTGTATCAGCCGAAGAATATGAGATGCTTGAAAACTATACCTATTCGCTGTTCCAGCGGGGAACCGATATGGCAGCTGAAAAGGGATTAATTCTTGTAGATACAAAATATGAATTTGGAAAAAAAGATGGTAAAATTTACCTGATTGATGAAATACATACTCCCGATTCATCCCGCTATTTCTATGCTGAAGGGTACGAAGATCGTTTAGCCAAAGGAGAACTTCAGAAGCAATTGTCTAAAGAATTTGTCCGTCAATGGTTGATCGAAAATGGATTTCAGGGTCTCGAAGGACAGACTGTTCCTGAAATGACAGATGAACTCGTTAATCAGATTTCTGAACGGTATATCGAGCTTTTTGAGAATATCACTGGTGATGAATTTATTAAGGGAGATGTGGCCAACGCAAATTTAAGAATTGAAAATAATATTGAGAACTTCATAACAAAGAAAGGTTAAAGTAAAAGGGATAAAGGTTAAAATGAGATACAGTTAACCTTGAATCCTTTTATTTACTTCTAAATCAAGTATTAAAATGACGAAGCTATTTCTTTTTATGGTAATGGCATTTGCTGTAAGCGCAGTTTTTGGACAAACGGCAAATGAACCTGATAAAGCCACCTTATTAATTAAAGATCAGACTGTACCTTCATTCAAGTTCGAAATTTCGAAAGGAAAAGTAGTCTCTATTGGTGATTATAAAGGAAAAATAGTTCTGATTAATTTCTTTGCCACCTGGTGCGGCCCATGCCGGAGAGAGTTGCCATTGGTTCAGGAGCAAATCTGGAACAAGCATAAGGATAATCCTAAATTTGCAATGCTCACCTTTGGGCGCGAACACTCCTGGGAGGAGGTTCTTAAATTTGGAAAAGATCTGAACTTTAGCTTTCCGCTGCTTCCTGATCTCAAACGAAAAGTTTTTGGTTTGTTTGCTTCGGAAGGTATTCCCAGAAGCTTTTTGGTCGATGAGAACGGCAAAATCATTTACCTTTCACAAGGGTTTGATGACGTTCATTTTGCAGAACTTAAAAATTTAATTGACAGTAAATTGAATTAATCTAATTGATTCGATCATTTAGAATAGCGCAATAACAAAGAGGGCGGAAATCAATTGATTTCCGCCCTCTTTTAATATATTTTTAGGGGTTAAGAAAGACGCTTTGTGCAAATTTTTCTTCTCTTCTTCTCTTCTTTCCTTCTCTCCTTCTTACTCCTTAACTTCCTCAGATACAGCTTTGTCATCTGCTGGTACTTCTTCTTCAGGCTTTTCATCCTCAAAAACAAGCAAGCCTTTTTCGTTTAATAAGTTATACCACGAAATGACTTTTTTTACATCCGAACCATACACGCGACTTTTATCATAGTCCGGTAAAATTAATTCGAAGTACTTTTTAAGTTCATCTGGCGAAGATTTCACACTGATCGCCTGACCACCATTTTCTTTCTCTGAAATTATGCGGAAAATCTTTTTTAATGGGATGTCTTCCGTCAACGTATAAATGGCGATATCTTCGAGCGTACTCATTTTGGCGTCAGCGTAAGCTGTTGATTTTTTACCTGTTAGCAACGACTCAATCACCACGTTGTTTTTACCTTCCGAAATCACTTTATAAAGTCCGGGTTGCCCGGTAATGGCTAAAATTCCTTTCAACATATGATCTACCTTTATTTTTAGTAATGCGAAGGTAGTAATTTTTCCACCTTTGGCAATAAATAAATGGGGAATGAGACTTTTCCCCTCCCCTTTTATCTATTATAAATTGAACTGATGGATGATACCGATTCGCAATGAGCGTCCGGGCTGCGCGATATTTCCGAAATCAAAGTAGGTTTTATCTAAAAGATTCGAAGCCTCAAGGTAAATATTCGTGTTGTTTTTAGTCCAGTGCAACCTGCTGTCAACTAATACAAAAGGTGTGTATGCTACCTCACTTCCATATTTTGAACCTTCCCAGTTCGTATAGGATCCGTTTCTGTCCTGGTAGGAAATCTGCCAGTTAATCCCTATATTTTTAACAACTGAATGCGATATGCCAAGATCAATTTTGTGATTCAGAAAATCAAGCACATATTTTGAAGCAAAAATACCCGATTGCTTACTTTGGGTCAGCCACGACCAGGAAAGGTTGATCGATTCGATGAACATTTTTTTATCAAAGAGCTGTTGCGGATTAATTTTTGCCGAAAATTCAATTCCATCTGTATTTAATTCTGTGATATTCTGTGCATACCATATGTTTTCATCTGGTTTTTTGACCCAGTCGATCATGTCTTTTCCACTTCGGTGAAAGTACGACAGATGACCATCGATCCCGCTAAACTGATACTTGAAACCTGATTCATAGGCAACTGCTTTTTCAGGTTTAAGCGAAGAATTACCGATATTGGTTGCGCTCGAATAATATAAATCTGTAAATGTGGGTAATCGCAACGAAGAATTGATGGATGCATACCATTTTACAGCATCGTAAACACGCCAGCTTAAATCGATACCCGGATAGAAATTCCACCCTTGGCCAAGATGTGAGCTCCAATTGGTCATCACACCAGCTGACGCTGTAAATCGCTGTAAATAAATAGAATGTTCTGCAAATATGCTGAAATTTGTTCGGGTATCCGATTTGGTAAACACCTTTCCGCTTTCACCGGGAACAGGAATTGTAATAGTTAATGGTTTACCCAATACAGTACTCCATATATTCTCGCTTCTAAAATCAGCTCCAAAAGCCGTTTTTCCAAATTTGGAGGTGAACCATGCATTTAAATTGGTCCCATAGACATCCGAAAGATGGTAATTGTGATCTTTGTACCAGGTGGGAGTTAGTTCAGGATACCTGAAAAGTTCAAAACGATCCTGATTTCGCCGCCAATAAACAGAAGGTGTAAAATGGACAATTTCACCAGTTTCCATTTTAATGGAGGCAAAAGTTGTTTTTACCTGTTCAAATTGATCGGGATATGCCGGCGTATAAAAGCTATTGGCGCCAAAACTTCGGTCGGTATGACCGGCCTGCCATTCAAGATTGCCCGCCTTTGTTGTCAGTTTACCCTGGTAGAAAGCATCGGTGAGCTTAAAATCGGTGTTTTTGATGTAGCCATCCGAACCCCGGTGATCGGCAGAGACAAAATTTGTGATTTTCCCCGAAACGAAAGTTCCGGAAAGTCCGGCATCAAAAAAGCCATTTTCTCCGCCACTTATGCGGGCTTTAAGATTGGATTTTTCGGATGTACCTGTGATGATGTTAATTGCGCCACTGAAAGCATTTGGTCCGTAAATGCGGGATGCCGGACCTTCGAGGATTTCAATCCGTTCGATGGCATCGAAACTAACCGGGAGATTGAGGGAGTGATGACCGGTTTGCGGGTCGTTGATATTGATTCCATTCAGGAGGATAAGTACCTGGTCGAACGATCCTCCGCGAATACTGATGTCGGCTTGTACACCATAATTGCCACGTTGCCTGACATCGACATTTAATGAATACTCAAGCAAGTCCTGCAGACTTTGAACAGGCGCCGATTGAATCTCTTCCTTCCCGATTACTTTGACGATGCGGGCTACCTGCGAGAAGGCGACAGGAGCACGCTGTGCGCTGACCACAATCGGTTCAACTTCAATGTTTTTCATTGAGCTGATCGTATCGGGTCCGACGATCATCATGTTTCTTTCAGCATTCGAAGGGATTGCGAAAAGTAAATAGGAAACGCTTAAGCACCCTATTCGCACGGCTTTGTGCATACTCTGGAAAGCAGAATACCCTTTTCTTCCAAATTTTCTGAAAGTTACAACATGATTCGTCCGGCGCATCCGGCTTTTTTGATTCATAGATTTTTTATTTTTAAATTAAACGACACAAAGTTATGCAAACATTTTATTTTGTTGTTTCGATTCTTCAAATTTGCAAAAAGAGAAACTAATCAATACAAAATAATGAAAACGAACCGCAGGGATTTTGTAAAAATGGGAACTGTTGCCGGAATGGGTATTGCCGGTATGGCATTCACAAATAGTGAAGCATATGGTCAGAAAAAGGATAAAACCAAAGATTCGGTCAAACATGATCCAAATATTGTAAGAGTTGGGTTTATTGGCCTTGGAGGACGTGGCAGTGGTCATGTGCATGATTCAATTACTGTTGGTGGAATCGAAGTTGTCGCGATATGCGATATCAGCCAGGAAGCAATCGACAACGTCCAGAAAATTATAGCTAAAAATGGGATGAAAGCCGCAAAGGCTTATACAGGAAGCGATCATGCCTACGAGGATATGGTTAAAAATGAAGAACTTGATGCCGTTATTATTGCAACACCCTGGGAATGGCATGTTCCAATGGCCGTTGCATCAATGAAGGCTGGTGTTCCTTATACGGGTGTAGAGGTTTCTGCGGCAAATACGCTTGAAGAGTGCTGGGATCTGGTAAATGTTCACGAACAGACCGGAAACCAGGTAATGATTATGGAGAATGTATGTTACCGTCGCGATGTGATGGCAATTCTGAACATGGTACGGACCAATCAGTTTGGAGAGTTAATCCATTGCCGCTGCGGATACGAACACGATTTGCGTGGTGTGAAATTTGATGTGGAAACAAACACGCTGAAAATTGGCAAAGAGGCTCATTCAGAAGCACAATGGCGGGGTCTTCATGCGGTCAAACGGAATGGCGACCTCTACCCTACCCATGGACTCGGTCCGATTGGCGTATACCTCGATATCAACCGCGGTAACCGGTTCCTGACCATTTCTGCAATGGCCACAAAAGCCCGCGGATTAAGCAAGTTTATTGATGATCATGTTGCCAAGGATCACCCATATCACAATATCAACTTCAATCTTGGCGATATTGTCACCTCGATGATTAAATGCGCGAATGGTGAAACAATCATCGTTACACACGATACAAATTTACCACGTCCCTACTCATTGGGATTCCGCGTACAGGGAACAAACGGTCTCTGGAAAGGCGAAGGTGGCGGCGACTGGCAGGATGCCGGTGAGCAGATTTACGTGGAAGGGAAAAGCAAACCTCACGTATGGGACAAAGCCGAAGACTGGTTAAAGAAGTACGACCATCAGTACTGGCGCGAAAAAGGTGAAAAGGCAACAGGTGCCGGCCATGGCGGAATGGATTTCATCATGCTGAATGATTTTTACGATGCTGTACGTAATAAAAAGCCGGTTCCGCTGGATGCTTATGATGCGGCGGCCTGGAGTGCGGTATCAGCCCTTTCGGAGATGTCAGTTGCCCGTGGTGGTGCCCTGGTCGATTTTCCCGATTTCACGCGCGGACAATGGATTAAAAGGCATCCGGGTTTTGCAAAAGATTCGCAATTCCCGACTGATCCGGAACGCGATTTTATAAATACGCTGTTTTAGGAGGTTTCGAAGTGACCGGGTGACTGCTCAAATCACGAACAGTCACCCGGTCACTTAAACGAAAAACCCACCAATAACGAAGGGAGTAAAAGAGAACCTGACCAATTCTCTTTTACTCCCTTTATTCTTAAGTTATATTTTTATCCTTTGTTCCCATTATGATGGCAATCTTCTTAATTAACAAGAAGTAACAAAGTGTATTTTCAAATTAGGATGCTGCTTTTGCAGGCTGACTTTTCATTAAGATCATCATCGTAGCTGCAGAAAGCACCAAACAACCTGTTTTGGACAGGGCTTCTCTCCTGTTGACCAATTTCTCGTCCTTTTTTGCGGTTTGTCCTTTTGTCGTTTTCATTTTAAACGCTGCTTTAAGTTATTCTCTGCTTCTGTAAAATATTTTATCGCGCAATCATGTATGCTTGATGTATATTTTACACACTGACAAAAATATTAAATATTTTACAATTACAAAAATATTTGTAAATATTTTTACGTGAAGTAAGATTATTCGTAATTGGGGAAAAAGAATATTGAAAAAGAGATTGAACCAGGTAATTGAAGGAATTGATTCTTAAGAAATAGGATCAATAAAAAAGCCTTGCAAAATTTTAATCTGCAAGGCTTTTTTTGAAAAGAGATACAATATTTTTCTATGAACGAGTTGTACGCTGCCAAGTCGATCCCTCAGGCTTGGGCATAGCTGTAGGTGCCATTGGACGTGCTGATTGGGCCTTTGCTGGCTGACTTTTCAGTAATACCACCATAGTTGCTGCAGATAAGGCATATATTCCCGCTTTATTTAATAGCTCACGCCGGCCCATTAGTTTTTCGCCACTTTCGGGTGGGAAAATTTCTATATTTTCTGTTGAGCAATCTTCTGTTTTCATGATTGTTCCAATTAATTTTCGATTACAAATTTAGTTGATTTTTTTTGACTTTGATCATCAACAGTCAAAATATAGACACCCGCAGGTAATCCTGAGGCATCGAACTGATTCTGAACCTGACTTTCCGCCTTAAAATTAGCAAGTTGTTTTCCATTCACGGAATATACAAAGAAATTAGCATTGTCGCTTACTTCACCATTAATATATAGAGTCTTACCAATTTTACTGATATTAAATTGCTCTTTCCCGATTGGCCGATCACCGCTGATCACATCAGAAGTATGGAGAAAAAACCTTCCTGTTCCTTTTGTATTGACACTCACAGTTGCTGTGTATTTTGCATCTTTCAGATCAAGCCTTGTAAACTTTTTGGTTAACCGATCCTCCAACAATGCCTGGCATCCGACAGGTAAATTGACAGTTTCGGCTGTAAAAGTAATTTCACCGGCAGCCTTACAATCAATCCCAATTGGAATTACATACTGGTCGTAATTCTGATCAGGAAGGCTCTGAACGGTAAAATCAACACCATTATCCTCCAATAGTTTTGAATATAGAGCAAAATCCTTATTCCCTTTTAACATCCCCAAGTCATAGCCTGGATCTAAACCTCGGGAAGTATTTGTTACAAACTTGATTTTGGTTGAACTTTTAAATGTATTACTAGTTGCAACTACTTTAATAAAAGGCCATGCAATGGTCGCTCCTTTAAAAGGCGACTCATTATCAGGTGTTTGCATAGCTATTGTGAAATTAACATTTTGATCGGAACCGGTATTGACAAAAAATCCTTGTCCGACCTGAACTATACTGTAATCAGTTGTATAGTTTGAAACAGATGGATCAGGATCCCAGATATAAACAGCCTGATAACTTGGATTAACAGACTCAATAGTATTTAAAAATGCATTTCCATTTACAGAACATGTGAAGGGATTGCCGACACAATTCCAACCTTTATTGCTTCCACCATTACTACTTCCACTTAATGAAACAGTAATTGTATTAGGATTCGGGATACCGCTTGCATAAACGATACCTGTTCCCTTTTTATCTTCATTGAAGGTTCGAATGCTATACCCTTTGCCACCCTGCATTGTAACATTATCATTCACATTATATTTGAAATAATCTGCCCAACTATCAGTCGAAGTATCATATTCGCGCATACCAACTCCAAGATATACAGGTTCTGAAGATGTAGTATTATTCAAATCAGGGATCTCCGGATTATATTTTAAAAAATTATGAACTGTTAATGGGGTTGAATTGGGCAAATATTGAATTGGGGAAGAATAAATATGCCAAAAGTCGTTATTATGCATATAACGCTCAACAGTTACTGTACCAGGGCCAGAAAAGGAGCCAATATGAATAAAAGATCCGGTAGCAATCTCATCAGATTGAAGTATTAAACATGAAGTAGAATAAGTATTTAGAATCGTTGATGACGTAGGCGTATTATTTAGATATGTTGTACCATTCACCTTTAATGCTGCATTAGGAGCAATAGTAAGAGCACCAGATGTCAAAGTAATATTCGTAAACTCGGCTGACTCTTTTAATTTACATCCCTTAGAATTATTTATAAATAGATTCTTAGAACGCGTAATGCCATTAGGTGAAATTACTTGTTCCGCACTTCCACTGTAATCTACATTCAGAACAGAGTTAGTTCCGAATCCTGAATATTGAGCTTTGTAACCTCCAGAAGAAAGGGAGGTTGAATTGGTTACTCTCACAGTTCCTGAACCTAACATGGCAGTCTGGTTAGGACTACTAATTACGACATTTGATTCTGGGGCAAAAATACCTTCTACAGCCATTTGATTATCAACTGCAAAATTATTCGTTCCAGTAATTATAGCTGAGGAATTAATTGTTAGGTTATAAAAATTAGTACCGGATGCATCAATATTTTTACTTCCTGACGCTGCCATAATAAGCTCTCCATTGTTTGCATTAAATGTGCTGCTGTTTTTAAAATTGCCAAAGACAGTCAATGCAGCGCCCACAGATTTAAAGGTAGTACCAGTGTTTGTAAAGTCAGAACCAACACTTATGGAACCACTACTACCAGAAGTGAATGATCCGTTATTAGTTAATGCGCCAGATACACTTAAAATACTTCCTGAACTAGAGGTAAAAGTTCCTCCATTTGTAAAATAGCCATAGACAATTAAAGTTTTATTAACCAAAGCTAATGAACTGCCACTCAAAATTGTCATACTCTTACAACTATAAGAATTTCCAGTACCCACAGTAACAGTGAATCCACCTCCAATCCATACGATATCATTAAGACCTGGAACACCAGAAACACCAGTAAAGCTTCCAGGTGAGCCTGTAACCCATTTTTTCCAAGTTGAAGTTGAACTCCAATTTCCAGTGGCAACACTTCCATAATCCCCAACAGCCTGGCCAAACCCCACCTGGCTGCAGGCGAGCAGAATTAGAATTAAAAAGAATGAATTTCTTATTTTCGGGTATTTAATAGCACCCTGTTTGAAAAGAGATGGAGTTTTTGAGTGGTGGTTTTCCTTACTATCCAGGTAAGGTTTCTTTATCCAATTGTAATCGGTTAGGTGCGTCATATTGTTTTCGATTAGTTAAAATCGTTGATATTCAGTTTTGAGTTTTGATGAGTATAAGTGATATAACAACTTATAAAATCCAAATCTAACCATAAAATACTAATATACTATAGATTTTTTGTTAATAAATTATTACGATTTAAAAAATAATAATGGCTGTTATTTAAAATGCAATATATCAAACGAATAAACACAGGTAGAGACGTTGCAAGCAACGTCTCTACCTGTTAATTTATGCGGTCTTTTGTTTAATTCCTTCTTCCCATGAAGATCATGATGTAATATAATAACGTGGCTAACGAACCTAAAGCAGCGACAATGTAGGTGTAACCGGCCCATCGAAGTGCATCTTCGGCTTTTAGTTGTGTCTGTGAATTCGTCACACCCGAAATTCCGATCCACGCCAGTGCACGGTTGCTGGCATTAATTTCGACGGGCAACGTGATAAAACTAAACAGCGTCGTTACCGCGAAAAGTACGATACCTGCCAATAAAAGCGCCGGAAAAGTGTTTATCAGTAAAATTCCTGCCAATAACACCCATTGCATCCATTGCGAGGTGAAACTCACCGCCGGAACAAGGCTCGAACGCAAACCCAACCAATAATAAGCGGATGCATGTTGCAACGCGTGACCAGTTTCGTGCGCAGCAACGGCAGCTGCAGCCACATTTTGACCGTAATAGACATCCTGACTCAGGTTGATCGTCTTATTTGCCGGATTGTAATGGTCTGTCAACTTTCCCTGAACCGATTCAATGGTAACCCCCATGATTCCATGATCGCGTAGCATCTTCTGCGCCACATCTTTTCCGGTCATCCCGTTTGAGGTCGGGATTTTCGAATATTCTTCGAAACGGCGCTTTAGCTGATTGCTGATCAGCCAGCTTACCAATGCAAAAACAATAAATATGATCCAACTTCCTATCATCGCTTTAAATTTTACTAATTTTTATACATGTATTTATTATCAAATTTCCGGCCAAAAACGTAAAACTGCAAATATGGCAGAAGAAAAGTGCAAAGGATCATGAAATATTCGAGGGTGTAGAGACAAGGCATGGCTTGTCTACCTGATCCATTGTCTTAACTCAGCCTGTCCACCATCCACAAAATCCTTTTCACCTACTGAAATTGGTTTCCGTGTTCCTGAAAATGGCTTCCGTGTTATCAGAAACGGTTTCCGCGTTACTGAAAATGGTTTCCGCGTTATTAGAAACGGTTTCCGCGTTATTAGAAACGGTTTCCGTGTTATCAGAAATGGTTTCCGCGTTGCTGCGAATGGCTTCCGCGTTACTGAAAATGGCTTCCGCGTTACTGGGAATGGCTTCCGCGTTATTAGAAACGGTTTCCGTGTTATTAGAAACGGTTTCCGTGTTATCAGAAATGGTTTCCGCGTTACTGAAAATGGTTTCCGCGTTATTAGAAACGGTTTCCGCGTTATTAGAAACGGTTTCCGCGTTATTAGGAACGGTTTCCGTGTTATCAGAAATGGTTTCCGTGTTATTAGAAACGGTTTCCGTGTTATCAGAAATGGTTTCCGTGTTACTGAAAATGGTTTCCGTGTTCCAGAGTAGCTCCCCTGTTCTATTATTATAATTCTATAAACCGATTAATTATTGAACCGATTTAGTGTTGCCAGGATTGAACTTAGCTCCGGAAACGCCCCCGGAAACAATAAATTTCATCGCCTCTGCAGGTGGAATCGAAAGGGGCTGAATGCTTGAGGCCGGAACAAAAAAGATCTCACCTGAAAACGCATAGGAAAAAGGACAATAAACAGTAACTACTTCATTATTATCTACTATAATTGGCATTTCGTGTGTCACGAATCCCATCTTCCACAAATTATTTTCTTTATTGATCAGAACCATCACAGGCCTGTGAAATTTCCGCTCTTTGCCAATAAACGCAGAAAACAAATCGTTGATTGAGGAGTAGATCAACTTAAGGAATGGCGTTTTAGTAAGAATCCTGTTAATAATCCGTTTAACTGGTCTTGCCAAAATGGTTTCCCCGATCATTCCAAGCAAAACAAGAAACACAAAAATAATCAGGATTCCCAAACCGGGCGTTTTAATCTTAAAGTGTTCAACAAGATAGGTGGATAGTAAACCATCCGTAAACATAAATATCCGGTAAACAATATACCCTGTTATGCCCACAGGAGCTATAAATAATAGTCCCTGAATAAAATAGGTAAACAACTTCTTCATACAATCTGCAATTTATTTTGCCGGTCGAAAGATACGAATTTCTTTCGTCATCAACCCGGCAGTCAATTGTAGAAAGGGGTAAAGGAAGAAGATCTGAAATAATTTTCCCGCAATGAACACATGATCGCAAAGGATATAAAATAAACCATTGCCTGACATTGCCATTGCGGGAAAAGAAAATTACAAAAAGAACCCTTCTAACCGGTGTCCGATAAAAGATAAGGCATAAATCTTCTGAAAACCAATAAGGTAATAAGGTTTTAATGGATTATGATCCAAAAATCGCTACTAAGGTAAGGTTTAGTGAATAAGGTTTTAAAACCTTATCCTTTTTTTCAACCTCAGCAGAAGTTAAATCAGTAATGGAAAACAACCTTAATTACTTTATTTATTGAATATTAAACGAGTATTTATATCGAACACGGGTAATACATTTCAGGCAATCTTTATCATGGTTAACAGCATTTTAAATGGAGTAACCGATTCAACAGCATGAACAATACCTGCGGGCAAAACAATACAATCACCGGTTTTCATGTTGTTTTTCTCTTCGCCAATCATGAACATGCATTCACCATCAACAACCTGAACCAAAGCCTCGAAAGGTGCCACATGCGGACTTAATCCCTGACCTTTGTCGAAGGCAAACAGCGTAATCGTACCGGTTTCTTTTTTTATAATTGTTTTACTAACCACTGAACCGGCACCATAAATAATATTGTCTGCTAATCTGAATAATTTTGAAGTTTCCATATCTTTTAAAATTTAGAGAGTTGAAGGAATTTCCTGAACCCCCGGGTGAGTATATCCTAATAATATTTTCATGTCTTCGTCGACACTTTTAATTCCACTGATTCCAAAATTATCAACCAATACCCTGACTACATTCGGAGAAAGAAATGCAGGTAATGTTGGCCCCAGATGGATGTTCTTTACACCCAGCGAAAGCAAGGCAAGCAAAACAATAACCGCTTTTTGTTCGTACCAGGCGATGTTGTAGGCGATTGGCAAATCATTGATATCGTCTAATTTAAGAACATCTTTTAAAGTCAGGGCGATCACGGCCAATGAATACGAATCGTTGCACTGGCCTGCGTCAAGCACACGTGGAATTCCGTTGATGTCGCCTAAAGGTAACTTATTATAACGAAATTTGGCGCAACCGGCTGTCAGAATCACTGTGTCTTTGGGAAGTGTTTCGGCAAACTGCGTGTAGTAATCTCGATCTTTCATTCGTCCGTCGCAACCCGCCATCACAAAAAACTTCCGGATCGCACCCGACTGAACGGCATCCACAATCTGATCGGCCAGTTGCAGAACCTGGTTGTGTGCAAATCCACCCACAATCGATCCTGTCTCAATTTCAACCGGCGGTGCACATTTTTTGGCATGTTCAATAATAATTGAAAAATCTTTCGGCTGTCCGTGTTTCCGGTCCGGAATATGGGTATTGCCCTCAAAACCTGATAATCCGGTAGTATAGATACGTTCCTTATACGAAGTTTTTGGTGGAACAATACAGTTTGTTGTAAATAGAACAGGTCCGTTAAAAGATTCAAATTCTGATGTTTGCTTCCACCATGCATTTCCATAATTACCAACCAGGTGTTCGTATTTTTTAAAAGAAGGGTAATAATGAGCCGGTAACATTTCACTGTGGGTATAAACATCAACACCTGTTCCTTCCGTCTGGGCCAATAACTCTTCCATATCTTTCAGGTCGTGCCCGCTGATCAAAATCCCGGGATTGTTAAGTACACCAATATTCACCTTGCTGATTTCGGGATTACCGTAATTCGACGTATTGGCTTTGTCGAGCAATGCCATCACTTCGACGCCATATTTTCCGGTTTTGAGTGTCAGTGCCACCAATTCGTCAACACTTAGTGAATCGTTGGTTGTTGCAGCCAAGGCCCTTTGCATAAATGCGAAAACAGCATGATTGTTATAACCCAGGTTAAAAGCATGTTCGGCATAGGCAGCCATCCCTTTTAAACCATAAATGATCAGTTCACGAAGTGATCTTACATCAGGATTTACAGTTGAAAGTACCCCGATCTGTAACGATTTACTATAAAATTCCCCGATCGTTTTGCCATTCCAGCGGGTTGATTCATGCAGTTTGTCAATGAGTATTCCACCTTCTGCTTCGAACCGGTTCCTGATCTCGTTACGAAGTGCAATTCCTTCGCGTATTTTTTCTTCTATCTTAACTTTATCGAAATTGGCATTGGTGATAGTCATAAACAACGCATCGAATACAAACCGGTTGGCATCTTCCCATTCTACTTTTATTTTGCGGGCAGCTGTTGTATAAATTGAAATTCCTTTTGTGATCCAAACCAATAAATCCTGAAGGTTTGCTACCTGATCATCTTTACCACACACCCCTTTTACCGTACATCCGGTTCCTTTTGCCGCTTCCTGGCACTGAAAACAAAACATCTCCATTATAAAAAACTTAATTAATTGATATTAAATTGTTTGTTTGTTGTATTTTTGAATTTTGATCATTAAAATTTGCTACGAATAACACTGGGATAATTATCAAGCCCACTCTTCGCTGAGTATTTCACCCCTGATACTTACGGTGATGGCTTTTACAGGAACTTTTCTTCCGGCACGTAAAATAGCCATCTCAACCAATTGAAGAAGCCCGCCGCAACATGGAACCTCCATGATCATGACCGTGATTGTATTCACCTTTGCCGTCTCAATCAGGGTGATGAATTTTTGTAAATAAATCTCTTTTCCCTGGTCAAGCTTGGGACAAGCGATCACCAACGTTTTATTTTTTAACCAGTTTTGATGAAAATCACCCAATGTAAAAGCGCTGCAATCTGAGGCAACCAACAGATCGGAACCGATGAAATGAGCGGCGCCAGGATTAATTAAATGCAATTGAACCGGCCATTGGCGTAATTGCGATTTTAATGATCCATTGCTCTGAGAATCTGCCATTTTTAATTCGGCAGGATCGAATACAACTGTCTTTGAACCTGGACAACCGCCATTGTTGCAGCCTGCTCCTGAACTCGTGTTATCTTGCTGGTGAACAGCCTTCTTTACATCATCTACCCTAAATCCAAGTTTTTGTTCGTTTGCAATCAGGTACCCCATTCCTTGTTTTAAAAACACCGTTTCGTTGTGTTCGCGTAAATGCCGAAGATGAGCAACAACTGTGTTAAATCCTTTTGTTACCATGATTTCCATCACTTTAGGCTCATCATAGGGTTCCGCTTCACGTCGTTCGATCGTAATTGCACCTTCCGGACAATGACCGATGCAAGCACCCAGGCCATCGCACATCAAATCGCTAACTAAACGAACTTTACCGTCAATTACCTGAAGCGCTCCTTCATGACAATTGGGGACACATTGTCCGCACCCATTACATTTGTCATCGTCAATTTTAATAATATCACGTTCCATATTTTACATTTTTAAATAAACATCCTGTCGTAAGAACGAAAGGCTTTATCAGTGCATTGCCTGATCGTTTCTTTCGGTGACAAAAATAGAGCTCCCAACGCGGCGAAAGTGTAACATCTGTGACACTCTTGTTATATTTGCAAAAAAAAAAGATGTTTGAATCGTTAAAAGCTTCACCATTATTCAAAGGATTAGAAATTGAAGATATTAACTCACTGATAAATAGTAGTTCACACCAGATTAAACAATTTTCGAATAAAGAAGTGCTGGCCTATGCAGGTGAGAAGGTAGATAAGGCAATGATACTGCTCGATGGAAAACTTCAGGGCGAGATGATTGATTTTGCCGGAAACAGTCTGAAAATTGAGGAGATGGAACCGCCACAAATGGTTGCCGCTGCCTTTCTTTACGGACCTCAAAGTGCTTTTCCTGTCAATTTATCGGCAATTTCGGAAGGTAAAATGCTGGTAATCTTTAAAAATGATTTTACACAGTTGTTAGCTGCTGACCAACGTGTTTTAAATAATTACCTGAATATTGTCTCAGGAAAAGCCCAGTTTTTGTCCCGAAAGATCACTTTCCTGAGTTTTAAAACCATTAAAGAGAAGATAGCTTATTATTTGCTTCAGAATTTTAAAACAGGCAATCAGGTAGTTATAATCAATCAAAGTCAGAAAGGATTGGCAGAGATGCTTGGTGTTGCGCGTCCATCTCTGGCACGAACTATCAGCGAAATGGAATCGGATCAGTTAATCAAATGGGAAAGAAACCAGGTTGAAATTGTTGATCTGAAGTTACTTCAGGCAATTTTGGGAAGGTAATCATGGAAACTCTTCATTGTAAAGATTATATCAGCAAGATGAACCAGTGGGGAAAAGCGCGAAAACCCTTTATTTTCATTCTCGATTTTAAATTGAAGAACCCGGTTGTTTTACCATTGGATGAAGCAGCTGAAAACGGGATCTACTTCACATTTAACAATCTTGAAAGTGCTGATATTCATGAAACTGATAAAAGTGAATTCACATTTAGAAAGATTCCTGTCAATTATGAAGTTTTCAAAAAATCATTTGATCAGGTCTTAACCGAAATCAAATTGGGCAATTCTTTTCTGACAAACCTTACTTTTCCGACAACCATTGAAACAGATCTTACGCTTCGTGAGATTTTTGACAGAAGTGAAGCACCCTATAAACTGTTGTTTAAAAATCAATTCGTTGTTTTTTCCCCTGAAATTTTTATCACGATCACGGGTGGAACAATTGCCTCTTATCCAATGAAAGGAACCATCGATGCTTCAATACCGGATGCCCAAATAAAAATATTAAATGACATTAAAGAAACGGCTGAACATCATACAATTGTAGACCTGATAAGAAACGATTTATCGATGGTTTCCACAAATGTGAAAGTTGAAAAATTCAGGTTCATCGATACGGTCAGAACACATGATAAAATATTACTTCAGGTAAGCTCGGAAGTAACAGGTCAACTTCAGGAGGATTATCCTGAACATTTGGGCGATATTCTTTCAAAACTGCTTCCTGCCGGATCAATCTGCGGTGCCCCTAAAATAAAGACGCTTGAGATCATCAATCAATCAGAGATTTATGACCGGGGGTATTATTCAGGTATTTTCGGTATTTTTGATGGCACTGATTTGCAATCAGCTGTAATGATAAGGTTTATCGAAAAGAAGGATGAAGAGTTTATTTTTAAAAGTGGAGGTGGAATCACTTCGATGAGTAATCCAGAAGAAGAATACCAGGAACTAATCGACAAAGTATATGTGCCAATTTATTGAAACGATTTGTTACGAACAAGGCTGCTTTCAGCAGATCGACTTGCACAATGAGCGATTCAACCGAACCCGTCAGCAATTCTTCGGGTTGCAAACTCAATTTCAACTTGAATCCTTCCTTTCCGTACCTGCCGATTTGAAGGATAAAACCGTAAAATGCACGGTTACGTATGGAATTGATATTGTTCGTATAGATTACAATTTATATCAAATCAGACCTGTCAATTCGCTGCAAATGGTTGTTGACGATACGATCGATTACGCATTTAAATATGCAGACAGAACAAAACTAAATTCTCTTTTCAATTTAAGACATCAATCAGATGATATACTGATTATTAAGAAGGGATTAATCACTGATACCTCCTATGCGAATATTATCTTCAAAAAAGACAATAAATGGTATTCGCCTTCAAATCCCTTGTTAAAAGGGGTCAGGATTGATAGTTACATCCATGATGGACTTGTCACTCCAGCCCTTTTGTATCCTTCCGACCTTCCGCTTTTTTCAGAGGCCAGAATTGTCAATGCGATGATTTCTATCGAAAATTCACCTGTAATTCCGATTAAAAATATTATTTTGTAGGATATTAACCGACACATCATAATTTAGACTGACTTAAAATAAGATACAACACGCACATTACTGTCATTCTGGAAAACTTATATTTATCCATTTTGTTTAGTAGAAAGTTAAAGTTTATACAATAGTAGATTATCAGGTGAAACGAGCCATGAGTAAAACTTACTCACACAAGAGAATGATTAGTTGGCGAGTTCCATATCCCACACATGCGGGATTAAAAACAAGTTATAGATATATGAAAAATTAAATAATTACCATTTATGAAAGGAAAAAAAACGGTTCGGATCTCATTACTATTTTTATTCGCCGCCTCAGTTTTAGTACTTGTGCAGGTCAGTTGTCGGCATGATGGACTAAATGTGGCAAATTTTGATACAGTCTGTTACGAAAAAGACATCGCACCTATTTTTTTAAATAGTTGCGGAACAACAGGGTGTCATGATTCACAAAGAGGTGAAGCAGGTTATAATTTTACAAACTACACAAGCGTTATGAAGGCAATAACCCCTTCTGATGCGCAGAAAAGCATTGCTTATAAAGCGATTACAGGAAAAGAGTTTATACAGTTAATGCCTCCTTCAGGAGCTTTGACAGAAAAGGAAAGAATCTTAATCAGGGTCTGGATTGATCAAGGTGCTGTTCAAACAACTTGCAATTAGAATTAACTTAAAAATATGAAGAAATTATTTTTACCACTCGTGTTTTTCGTCCTGTCAGCTTGTTATTACGACAGTGAGGAAGCTTTATATGGTACACCAAATACAGTATGTGATATTACTGTTACAAAATTTAGTACCGAAATTAAACCAATTCTGCAATCCAATTGTTTAACGTGTCATTCGAACGCTGCAGCAACTGCTGAGGGCGGAGGTATTAGGCTTCAGGACTACGCTGATGTAAAAACCAGTGTTATGAATGGTAAACTAATAGGTTCGGTTGAACATAGGTCAGGGTATATAGCTATGCCTAAAGGGGGCGGAAAAATTAGTGATTGTAATATCCTGATTATTAATACATGGATTACAAAAGGCACCTTAAATGATTAATTATATGAAAAAAACATGCTTATATTCAACATTCATTTTTGCTATTATTGTTCTTTGTTCAATCCAGGTAAAAAGCCAGGATCTGGACGCCCTGCTCGATAAGGAGTTAAAACCTGAGACAACCTATGCTACGGCAACCTTCAAATCGACGCGAATTGTAAATGGCCATTCCGTTGAACGGATGAAAAAAAATCAACTTGAATTCAGGGTTTCACACCGCTTTGGACAGCTAAATGAAGGTTCCTACAATCTCTGGGGGCTCGATCAGGGTACAATTCATTTGGCTTTGGAATATGGTCTGACTGATTGGCTTGAAGTTGGAATAGGTCGCAGTACCTACGAAAAAACATTCGATGGATTTGGAAAAGTCTCCCTACTAAGGCAAAGCTCCGGCGTAAAGAACATGCCAATTCAACTCTCTTATTTATCAAGTATCGAGGTCATTTCGTTGAAGCCAATTCCGGAAAAATACGTTGATTTCGCTTCGAGAATGTCTTTTATTCAGCAAATTCTGATTGCTCGCAAGATAAATGAGAGCATATCTGTCCAATTAACACCAACTTATATTCACCGGAATCTTGTACCGACAGAATTGGATAGAAATGATCTGTTCGCATGTGGAATCGGAGGTCGGTATAAATTGTCCAAACGCATTGCTCTAAACTTCGAGTACTACTACGTTTACAGGCAAAATTCCAGTTCCCTCCCGGTAACCTATTACAACCCGTTATCTGTTGGTATTGATATTGAAACAGGAGGACATGTTTTTCAGATCATGTTAACGAATTCTCAAAGTATGCGTGAAGGTGGATTTATCGGTAAAACAACCGGAAGCTGGACCGATGCAGGAATACATCTTGGATTCAATATATCAAGGGTCTTTTCATTTAATAAATAATAAAAACATCAATATGAATAAGTTACTGTTATTATTTACTTTTGCATTGGTGTTCTTTAATGCCGGAGCACAAAATCGCTTTTTCACGAAAGACGCTAAAATCAACTTCAACTCTTCTACCTCGCTTGAAGATATTATTGCCGAATCGAATCAGGCAACAACTTTCATTGATATTGAAAAAAACGAAGTTGCTTTTTCGGTGCTGACAACCTCATTTAAGTTCCGCAGGGCTTTAATGGAAGAACATTTCAACGAGAATTATATGGAATCAGCGAAATTTCCAAAAGCAAAGTTTACAGGGAAAATCGTTTCGCCTATTGACTGGAAAAGCGAAAAACCGGTTGTAGTAGATGTCAAAGGTGAACTTACGATGCACGGCGCAACGAAAGAGGTAACCTTAAAGGCAACGATTACACCCGGAAAGTCTAAGGTTACTGCAACTGCTGAATTAAAAGTTACTCCCGAAGATTTTAAGATCTCAATACCTTCGGCGGTAAGAGATAAAATTGCCAAAGAGGTTACAATTAAGATTGATGCCGTTTATGCACCTTACCAACAATAATCAAAATCATGGCTAAGAAGCTTAAAACTTTCCGTATTATTCTTTGGATTTTCTTGGTTGGAATAGTTATTGGATCTGCCGGCGTTTATTACGTTTTCAATATGCCACGCCGGAATATATCCAAAGAAGATGCAGTTTACACATTGGAAGCCAAACAATTGATTTCCGATTTCAAAAGTGATGAGGCTGTAGCAACTAAAAAATACCTAGATCAGACAATTACAGTGAAAGGTGAAATTAAAAGTATCCGGACTTTGGATAACCACAGCATGGTATTTAGTCTGGAAGATGAAATGGAAGGGGTCAGTTGCACGGTCGACAGCGCTGATGTTGTAAACAGTTCAACAAAACTCAGCCAATATATAAAAGGATCGACTGGTACTTTTAAAGGGCGATGCTCAGGTATGTTAATGGATATCCAAGTGATCAATTGTGTTCCTGAATAGCTTTAACCTATTGAAATTCAATTAAGACAACCCGCACAACAAAATATTGTGCGGGTTGTTTAATTTATGACTATTATCTGTGATGGTTTCCATTCAGAACGAGGAAGGGATCATTGATCCGATATTGTAATCACAATCTCTTTTTTAAATGAGAAATTAGTCCAGAGAGATTTAAACGGGAAGATTAACATTAACTTATGGCTTCTTCAACTCGACAAGATTGATCCGAATGATCATCCTGAAGCAGAAATGGTGATTAAGAGCTTTTATGCTCTGTGACAATATTCCACTTGATTCCTCAATAGGTTCAAGCCCATATTTTCCGGATTCCATTATATAACTTTTATTTAACACGTTCCTTACAACATAAAAATGATTTTGGCGTTATATTTTCAGACTAAGAAAAATAGAAATGTCGGTACAAAATTATCTTTTAAATATTCCGGATACGACAGATAAACGGATTGTTATTGTCGGTGGTGGATTTGGTGGATTGAAACTTGCACTAAAACTTCAAAAAAAGAAATTTCAGATTGTCCTGCTCGATAAAAACAATTACCACCTCTTTCAGCCATTGCTTTACCAGGTAGCAATGTCGGCGCTTGAACCCAGTGCCATCTCGTTTCCGCTCCGTAAAGTCTTCCAGAAAACCGGTATTCATTATCGCATGGCCCGATTGGAAGCGATTGATCCCGAGAAAAATGAAGTGTCAACCGATATCGGACAATTAAAATACGACTATCTTATATTGGCAACCGGGGCGAAGACCAATTTCTTTAACCAGGAGAAGATTGAAAAATATACGCTACAGATGAAGTCTGCCCCAGATGCACTTTACATCCGGAATCAAACGCTGATGAATTTCGAAAAAGCGTTGAATAAGAGTCACAAGAAAGATGTTAAATCATATCTGAATGTGGCAATTATAGGCGGAGGACCAACGGGTGTTGAGTTGGCGGGTGCAATGGCGGAAATGAAAACGTATGTTTTGCCGAAAGACTACCCCGAGCTTGATATGAGTAATATGAAGATCATGCTTTATGAGGCCTCTCCCCGACTTCTTGCAGGAATGTCAGAAACCTCCTCGAGAGTTGCCAATCAATATCTCCAAAGATTAGGTGTTGAAGTGCATACAAATACTGCAGTAAAGGATTATGATGGCCGTACGCTTACATTGCCTGATGGCGTGACCGTTGATGTCAAAACGGTGATCTGGGCTGCAGGAATCACCTCTTCCAGAATCGATGGAATTGCAGAAACATCTTACGGACGGAATAATCGCCTGCTTGTAAATGCATTCAATCAGGTTGTCGGTCACCAGAATATATTCGCATTGGGTGATAATTCAATCATGATCGATTCCACGCATCCCAACGGGCATCCTCAGGTCGCACAAGTAGCACTTCAACAGGCTAATTCTGTCGCCAATAATATAATTCAATTGAACAGGAATAAACCACTTAAACCATTTCATTACATCGATAAAGGTTCAATGGCAACTGTTGGCCGTCATCTTGCGGTTGCTGATTTGCCATTTGCAAAGTTTAAAGGATATTTTGCCTGGCTGCTTTGGTCTGTCGTCCACCTTTTGTCAATTGTGGGGGTGAAAAACAAACTATTTGTATTACTTAACTGGATGTGGAAATACATCACCTACGATCAGTCGCTGCGACTACTGGTGAAGCACAAGTCTAAAAATTAAAAAGCAATCCCAATGCTAAACCCGCCGCGAATCCATGGATAAGGGATGCTGCTTGCCTTGGCATTCACCTTATTGCCTGATTGTGTTACGGTTATTTTATCGCCTATAAACGAAGGTAAATCGGCAATTGCTTTATCGAGATCATCTTTAACATTATTTGCATCCGAAAGCTGATCAGAAACAGCATTCACATTTCCACTCAGAAAACCAGCTTCCAATCCTAAAAAGTAGAGATCCAGCGTAACCCTCTTTGCGATCAGGAATTGTGTACCTAATTGAAATCCCAAATTCATTGTATTCAGATTCAGATCAAAGGCCCCTTTGTAAGTTTGGCCCGACTGGTCATCTACGCCAGAGATATTGGCAGTACCGGTGATCTTCTGATACTTCAGATAGGGTTCTATATAAAAACCTTTTGGTAGCATTCCTTTTCCGGTATAATGGCGGAACGCAGCTCTAAGATGCATTGTTCCTACTTCAGCTGCCTTTAGGTCAGAATTGGCATCAATGCCATATTTACCAATCAATGACTTTTGATTTGGCAGACCAATTCCCAGCGTTACAGAATTTTTAGCATTTATCATCCGTTCATATTCAAAGGAGATCGATTGAAAAGGGATATTTGCAGGTAAAAACTTTACCACATTATTACGTTCAATCGTAAGAGAATCCCCATTCTGAGCAAATCCAAGTAATGCCCATGAGGTTAAAAAAACAAGTGCGAGTAGTTTTTTCATGGTAATGAAAGTTTTGATTTTAAATTGAGTACCCAAATCTACAAAATATATAATCCTAAATATATCCAATATTGAAAATTATTTTTGAAGAATTTTATTTGTTAGAAAGTTAAAAAGACTGTATGCATATTTTTATCGATATTGATATATTCCTATCTTTACCATGGTATTAATCTACTCAATTACTTCGGCAAACTAGCTATGATAAAAAACATTTTGAGTGCTTTTATTTTGGTTGCCTTTGTTTTCGGCAAAATACAAGCCCAATCGCTTGACATTTACATTAATTCGGCGCTTAAAAACAGCCCTTTACTCTACGATTACAACAACCAGTTATTTGCCGGCCGGCTCGATAGCTTACTAATTTTAGCTAGCTTTAAACCACAAATCAATCAGGTATCTCAGGTTCTGTATCCTCCTACCGGCTCAGGATGGGGATACGATGATGCCATCACGAATGGTGGCAATTATTCGGCCCTTGTAAATGTTAGCCAATCGTTATTCAATAAAAAACACATCAACGGTCAATTACAAAGCATCGACTTATTGAATCAGACGTTGAAAGTAAATGCCAAAATAACCGTTATTGATCTGAAAAAAAGCATTACAGCTCAGTATCTTACTGCTTATGCCGATTTTATGCAGTACCAATTTAACCAGTCTGTTCTGGCCCGGCTCACAAATGAACAGAAGACGGTGAAAGTGCTGGTTGATAAAGGTGTTTACCTGATAACTGATTATTTGAATCTGCAGGTTTTGACCACCGCACAAAAGATCGCCATCTCTCAGTCTTTTATTCAATTGAAAAACGATTTTGCTGTACTTAATTTTATTTGTGGCGTCACTGATCAGCAGGAGATAAATCTGATAAAACCTGAAATCAATGTTCAGAACGATCCAGGTTATGAAAGTTCCCCAATGTTTGCTCAATTTAGGATCGACAGCCTGAAAAATACGAACAACAAGCAAATCATCGATCTGAATTACAGGCCACGGATAAGCGCTTTTGCAGATGCTGGATTTAATTCGGTCGCTCCTGAAAATATCCCTCACAATTTCGGAGGAAGTTTCGGCGTCAACTTCTCGATTCCGATATACGACGGAAAGCAGCGCAAATTGCAATACGATAAGATTAACCTGGCCGAGAATACACGGATCTATTATAAAAAGTATTACTCATCGCAATACAAACTTCAATTCGAACAGCTAACGAATCAGCTTAAATTGACTGAAAACCTGATTGTTGAAATCAGCAATCAATTGTCAGAGCAGGAAAAGCTGCTTGATTTGTATCAGATTGAACTCGAGAAAGGGCTGGTCCGGTTTCTTGACTATCTCACTGTTTTAAATAATTATACCGCAACAAAAAATACTTTTCTGGTTACAGAAATGAACCGGTTGCAGATTATTAACCAATTGAATTACCTCAAATGAGCAACTTCCGAACAATATTGGCTTTCGCCTTACTTCTAAATCTGATCAGTTGTAATAGCGGTTCACCGGCTAAAACGGAGGAGACTCCTAAAGTTTCGACTCCGGTCACGGTCACTGCTATTGAAAATACGGCCATTAACGAGACAATTAGTTTTAATGCAGTCTCTCAATATCAGCGGAAAAATATGGTGAAATCAAACATCAACGGTTATATCGAAAGGTCGTTTGTTATTCAGGGAGAGTTCGTTCAGGCTGGAAAACCGTTGTATTCAATTAAAACAAAGGAAGGCGAAGCGCTGAGTAAATATGCAGCCAAAGATACGTCGTTTACTTTTACCGGAAAACTCACGATTATTGCACCAACCTCCGGTGTCGTAATTGAAGCGACCAAACAGACGAATGATTACGTGAGCGACGGAGAGCAACTTTGCGTAATTGGCGTACAAAGCAGCTTTGTTTTCCTGCTTAACGTTCCGTTCGAACAGAACAAATATGCAACGCCAGGCAGAAATTGTTCCATCCTCCTCCCCGATTCTACAATCTTTTACGGAACGATCTCCGGAAAGCTTTCAACTGTTGATCCCGTATCCCAGACGCAAAGCTATATTGTGAAACCCATTACTTCTGCCATTCTTCCTGAAAATCTTTCTGTTATGGTTCAGATTAGCAAAAGTTCGAAAGAGAATACACAGGTAATTGACAAGTCATGTGTGCTTTCTGATGAGACAATGGAAAAATTCTGGGTGATGAAACTGATCAATGATACAACAGCTGTAAAGGTTGCTATCAAAACGGGAATTACTGCCGGTAACAAAATTGAGATACTTTCCCCTGTTTTTACGCAACATGACCAGCTGATTAATACCGGAAATTACGGTTTGTCGGATACCGCTTTTGTAAACATCATTCAACCCTGAACTCGATGAGAAATTTTTTTGTTTCGCATAAGAATCCGGTTGCTGTAATACTTGTGATCATCTTGGCTGCCGGTCTTTATACCTATTCGAAAATGCAGTCGTCACTTTTCCCGGAGGTGACTTTTCCCAAGATAAAAATCATTGCCGACAACGGACTGCAACCTGTTGGGAAAATGATGGTAACGGTAACAAAGCCGCTTGAGAATGCCATTAAAAGGGTTCCTAACCTGAAAACGGTTCGTAGCATCACCAGCCGTGGCAATTGCGAAATATCTGCATTTATAGAGTGGAATGCCGATATCGATTTAAGTAAGCAGCAGATTGAATCTTCCATTAATCAGATCAAAGGTGAACTTCCTCTGGGAACCACGTTGAGTATTGAGAAGATGAATCCATCCATTCTGCCGGTAATTGGTTATGTGATCGAAGGACCGGGAAGAAGTAATATTGAACTCAATCAGATTGCCAACTACACGATTAAACCTTACCTTTCGCAGGCAAAAGGGGTTGCAGAAGTTTGGGTAATCGGAGGTAAAACAAAAGAATATCATATCGAACTGCTTCAGCAAAAGATGGCTGCACTGAGTATCACGCCAGCAATGGTCTCAACTGCTTTAAGTCAGACCAATTTTATCAGCAGTAATGGTTATCTTACGGATTATAACCGGCTGTACCTCACCGTAACCGATGCGAATGTCGAAAATCTCGAACAACTTGAGAACCTTGTCGTCAGTAACAATGGCAAAAGGGTGCTACAACTCAAAGATATTGCAATATTAAAAGTAGCAGAACAGACACAATATATAAGGGTAAACGCCAACGGGAAAAGCGCTGTTCTGATGGCAGTCGTCAAACAGCCAAATGCCAATCTAATTGATGTAACAAGTGGAGTCACACAGAAAATTGATGAACTAAACAACCGGATACTGCCAAAAGGCGTCAAACTTACCCCCTATTATGTGCAGTCCGATTTTGTAAACGATTCCATCAAAAGTGTAAGCGATAGTCTTTGGATTGGTTTGCTACTGGCTATTCTTGTTGCATTTGTTTTTCTGCGTTCATTTAAATCGAGCGCTGTTATTCTGATCACGATACCGATCACATTGTCATTTACCTTGATTGTAATGCATCTGGTTGGATACAACTTCAATATCATGACACTTGGGGCAATTGCGGCAAGCATCGGGTTGATTATTGACGATGCGATCGTGGTGGTGGAACAGATTCACCGAACCCATGAAGAGTTCCCCGAAAAGCCTACAAAAGAGTTGCTCAGTGGTTCTGTAGGCTTCCTGTTACCGGCTATGGTAGGTTCTTCAATAAGTACGATCGTGATTTTTCTGCCATTTGTAATCTTAAGCGGTGTGGCCGGGGCCTATTTCAAGATCCTAACCAATACGATAATGATTACGCTGATCTGTTCATTTTTAGTAACATGGATCGGGTTGCCTGTCATCTATCTCCTTTTCTCCGGGAAAACGAATACCGTTGCAAAGCAACATTCCGAAGCACATCGCACAAGTGGAAAGTGGATCTCTTTCTTTATTCTTCGACCATTCATCAGCATCTTATTTATCGGATTTCTTCTCTTCTCGATCCTGTTTATTTCCGGCAGGTTAGAGACCGGTTTTCTGCCAGAAATGGACGAAGGGAGTATTGTACTTGATTATACCTCGCCTCCGGGGACTTCGTTGCAGGAAACCGACCGGATGCTACGTGAAGTAGAGAAGATTCTTCCGGCAATACCCGAAATTGAGTCGTATTCGCGCAGAACCGGAGCCCAAATGGGATTCTTTATTACTGAACCCAACTATGGTGATTACCTGATTCAGCTGAAGAAGGATCGGAAGCGATCTACCAATGAGGTGATTGATGAAATAAGGGCAAAGGTTGAATCATCACAACCTGCGCTAAAGATCGACTTCGGACAGGTGATCGGCGATATGCTGGGCGACCTGATGAGTTCGACACAACCCATCGAGATTAAGATCTACGGCGATAATGTGAAGGAATTGCAAAACCTTGTGCGACAGGTTGCCGGCATAACAGAAAATGTAAAAGGAACCGCCGATGTTTTCGATGGGATTACGATTGCCGGACCCTCTATCAATATCGAACCGGATTATAAAAACCTTGCACTTTTCGGTATCACACCCGCCGATTTCCAGAATCAGCTGCAAACGCAACTTGAAGGGGTAACAGTTGGGAATATTTATGAGAAAGAGCAATTGACAACAGTTCGAATGTTGTATCCCGATGCGGCAAATACCTCGCTTGAAAAGATCAAAGATGGATATATCTTTCTGCCAAGTGGCAAACTCCAGCCGCTTTCGACATTGGCCCATATTACGGTCGACGCCGGAAGTGCAGAGATCGAGCGGGAGAATTTGCAGACGATGATTCCTGTTACTGCGCGGCTCGATAACCGTGATCTGGGCAGTGTAATGACCGATTTAAAGCGTGAAATTGAATCGAAAGTTAATCTTCCACAGGGATATCATATCACGTATGGCGGTGCTTACGAAGAGCAGCAAAAATCGTTTAGCGAATTGATGATGATACTGATCACGGCCATCCTGCTTGTTTTTGCGGTGATGCTGTTCCTGTTCAAAGAGTTTAAGATTGCGTTGTTGATTGTATTTCTTTCAGCACTCGGAATATCCGGAAGCCTGATTGCCCTCTACATTACAACTACTCCGCTAAACGTGGGAAGTTATACCGGGATTATCATGATTATCGGGATCATCGGTGAGAATGCGATCTTTACATTTCTGCAATTCCAGCAGACACTCAAAACATCCAATCCGGATGGTGCGATCGTTTATGCGATCTCTACGCGACTACGGCCTAAACTGATGACCGCTTTGGGCGCAATTATTGCCCTCTCTCCCATTGCGCTCGGCATTGGAACCGGTGCCCAGTTGCATCAGCCATTGGCAATTGCAGTAATCGGAGGTTTTATCATTGCATTGCCATTGTTGCTGATTGTATATCCTTCGATGTTAAGGCTGTTGTATAAAAATCATAAGAGTTAGGTTCGAGTTTATTTGAATTCGTAGTCCTTTATGAACTTTGTGTAATCCCCTATGGTAGCAGCGGTTAAATTAGGGAAATCTTTAATAAATTTTGCCTGTGCAACAAAATGATTTGGCTAAAGCCAATCTGTAATCTCTTTTTTTTTCCACTGGCTGAAGCCAATGGCAATTCAAAAAGTCAATTGCAATTCATTTTGATGGCATCCATCAATTGCCTTCAGCTTTAGCTGGAGGAATTGAAAAATCAATACCCTATTGGCTTTAGCCAAAATTCTAAAAGACAGGTTCATCTATGCTGCCAGGCTATGACTTTGACCAAAAGGGTCGCGCACTTATAATCAAAAAAAGCACCCCGAATTTTGGGATGCCTATCAATCATAACTTGAAATTATTTTAAGACTAATAGCACACAGATTATTTCTAATCTTCCTTCAAAGGTTCCTTTGAAAGTAGCTTTCCGTTTTCATCAAAACTGATCTCTAGTTTACTTTTTCCTTTGACTGCCTCCATTTCGTAGGTTATGGCTCCTTTTGCATCTGTAGAAATCTCTATTTCATCGAGTTTGTAACCTGCAAAATCTTTTGAAATTGTGGTTTTTACAGCTTGTGGAAGTTGTGATTCTTTCATTTCGCCCTCGGTTTCGAGAAGCTTTCCGGTAGCATCATACAAGGCAGATGTCGCAATTTTGTTCAGCGTAAATTCAACCTCAAATTCACCTGGCTTTTCGACACCCCATTTCACTTTTTCTGCTGTCGGATATTTTGCTGCGAATGCTGCTTTTGCTGCGGCAGGAGTTTCTTCCTT
>JBBRZE010000025.1:0-56925 GCA_038236995.1 Bacteroidales bacterium | reverse complement strand
AACCTCTTCGTTGAATGCCCATAATTTCAAAATTTATTAGGTTAAAAACTTATAAAAATTAACTATTTGGTTATTATCAATAAATTTTGTTTGAAAATCTTCCCATATTTCAGGTCCGAAATCGGCCAGAACGTTATCTTTAAATGCTCCTCCATCCTGTAATGTAATAAGCGCATATTCAGTATTATTGGTCTTTAATACTGCCGCAAAAAAATCTTTTAGTCTCGAAAATTCATCTGTTAACCAGCTTTTGTATTTATCTGCCATGGTTAGATACTGGATTTCAAGTAGCCAATTTGTTGGTTCAATGGTATATATCCAGCCTTCTTCATAAGGAGCGGAATTAAGAAGCGATGAATTGGTAGTCAGGATTTTATTTTGAGTTTTGATCGTTCCGGAAATAGGTGCATAGATGTTCAACTGTTTTCCTTTTTGGATGATGGAGAAAAGTTGGTCACCTTTCTTAATCTTTTCACCGGCATTTTTCATCTCAATTCGTGTAACTGGTCCGGTAATATGAAGCAGGAAATCGTCAATACCAATTTTCACAGTGCCATCTTTTTTCATAAAGGCCCAGGTGTGAGTTTTATCAAAATAGATTCCTTTGGGGATGATTACAGAATTCTCGTCAAATACTGTGGACATTCGAGAATTGGCATCCTTAACGATTCCTTCTTTATTTCGGATCCGCCGGGTTACCATGTCAAATACAAAACCGATTACTACGAAAACAAATAGAACGGTCAATATCATTTTTAGAAGTGCATTGACTTCATTCGTTGGGGCGACCGTATAAACAACTGGTTCATTGATCTTATCTAATTGTGATTTTATTTCGCTGGATGCGAGGTTACTATAACCATTTGTGTTTAGAAAATTCTGTCCCTCTGTGAGTACCCAGCTAAGAAATGCCAGTTCAGTTGCTTTTTTTGGTTTTTGAGAAGATATTGAATATATATTGCCGGATAATGCATTAGGATATTTTCCGATCCAAACTCCTCTTGAAAAGGCTTGCAAATTATCGTATATGTTTTCCATATAGTCAATTTTCCCATTACTGTTTTTATCTATAGGTACCAACTTAATATTCTCTGCTAAATTTTGATTTTTAGGATCCATTATTTGAACCAGTCTGCAAAAGCCAAAAGCATTCGGGTCTTTTTGTATCGCAGAAATCATTTCTTGTCCGCTGGTTATTTTAATTCCATTTGTGTTAGGTTGATTTGTTTTCAGAAAATTTGCAACCCCTGACCGAATGGAAGGATCATTTATAACATAGTAATGGAATGGAATCTCCGGATTATTTTGAATATTATTCAGCAGCATTCCCCAATTTTGTTTTTCAGGGTTTTCAAGAATTCGGGCCAACTTTTCAACAGTAATGCCTTCTTGATAAATTTTATCCCGGAATGGATTTGCTGCATTCATTATTGGTACAATCACATCGCGGCCCACAACCATGTTCCATACGGATTGATTGTTCAAGGCATCATACGCATCATCCGCAATAAAACCTATTCCTTCTCTGGTATTCAACCTGTCAGTGATCTCATTATTATTAGATTTGACCACGTTGATTTTCAAATTTGGATTTAAACTGCCATATTCGTTTACCCACGTCATCGTCAGATTATAAAGATCCGGAGAAGTAAATACATCTAATGATCCTTGCTGAGTCGGAGTGTTTCCGGACGTTACTTCTTTACTGTCTGAAATACTGCAATTTAGTAGTATTATTCCAATTAATAAACAGATCCTGGTTTTCATGATTTCCCTTTTTTTAATGATATAATGGGGTATTCAATTATGATGCCAAGGGTAAAAGCAAGATATAACAAGCATTATATCAGCGATATGCGATTGGTCGTGTTTAGTAAATATACAATGGAAGTGATGAATAAATCAACACTATTTAATAAAAATATGTTTAAAAATAAGCAAATCAATAATATACATGTAGTGTATAGAAAATATACACGTGTTGAGTAAATCAACAATTCACCTTTTTTATATCCAATTCAGTATGTCTAGTTGCTAGCTTATTCTTTAAACACTGACCGAGCCAAAAAATAAATATGCCGTAAAATCGAATTGATTTGTAACTATTTTTTACTCGATTTCGTAAAATGCTCATTGTTCAATAGATTTTTGTTTAATCCTTTAAAATTTAATGAGATGAAATCAACAGAAAATGCATTAAACTGGTTTGAAATTGCGGTAGATGATATCGCCAGGGCTAAAAAATTCTATGACACGGTTTTCGATATAGAAATGCAACAGATGGACATGAATGGAATGCTTATGGCTTTTTTCCCGACTGAAAATATGTCAGCGAATGTTGGGGGAGGATTGGTACAGCACGAAATGTATAAACCAAGCGCAGACGGGGCAGTAATTTATCTGAATGGAAATCCCGATCTTGCATTGCCTCTGGGTAAAATTGTGGAAGCCGGGGGTAAAGTAGTAATGCCTAAAACGTTAATCAATGAAGAAATTGGTTATATGGCTTTCTTTACTGATACAGAAGGAAATAAAGTAGCATTGCATTCTAATAAATAGGCCGACCACACAAATTTTAAATGGCTGATTTATTTTCGGTTAGTTATTATTGCCGTGAGATATTACAAAGCCTCAAATTGTTTAATTTTTGAGGCTTTGTTTATTAATAAAATCGCATTCAATTTAAATAATACTGTAAAAACATCCTGTTTATCCTGAACATTTAGCCGCTTGTTTTTCTTTATTCAATTAAGATATGATTGCCATTTTATCTTCAGGATCATTCTATACTTATTTTATAATCAGATTTTTAGTGTTTTGCTTCCTGATTTTCGCACTTTCGGTGTTTGTCAGCTTTTTTCCCATATAGGTAAGGTTCTCAATTTTAATTCCGGAAACATACTTTTCCTTACTGAAACCATGAAATACAGAGAAAGGAAGTAATCCGCCCACAACCTGAATATCTTTGAATACAATATTGCTGATCTCTCCACGAAACTTGTTGTGATAGGCTTCTTTACCTTCAGGAATTTTTTGTACACCATCCCAGGCACCATGCAGGTAGTTCTTCTTAATAAACTCTGGATCACGAATGCCATCAGGTCCCCATTGCGAAAAGAAAATTGCCACATCAAAAAGTTTTTGCCGGCTGTCTTCAACGCGGATATTCTCGAAAACCACATCATGAACATGCGACTGACCTGCATTGTGGATGCTCATCGTAGCGCCATCTTCCACATGAATAATGTCGATGTTTTCGAAATGAATATTCTGGACTTCATTTGAATACAATTCAAAACCAATTTCTATCGCATTTCCCCAAATCGAGTTCCAGAACACACAGTTTTTAACCAGAATATTGTCGGTAGGATGATCGGCAGGGTATTTGCCTCCTGATTTAATGGCAATGCAATCGTCCTTGGTATGGGCAAAAACGCCATCGATAACCACATTGGTGCACCGAAAAATATCCATTCCATCGTCGCTACCACTTTCGCTGACAATGCGTACGCGGTTAATTTCTGCCTTGTTACAATGGTATAAGGCAATTTGCCATGTAGTGGCATTGTGTAATGTAATATCTTCAATCTTAATATTCTCACAATCTGTCAAACTGATAAATCGATTATCGCAGGCTGGATCGGCTTTATTGAACGATCCATCCAGAATTCCCCGTCCGCAGATTTTGATGTTCTTTTTTCCTTTAGCAAACATATATCCCTGTACCACAGCTCCACCTTCAATATATACGGTCTGATTATCTTTCAATTCAAGTTTTACATTTTTGTATAGTTTACCACCTTCAAACCAAATTACGTTCTTATCCGACTTCGAAGGGCGGTTAATTTCGGGTTTTCCGGCAAAAATGAAAAGTGGTTGCTGTCTAATCCTGCCATTCAACTCCAGACTAAGATTTTCCGGTTTATTCAATTTGAAACTGAACGAATTGTCGCCTGTGTATTCAGCGTGTAAACCCGTCCGAAGCGGGCGAATATCCACCCAGCGAACATCATACATAGTATTTACCTCTACATTGGCTTCGCCCTGAAAATCAAACACTGCGTATGAAGCAATCGGGGTGTCGAAGACCTGAACCATCGTTCCATTTACTTTAACCTGGTAATATTTATCGGAAGCGAAACCAATGGGAGCTTTCCAGGTTGTTACTGCAGAGAATGTACTTAATGCAGAAAGCAAAAAGCAAATCGAGAGTAAAGTTTTCATGGTTATAAATTCTATTTGGTGATAATATTATTTTTGATTCCTCAATTCAATATTTGCCCACAAATTACTGGCTGATTGTTCGACAGCTTTCTTTAAGTTCTCGTTCGCTAAATTGCGATCTTCAAGTCCCTTGAATCCGAGACCTATCAACAAATGAGCATTTGATTGTTGCATATTTACAGCTTCCTTCTCCCCAAATTTTGCAAAGAAATCAATTTCAGATCCTTGTTTCAACCGGTTATTCCCTTCTTCTATCAGTTTATTGAAATTTTCGGCCGCTTTTGCCTTATTCCCAAGTTTCAGATAGCTTAAGCCCTGATAGTAGCATATATAGTTCGATTCCTAAATAGATTGATCAATTGACATCGTAAAATAGTTTCTGGCTTTTACCTTGTTTCCCAAAGCTTCATAAGCCAGTCCAATAAAGTAATTGACCTGTGGACTCCGTGCATCACCCATTCTTGATTTTGAATTTTCCGGAGTTTCAATTGCTGCGAGGAATTGTTCCAGCGCCTGTTCATTTTTCTTTTCCGTCAGGTATTTCTTACCCAGCAACAAGTGTGCATCGACCGTAATGTCACGAACTCTTGAGCTCCCTTCGCGAAAATGGAAAATACTTTTATTTAAATACTCCACTGCTTTTTCGGGCTCACCGGCAAGATTCAAAACCATGATCTCACGAACAAAAGCGTCATCACGCTGCCTGACGATTTCATTACTTCCCATAAAAAGCAGCGCTCTTTTTTCGATTGGCGCATTGCTTAGTTCGTATAGCGGATCCAGCTCGGCGTAATAGACCGGTTCGTCCTTTTTAAGGACAAATGCTTTTTCATAAGCACTGATCGCCTTTGGAACATCCTGCGAATGCTGATAATATCCCCATCCCAAATTCCGCCATGCTATCGCCAGCGAAGGATCAAGTTTTACTGCAATCTCCCAATTTTCAATGGCTTTTTGCGGCTGCTTGTCGTAGAGTAAATTCCCTAAGTAATAAAAGGGTTTCGCATCACCTGGATTATATTGAGCTGCGAGATTCAGCACTTTTACATCTTCCAGCCGGAATGGAAATCCATAATCAACCGATTGAGCAGATGCTTCCTTAAAGTATTTTTCAGCCCCGGGTTTATTCCCTTTTTTATCCTGAAGATATCCCAAATAGTAACTGATCATCTGATTCTTTCCTTTGAAACGTTGAAGGACATCTTCAGATTCTGTATTAAGTCCGTCATTCAGATATCCGACGGCAAGTTCAAGATAGTTCTGATCAAAATCACGCATTTTCCGACTCAGGGCAACAAGCAATTCCTCGCTTTTTGGGGTATTACCCGCTGCTTTTTCCAGAAGATAAATCTCATTTCCTGCCCGAAAGTCAAGCGGATCTTTTTCGGAAATACCGGCCAATGTTACAGCTGCTCCATTAAAATCACCCAGTTTTCGCTGTATGGATGCCTTGAGATTTATTGCACTGTTATTTACCGCATTTGTTGAAAGTGATTCATTTACCTGACCCAACGCTTTTTGGAAGTCACCTTTTAAACAGGATATCCTGGCCAATTCGAGATAAGCAGCTGAATGCCACGCATAATCCCAGGTTGCACGGTAAAGTGTGTCAGCTGCTTCATCATATAGTTCAAGCGCTTTGAGTGTTAAACCCTGGAGATACAATGGTTCGCAATCTGAGGGTCGTGTGTAATCTTTTGTCAGCCTTTTTATTGCCGTTCCGAAGAAGCCTCTTGCGATGTTGTATTCACCATTTTTGAGATGAATATTTCCGACAGCAACATTGGTCCGGATATCATTTGGATCGCGTTTTAACGCTTCACCGAAGTAATCCATTGCATTCAATGTCGGGTTATAAAACTGAAGTATCCGGCTGCCTGCCAGGTACAATTCTTCAATTGTTTGCATATCTTTTGCCGGAACGGGTCTCTTTACCTCATCCGGAAGTTTGCCGGCTGTCTTTTTCTCAACAGGCTGGTAAGAAACCAATACTTCGTTGTTATCCAAATTGATCATTTCGGTAGATAGATCTGTCAAACTGAAAGTTCCGTCAATTTTAACTGAAGTTGTGAAAGCAGTTTCCGGAGAGATTTCTACAATTTTCTCAAAAACGACGACATCTTTTCTTTTCAGTATCATCTTTGCCTTGCTCACTTTTTGAGTCGAATAATATCCCAGGAAGACGTTGTTACCGTCCCGTTTTTCGAGATTTACCGCACCGTTGAGGTTCGCATTTTTGAATCCCTGTATATCTTTTACCGGATACCAGTATTGCTTAAATGATTTCACTTCATATGGTTTAATCCAGCTGTAATCGGGCTGATTATCGGAAAATGCACCGACCATGATTTCCACATACGGACCGTCATTTTCAGTCAGCCGACCCTCCGTCGCCTGGCCACGTTCTCCTGAACCCCATTCCCAAAGTTTGGCCCCTTTTACCACGTTGTGATCGCCAATATGTACCGTACCTGTTTCTTTTCCATGATCATAAGCTCCCATGAAATCTTCTTTCAGATCATAGGCGAAGTACGAATTCTGGTTGATGGAGTTTTTCCAGTAACTTAGGTCAACGCCCTTTGTAAAGTCTTCGCCATTGTATATTTCTGTTGAAACCGGCCAATTGGAGAAGCTGTTCTTGGCATGATAAGTCACCTGGTTCACACTTGGGGGAAAGATCACCTGATAATCCTTGTTGGTATGAGCGGCCACATTTGCCCAGTATAAAAAGGTATTGGTAGTTGGAGTTGGGTTGTGGATCTTTACCTCGGTCATGTAATATGATTTACCGGGGAATGCGGTAATTCCGATTGTCCAGCGCATCCGGTGACGCGGCTCCGTTTCGCCAATCCAGATGGTTTTGATGCCATCTTTATTCTCGGCAATGTCATAGTCGACAGGAAGCATTGTTGAGGCCCTGTGATGATGAATGACACACCATTCAATACCTCCCGAAACCCACGCTCCGGTCATCCCAATATTGGACGGTTTGACAACATTGTTTTTGTAGATGAAGTTATATCCGTTGGTTTTATCGGTTCCATAGTATAGTTTGCCCCCAATCTCAGGAGTTACGCATAATTTAATGTATTCGTTTTCAAGAATGATTGCTTTCCATGCATGATCTTCTTTCTCGTTGGAAATCATATCGTTCAACGCATACGGATAGATTATTTTTGAAGCGCCCTGGTACGATTCACCTTTGAAAAACATCGGGTTTTTATCGGGCGGACTCACTTTATAGGTTGGCATGGTCCACATTTGTTCAGATACTTTAACCTGCCCGGTCAGGGTTTCAGTTTGCAAAAAAACGAATACGATTAAGCACACAAAAAGTGAGACACATCTGAGATTTACAGAATTCATTTTTGGTAAGTATTAGCTGGATTAACAGAGGTAAATGTATAAAAAACAAATCACAGTTTCCCTTTCAATCAATCTGAAAAACCATTTTCTGATGAAAAAGTATTAAATATTTCAAACTATGTCAATGACAGAAATATTCTTGTCCGGCAGCCTTTCAGATTAAGTAGTGACTAATACAACTAATATCCGGAATAAAATCTGTGTTTGAGTCCTATTCGGGTTCCTATAAACCTGTCAGGCTATTTTAGAAGAGGTCCGCTTTTTCAGTTACAATGACAAGTTTTCGCGTTACAATGGCAAGTTTACCCGTTACAATGACAAGTTTTGGCGTTACAATGGCTGCTGAAACGAATCGGCGAGCAATTTGGCCGTTACAATGGCAAGTTTATCCATTACAATGGTAAGTTTACCTGTTACAATGACAAGTTTTGGCGTTACAATGGCTGCTGAAACGAATCGGCGAGCAATTTGGCCGTTACAATGGCAAGTTTATCCGTTACAATGACAAGTTTTGGCGTTACAATGGCTGCTGAAACGAATCGGCGAGCAATTTGGCCGTTACAATGGCAAGTTTATCCATTACAATGGCAAGTTTATCCGTTACAATGACAAGTTTTGGCGTTACAATGGCTGCTGAAACGAATCGGCGTGCAATTTACCCGTTACAATGACAAGTTTATCCGTTACAATGACAAGTTTTGGCGTTACAATGGCTGCTGAAACGAATCGGCGTGCAATTTACCCGTTACAATGGAGAATGCACAGAGATCCCATGAGGGATTTGATAGGGGTAGAATACAGTTTGGATTGCAGAATTCCATCCCGGACAGAATGGTTCATTTGTTTGTTGTCATTGAACCCGTAAGCGTTTATTGGCCTCGCAGAACCTCATTTCATCCCCTTTTGTGGTATTTTACGATGCTCGTTTCAGATGACACGTTGATTTCTTACATTTGTCTTTATTCTGATTTGACCATAGCGAAAGATATTAAAACTAAAGCGAGACAACATGAACCGAAATTTTATTGAGCCATTGATTTTATTGTTCTTCTTTTCAATCCAGATTTCATTTTCACAGACGAATGCAGGGATTAAAGTAAAACAGCCGGTACAAAAGGAAGGTAAATGGATTCCAATCTTTAACGGGAAAAACCTTGATGGCTGGACTCCAAAAGTTACAGGTTACAAGGTGGGTGAAAATCCATTGGATGGCTTTCGCGTTGAAAACGGGATCTTAAAAGTTGATTACAGCAAGTTTGTCCGGTTTAACGGGCGATTCGGCCACCTGTTTTATAAAGATAAACTCTCTTCTTATATTCTTCGGGTCGAATATCGGTTCCAGGGTGAGTTGCTGCCTGATGCTCCCGGTTATTGCTACCGGAATTCGGGTGTGATGATCCATTCGCAGTCCGCCGAAAGCCAGGATATTCTGCAGAACTGGCCGGTTTCACTCGAAGCACAGCTCCTTGGAAGTACTCCAAAGTTGAAGCAATTGACGGCCAATATTTGTACGCCAGGTACTACGGTGTTTTACAATGGCGCATTTACGGAAGAACATTGCATCAGCTCGACTTCAAAAAATTATTACGATGGGGAATGGGTGACACTGGATATCATCGTTCATGGCGGTAAATCGGTTTATCATGTCATTGATGGTGATACTGTTCTGGCCTATACAAAACCACAGATCGGAGGTATGTTACTTCCGGAGAATTATCCGGTTCCTTCCGGAACATCACTTGAAGATGGCTATATTGCGCTTCAGGCGGAAGGGACTCCGATTGATTTCAGAAAAGTCGAGCTGAAAATTCTGAATGAGAATAACCACACCGCAACACCCGTAAAACAGGTTGGAACAATAAATACAACTTTAGCAAAGACAACAAAAGTTGTTGATAATTTTGATTCCTATATTAATAACGAGGAACTTTTAAAGGCATGGTATCATCCCGGGCACGGGGGGCAAATGATCTTCAGTCTCGAACCGAAGATCAAAGGAGCCGGAAAGTATAGTCTAAAATGTGCGTATGTTACCGAAAAATCGGATGATCTGTTTTACAGTCCGGTTTGCAGTGTTGCCAAATGTGATCTGTCCGGTTGCAATGGCGTTCAGTTCTGGCTGAAGCCTGACGGCTCGGGACGGGAATTTACGATTGAATTTAACATCGCTGACAAAGACGGCAATAATATTCACGATCTGTGGGGATATAAATACATACCCGAAAAAGGTGATACAATGGCACGTTGGGTTAATATTCCGTTTTCTAGTCTCGTTCACAACACAAAATCTGCCGATTCTCAAGCTGTTAATAAGGTTTTTAAACCTGAAGCGATCATTGAAACCGCCATTTATATTGGCGGAAAGAATGATGCACCAGGCAAAGGGGTCTACTATTTTGATGAGATAGCAGGGGCAAAAATTCAATATTAAATCAGTAACCTACTTTTGTATATTATGAATTTATCAACGTAATATTGTTTTTTGACGATTGTAAAACAACAATTTATTGACTATTTTTACTAACTTATAATGATTTAAAAATTCTAATTATGATTGATTACAGAAAGATTATCACAATCCAGGCAGGAAAAAGAGGCGGAAAACCATGTATTCGTGGTATGAGGATTACTGTTTACGATATTCTTTCATGGATGTCTTTGGGAATGTCGCCAAATGAAATTGTTGAAGAGTATCCTGAATTACAGGCTGAAGATATTTATGCTGCGTTAAGTTTTGCAGCTGACAGAGAACGAAGCATTTATCAAGTGGCTGTATGAAATTGCTCTTTGATCAAAATATCTCATATCGGATTTTAAAAAAGATATCTGAAGCTTATTCAGATTCAAGCCATGTAAAATTAGAAGGTTTGAAAAATGCTTCAGATTCCGAAATATGGGAATATGCTAATCTTCATCAATTTACTATTGTCACTCAGGATTCAGATTTTAATGACATTTTTCTTTTAAAGGGATTTCCACCAAAAATTTTATGGTTTCGGACCGGCAATCTTCGGACAGATGATCTTGCCAATATTCTGAAAAATCAGCAAAACGATATACTAGATTTTGAAGAGAATAATGAATTAGGTTGTCTTGAATTTTCACGGATAAATATTTAGGCAGACAGGGAAATGAATAAAAATGAAATCATTTATTTATTTGTTATTGTTTATTTTTGTCGTGTCAATTTCTCATTCTAAAAACATAGCATCCCGATCCAACCTTACAAAAACAGTTGCCCTCTGCTGTTTTTAAAACGGTTGTTTTCTTACCATTTTCTGTTACTGATCCTTCCTGGTTTGTTGGAAGGAAAATGGTTGCGGTTGTATTTGCCGGTATTTCTATCTTCATTTCCAATACATTCAACTCCTTTTTCCAGTCACTTCTGATCAGGCCATAGACTGAGTGATAACTTGATTTTACCCACGTAATATCGCCGACAATTTCTGGCCGGATGATAATATTTTTGAATGCAACACTGCCTTCTTCCAGTTTAATTCCGCCAAGTCCCGTGTAAAACCACTCCATAATATGGCCGAGCATCAAATGGTTATTTGAAACTTCCTCAAGTGCAGGCCACGATTCTGTTAACGCAGTTGCCCCTTTCTTCAGTTGAAATCCATATCCTGGCACATCGTTCCGGAAGTTCATATCGAAGAGTAGCTGCGAACCGCCGCCTTCCTCCAACGCCTTCACCAGGAAGTGAAATCCGATATCGCCGGCCGTAAGCTTCTTACCTGAAACAGAAATTGAATCGACCATGTTCTTAAAAACCGCTTTTCGGTCATTTTCGTTTACAAGGCCAACACAAAGCGGCATGGCCATTGCGGTCTGACTTCCGGTAGCGTAAACTTTAGTTTCACTATTGAAAAATTTGGTATTGAAAGCTGTCTTTACCTCATCGGCAAGAGCAGTCATCTTTACGGCATCTTCCTTATTATTCGTTAGATCCATCATTTTCGACAGCAAAAGAATATCGTAATAATAGATCGCTGTGGCAGTCAATGCTTTTGGAGTCAGTTGAGCTTCACCTGGTGTATTCGGACCATAATCAAACCAATCACCCAAACCGTGTGAGAGGATGTGGTTTTCCGATTTTGTCCCAAGATAAGCAACATATTTTTTCATCATCGGCATCGCTTCTTCAACAACAGACTGATCACCATACCACTGCCAGATCATCCATGGAAGGATTACACCGGCGCTTCCCCATTCGGGTGAATCGCGGAAACCAGCTTCAAATGGGACATATTCAGGGGCAATATCTGGAATTAATCCTTCAGTCGTTTGCGCATCCATCATGTCCCTAATGGCCTTTCTGTACAACGGATAGAGGTTATAGTTATAATGCATTGACGCTCCCATCAAATAGGTTTGTTCTAGCCAGCCAAGCTTTTCGCGATGGGGACAGTCGGTGGTGACGCTTTGCAGATTGCTCCGTACTGCCCAGTCAATCAGCGTATAAATCTGGTTGAAAAGTTGGTTTGAACATTCGAATTCGCCGGTTTTGGGTGCGGAATTGGATGTGTGGAGTAGTTGAAGATCAATGATTTTAGGAATTTCATTATTTTGTTTTATTGAATCCGGAGCAGCACCTTCTACCATAACGTACCTGAATCCGTAATAAGTGAATTTAGGTCTCCAAATTTCTACACCTTCTCCTTTGAGCGTGTAAGAAAAATAGTATGGACCTCCGGAAGCATTTTGGTTGATTTTTTTGTCCTTGGTGATTAACTCTCCAGGTGTCATCTTAATTACGGAACCCTTTTTCCCGTTCACTTTGAGTTCTATGATTCCAGAACAGTTCTGACCAAAATCGTAGAGGTATTTTCCGGGTTCAGTTAATTCTATTTTTTTCACTTTGATAATTTCGCGGATCGTAACCGGAAAGTCGGTTTCAACCGATAATTTTCCCGATGGAACAGTTACCGGAAGTGCCATCTTCCATTTTAAGTCATCAAATCCAGGCTGATCCCAACCTATTTGTTCGAGTGATGCATCATAATCTTCACCACCATAAATACTTGAGTAAATGATCGGTGAAGGTGAACATTTCCAGTCAGATCCAGATACGACTGTTGCGGAGGTACCATCTGCATATTCGATCTTTAATTTACTGATCATTTTGGGATATCCGTATGCAATCACAATCTTACGGTACCGTTCGCGGTTGATATTATAAAAACCGTTTCCAACGATTACTCCTATGGCATTTTTACCCACTTTTAATTGCGTAGTAACATCGTAACTATTGTAAAGACAGACTTTATCGTAATTTGTCCAACCAGGTGCCAGAAAACCTTGGCCGACTTTTACTCCGTTAATGGTCGCTTCGTAATGACCTAATCCGCTGATGTAAAGTGTTGCACTTTTGATTTTCTTTTCAACGGAAAACTCTTTTCTGAAGATTGGGACAATGCTTCGTTTGACGGCTTTGTTTCCAAGTTTATCGCCATCTCCGTGAACTCCGGGAACGACTTTCATTGAATCTGGAAGATTTTCAAAGCCAATCCAGGAGGCTTTATCCCAGTCGTTTACTGATAAAAGTCCCATTTGCCACATGGCAGGTTCACTCCAGGAAGACGCTTTCTCCGCCTGATTATAGATTTTAACCTTCCAATAATACTTCTTCTCTGAACTTAAAGTTGAACCGTCATATGCTACCTGAATCGAGCGATCTGATTTCACAACTTTCGAGTCCCAGATATTACCGATGTCTTTTTTTAGCTTTTCAGGACTATCAGCGACAAGTATCTGATAGGCTGACTGACGAGTATCTCTTTCGTTCGAATTGATTATCCAGCTTAAACGGGGGGTCATCGCTTCAATACCAAGCGGATTAATCCGGCCATCACATTTAAGACCGGAAACTGAAACAGGATTTTGATAGCAATTAGTGAAGGTTAAAAGAACAGTCAATAAGATTAGTACGTACTTTAGTCTGGTCATTTTAATTGGATTAGATTCTTAAATATTTCGTTTGAAATATTGAAAGCGGTGCCATGCCGCACACCATCCGGAAAGGTTACTTTATCAGAGATATCTTCCCAGTCTTTCATGCTTTTAGACCTTACCGCTCCATATTTATGATCTCGGTATTTGTCGAAATAGACGTACACAAAATCACCAATTTCAAGTGCAGTTGGCCCTTCAGCCCAATATTTTCCGGTTATAGGTGCAGAAACTTCGATAGGATAGGGGCCTGACGCATGTTCAGATTTCGTGAGACGTATATTTTTCTCAGGTGGGCTGGAATTTTCATTTTTGAGAAACATGTAGAATGTGTTTCCTTTCGGCAAAATTGTGGCATCAATTACACTGAAATCGGGATTGAAGAATAGTTTTGTAGGACTGAAGGTTTTAAAATCAGAAGTCGTTGTGCTATACATTCTGTGATTCAATCCTTTCTCACTTTCGGATGATGCTACATCAGAATGTCGTCCCGGAATTGTGGTGGCCCAAAAGATGATGTAGTTTTTGTTCTGAGAATCGTAAACCATTTCTGGCGCCCAGCAGTTTTTAGCGGTAGGTTCGTGCGCCATTACGGGGATTGCCTTTTGTTCCGACCAGTTGATCAGATCTTTGGATGATGCATACCCTATTTGGCGCTCTTTCCAACTGCTGGTCCAGACCATGTGGAAGATGCCATCTTTCCCTTGCAGAATAAACGGATCGCGCATCAGCTTATCCTGCCCGACAGTGGGAGTTACCAAAGATTTTCCATTGTTAAGCGCTTCCCATTTTAATCCATCCTTGCTGTATGCCAGATGCAAACCATCCTGACCATTGTCTGTGAAGTAGGAAAACAGGAAAACCTGTTCCTGACCTTGGCTTTGAAAAGCAAGGAAAACAAAAAGAAGAAGAAGGTACCGCATTGTCTATATTATGTTAGTTTAAAATAAATGTCGGATTTTATGCTTAAAGTGAATTTTCGGGCTGAAAGCCCACCTTATTTCAGCCCAACGCAAACGCAGTGTCACGTTGGGTTGAAAAGAAAACAATACAACTGCGCCCTGAAAGGGCAGATTACTTATCATCTAACTTGCCCTTTCAGGGCGCTGTTGTAAATTTGCATTTGTTTCCCCTAGGCGTCGCTTCGCTTTGCCATTGGGCTAAAATAAGTTGCCACTTCGTGGCGTTTGATTTTAAGTAAAATAACTAACATTCATTAATTTAATTAGTTAGTTTATTTGAAAAATCAAAAATAATCCTGAAATGGCTTTACTGTTCAAAATTAAGCGAAATTTTAATTGTAGCCTTGCACTATCTGATGATTGATTTAAACGATTTGATGCTACTCTTTGACCACGATTGTCTTGATATTCATAAACTCGCGGATGCCAACGGCCGATAATTCGCGTCCGTAACCGCTTTCTTTGATTCCGCCGAACGGAAGCCGCGGATCTGATTTTACAAAGTCGTTCACATACACACAACCAGCTTGAAGTCCCTTTTCGGCAAGTAATTTACCTTTCTTTTCATCGACAGTAAAAATAGCTGCGCCTAATCCAAATACCGTATCATTGGCAATCCTGATCGCTTCTTCTTCCGACTTAAACCGAAATAAAACAGCCACAGGTCCAAACAACTCTTCGTGATAGGCGGGCATTCCGGGAACAACATTTGCCAACACTGTGGGTGGATAAAATGCAGTTTTCCCTTCAGGGATAAATCCTCCAAGCAATAAAGTTGCTCCCAATTTGCGACTGTTTTCTACTTGTTGGTGCAATTCGTCGCGTAAATCGGGTCTTGCCAAAGGACCAATCCTGGTTGCAGGATCGAGTGGATCACCATAAGTGGCCTCGCTCATTAACCGCACAAATTCAGTTTCAAAAGCATCGTATATTTTGTCAGCCACAATAAATCGCTTCGCACCAATGCAACTTTGTCCGGCATTTATCAACCGACTGGTCATACATAAACTTGCAGCCTTTAGTATATCAGCATCTTCCAAAATCAGGTATGGATCGCTTCCCCCGAGTTCGAGAACCGATTTTTTCAGCACAGAGCCGGCTATTGAAGCGACTGACTTGCCGGCAGGAGTACTACCGGTGAGTGTTACCGCTTTAATAAGCGGGTTTTCGATTACTGCCTTAACCTTTGCTGAACCAATCATCAAAGTTCGGAATACATTCTTCGGGAAACCGGCATCTCGGACAAGCTGCTCAATTGCCAAAGCACAACCCGGTACATTTGAAGCATGTTTCAAAACGCCTGTATTTCCGGCCATTAAAGCCGGTGCCAAAAAACGGAAGACCTGCCAGTAAGGAAAATTCCATGGCATCACCGCTAAAACTGTTCCAATGGGTTGATAGGTAATGTACGATTCAGAAGCTTCTGTTTGAATCACTTCATTTTTAAGAAATTTTTCTGCTTTATCAGCATAAAAAGTGCAAACTGTAGCGCATTTTTCAATCTCTCCAATTGCTTCGCGGAGCACTTTGCCCATTTCTGCGACCATGATTCCGGCAAGTTCATTTTTTCTTTCAATCAACAGTGCCTGAAGGTTCTTCATCAATTTGGCCCGTTGCTCAAAATCAGTCAGTTTCCACTGCTGGAAAGCGTTATCAACCTGACTGATGATTGAGGTTACTTCTTCGGAAGTATATTCCGAATAGATTTTGATTACTTCGCCTGTAAATGGATTGACTGATTTCATAAGACAAATATTTATATCAAAAATAACGCTAATCATCGACTTTTAAGTAGTGGTCTATGAAATGAAGTATATTTGTATCAACAGGTAATTTCTCAATTTAAGATTTATTGTATTGCGCTACTTTCTTCATATTGCTTATAACGGAAATAACTATCGCGGGTGGCAGAAGCTTCCCGGAATTATTAGTGTTCAGCAAGTTATTGAGACAACGCTTGGCCAGGTTTTAAAAGAAACTGTCACAATCGTTGGTTGCGGACGTACAGATGCCCAGGTACATGCGAGTCAGTTCTTTTTTCATTTCGATATTGACCAGGAATTGGATTTCGATTTGCAATTTCGGTTGAATAAATGCCTGCCCCACGATATCATTATTTATGATGTTATACCGATGGAGGGTTTGCCACATGCCCGGTTCGATGCCATTCAACGAAGTTACGATTACTATATTCATATTCAGAAAGATCCCTATCTGATTGGTTTGAGTTCGTTTTATCCACTGACAAATCCTGATCTGGAGAAAATGAACGAAGCTGTTGGTTTACTGACAAATTACGATGACTATGGCTGTTTTTGCAAATCGCCTTTAAAATATGAGCATACGATCTGTCATGTTTCGAAGGCGCTGTTGTTTTCAAATGCAGACCATTCAAGATTAAGGTTTTACATCTCATCAAACCGGTTTCTGGCAGGAATGATCCGGATCATCGTCGGAAAATTGCTCGAAATTGGTAAAGGTGAACTAAGTGTTGCCGACTTCGAACAATATCTCAAAACAAAGGTGACCCCCAAAACGATTGTACCTGTTTATGCACAGGGACTTTATCTTTCGAAGGTCACTTATCCATATCTCGATTTGCCTTCCCGTTCACTCTTTAATCATTTATTAAAGAACGGGCTTGATAAGTTGGTTTAGCTTGTTTTACAACACGTTTGACTGGTTATTTATTCTCTGCATTTCGAATGTTGAAAAGTGGGAAGCTTTATAAAGATCTCGCCACTCCGTGGCTTGATTTTCAGATTTTATTCATTTTCTACAAAGATTTTGCTGTTACGCAGCTTAAACTTAGCAACGTAGTTGCTATATCTTTGTAAATAAATGCTTTATATTCATCGAAAAAGCAACGGAGTTGCGAAATCTCTCTTCTTTATTTTAACTGGCTAAAGTAGATTTAATTCATCCTGATCAGACTGATAGGTTCTTCCAATCCATAATCCATTAAAAAGTAATCTTTATAAGCTGAAAGCTTGTCAGGAGCAGTATCCCAGTCTCCCGGGCCGTTGATCCAGCGATGGTTGTTTTTATAGAAATAGCCAAACGTATTTTTAAGGCTGCCAACGACTTTAACCGATACCTCATTTTTTCCGTCATTGATAAATTGGCTGATATTCAATTCGTATGGCGGATAGGCTATAATTCCTGCTTTCTTTTGATTTACAAAGACTTCGGCCATAATTCCTTTCCATTTATTCATCTTCACTTTGAATTGTGCGTCTGCCTTCGTTACTTCAAAATTTTCGGAATAAGCCACTTTTTGAGCATAAAAAGGATAACCCATCGATTTCCATGATCCTAATTTTGAGATTGTTCCTGTTGAAATTTCGAAACCCTGTTTTAGCGGATTCAATATGAAATTTCCAACAATGTAAACCGGCATCAATTCTGCATGAACCGACATTTTAGGAGCTTTCAAAGTCAGTGTATTGATTCCTTTATGAACCTTGTCGCCAATTGGAATTTTGAAAAATTCGCGGTCGATCCACCATTTATCGCTCTTCTCTACTTTTTTATCGTTGATGAAAACGTCCCATATTTCAGGTCTTTCCACTACCGCAGATAAATTACTGATGGTTTCCGTATCAGCATTTTCTGAAATTGAAAAGTGATATTTCACTTCGAATCCTGAACCTACTTTAAAAGTATCAAGTGCAAGATAGTCTTGTTTGTACTGAATTTTATGCTGCCATGGATTTCCCATTTTAAATCCTGAACTATCAAATAGCTGACGCATTGCTTTCATAAAATAAGTTTCAGTAAGATTCAGCTTTTTAGATTTAATATCCAGATAATCGAGTACCAGAACATTCTCATTTTCAGGATGTATATTGATTCCCCCTAATCCTGTTAACGTTTGCTCATTTATTGGCGTTAAAGGTGTTGGGGTCTCATCGATTTTTTTGGTTGTGATGTAATACAAGGCACTCCCAACAGGTGGAAGCCTTACCTCAAAGGTTAGCTGCCCTTTATCTTCTATTGCGGGTAACTGGAAACATTCTCCGGTTAGTAAATCCATTTTAATCAATTGTTTCCCTTTGGCATTGACAATTGCGCAGGTGCTATTAGTTGTGTCAGTATTGACAACAAAAAGTAACTGACCGTCATCTGTTATCCTACGCTGATGATACAATTCCCCTGAAACGGGTATCGTCTCCTGAAGCGAAAAGTCGTTCAACGAAAACAACTGTTTAACCACCTGTTCATCTGTTCCTTTAGCGACGGTCCATTGGCCGGAGAAGTTGTTTTTCAATTCATTCACTGCATCCGACTCAGCCCCGTCGAGGTAGGGGATTTCATTTGTAAATGTTAACACTTTTCCTTCCTGCTGGAGATATTCTTTTAAAAGGGTAAAGGTAATTTTATCAATGTTTTGCATTGATTCCGGAATAACAACCAGTTCATAAGCTCGTTTTCCCACTACCAATTTGCCATCTTTCACTGAGCCGATCGCTTTTAAAACATTTTCAGAGCCAAGATCATATTCAAAATGGTTCCGTTCCAACCGGTAAACAAATGATTTAAAGCTTTTTTGTATTGAATCGGGTGTCCCGTTTTTTTCGCTTCGTGAGAAATACATCCATGAAGTAGTATTTGGCTGAATTACTAGCGTTTTATTGATTTGTTGACCCGTAGACATCGCCATCGAAATACGTCCCAGGTAATCACCCATTGATTTGTAACTATCCCACCACGGTTCATGGTAACTAAATGAAGGTGGATAATCGAATTTGCGTACTCCTTTGATTGTGTAATAGGAGAGGTGCTGATTTACAAAATTCACCCCCAGAACGCCCTGCCAGTCAGCTAATCGTTTGAAATTTGCAAAGGTAATTTCCCAACCTGCACCACCATAGGTTTCGCTTAACATGCGTGTTCTTCCAGCCTGGTTGGCAGCGCTGTGTAACTCCCTGATGGCACGTGTATTTCCGAACTGTCCTCCTAATCCGCCAGAAACATATTCATTTCCAAGCATGTCGACACCGGGTTGTTGGTGGTAAATGTAGAATGAGGCTTCGTCGGAACCATCGGTTGGTTTTGGCCAGCCATGTTCCCAATAATGTCCAGTCCATTTCAAACCGTTTTCATCACAATATTTGCTCCATGGTTTTGCCCAACGATCGACAAACATCTCGAGCAGCATTTCATAGTAATCGTGTCTCACTTTTTTCCAGTTGCCAACTTCATCCACAAGCGATGGAAGGTTTATTCTTAAATCGTAACCCCACCGTTTCTCAAATTCAGGAAATAAGTCGGGCGTCCAACGGAAAGCAGTTTTGGGACCCATAGCCGCTTCTAAGTTTGGCTCATCGGTAAAAATGCCCATCAGAGTTTTGCCAAATTCATCCTTGTCATATTTTTCGTAACCCTTCATAGTGATCTCCATAAATTTCTGAGTCACTCCTTTTTGAAGGAGATCAACGTAGGGGAAATTGCCATACCAATACGATTTTGATCCATAGGTTTTTTTGAAGAGATAATACACCCCATTTTTACCAGCGTGGGTTTCTTTTGCCGAAGTGATGTCGGAGAATTTATTGTTTTCAAACATTAGAATCACCTCATATTTACTCGTGTCAGGTTTTAAAATTTCCTGAAGTTCGCAACTTAAACCTGTTCCATGTATGTAGGATTCGGGCATTTGAGCCGGAACATGGCCACCGGCAAAGCCGCTTGGATAAGAGTTTTCATCATATATCCACACTTTCATTCCCAGTTCTTTCCCTTTGCGAACGGTGTAATCGAAAAGATGATTCCAGTCTTCTGAAAGATAATCGGTAATCAATCCCGGCCGCGGATGAATAAATACACCGCCAATTCCACCTTCTTTGAACTTTTTTAGGTGAAAATCAATCCCCTGCTCGGTGATCTTATCGTTCCAATCCCATAACGGTGCACTTCGGTATTCGGAAGGAGGGTCTGAAAATAGCTTTTTTAGCCCGGAATAGGAGTTGATGCCTTCAACAGCAGGCTTGATGTTGGTACTGCATCCAAAAGTGACGACGATCAACAGAATTGTGACCATCCCTAAGCGTAAATGATTTTTCTTCATGTTTGATTTGATTTAATGATTGTCAGCAGATCTGAACAACTTCGATGTTTAATATCTTTCCCAGTTTTTCAATTCTATCAGCGATATGACCAACACCAATCGCACAATGGTGAGCTGGTCCTTGTTTCGACCATTCATTCATGAATCGTTTAGCTCCAATTGAAAAACGGTAACGACTATTGGTGTTTCCGATTTCAAGAAAGGGACCGGCAACGGATTCACCTTCGGCAACAAGCAGGAAAATGCCATCTTTGCCTTCGACGACTGAAAGCAAGGTGACCGGACCATGTTTTACACTCATCTGTATAGACAAACCTTTTCCTGGTTTTCCATGATAGATGGACAGCGGAACCAGTTTCACACGTCCTTCGGCAATGGCGGAGTGTGCTGGCCCATCATGACCGAGCATCACCACGTCATCCTTAAAATCCATCAGGTAAAATTCTGAGAACGAACCTCCGGCTCCAAATTCAGCCATGATTTTCATCGCCTGCGCATTCTTCACTTCACATTCTCCGGCTATCGGAATGTTTTTGCCTGTCAATAAAGTGTTTCCGGCAATGACTGATGTCACAATGTTCTCATAATCATTACCAGATTCTCCTTCATAATAGTAAGCCATCGAACCTAAATTGCGGTTTTTTACCAACTTGTCGAGAGCGACCGAAGTGCGTGCTGCACGCTCAATTTCTGCTGATTCACATTCAGGCGCAACATCAAAAGCAGTATTAAATTCCTGAATTTTTACCTGAACGTCGGTATCTGTAACTTCATCACGGTATTTCTTTAACTCGCACATTTCGAGCATTTCGATGTGTGTCCCGAACACCGCCGATTGTTTGGTCAGATCGGTGTAAACATCAAGCATTCCACCGTAATAATGACCCAAAACACCTAATCGGTTGTTCCGTATGGCATCAGCTACTCGGGTAGCTTCGGTCCAGGCTTCAATCTCGCGCCAAGCTTCTTCGTCCTGAAGGTATCCGGTCACAAAGTCGTACTGAATTCCGGAGCGGTTGAATACACTGGCAATTTCCGGGACAGAGCAGGCCTGACAATGTTCGAGCCATACACCAGTCATTTTTCCACGGTCACCCAGTTTATTAAAAGCTTCATAATCAAGATTTGCTACTGGTTGAAGATTCAATATCACCACCGGAACTTTCAGCTTTTGAGCGACAGGTAAAACAGTTGATGAAAGCGCATAAGTAGAAACATACAAAAAGACGAGCTCCACATCCTGCGATTTCATGAAATTGGCCGCTTCGCGCGCTCTCACGGGGTTATCAACCATTCCGGCGTCAATTACTTCAACCCCGAACCCGGCGATTCTGGTTTTTATTTGCTCCTGGTAAGCTTTCAGATTGTCGAGCAATCCGTCGAACTGCGCCCAATAAGTATCGAGGCCAATTCCAAATAATCCTACTTTAGTCTTCATTCAATCAATATTTTAATAATCGTACCGGACCAATCAAACCGGATTTTAACAATGGAGAATCCTTTTTATAAAACCTTGCTGTTGTAAATGTATATCTGCCTGAGGTTCTGGGCTGATTTTTCTGTAACCATTCCGGCCATTTGTTGTCTTTAATTCCATCATCAGGGAATTGTTCATCGCCAATCAGTCTGTTCGGCCAAAGATTTGCCACTTCAATCTCAACGAGGTTATTCCCGGGATGAATGGCATCTGAAATATTTAACTGATAGGGAGCAGTCCAGATAACACCCATATCTTTCCCGTTAATTCGGACGCGTGCAAGATTGTTAACCTCACCCAGATCAAGGAAGAGATCGGCATTTTTATCAGATACTGTTTTCTTTGGAAGATTTATATTATTCCGGTAGGTCGCAATGCCCGAATAATACTTAATTCCTTCATTTTCATTTAAAGTCCAATCTTCCAGTTTATTGAAAACAACATTTTTCGGACCTCCCCATTTGGGGTCGAAAGAAACATTCCATGGGTCATTCACCACCATGAGTACTTTAGGTTCGGAAAAGTTCTTTGACTGTGTATTTACCGCCGGATTTGGTTTTTCCTTTTTGTCAATTAGAATGAAAAAGCTTTGATACTGTTCAAATTGCAAAGGTATGTTCATCCTTTCGTTCTCAATGGTAAATTCAGGAAGCGAACGGGTTACTCCTGAAAGCGGATCCCACAGTTCCGGCGTCCCTTCACCAACCCGAAAAGTACAAAGGGCTTTTACCCGTTCGTTGGTTTTATTCGAAACGAAATAGATATCCCTGCTATCCATCGAGCGATGTGTATACCTGATTGGTCCGGTTGATTCAAAATCCTGCTGAACTCCCATCTTTTTCAGGATTTCGGCTGTCGCATCGTAGTTTGGATATAGTTCAGGCAGTTTGATATTCGAAAGTACTCCTCCCCAATAGATTTTCCCCTTTTCAAATTGAATTTCAGAAACATCATTCGGAGGTGTTGAATTTCCCCACATTAACATCGCTTTTGAAGCAACTTGCTGATCGCATGCAGGGTAATTCACCAAACTTGGAGATTTTTGTGGCGGGTTTCCAACGATCACAGCGCCTTCTTTTACGAGCGAAGCAATTTTATCCAGCAATTCAGGCGTCATGGTTTCCACAGCAGGCAAAACGAGTAGCCGGTAAGATGCTCCTCCAGGGAAAGCAATCCGGTTGTCAATTACACTTGCTGTTTTCAATTGTGATGGTGAACATCCGTCGAAATTATAGCCTTTCCGGTCAGGAAGAAATTCATCCCCTGCTAATGCGGAAGCCGGGGCACGAAATACATGCGGCGCACCTTCGGGGGTCATGTAGAGGATATCTGATATGGTCTTTCCCTGTCGTAAAATATATGAGCATCGAGAGATGTAACGATGATATACGTCTGCCATTGGCCACCAGGTCTGGCTGCGGTCCCAGTGAACACCATATGGTCCCATCGTCATTCCCGGCTTCAGATTATCATCGAGAAACTGATGCTGAAAAGTATGGTAAACAAACCGGTTAATTCCGGCTGCAAATGCCCAGTCTCCCTGGTTTTTCATCGATCCCGGATATTGTTTCCAGGCGTCATGGTCGGCGGTAAATGCTTCTGCTGCAACTACCTTATTCCCGTTAACATGGGCAATGGAAGCAGCCTGGATGCAACTGAATGACGAGTTGAATCCATAACCTTTGCTCCAGAATTCACACATCGGAACATCGGCAAGCGCACCCAATTCAATATCGGCAGTTGGGTTCATATCATAAGGTTCAATCGAGAATCCCAGGTTATACTTTTGCCCGTATTTTTTAAGATGCATCGCGTGGTTTTCAATGACCAGTTCTTGTCCGGTTTGCCGCAGATCCCATAAAAACCGTTCACTTTTTTCAAGGTTTCCAACAACCAATCCCGAGTAAACTGGATAGAACATAAGCGGATCATAACCCCTTCTTTTTTTGAATTCTTCACGGAATCGGGGGCTCCAATTCTGGGCACCCATTTCCCAGCTATCCATGTGGAGCATCTTCAAACCACCCTGCAAATTCTTATCAGGAATTCCAATCTTTTTAAACAGTTTTCCTGTGAAGTTCTCCATGTGGGCATTGATTGCTGTCGTATCAAACTTATCAGCTTCAAAACCCAATCCGGGCATTGGAGCGGGGCGTGTGACTGCTCCGTTGTTCCGGCTACCCAAGCGTATAATTGTCCAGTTTCCTTCGGGTACTTTCCAATCTAATGTGCCATCTGGTTTCAGAAACTGGGTAACATCAATGATTTTATCCTGTGCAATTGCTGTTCCGGGAGCTGGTTCATTGTAGTTTGCCAGCGATGGAAGAAATTGTTTGACGTTTGGTGCCGATGTATATGGAGCACGGTAATAAAGTGCTTTTTCGTCAATGTCAGCTATTTTATAGTCAGAAGATGGCGTTGGAAATGCCAGAGCTGCAACATCTTCATAATAATCGAGCCATCGTTGTTTAAGTTCGGGTGTAAAAGCTCCTTCTCCAAAGTAAGGTGGTTTTGGTGCCGGCTTTGGAAGGATTACAGATTTTGAATTATCCCCAGAAACCTGAATACTGCTTGACACCAAATGCTGCATCGATTCTTTTCCGGATACCCATGGGCCACCGCTTCCTGACCAGCCCGGGCCAACGCCAAGTGTAATCGCAATACCTAACCGTTCCGCTTCACGAACAGCATGCTGGAATAAATCCTGCCATTGTTCGCTTAAGAAATCAACCTTTCCGCGCGGAATACCAACATTCACCTCAAGAAATATCAGGTTACCGATGCCCACTTTTTTCATTGATTCGAGGTCTTTCGTCATCGCTTCCTTCGATAGATTGCCATCCATAAAATACCAGTAAACACCAGGCCGAGCCGAATCCGGTGGGTTTAGAAATCCTGCCTTTAAGGTGTCATCACCTTCAGATGAAATAAATCCGGCAATTGCCATCCAGCAGAATGCCATCAGAACAGGAAATATAATTTTCAATCGTTTCATAATCAGTTTATTATAAAATTTCTATTGGAGCCATTTCATCAATTCATTTACAATTAGTTCGTGTCCCAATTCGTTTGGATGATTCACCTGCGACATGTGTTTGCCGAGTTGTTCCTTATCCGGATAAAGAAATCCGAAAGCTTTGAAACTATCAGCCAATCCAACCTGATTTTCAGCAGCAATCTTTCGGATCTGATCGGCATGCTTTTTCAGGTCATTCTCCGGATCGGAATAATTGACACTTTGATCGGGTGATGGCGTCAATAATATCACTTTGATTCCATGATCTTTGGCCTGTTGAATCATCTGGTTCCATGCGGTGTAAGCCTTTTGGAGTCCGCAGCCACGATCATTCAATCCGTAATCAATCAGAATCAAATCGGGATGATGACAGATCACATCGCGTTCAAACCGTTCAGCACCCTTCACCGAATTTTCTCCACCAATAGCAGTTACGATAACGTTCACCACGGCAAACGGATATATTGCCTTCAACTTCTTCAGAACCAGATTAGGGTATGCTGCCAGTGTATTTACATGCGGTGTTTTGAAGTATCCTGCCGGAACACTATGTCCGTGAAAAACCAGGTTGATGGTCCGGTTTTTCGGCCATTCCTTTTGCATTTCTGTTTTCAGGTCGCTTAAATAGGTGGCAGGATCCGCAATAGCCGGTTCAACCGTTTGGCCTTGAACAACGAGCACGAGAAACAGTACAGGCAATAAAAGAATTTTCTTCATCTTTAAATTTTATCCGATTGATACTTAGAACTTTGTTTTAGTTTATTCAACCTTCACCAAAATTACATTATTTGTGTGTTTTCATTTACCTGAAAATAAATATTAAAACGATCTTCTTTTGCCATTGACGTGCCGTTTTCCCGTCTTTCATTAGCCGATCATTTGCCGTTCATTAGCCGTTGATCAGCCGATGAAGAACCTTTCATGATCCATTAATGAGTTGCAGTTGACTTTAGAAAATGACATTTAATTCAGATCAAAAATTTAAGCAATGGCTATTCCCCTTATTTAAATACACTTTTAACGGCTTCCAAATAGCCGAATTTGTTTTTTGTATCTGGTTCAAGGTAACTGCCTTCTGTCCATTCATTCCAGCAGTTAATGTTCATGATTCTCGGACCATTCGGATCTGTCAACAGTTTATCCTTTGTCATTTGTAAGGCTTTCCTGAAATTTTCAGGCGTATTGTTGCCAATTGTATTGGTAAACGGATAGCCAAAATTTCCCCATTCCGACTTCTGGTCGCATCGCGGACTTGGGTCCCAACCCATTGATACATTTGGGTAATATGGTACTGTAAATTCTGTTTTTGCCTTATCCCAAAAAGCAAAATACTGATCCCGTGCCTTGTTGTAATCGGTTTGACGTTCTGTTAAATCCACATGATGCACCCAAACATAGGAAGTGGCAGAACTAAATCCCAGTAATTTGATCAGTTCAGGTATATTCGCCGGAACTTTTTCGATGGGAAGAATCGGGCGGCCCCATGCTACCAGGTTCCAGTGAACCCCTTTAAGCCCCGCAGCAATTGTTTTTTGATTCAGTCGCTCCATCGCAGCTTTTGTGGCTTCGATACTGCCAAAACCTTCCATAAATTTCTGAATATCATAGATAGAGAAGTAGGCTTTGCCATCAATTTTCCAATAGTTAGGTTTTGTAAAATATTGTGAAACAAGTATATCGCAAATTTCATCAAAACGTTTGGAAGTCACTTTTCCCTGATAAAGAAGCTTTTGTTTCGCTCCTTTCGTATATGGATGAATATCAACCCAGTCGTGATTCGCCCACATGAAGGCAAATTTGATCTTATCCACATTCCTTGCCTTCAGGAAACCTTCGTCGAGACAGCGGTTAAGAAAAGGACCATCTTCGTACATGTACCAGTCGAAAATAAAACAATCGACACCGTATTTTGAAGCAGTTTCAATCTTCTGCGCCATTACCTTCGGATCTTTTTCGTCGGTATATCCCCAAAGCGGAACTTTCGGCTGGTCGTGTCCGGGGAAACGGGGTTTGGCTGCTTTCACCAGTTCCCATTCAGACCAGTCAGCGCCTTTATTTTGAATGTTTCGTGGATCGTTGGTGTGGTAGTTGGGAAAATAATAAGCCGCAACCGTAATTTTGTCTGGTTTCGGATTCGTTTTTTTGAGCGATTTTCCTGAAGTGAATAACGCTGACAAAATAATTGCTAAGGATAAAATGTATTGCATCGTTTTATATTTTCAATGAGGTAAAATGCTTGATTCAGAGGAGTTAATCTTTTATTTCGGAGGCGAAAGCGGCAGTTCCAACCATGCAAGTCCAACGTTGCGTTTCATATGGCTCGTACTGTTTTCTCCGGGGGCATCGTAGAGTATAGCCAATTGTTTGCCAACCACAAGAACAGATGGCAATCCAACGCACTTTTTTGACCAATTGCAATTCTGACCATCCAGAACAACTGCCTTATTATCCGGATTCCATTTGTTTGGATCTTTGGTCCAGTAAACCCAAATGGCATCCGTGAATTCATCTTTGTCAATTCCAATATGATTGGTGAAAAGAAACCATGTTTTGTTGCTCTTTTCATAGTAAAGTGAAGAGTTCTCAACCTGTTCCTCGATTGGCACAATAGGCTGTGAATCAATCGTCCATGACCCATCAAGATTAGTGGTACGAGCAATACTCAGCGTGCGCTGGACGCAAGGATTTCCCTCTTTTGTGGTTGTTGCACTGAAGAATTGAAGATATTCGCCTTTATACCTGATTACATTACCAGGACTGGCAATCACGGAATAATAAGTGCCTGGTTTTGGACGAAATGGAACAACGTCCTTTTGCTTGATCCATGGACCGGCAGGGCTTTTTGCCTTTGCTTTCATCGTTAAATATGGGAACGAAGGAACAAGGTCAGGAGCCTTGGATGTATTTGGAGTTCCGAGGTAAAACATGTGCCAATCTTTACCATCAAAATAAGTAACGCCGTAGGAGGCGGACTTCGAATCATCATCAGAAGGTGCACCAAAATCGAGGATCGCTCCTTTTTTCTCCCAGTTAACCAAATCTTTACTAGTTGCAAGACAGCTTAGCCATCCTTTGGATCCAGCCCCGTCATAATGCATGTAATAGGTACCGCCTGCTTCAAACACCCAGACATCGCGTGCGCCAAAATGATCGCAATTGTCTGGTCCGTCACCATAACGAAGTACGATTCCATTATCCTTTGCATTCATCCTTAAAGTTGTGCCAGGTCTGTTGTCACTGTATTTTTGTGGTTTTGCAGTTATCGCTGTGATGAAAAGAATCAGCGCAATTAATGCAATTCTTTGACTCATAAGATGATATTTTTTAAATGAAAATTAAAATTTCAAATAAACAGATTTTATTGTCTTCTTTAATTTGATATGATTATTTATCCTGACCTAATTTTTGTTGCGCGCAATATATTAATAATGTAGCCTCCTAATGTATTACTTTATGGTTTAAAAACTTTTAATTATGACACAGATATATTTTATTAAATACTCATTTAGTGCTTCAGCATGGTATCTCCCTGTTCATGGGCACGATGAAAGTTGCAAAAATATCCCAATAGAAGAGGGAAGCCTTTATCTGCGATGAAATAACTTGATTAATAATTAGATATATAGATAGTTTATATGGAACATCCCTGCGGAAAATTTCTGAAAAACATATTTTTACTTCGCAGGCGGCACTTTGTTCCGATTCGTCTTTTTTTGTTCTGATGCATCGGGATGGTTGTTTCATGCGTTTATAATTTGATTTTTAATTGTTGTATATCCTGCCTGACTTCTCGCGGGAGAATAGCCATCCGCTGGCTGACAGATTCGGTTTGTGTGTTATTTGTCTCATGGGTATTTCATAGGTCTGTAATTTGTTTTTTAATCCCTACGTACGGGAGATGGAACTCGCCTTCCGCCAGCTGGCGGATCCTCATTTGTGAGTAAGTTTTGCTTATGGCTCGTTTCATCTGATTTCAAAGATATACTTTCCTGACGCAATAGAAATTCGCACATCGTCAATATTTTTCGATAGTAATTTAATATCCATATTTTCAATTAATTTTCGGCCGGATTCATACACAATTTGATCTCCTGAAACCGGCAGGTTGATATCCGCTGTCGTGTTCACGGGAATTTCAATTGCCAGTAGCAGGTTGCTGTCTTTACTATGGTTCCAGGACACAAGCACCTTGCCATAAGGAGAATTAAAATGGGTATTTTGTTTGAAAATTTCATCAGTTAGTTGTGGAACAATTAGTAAATGTTTGAAGGCCACTGAATTTTCCTTTTGTCGAATTCCGGCCACTCCGGTATAAAACCATCCACCACCCGAAGTAAAGCAAGAATGAATATTTGACCAATACCCGTTCCACTGCTCCCAACTGGTAGTTGCCCCTTGTGAAATCATATAACCCCAGCCAGGAAAAGTCTTTTGTTTCATCATTAAATAAACGAGATCGGAACGCCCTGCTTGAGTAAGATATTGCAGCATAAAATACGTTCCCAGCATACCCGTATTCAAATGTCCATCATTTGTGATTTTTATCTCGTCTTCGAGATTTGCAAAAACACGGTTATATTCATTTTTTGCAGGAACATTCAATAATAACGGAAACGAGAGATAAGGTTGTTCTCCGTTGGCATAAATTCCCTTTTCAGGATTATAATAAAGCGCGTTAATCTTATCAATCAACGTGTTTACCAATCTGTCGTATTTTTCCCTGTCTTCATTTTTGCCAAGCGCTCCGGCCGATTGAGCAAGGATATTATATAAATAGATTTTATAACAATTGTTGAAAAGTTCTTTTTCCGTGTTTCCTACTTTATCTTTCGAATCCATTCCTCTGCGCGGAGGAACCCAATCTCCAATAAATCCCCAAGTTTTATCGCCGTAATGTTTCAAGATACCATCTTCACTTTTTGTTTCCAAAAAATCGACATAACGCACCATTGAAGGAAAAGAAGCATTCAGAAAGACAGTATCGCCATAATATTTGAAGATTTTCCATGGTAAAACGACTCCCGTTCCACCCCAGGCAGGTCCGCCTCCCGCATTATAAGGAGAAGGAGCGGTATTTGGAAATTCACCATTTGCATTTTGTGCCGACCGCCAGTTTTCAGCCCATTTTTTATAAAAGTTGTTGAGTTCAAAACTATAAATTCCGGTTTCAATTGCCACTTGTCCATCTCCATAACCCAGGCGCTCGCGGTGCGGACAATCCACATAATATCCACCATTATCCAGACAACGAAATGTATAACGGTTTAATTCATAAATTGAATTTAAATCTTCATCGGAGCTTGAAAAGTTACCCGCCTCAGAAAGGTCTGATTCAATCATATATCCGCTTATGTCGTTTACCTGAGGTCTGTAATTTAAACCCTGAATAATTACATAACGAAAGGCATGAAAATTAAACCTCGGACAGAAAACCCCACTATCAGATTTTGAGCTAACATAAGAATCCATCTGATTGATATACTGATTCCCAAAATCCCATCTGTATTTCGATATTCTTTCCGGCTTTTTATTGCAGAAATCAGAATAAATAAAGTCAACAGTATCACCCGGACTTTGATTTTTGATTTTGATTTTCATCCAACCTGAAAAATTTCTACCAAAATCAACCAGCCAAACATTTTCATCGATTTGTGAAATTTCTTTAACAGCAATCGTATCGGTAATAACATTGGGTCTGCAAATCTGAGATTTTGTTACTGCTTGCGGTTTAGGAATACGAATCGCATTTTTCCAGTTTTCACCTATTTCTCCCTTAAGCCAATCGTTCATCGAAATTCTACTGTCAATCAATTCTCCACCCATTTGATTCCATCGCCAATTTCCAATTTGACTTATATTGCTGTTGGAAGTCTTCCAGCTTGTATCGGAAATTATTGTTTCGGTATTATTATTAGTTGATAAATGAGCTTGTAAACGAAAAACGGGGGACTTATAAATAACACCGGGTAAACCATATGAATACCAACCTCGACCGGCCCAAATGCCAATGGTATTTTTCCCGGCTTTCAAATAGCTTTTAATATCATAGGTGAGGTAATAATTTTCAAACCTGAAATCGCTGACAGCGGGTGAAAGAACTTCATTACCCACTTTCTCACCATTTACATAAAGTTCGTAATATCCCTGGCAATTTACAAAAACAGTGGCCTGATTTGGAATTTCATCGATATTAAATTCTTTTAAAAAAACAGGAGAATAAACAGTGTCTGGCGAACTTATCCAGTCTGCCTTACAATCATTTTCATTCAATAATCCTGTTGTAAAATAATTTATATCCGACCACTGACTAACATTCCCCTCTTTGTCCCAGATTTTAACTTTCCATGTATAGGAACTGACAGAATTTAGTGGATTGCCTTTATATTTTACAAGTATATTATTATCCGAAATAATTTTCCCTGTGTTCCAGCAAGTATCTTTTGATGTACCTGACAATACTACAATTTGATAGGCCGACTGATACTGGTTTCTTTTATCTGATTTCAATTTCCATGAGAAGTCTGGGATTTTACTGTCTAGACCAATCGGATTTGTTTCGCTGTTTAGCATTGTATCATAAATCGAAATAGCAGAATATTTTTGAGCACAGCCAGAGATTAAAAAAATAATGGCTAAAAAGCATACAGCAAATATTTTATAATGAATTTTTGTGCTCATGTGATTTATTTTAGTAACAGTGTTATTTATTAGTATGGGTCTTACAATCTGCTCAAATCTGTTTTTTTTTCCTTTTCAATTAATTATCAACAATCTCTCCAACCCAAAAACAAGATTGAAAGGGCTTTAAATTAAGATTTGCACCCGTACTTTTCTTTAATGTCTTAGAATCAATATTAGTGTTGCTTTTAATGTTAGTTATATTCCCTGTATGAGGGTCCCAACTTTGTAATTTCATATTTCCACGAAGCGAAACCGGTAAATTAACCGATTCACTTCCAGTGTTTGCAAAATAAAATATGTCCTGCCCTTTAATCACCTTATGGATATAGCGAAGGTCTTCATTCAGTGGATAATCGACATCAAAATCGCCACTGATTTCCGCTAAAGACTTCCGAAGGTTCTTCGCCGCTGGCTCAGAAATAAATAGTGCTTTTCCTCCTTTTTTACTCGTATATATTATCCCCTGACTACTTTCCTTATTCGGGAAAATTGATCTTATTAAATTGACAACATCTTCATTTTTTCCTGATTCCACAGCAATTGACGGAAGTCTTGTTGTAAATACAATTGATCCTCCACCTTCATAAAAATCCTTTATTTTCCGCAGGTTGCTTAATGAAATAGTTTTGCAGGAAGGAATTACCAAAATCCTGTATTCTTCCCAATTCATTTCGTTCTCCAAATGCAACATCCCATCAATAACCGAACACTTTTCATCCAGAATTTCAGGATGAATAAAAGTGAAATCTTTACCAACATAGCTGGTAATCCAGTTCGAAACATCGACATAATCGGTAAAAGGAATATCAACTCCTCCCTGATAAAAACCAAGAGGACCATCCAGATAATGATCGCCCTGCAGTGATTGAATAGGATATAAAATGGCAATATCTGCCACATGCCGGGCCTCCTTTTGCAAAACGTAGTTCAATCGCGAGAGGAAAGTATTAAACACTTTCAGGCTGTCGGCATATAAAGGGTTGCGATGCGACAGTTCAGGTTTATAAGTTACATGATTCACATCGTACCACACGGCATGAGGGATTAGCATGTTAATGCCTTTTGCATATTGGTCCATTGCAATGGAAAAAATCTGGTTCCAGGTCAAATCTTTTTTATCGCCAAAGCTTCCCATGGCTCCATAGGTTTCCGACATCACAAGTGTCCTGTCCCAATTGTATGCAGCAGAACTGGTCAGCTTGTAAAATCTTTCTGCCGGACGGTTTCCTCCAATTTTATCAATGCCCGGAACTTCAAGGTATTTAAAAGATTTGATAAAGTCGCCGGCTATACTTACCTGATTTAGCATCTCTTCCTGATCCTGATGCCCTGTAGCCCAAACTCCATGTGCAACCGACCAATCGTTAACTTCTTTACTGAACCCTTTTGCGTATAATTCAGCACGAAAGCCAAAAAGGAGATTTCGAGCGGACTCTGTTTCCTGACCAATGTTATACCACAACGCAGGGTACAATCTAGTAGGGCTGAAACCATATTTGTTTACAAATTTCTCATCAAATTTTTCAGTCCACATCCGCCCTTCTGCGCGATACATTGTCGGTTCATCAAAAAAAGTTCCACCAATCACTGTCCCAAAATATTTGCTGAATCTTTTATAATATTTTTCGTGTGTCATTTTAATAAAATTCCGGATAGCTTCGGGATTCAGGTAATCTGCAATAAAATCCGGATCTTTTACACAGGTAAAAGTCAAAATTTTCCAATTTCCTTCAGGAGCATTCCATTTTAAAAGCTCTTCAGAAACCCGGTTGGTAAGATCGATTCGTTCAAGCGTATTTGTTTCCATAGCAACAATACTCATCAATTTTCCCTTAGAAGGTATTTTTGCCTCATAAATAGCTGGACCAACAATGGAATCTTCCAATTTATCGAGGCGTTTTATGGTTTGCTCCGGAAATTGTTGTTCAAAGCGGGGAATACCATCTCCTCCATGCAGTCCAATACCGCCACTGGGAAAGCCATATTCATCGTACAGACACATCGTCAAACCCAATTCTTTTGCTTTTTCAAGTGCCTTGCCGTATACACGAAAGTAGTCCTCGGTCAGGTATTCAGGCTTAAAATCCTTACCAAAGGGCAAAATGCCAAAACCTCCATAGCCACATAAGTCGCGGTATGCCTGCATTTGTTCTTCGATCCCTTCTTCTGTAACTGTGGCGTTATTCCAAAACCAAAGTGGTCTGGGCCAGAATTCAATGGAGGGCTCCTTAAAACCTTCTTTCGATAATGCTTGCCCTGAAACATTAAGTGAAAGAAATAAAAAACAAACAGAGGAGATGATGATCGCTGTAATTTTCATGAGATAAGTTTTAATTATCTATTCGGAATGAATAACTTCCTGACCCAACCTTGCAGACCAATTGGTCTTTATTTTTAGAAATAACTTTAACATCCTTACTTTCAGAAATATTACGACCACCTTCTGAAACTACTGAAATGGGTGCAACAATAAAAGTAATTAATGCTGATGTGTTTACCGGAATTTCAACCACACATGTCACTGATTTATCCTGTCTCTTCCAATTACATTTAATCTGGCCATATGGTGAATTAAAACTTGCTGTAGCATGCGAAAGGTCAGCAATCATATCGGGCTTAATGGTTATTTCTTTATAAGCCACTGAATTTTCTGATTGACCGATACCTCCCAATCCGGAATAGAACCATTCCATCAGATGGCCAAGCATGAGGTGATTGTTGGAAACATTTTCAAGTGCCGGCCAGGATTCTGTTAGCGCGGTTGCACCTTTTGATAATTGAAATCCATAACCAGGGACATCGTTCCGATTATTCATTTCATAAAGTAACTGTGATTTTCCGCCTTTTGTCAATGCCTCAACCAAATAATGAAAACCAACATCTCCCGCAGTCAGTGCTTTCCCGTTCGCACGAATCGAATCTTCCAGATTATTAATCACGATCTCCCGATATTCCGGATCAACCAACCCCACACTCCATGGCATCGCCATTGAAGTTTGACTTCCGGTAGCAATAACACCTGTTTGCTTGTTAAAAAATTTATTGTTAAAACTAGTCTTCACGCTGTCTGACCATACTGCAATATTCTGTTGATCTCCACTTTTACCAAGTACGCCTGCAATTTTTGAGAGCAATTTTAAATCATAATAATATATGGCTGTGGCAGTAAGAGATTTTGGTGTAAGTTGAGACTCCCCTGGTTGTTTTGGTCCCATATCGAACCAATCTCCCAAGCCATGCGAAACGATGTGATGATCGGATTTACTCTTAATATAGGTGACATACCGTAACATCATCGGCCATGATTTATCAAGCACAGAAGCATCACCATACCATTCATACAGCAACCATGGCAAAATTACTGATGCACTTCCCCATTCAGGTGAGTCACGAAAACCGCCGCCAAATTTCACAAATTCAGGAGCAATATCCGGGACCAATCCTTCAATTGTCTGGCTTTGGATCATATCATCTACCATTTTTGAATAGAAATGGAAGATATCGTAATTGAAATGTATTGAATTACCCATGAGTTGAGTTACCTCCAACCACCCCAATTTCTCGCGATGCGGACAATCTGTTAGTACACTTTGGAGATTACTTCTTATAGACCAATCAATTAAAGAAAATATCCTGTTAAAGAGTTCATTCGAGCATTCAAACGTTCCCGTTACAGGTGTTGAATTCCGGGTATGCAACATTTTTAAATCAACTATACCCGGAAGGTCAGGCAGTGAATCTACTTTTTGGGGGCAAGCTCCTTCAACCTGGACATACCGGAATCCATAGTAAGAAAAACGAGGTCTCCAGACTTCTTCACCATCTCCTTTCAAAATGTAAGAGAAGTAATATGGAGCACCTGTTGCTTTTTGATTGGCAAGTTTATCTTTTGTAATCAGTTCAGCAGGTATGAGCCGCACTTCCTGCCCTCTCTTCCCCTTAATCTTCAATTCAATAATCCCCGAAGCATTTTGACCAAAATCATAGAGAAATGAATTCGGTTTTAATTTAAATACATCTTTTACATCAAATCTGTTTAAAACTTTGAGCGGATAGTCGGTCTCCGCAATTAAAGTTCCTGCCGGAGGTGTCACTAATTGTACATTTAGCCATGAAGATTCATCAAATTCAGGTTTATTCCAGTTTTGCTGTTCCAGCCTTGCATCATAATCCTCTCCTCCATAAATGCTGGTATAGGTAACCGGTGACGGGGATGTTTTCCACGATTGGTCGCTGACAATATTCTCTTTTGTTCCGTCGCTGTATTCGATCTGCAATCTGCAAAGCATTTTGGGCATCCCATAAGCAATCACTATTTTGCGATACCTTTCACGGTTGATATTGTAAAACCCATTGCCAACAATTGCTCCTATGCTATTCTCTCTCAAATTCACCATCTTGGTAACGTCGTAAACATTGTAAAAAACGATCTTGTCGTAATCAGTCCATCCGGGAGCAAGAAAGCTTTCAGAAACTTTATTGCCATTTAAATAAGCCTCATAATGGCCTAAGCCGCTTACAAATAGCGTCGCTGATAATATCGCTTTTTGAACTACAAAATTTTTCCTAAACAACGGGACAATTGTTCTTTTAAGCGCTTTTAGTCCCTGATCATCACCATTTCCATGCACACCCGGAACAAGTTTCAGCTCAGCCGGCAATTCTTCGTATCCTATCCATTTTGCATTTCCCCAATCAGCAACAGAGAACAGACCGGTTTGAAAAATACTGGCATCACTCCATTCAGATTCAATGCCATCCTGATTCCATACCTTCACTTTCCAAAAATACTTATGTGCAGGATTCAGACTTTTACCCTTGTATTGAACCAAGATCGATTTATCTGTAACTACCTTTTTAGAGTCCCAGATTTTTCCCTTCGAATTTTTTAAATCATCAAGATTATCAGCAACTAAAATATGATAAGCAGATTGAGCCTGATTTCGTAATTCTGATTGCAACTGCCAGCTAAAATTTGGGCCGGCGGTATTTATTGCTGCCGGATCTTCAGTCTGATTACACCGTAATTTAGCTATTTTTAGCCCATTATCAGCCTGACTGAATGAACACAACAATAAAATAAGAAATGAGATGATTATATGAAAGTATTTCATCAGTAAATAATTTGTTTTTTAAAGATCCAATAGAATGCGCTCACGCTGGTATCATTCTGTCTGGTGATTACCGATTCTGGCATTTCATGATTATGAACGATAAGAATTATTTAAAATTACCCCTTGATAATGGGAGTTGAATGCAGACAATTCAACTCCCATTTAACACGAATCCAAAACTATTAACCACAATAAAGGAATTGCTTTGCAAAAGGACAGAAAGCCCATGTCGCATAACAATCTAATTTACTTGTACCAAATCAAAAGGCTCCATCATTCCATAATCCAAAAGGAAATATGCGGAAGCATCGGGCACTTTTTCCGGGGCAAAATTCCACGAGTGCGGTCCGAAAATTGAGCCTTCGTTTTTCTTGTAGAAGAATCCAAAGGTATTCTTTAAGCTTCCAGTTACTTTGATTGTAATTTCATTGGAGCCCTCTTTGAGAAACGAAGTTACGTCGAGTACATTAGGCTGCCAGGCAATCAGGCCGGCTGATTGACCATTGACCAACACTTCGGACACAGAACCATTCCAGCGATTCAGCTTTACTTTAAAGGCTGTTTTAGCCGTTTTGGCCACGGTGTAATTTTGGGTGTAAGCCACTTTCTGTGAATAGAATGGTAAGCCCGATTCGCGCCATGTGCCTAATTTCGTAATATTTCCATCGGCAATCTCAAAACCTTGTTTGGCCGGTTTTACGAGGAAATTGCCAATAAAATAAACCGGCATCACCTCGGCTAATACGTGCATTCGTGGTGCTTTCAGCGTCAGCGTATTTTTCCCGGCTTTCAAGTATTTGCCCACAGCAAACTGAGGAAAGCTTTTGTCAATCCAGTAGCTGCCCTCGATTTTCGAAACTTCTGCTCCATTGATGCTCACAGTCCACAATTCGGGGCGTTCAACCACTGCACGAATCGACTTCATCGCTTCCGGATTCAGGTTTGGATTTATCTGGAAATGATAGCTGGCCTCAAACCAGGAATCTACTTTAAACAACGAATCAAGTGCCAGGTAATTTTTTTTATATTGAATTTTATGCTGCCAGGGATTGCCCATTTCGACGCCGTTTTCATTAAATAAACCAATTAACGCATTCATAAAATAAATATCCTTTTTATCCGACTTCGCGGTTTTCAGGTCGAGGTAATTCACCATCATGATGTTGTCTGACTCACATTTGACGGCAACTTCTCCGGTACTTTTAATGGCCGTTTCTGTTCCGGAAATCAATGATTCTGCAGTCTCGTCCGATTTGTTATTGGATATTGTAAACAGAGCACTTCCTACCGGGGTAAGATCGATTTGGAATGACACTTTCCCATTTTCGGCTTTTGCCGGATAGCTATATGCTTTTCCGGTTACTAAATCGAGTCTGGAAACATATTTTCCCTCCACAGTGATTTCAGAACGCGTGTTTTTCGTTTGGTGAGAGTTAACCACAAATAAAATCTGACCGTCAGCAAGGATCCGGCGTTGGTGATATAACATGCCACTTGTGGTATGGTCAATCATTGTGAAGTTATCGTGTCTGAGCAGTTTCAAAGGCTCAGCATCAGTCAGATTTTCAGCAAACGTCCATTGATCAGCATATTTGGCTGCCAGTTCTGTTACTTTGGATGATTCAGTCGCATCAACCATTGACACATTTCGAATAAATGACAGCACTTTTCCTCCTTTGCTAAGGTATTTCTGCAACAAGTCGAACGTATTTTGGTCGATATTTTCCATTTCAGCCGGAATTACTACCAGCGAGTAGTCGCGCTTACCTACCTGAAGCGTCTTCCCATTTATCTTTCCAAGTTCCTTTAGTACGTTTTCCGAACCGAGGTCATATTCAATATGCTGTTGTTCCATGCGGTAAACGAAATTTTTGAATCCATCTTTAATGGACCGAATGTTGGGATTTTTATTTTTCCGGGCGAAATACATCCATGCCGTTGTATTAGGTTGTAATAAAAGTGTTTGGTTAATTTGCTGGCCCGATGCCATTGCCATTGAAATACGTCCAATATAGTCACCCATCAGTTTATAGTGATCCCACCAAGGCTCATGGTAAGTAAATGACGGTGGATAGTCGAACTTGCGCACACCATTCAGCGAATAATACGACAGGTGCTGATTGACAAAATTGACACCTATCACACCTTGCCAATCGGCAAGTCGTTTCTGGGTTTCAAAATTCATTTCCCAGCCACCACCGCCGTAGGTTTCGCTGAGTGTTCGTGTTCTTCCTGCCTGATTCGCAACACTCCGTAATTCACGCACAGCTCTGTCGTTACCAAATTGACCGCCTAACCCGGCAGTATCCAGTCTGTTTCCCAACATATCAACACCCGGTTGCTGATGCCAGATATAGAATGCAGATTCATCTGAACCATCTGTTGGTTCAGGCCATCCGTGTTCCCAATAATGGCCGGTCCATTTTAGCTGATTTTCATCGCAGTATTTGCTCCAAGGTTTAGCCCATCGATCTACAAAGAGTTCGAGAATCAATTCATAATAATCGTGCCGAACTTTTTTCCAGTTACCTGTTTCCTCCACCAGGGAAGGAAGGTTCAATTTCAGGTCGTAGCCCCAGCGCTTCTGATAAGCTTCAAATAAATCCGGTGTCCAGCGTATCAAGGAGCCCCTGGGCATAGCCGCCTCAAGATTGGGTTCATCGGTAAAAATGCCCATCAAAGTTTGTCCGAATTCAGCCTTGCTCTTCTCATAACCTTTGGTCATGGTGAGCTCCATGAATTTATCCGTTACTCCCTTATACAAAAGGTCAACGTACGAAAAGCCACCGTACCACGGCGATTTGGCGGGATACGTTTTACGGAAGATATAATACGTACCAGACAGCCCATTTTCCTGTTCTATGGTTGAGGAGATATTTACAAATCCGGTATCGGTCTTTTTCAGAACCACTGCCACAGTGTCTGAAACTGTCAGGTTCAACTGTTGCTGAATTTCCATACTTAGACCCGTACCATGTTTATATGAATCGGGCATTTCAGCAGGAACATGTCCACCGGCAAAGCCAGATGGATAAGAGTTTTCGTCATAGATCCAAACCTTCATACCTAATTCCTTCCCCTTTTGAACGGTGTAGTCGAACAGTTGAAACCAGTCTTCCGAAAGGTATTCTGTGAGTAAACCCGGGCGTGGATGGACAAAGACACCACCAATTCCGGCTTTTTTAAATTCTTTCATCTGAAAATCAATTCCTTCTTTGGAGATCTGTTCATTCCAGTCCCAAAGTGGGGCACTCCGGTATTCTGATGGCGGATCGGCAAACAACTTTTTAAACTCTGTTGTACCGTTAATAAAAGGATCCGTTTCTGCTTTTTTCCTCGGAGAACAACCCATTATAAGGATGCTCAACAAAATAAATATTCCAAAATTTTTCATAATCAATTTTTCTTTATATAGGTTTCAAACATAAGTGTTCTGTTTTTTTCTATTGAAAAAGATTCTCCATTGTTAGAGCTGTATGTGGCTCCTCCGCCTGGGTAAGGTGCAGAATCGTTATATTGAAGTCCATAACATCCAGTAGTGGATTTTGATTTCACAACAATTGCATAACGACTATTGGTATCAACAGATATGTTAGGATAAAATGTGACATATTTTGGAGACCAACCTATTGAATCAATGGGTACTAACGTTGAGCTTAATGCTTTGCCTGTGGGTTGAAAATTTTTATTGGCCAAATATATTTCAATGATTAAACCGGCATTTGGATATGCACTCTTTGATGTAGTAAAACATACCTTATTTAGTGTGCCTGACCGGGTTGCAACGAACGATTGTGCCCGTTGATGATTGCCACTTATGTCACAAGAAGTTGTGAAACCAACTATGCCGGATGTATTATCCAAGTCCATAGAAATTTGTTCAGGAGTAATATCTGGATTGATAGGAACATTTACAGTATTCTGGCACACGATAGGGTTAATGGATCCATCGGCAGCAAATGAAAGAGGTGCCCAATAGTAATTTGCAAGGGCTTCATTTTTAGCTGCGTTATTCCATAAATCGCTGGCATAAAGGAATATAGTATCTGGATTTAGCTTGAAAGTAGAAACAAAAGACGGCTGTCCTCCACATGAATTATCGTTGATTTTAATTCCCTCTGACCAAGGTCCCAAAGGCGATGGAGCAGTTTTGTATGAAGTTCCCGTACCCGAACAATAGCCGCAGTTTGGATCGGAATAAAGAATGTAATACTTGCCTTTGCGTTTCATTAGTGCCGGTGCTTCTGTTTTTCCGGAAGTAACAGCCTTAACGTGTACGCCTGTTCCCGAGGTGTAATCTTCATTTAACTTTTCTATCACGATAGTTCCATTTGTTCTCCAATCGGTAAAAGCAATATACGCTGTGCCATTATCATCGACAAAAGTATCGTGGTCGCCATTATTCAAACCAGCTATTGACGCATTACCATTTACCGCTAATGTAGGCTCAGCCACTTCGGTAAACGGACCTGTTGGGTTTATACTTGTAAATACCCTGAAACCAAAAATGTTATCGTAAACATTAATCCACAAAACATACAAGTTATTTTTTTGATTAAATATTACATGTGCCCGGTAACAGCCATATGTCTTTCCATTACAACGTGTTTGCCAAATATTTGTTTGCGCATCAAAAAGGAATCCTCTGTCTGACCAATGCACCAAATCCTTTGAAGAATATGCCTTGAACCCACAAAAAGGAGCAGATTTATTCCCCCACTCGTAACCACAATCATAACTGGTTCCATACAAATAGTAAATGCCGTCGAAAAGGGCTATTTCGCCATCGTGGGCATCAATTGCTGCAGCTAAGGAGTCGAAACGCGTTACCTGAAGCGCTTTTGAATTAAAATTGACTAGTGTTGAATGTTTATTTGCCGCGTCGGTTGTCGTATTCGTTTCCACGGCATGAGATTTTGATTTGTCAGTTTGCGCAAAAGTTTCGGGTGAAACTGATGCACAAAGCATGATAATTATTCCAAATGTTGTGAAATGTCGCATAGCAATTAAATTTTATGTGATTACTCCTTTTCCGGTTAATTTTATGCTATAAATATTTCAAATCAAGTTTAACATTCATTCCCGTTGGCAGTTTGTATGCCTTTTGGACTTTATCCACCCTTTCAGAACCTAAAGGCAATTCGATTTTCTCCCTATGGTCAAGTATCATTTCACAATCCATTCCTTGAGGAATAGAAATTGTAATAATCCGATCGGATTTTTTGCCGGTCATTTCAAATTTGATTGTTCCTTTTACCGTATGTGCAAGCATACTAAGCTCTTCCAGATTACCTAGCTGAGGGGTGATTGTACATTTTTCAAATCCCGGTTTTACTGGAAGAATGCCTAATATCCCATGATACAGCATAATCAGAGGAGAAACTGCACAGTGACTCCATTGATGTCCTGAATCATGCTTTACCTGCCAGTCTTCCTGAAGGGTGTTATTCTCAATTACTGAATCCATGCTGCCCCAGCGATTTCTGAAATCATCAATTACAATTTGGATCGCATTCCCTTTTGCCAAAGCCCAATATCTCCAGATCGCGTTGCAAGGGTATGAAAGACCTAACTCTTTTGGACATTCAGAGATAATTTTAAGCGCATTTTCGCAATTACCGTCAGGACATTGATTATAGATTATCGAAGTTGCCAAACTCCTGTCGCAATAGCGTATTTCCTTCTCCTCCGCTACCCATGGAAGATTGCATACAAAGACTTTTTTGCCTGAATCCCAGTACTTGTCAATACACGATTTCTCAAGTTGAATACCAAAATTCGAAACCTCGGTGCTCCAGTCGCTGTTGCCAAATTCAGTGCACAGTTTACTCAGTGCATGTTGACACATTGCCGCCACGTATAGATTTAATGCGCATTGTTTATGCTGTTGTTTTTTAAAGGCAATATGGTCTATCCATACAGATGGCATTCCCAAATTCTCCACCGGAATCAAGCCATCCTCTCCAGGTGATTTTTGCAAAAATTGAAAAAACTTAAGTAACCGCGGATAGGTCTCTTTCAGTGCATCAGTTTTACCGGTATACAAAAAATAATACCATGAGTCGAAACAAAAACCAACGCTATGATCAACAATTGGTCCCCATCCGGTCAGTTGCATCTGTCTTTCCATCACCCGGGCAAGCCGATCGAAGGCAGGCCAGCTATCCATAAAGACACCATCAGTACCGAGGCCCTGTCCGAAAGTATTAACAAATCGGGCGGGTAACAGGGTGTCTCCAAACGAATAATAAATTGCATGAAGTTGATGACTTCCATCACCACTATATTGCTGTCTTTCGCGGGCCATTCCGTCAACAATTGTATCCTGTGCACAGTTGTATAATGTATTTAGTGACGCATTTATAACACGCTGTAAAATTTTATCATTCGTAAAAATTTCAGGTGTATTTTTCCAGGGATACATTCTTCTTCTTATGGCAATGTTTCTAAGTCTTACCGGACGATTGTAATTCCGGATATGAAATTGTATCCATCGATAACTTTCAAAATCAAAGGTTTCGAAATTGTTTTCACCCTCGCTGCAAACAAATCGTGTCCATGAATTAAAATGAGAATTCAGGAGTACTGGTCCACCTGGTTTATGAGCTTCATGAACCAGTATTTCAACAATTGTTCCTGCGGGTGCATCAATTGTAAAATTTGGCCAGCCAACCATTTGTTCCTTGCATTCAAAGGTGATAGCCGCAGCCCAATCTTTCCGTCGATCAATTTTCCATTCTCCATTTTTAATTTCTTCGGCTGGTGTTCCCCGTTCGAAATTAAAAGCATCCGGAATGATTGATTCAAAATAGTCTTCAGCGGGCCGTTTCCAATAAATCCAGGCTGCTTCACGAAGCGTAAAGCCGTAATTCAGCGTTTCTTTCATTAACGGGACAGAGCGTTTACGCAACGAACAAAGATCTTTATTCCCTGAAATTTCCCATAAATACTCCGGTGTGCCATTGCATACAGATGGCTTATCTCCGTGATAACCATATATTTTTGATGTCAACCAGTTATTGTCTGGGGCAAATCCCTGCATTTCCCATCCAAAGGGGTATATACGTGAATCAAACTCTTCCTGAAATGAGCGCAAAAACCAACGTTTATAATTGCCCGGCCGCCAACTTCGTGCAAGAGACGATTGCCAGCTTTCATCCGATGTTATTTGAAAAACAGAGCCATCGGGCATTTCAATATCAAGTTTAAAAATAAATCCAGGTTTACCCATTGGCGATGTCCCGTCTCCATGACCAAAATATAAGACCGTGCACGCGATAACATTTTCACCGGATGAGAGATAACCTGACAAGTCCATTGGGTCTGCCTCCATCCATCGTGGATCGCAGGGTGCCGGCCCCCATTGTGCACGTTTCCCATTTATTATCAATTTATACCGGCTATCTGCAAGAATATATCCGCGAGCTTTTTTGGGGGTGTCACTCAGTTTTATGCTTTTCCTGAAAAGTACTACCGTATTTGCAAGACATCGTTCCATTGGATACCAAATCCATCGTGCAGGAGACAAATCAATCGGATTCAGAATTGAATCATTGTCGGGAAAAAGTGGCACTGGAACTGGTAATTTTGATTTTTCACGGACACAGTCATTACTAATCACCTTGTCAGCGATTAATATTCCACCTCCTGAAAGTGCCGATTTTTTAAGGAAATTTCTTCTTGACAGATACTTAGAGTTATTCATCCTTTAGATAAAACAAGTTAAAATGTTGGTTGCAATTTACCATACCCAATAAAAACTAGTTCTTCAATTTAATTACAGCAACAGAAAATGGTTTTAGTTTAATGATTTCGCTTGTCAATGGCTCTTGCGATGGTGGATTTTCTCTCGTTATGATATCAACAAAGCTAATCTGCGCATCCTTTGCGTCTGCCGGCAATTGAATTGATAATTCTTCATTTCTTTTGTTGATCAGTAAGATTTTCCGACCATCATTTGTTTTAAATCCTTGTGCCACAGCTTCCGGTGAATTTAAAACAGTACTTACCAGTTTATCTCCCGGCCCAAAGTTGTCTTTAAGGAGTTTCAGAACCCAAAACCTTGCATTGGGTTTTCCGTTTTCCCAATTCATCATGCTTACATCCGGAAACTGGGTAGGATAACCTACCAATTGTGATTCGCCCGCTGCATCAATTCCGATTTTTGTTAATTCAAGAAAAATATGAGCATACATGGCACCTGCCAAATTCCAATAATTGTCTGCAATAGGACCAGATACTTCCGGAGAGCGCAGGATAACTCCTATTTCGTTAATCGTTGTAAAAGTATGCGGTGCAAGTCTTTTTCTTATATTTTCGATATAACGTACCTTATCCAAAAAGCCATCTGCTTTCTCAAAGAAGGTATATTGGTATCCTTCCAAAGTCTGTTCGGGCCATGAAGGCTGCGAATAGTGGTGATAGGAAATGCCTTCTAAAGTAATACCCGGTTTATGATTCTTCTGATTCAGAAAATATTCAAAATATTCAGGATTCCGGATGTTTGCCACCGATATGCCTATAAATTTTGTAGATGGAGAAACCTTCTTCATTTCGGTCACAATCGCATCATACATTTTTGTGTATAGCTGCGGAGAGATGTTATGCTCCAGATCCGGCTCGTTGAGCACTTCCCAGTAAGGAATTTTATAAAAATGGCCTGACTTGTGAAATTTGCCCAATTCATCGGTGAATCCTCCTTTAACGTACCAACTCAATAGTCGTGCAAAGTAGGCGGATACCTCTTTCATTGTAGTATCGCGAAGCTGAGTTCCCTGATTGTAATTCCAACAGGTTTTATAAGGATCAGCAGGATATTTTACAACTGAATCAGTCTTCCACATCCAGGCAGGTGTTGTGCTGAAATTGATTACTACCGTGTGTTCTTCAGTTGCTTTCATAAAAGCCTGCATTGTACTGTCCAGATAGGTGAAATTCCATGAGGTTTTGTCTCTGGTAGGCGGTTCAAGTTCTGCTACTGCCATTTTGGGATAGGGAAACCAAGGGACATATCGTACATAATCGGCTCCAAGTTCTTTCAGGGCTTTAAAAGTGTTTATATGAATGGCTGAACCGGGACGAACCATCGGGTTTTCTACTAACTGTAATGTTGGTGTCGTTTTTGATATTGCTATTGTTTTGTCCCAGTTAACAGCAACAGCACTAACCTTATTTTGAGCAGAAAGCTTTAAATTAAATAACAAAGCTATCGTACAAATCATTAAAATTCCGGTTGTATGTAATACTAATTTATTTTTCATTTGCTTTATGAATAGCATTTATAGAATATGAAATTTGCAATAATAGATGCTTTACTGATCATCCATCTGAGACTATTTTAGCAAAGCAAAATAGTTCGGGGTTTTTGTGACAATATCAAGTGAATCAAATTTTGTATTGTGTGCTGAGTTTATCTTTTTAAAAAGCTCACAGTTACGATGCAAAATATTGAGAATAAACATATGTTTGACAATCTATGCTTATGACAAGCAGAGAATGTCAAACATATCGTACTAATAATTATTTATAACCAGGGTTTTGGGTAAGATCTTTATTAATTAAAATTTCAGATGCAGGAATGGGGAATAATGTTTCATAAGGCTCAAAAACATAATCGCCTGCAGAGAATGGAATGCCGCCCCTGTTTGTTGTAGGATTGCTTTTTTCAAAATCGCCATACGAATTTAAGTAGGCGGCCATTTCGGCTGGAGTCATTGTTCGTTTTAAGTCATACCAACGCTGGTTTTCAAAAGCCAGTTCAATTCGCCTTTCCTTAAGGACAGCTGTTTTGAAAGACGCTTTATCGAGACCGCTTAACGGACTTAGGCCAGCCCTGGCTCTGATTGGATTTATATATCCATAAACTTCAGCAGAAGGGCCGGATTGCTCATTGGTAGCCTCAGCAAGCATGAGCAAAACATCGGCATATCTGATCACGGGCCAATTATCGCCCGGACGATTTACAACGTTATGGGTATGATAAAATTTAGTAATAAAAGGAACAGGCGTCCACACTCCGCTGTTGTTCAAATAACCTTCGGCCAGGGACACTGCTTTGCGCAGGTCTCCGGTTTCATAGGAACGAATGATATCACGCGTTGGTATATTCCATCCGCCACCATTTGCATTTGTAAATTTGATTACTGCTCCGTAGGACTCTCTGGGGTAGAAATTATAAGTAAATCCGCTCCATTCACCAATATCACTATTTGCCTGATACTGAACCTCGAATACAGACTCGGCATTATTCTTCTTTGCCGGATCGAATACATCAGCGTACGTTGGCATCAAACTGTATCCTGTGATTTGTTTTAGTGTTGAAACTGCTTCTGCATATTGTTTTTTGGTAAGGTATACTTTTCCTAACAATGCCAGTGCAGCACCTTTAGTGACCCTTCCTTTTTGAGCTGCAGCCACATTTGCACGATCAGGAAGAGAAGTAATTGCGGTTTTAAGATCACTTTCAATAAGGGTATAAACGTCAGCAACAGGAGAACGCTTAAAATTATATGCCTCAGCAGGTGTTCCGATTGGTTCCTTTACAATGATGACATCACCGAAGCATTGTACCAGTTGAAAATAATAATAGGCCCTCATAAATTTACACTGTGCTTCAAAATCCAATTTCAGCGTATTATCCATGGTTGCATCCGGAAGTTTGGCAAGAACAATGTTAATGTTCGTCAGGCCGCGGTATAATTGATTGTACCAATTGGTGATATTACTGGTTCCGGAATTAATCTGGAAAAACTCTATTGCTTCCAGGCTTGGTCCCTGGCCCCGGTCGCTGACATTGAAATGGAGTGTAGTATTGTCAGAAGTATACTCAGTATAAATCCACTGGATTGATGTAAGATCCTGTAATTGAGAGTAAATTCCATTAACGGCTGATTGAACCTGGGCTTGATTTTGGTAATAGGTTCCTGCCGTAAGTTGCGTTGGATTAACTTTATCAAGAAAGCTGTCGCCACATGAGATAAAGGTCAGCCCAAATACAATGCATGCTATCTTTATTATGTATTTCATATGTAAGGTTATTTAAAATTTGATAATTGCACCTATTGAATATGTTCTTGGAACAGGATACGCCTCATCGTCTCTTCCCGGTTGTCTGTTATCACCACTGGTATTAATTTCAGGGTTGGTTCCGGGATAGTTAGTTACCAAAAGCAGGTTATCAACGTTAAAATAGAATCTTGAACTTTTTAACATTTTGGATTCAGCTGGCAATGTATAACCAATTGTAAGGGTTTTTATCCACATATGACTGGCATCATAAACATACCTTGAATTCGATTCACGTTCCCACTTCCAGGTATTTGAAGTAGCCCCTCTGCCGTCACCCGGTTGAGTAGCTGACCGGAATCGGTTTACGCCTGACTGCAGGATATTGAAAACCCCATCCATATTCATAACTGTTTTTTCTATATCTCTCATAATGTCATAATGCTCGGCACCCATAAACAACATATTAATGTCAAATCTTTTATAATTTGCTCCCAACGTTAAGCCCCACTCAAAAGCTGGATAAGGGTTGCCAATTTCAACCATATCCTTTGTATCGTAAGATATTTTTCCATCACCATCTCCATCAAAATATTTGTAAACCCCTGGAATAGCGCCATCCTGGGTAGGTGAAGAAGCAACTTCTGCATCAGTTTGGAAAATACCTATGACCTTAAAACCGGTAATCATACCAATTGGCCGTCCAATCACCGAACGGTTTTGGACGCCATAAAAACTACCTGACCATAATTCTTTGTTATTGCCATCTATTTCAAGTACTTTGTTCCTATTAAAAGAGATATTAAAATTGCTGTTGAATTTCAGATCTCTCGTAATATTTGTCTTATAACCAGCTGCAAATTCAAATCCAGTGTTTTGAACTTTTCCAACATTTGTTAACGTGGAAGTAAAACCAGTTATTACCGGGACACTCACGGACAACAACATATCATTTGTTATCTTCTTATAATATTCTGCTGTAAATGTCAGCTTGTTGTCAAAGGCTGATAAATCAAGTCCAATATCCACCTGATCGGACTGTTCCCATCCGATATTATTGTTGACAAATGAATTTAAAACCACCCCCGGAGCAAAGGTGTCATTAAAAATATATCCGGCTGCTGCCAGACTTGCGGCATTATTGTATTCTCCGATACTATTATTCCCTGTTACACCGTAGCTTCCCCGTAACTTTAAATCGTTTAACCACGATATATCAGACATAAATGACTCCTGCGAAAGTCGCCAACCAACTGATACAGAAGGGAAGTCGCCCCAAAGGTTATTTTTACCAAACCTGGAACTACCTTCACGACGATAAGTAGCAGTCAGCATATATTTATCTTTATAATCGTAATTTAATCTGGCAAAATAAGCCAGCATACTCCATTCTGACTGAGAGGATGTAACTGTCTTGGTTTCTGCCTGCTGCAAAAACTGTATATCGTTGTTAGGAAATTTGTTCCCGCTGCCGGATATATTTCTCGATCTTGCACTCTGCGCGCTATAACCGATTTGACCTTCAATCTTATGACTGCCAAGGGTTGTATTGTAGCTTAACAGCTGATCCGCTGCGAGGTTTATTACTTGATCATAATATTCCGCTAAGGTTGCATTTTGCGGTGGGGGGCTATTAAATCCTCCTGCAGCCAAAGTCGAAGGCCTGAATTCATTTCTTCGCCAATTATCAATGGAAGCGTTGAAGGAAGATTTAAATTTTAAATTCTTTAAAAAAGTGAGCTGTATAAATCCATTGGTTGTCAGGTTGGTCACCTCTTTTATCCTTTTATACTGAACTAATTCCATTAATGGATTTGCGGCACCGAAAACTCCATCCTTGCCACCAACATAAGCATTGAACGTTCCATCTTCGTTATATACCGGTGATCGTGGATCTGCATATAAGGCCTTCCCAATAATAGCATCTCTTCCGGTTGAATTGGCGTAATCTTCCGATGTAAAGGATCCGACGGCATTGAGGCCCACCGAAATGTATTTATTAAAATCTCCTGTCAGGTTAGCCCTTACATTATACCGTTTGAAGCCCGTTTCTTTTACAGCTCCTTCCTGATTTAAAAAACCTGCAGAGACCAGCGATTTCAATTTACCCTTACCGGAAGCCAAGGTTACATTATAGTCTTGGAAGCCAGCATTCTGATGCAGTATTTCATCCAGCCAATCGGTCGAATATTTGGTCTGTTCCGGATTCCTGATACCAATGGGTATTTCATCGGGTGTTGGTTCATGCTTATTAAAATATCGTTGTTTATCAATCCAACTCTCCTGCAGGAATGTTGCAAATTCTTTACCATTCATCATTTTAATCCTCCTGGAAGATGGCAGGTTCTGCATTCCAAAATTAGCAGTTGCTGTTATTGATAACTCGCCATCTTTTGCATTTTTTGTTGTAACCAGCACAACACCGTTCGAACCCCGGGCACCGTAAATAGCTGTAGAAGCAGCGTCTTTCAATATGGTAATACTCTCAATATCACTTGGATTAAGGTTCTGACCAATTGATGTACCAACGGCAAAACCGTCAATAACGTACAATGGATCACTTCCGGCACCTAAGGATCCAATCCCTCTGATTGTTACATTCATTTGCTCACCTGGGGTTCCTGAACGTTGTCTTACAACAACGCCTGGAGCTTGTCCCTGTAATAAACGTGATGCATTTGAAATTGGCATTTCAGGGATAGAATTAATGTTCACAACAGAAACAGCAGAAGTAATATCCCGCTTTCTTTTGGTTCCATATCCAATTGCTACCACTTCGTCAAGGCCAATGGTCTCTTCCTGAAGTACCACGTCGAGATTCGCCTTTCCCCTGACTAAAACTTCCTGCATTTTCGTCCCAACAAAAGAAAATTGCAAAGTAGCATTTTCAGGTATGCTGGAAAATGAATAGGTTCCGTTATTGTCTGTGATCACCCCTGTTGTGGTTCCTTTGATGACGACTGAAACGCCTGGTAATGGAGCTCCTGAAGTGTCAGTGACCTTACCCGAAATCTTTTGACCCTGTTGCTGACCACTTTGCTGTAAAGACCCGGCCTGATCAGCTTTAAGCGTTAACACAATCTCAGGGGGGGCTACCGTAGCCTGAGAGAAAGCTTCTGATGCTGTTATTCGCGAGATGGCAAAAAAGAACAGAAACATCGTTAACTTCATCATCATCCAAACTTTTCGGAGTTGGACATTTTCTAGCCAACCCCACATAAAATGTAACTTTTTTTTCATACTTTTGAAATGATTTAAATTTATAATTATCTATCCAGGCAATCTTTCGTTGGGAAAAGATTGCCAGTATTTTATGGAGGGGTGAGGATATCATCCTCCCCAATTTTTACTTTTAATCTCTCTGGGTTAAATTCCCCGCTGCTTGCATTGTGGTTGTTTCTTTTTTATATTGCGTTTTAATTAGTTTTGGATTTTATTTAATCCAAAAATATTATTAAACTAGCATTATTATTTATGACAATATGATTTTAAAACTTTGATTTTTGACATAGGTACATGTTATGCAGCAGCTATTAAATTCAAATATTAGATATCTCCCTGTTCATGAACAGGACGAAAACTGGAGTCTTAGGGTTAAAACTGCCGGATTTCAGTCTATTCCAGGCAACAGCCTATACCCCACGCAAGGGCATCCGATTAAATACAATTTTAACTTTCACAGCGGTCGGGTACTCAAAGAGTTTCAGATGATCTACATCACGAAAGGTTCCGGCACTTTTGAATCCGCAAGTTGTAAAAATATTCAGATCGGTGAGGGGATGGTGTTTTTCCTTTTTCCTGGTGAATGGCACCGTTTCAAACCGGAACTTCTTACCGGATGGGATAGCTACTGGGTTGGATTTAAAGGAAAGTTTGCAAAAAACCTTGTTGCGAATGGCTATTTGCTGCTTGAAAAACCTGTTGTTAAAGTAGGTTACAACGAAGAAATTGTAAGCCTTTATCAGCGTATTCTTGAAGCTGGAAACGAGGAAAGATCAGGATATCAACAATATATATCCGGAATTGTTATTCATATGCTCGGATATGTTTATTATCGGATGAAGGACAAACATTATGGGGATAAAGCAATTGTAAAGAAGATAGATAAGGCACGCGTATATATCAGGGAGCGGATCAATACCAATATTTCACCTGATGCGATTGCCATGGAGCTCAATATGACTTATTCGTGGTTTCGACGCCTTTTTAAGCAATATACGGGATTTTCCCCGGCACAATATATCGCTCAATTAAGGTTACAGCGGGCAAAAGAGTTGCTTTCGACGTCCGCGAAATCAGTCAAGGAAATAGCTGTGGAAATGAACTATGAATCAGTTGATTATTTTTCAACACAGTTTCGCAGGCTAACAAAAATGACGCCAACTCAATACCGGAAAGGGTGTTTCGGGAAAAGCGCTTCTGAATTATAACCGATTTCGGTTAAAGTTTGCCAGCATCGGGAGCTGATCGGTGAAAAAAATCATTATTTTGAAGTACTTTTGCACCCTCAATATTAGTCATGGGTTTAAAAGAAGAAATACTACGCCGGAGAACTTTCGGTATTGTCAGTCATCCCGATGCGGGAAAAACAACATTAACGGAAAAGCTACTCCTTTTTGGGGGTGCAATCCATGTAGCCGGTGCTGTTAAAAGCAATAAAATCAAAAAAGGTGCAACCTCCGACTTTATGGAGATTGAGCGGCAGCGTGGTATTTCTGTTGCGACTTCTGTAATGGGATTCGAATTCAATGGTTATAAAGTGAATATCCTCGATACTCCAGGTCATCAGGATTTTCAGGAAGACACTTTTCGTACGCTCACAGCAGTAGACAGCGTAATCATCGTGATTGATGCTGCAAAAGGGGTTGAGCCTCAGACTGAGAAATTGATGAGTGTTTGCCGAAGTCGTAAAACGCCGGTCATTGTTTTTGTGAACAAGATGGACCGCCCGGCTGACGATACGTTTGATCTTCTGGACGATATTGAGAAACAATTATTGATTAAAGTGCGACCTTTGAGCTGGCCTATCAATAGCGGTCCTGATTTTAAAGGGGTTTATAATCTTTACGACAAAAACCTGAACCTTTTCGATCCAAGTATTACCGACATACGAACCGGTATAAGTTTCACGGATATCAATAGTCCGGAACTCGAAAATATTATTGGCAAAGATGCCGGAGTCTTACGCGAGGAACTCGAAATCTTGAGCGAAGTTTATCCTGAATTTGATATCGATCAATATCTTGCGGGCGATTTAGCACCTGTGTTTTTTGGAAGTGCGTTGTACAATTTTGGTGTAAAGGAATTGCTCGATACCTTTGTACGCATTGCCCCATCACCTCGAGCGAAAAAAGCAGAGGAACGTTTAGTTCAGGTTACTGAAGAGACATTTACAGGATTTGTATTTAAAATTCATGCCAATATCGACCCAAATCACCGGAGCCGTATCGCTTTCGTGAAGATTTGTTCAGGCAAGTTTGAGCGGAACAAAAATTACCGCCACATCAGGTTAGGAAAAGTGTTTAAATATTCGAGTCCGACAGCATTTATGGCCGACAAGAAAGAGGTCATCGACGAAGCTTTCCCTGGCGATATTGTAGGGATTCCCGATACCGGTAATTTTGTGATTGGTGATACGTTAACGGAAGGAGAGATACTGCATTACAAAGGATTACCTTCATTTTCACCGGAGATTTTCCGTTACATCGAGAATGCGGACCCTATGAAGTCCAAACAACTTGCCAAAGGTGTCGATCAGTTGATGGATGAGGGAGTTGCCCAGCTATTTGTCAGCCAATTGAATGGCCGTAAGATCATTGGAACTGTGGGAGCACTGCAGTTTGAAGTAATTGAGTATCGTCTTGAACACGAGTATAATGCAAAATGCCGATGGGAATCGTTATCCCTTTATAAGGCTTGCTGGATTCAGTGCGAAGATAAGGTGATGCTCGAAGATTTTAAGCGGAGAAAATATAATAAAATGTCGAAAGACACCCATGGAAGGGATGTATTTATGGCCGATTCATCCTTCATTCTCGATATGGCTCAACGCGACTTCCCTAAAATCAAGTTTTACTTTACTTCGGAATTTCAGGTTGAATAGTTAAAGTTCATTGAGTAAGCGCAATTCTCGATCGCTTAAATCGTAATTTTAAAAGTTGTTCCAATAAAATTTTTCTATTGTTTTAAAACACGTTCTGCGAATATTGGCAGTTAGCAAAAAGTTGATAATTTTACACCCTACCAGTACCTACCGGTAGGGAATTAAATTTAAACTTTTACTATGACTAAAAAATTGATTTTGTTTGGGTTGCTCACCCTTATTGCCTTTTCGGGCAAAAGCCAGGACAAAAACGAGCCTAATAAAGAGACCGTGCCGCATGATTGGGAAAACCAGGCAGTTTCTGAAATTAACAGAGAAGCTCCCCATGCTTCATTAATGCCTTTTGATACCGATGCTAAGGTCCCCGCAAATGATTTTTCGGTTTCACCGTATTACAAATCACTGAATGGAAAATGGAAGTTCAATTTTGTGACTAAACCTGCTGATCGACCGGCTTCCTTTTTCGGCAAAAATTTCGACGACAGCGCCTGGAAATTAATCGACGTTCCATCTAACTGGGAACTTAAAGGTTACGATTATCCGATTTACACAAATATCATCTATCCGCATAAAGCAACTCCACCAACAATTCAGGAAAATTACAATCCGGTTGGTTCATACCGCATGGAATTCGAAACTCCGGCTGACTGGAAAGGAAAGGAGATTATCCTCCATTTTGGTGCAGTTAGTTCAGCTATGTATGTTTGGGTGAATGGCGAAAAGGTTGGTTACAGCGAAGACAGTAAAACTCCTGCCGAATTCAACATTACAAAGTATTTGAAAAATGGTAAAAACCTGCTTGCAGTTCAGATATTTCGCTGGAGCGATGGGTCTTACCTCGAAGATCAGGATTTTTGGCGCATGAGCGGAATTACACGTGATGTATATTTGGTGGCCAGAAATACAACCCATGTTTTTGATTTCCAATTAAAATCAGGACTTGATGAGCTTTATACAGACGGAATTTTTAAGGCGGACATCACCTTGCGAAATCTTGGAAAAGCGACTCAGAATGTAACAGTTGAGGCAAAACTTCTCGATGGAAATGCCAAAGTACTTGAATTTTCCAAGAAGACAAGTGCTACAGCTGGCAATCAATCAATTAGTTTTGATGGAAAGCTGGCAAATGTAAAGAAATGGAGCGCTGAGACGCCCAATCTTTATCAACTGGTTATCACCACAAAAGACGAAAGTGGAAAGATCATTGAATCTCTGGGTTGCCAGGTTGGATTCCGTAATGTCGAAATCAAAAACGGGCAATTGTGTGTAAATGGTGTTCGGATTCTGGTGAAGGGTGTGAATATTCATGAACACAACGAAATTAATGGTCATGTGCAGGATCTTGAGACGATGATCAAGGATATCACAGTAATGAAGAAGTTTAATATCAATACTGTACGTACCTCCCATTATCCGGAACCCGAAAAATGGTATGAACTGTGCAACAAATACGGGATGTACCTGATCGATGAGGCAAATATTGAATCGCATGGAATGGGTTATGGCAAAGAATCGCTCGCTAAAGATCCAACGTGGTATGATGCCCATCTTTTCAGAACCCGGAATATGCTTGAACGCGACAAAAACAATCCTTCCATAATTATCTGGTCATTGGGAAATGAAGCCGGCGACGGGGAAAATTTTGTCAAAACTTCAGCGTGGATCAAATCGCGTGATAATACGAGATTGGTTCAGTACGAACAAGCCGGGACAAAAGCGCATACCGATATTTATTGTCCGATGTATGCATCAATCGATCGTATGATTCAATATGCAGAAAAAAGTAAGGATAAACCGTTGATTCAATGTGAATATGCGCATGCAATGGGAAATAGCGTGGGTAATCTTCAGGATTACTGGGATGCAATTGAATCGCATGATATGCTCCAGGGTGGTTGTATTTGGGACTGGGTCGATCAGGGCTTACTTACAACAAACGAAAAAGGCGAGAAATTCTGGGCATACGGTGGCGATTTTGGTCCGAAAGATGTTTGGACAGATGGCAATTTCAATTGCAACGGCCTTGTCGATCCTGATCGTACGCCGCACCCTTCATTGTATGAAGTCAAAAAAGTATATCAATATGTTGGCTTTAAGGTTCTTGATATCAATGCAGGGAAGTTTGAAGTGATCAACAAATACGACTTTCTGAACCTCAATAACTTTGGTTTCGATTGGCGCATAGAAGCTGATGGTGTTAAAGTTGCAGGCGGAAAACTTTCGCCTTTGGATGTTCCGGCACACGGTAAAACTGAGGTTTCAATTCCAATAAATTTGAAACCGGAACCTGGTAAAGAGTATTTTATCATATTCAGTGCAAAAACGATCACCGCAACCGATTTAATTCCGGTCGGTCATGAAGTGGCTTACGAACAATTCAATTTGCCAATTTCCGCTCCTGCCATAACTGTTACTCCTAAAGGAAAACTGACGATGGAGAAAAGTACCAATAAAACAGTTATCAAAGGAGCTGATTTTGCAGTGTCTTTTGATTTGGTTAAAGGCAACATGAATAGTCTGGTATTTGCCGGAAAAGAGATGCTCAACGATGGGAAAGGTCCTGAACCAAATTTCTGGCGTGCACCGACGGATAACGATTTCGGAAATGGACTCGATAAAAGAGACAAAGTATGGCGCAAAGCCGGTGACGGCCGTAAACTAACGGGCTCTAAAGTAACAGTTATTTCTGAAAATCAGGTAAATGTAGAGCTGACTTTCGATATCCCAGGCTTGGAAGGGGAGACGGTTGCAAAGTATATATCGGTTTATAAAGTTTATGGCGACCGGGAAATTGAGGTGGTCAATAATTTTAAAGCAACTGCTGAAAAATTACCCGAAATTCCACGAATGGGTATGAACCTGCAACTTGCCCGTGAATACGAAAACATGCAATGGCTTGGGCGCGGACCACAGGAAAATTATTCCGACCGAAATACGGGCGCGCTTGTCGGACTTT
>JBBRZE010000024.1:0-57510 GCA_038236995.1 Bacteroidales bacterium | reverse complement strand
TGGCAATAATCGGCATTCGGCCATCTTTTCTTATGGCATTTCTTTTCAAATAGAAAAGGGTCTTAAATGTACTCTTCATAACATTCATTTTTTACATTACAAAATTACTCTTAATGACTTAAAATGAAATGTTTGCAGCTACGCCAAATTGCGACAACTCAAAGCCAAATTTGGACTTTCTGTGACCTATTTTGTCTTACTTGGAATAGGTCACGAATTAGTCCCAAAAGGGTGGCTTTCTTTGGCTTTTTGATGGCATAATAGATAGGTCAAAAACAATAAAAAAAACCCTACAATACACTAATATCGTAGGGTTTGGCTAACTCTTGGCTTCTTTTGTCTTAGCCTTTCAGCGGAGAGAGAGGGATTCGAACCCCCGGTACCGTTACCAGTACAACGGTTTTCGAAACCGTCCCATTCGACCACTCTGGCATCTCTCCTGATCTTCTGTCAGCCGCAAAAGTAAGAAAAACATCTTAATTACGCTTGTTAAATTGATTAAATTCCCCCTTTTCTCCATTCAATCCAGAATGCAATTCATAAAGATTATCTGTTTTATTTTCGATTTTAGAATCGAATAAAGCCCGGCAATACTTGCATCGCTCTGTTGAACGACCACTGAGTAATTAATAATGAAGGATTGCAGTTAGCATCAAACTTGTCCAAATGAAACAGAGGCGCAGTTGATGCGCCTCTGTTTGAATTCAATTGAAAGAAAACTGTATATCAGCCTTCACCCACATTTAATACTTGAAAACCTTGCCTCCTGCCATTACCTGCTGGGTCTTTTCGTCGAACGTTGCTTTTTGTCCGGTACGAAGTGCTGCAGTAGTCATGATATTGGCAATTGAATGGCTGTAACCAGCCTCCACAGGCGCATTGGTCTTAACATTATTGGCACGAACACAATCCATCCAGTTCTTCATATGCGCATTTGTCAGAGGATCAGCTCCTGTATTAGAATCAGTTTCTACCTTTAATTGCGGAAGCTCGAAATCGGGCAGCAAATTGGCTTTCATTCCCATCTCCTTTGCATACTTTTCTTTCAAACCACCTTCAGAGGTTACTTTATTGGTATCAAGATCCAGCTTACCACCGTTTGAGAAATACCACTCTTTGGTACCACCCGATTCGTTGGTCTGACGTGATGAATAAATCACCTGGAAGCCTTCATCCTTCTTATCCAACGGGCCGTAATCGAAAACAGCCGTCATCGTGTCGAAATTGCTGCGACCATCTTTCCATACATATACATCACCATTGGCTGCAACCGAACGTGGATGAGGCAGATTGGTAAACCAATGCACGGTATCAATCTGGTGCGCCATCCACTGGCCAGGAATACCCGATGAGAAAGGCCAGAAAAGACGGAATTCCAAATATTTGCGTGGATCCCACTTTTCAAACGGACGGTTCATCAGGAATCGCTTCCAGTCGGTATCCGACTCTTTAATTGAAGCAACTTCACCCGGACGACGCCAGCGACCTGGTTGGTTTACGTTCCATGTCATTTCGACGGCACAGATCTTACCGAACTTCCCATCCTGAATAAACTGGTGAGCTGCCTGGTAATTAGGGCCTGATCGGCGTTGTGAACCAATCTGGACAACTTTACCCGATTCCTTGACCGCTTTCTTCGCAAAAATGGCATCGTCCATCGTTTCAGCAAATGGTTTCTCGCAATAAACATTCATTCCTGCTTTCACAGACTCGCCACATAGCAAAGCGTGTTGAAAGTCAGCTGTTGAGATGATTACCGCATCCATTTTCTGATTGTAAAACTCATCCGTGTTGCGTGCTTCAAGCGGAGTCGTTTCATTGTTCTTTTTGATCCAGTTAAGTCCGTCGTTCCGCCGTTTGCTCCAAAGGTCGCAAACTGATGCAAACTCAAAATTCATCTCTTTCGCATATTTCTGAAATGCAGGCCCCAAAGCCGATTCAAAGCGGTTTGAAAAGCCGAGGATTCCTACCCTTACGCGGTCGTTGGCACCAATGATCCGGCCGTAGCTTTTTGCGCTCATTGCCATACCACCCAAGGTCAAACCGGCAGCGCCAATCGCCGATTTCTGAATAAATTCTCTTCTGTTCGACATGTTAGTTTTTATTTAATTGTTGATATTCTTTATTGATCGAGATATATGAATTTTGAGTTTCATGCGACTGGCAACTGGCTCATGGCAGATCGCACTTCGCAAATAAATAAACTATTTCTAAACTATAAATTCAGAAAACCTATCTAAAATCAATTCCAAAAAGGAATTCCCTACTTAATCGCCAGTCGCCAGTCGCTAGTTGCCAGCTGCAAGTTACCATTTTATAGCTTTGGTTCCCAACCTTTAGCATATTCTCTTCCCCACAATTTCATACCATCTTTATCCAGAATGTGTCCATCTTTCGTATTCACATCGAACGACTTTCCTATCCGGAATCCAATATTTGCATAATGGCACATCATCTGACTGATTGCACCCTGCTCAATCGGAGAATTTAGTTGTGTCTCTTTTCCCCTGATCACATTAAAAAAGTTCTGAATATGGGTGTCTGTCATATCTCCGCCTCCACCAAGCGCTGTTCCGGCCTCGGTGCTGGCAGATTTACTACTTTTAACCAATTTGCCTTTCCGGTCGAAAAGTTTATAACCACCACGATCGACAAATACAGAACCTTCGGAACCATAAATGATTGTTCCACGGTCAGCTCCGTAAGTCAGCATAGCATTGCGACTTTTACCGTCCCACTTAATAATTTTATTTCCCGGAAAGCGGAATGTTGCGTCCATTGTATCGTACATCTCCCAGCCATCATTAAGAAAATGGCGTTTAGCGGCCTCTACATCAACATGCTCAGGATAATCTACTTGCAATGCCCAACGTGCAACATCAAGCTCGTGCGTAGCGTTGTTTCCTGTTTCAGCAGTTCCCCAGTTCCAGCCATACCAATGCCAGTTGTAATCCCAAATGTCGTCCATATATTCAACTCGTGGAGCAGGTCCCTGAAAAAGTTCCCAATCGAGTCCTTCAGGAACAGGTGCTTTTTTTGGAACCGGGCATTCCCCCCTGGAATTGGAATAAAAAGCGACCGCTTTAAAGGCTGTACCAATCACGCCTTTATGAATTTGACTAATTATATCAATAGACTCAGGAGCCGAACGTTGTTGGTTCCCCATCTGAACTACCTTCCCATATTTCTTCTGAAATCCTACTAGTAATTCACCTTCACGTGGGTTGTGACTACATGGTTTCTCAATATAAACATGCTTTCCAGCCTCCATCGCCATCCAGGTTCCCGGCGCGTGCCAATGGTCGGGAGTTGCATTAAAAACAGCATCAACCTGCTTATCTGCAAATACATCGCGAATATCATTGATCAAAGTTGATTTGCCTTCCACTTTTCCATGGAGATCTTTCCCAACCTTTTCACGCTGGCGTTTCATCACGTCACAGATATAAACCAGGTCCACGTTATTTTCTTTGTCCTTCAGCGCAGTATAATAACTACTTACGCGACGTCCACATCCCATTAATGCCACATTTATCCGGTCGTTTGCCCCGATGATTCTTCCATAACTTTTGGCACTAAATGACATTCCTCCAAGTGTTAATCCCACTGCACCAACAGCTGATTTCTGAATAAATGTTCTTCTGTCTGACATAGCTTGTTACTTAAAAATTTATATTTGAGTTTATTGATGAGTTCTTCCGTGTGCGGTAACGCCACGAAGATAAACAAAAACATGAACAGACCGGATATGTTTTACAACATTTAAAGATTTGGTTGAACACCAATCAATACTGATACTTTTGTAATTCAGATGGTTGATAGTAACCGGCAAACCGAATAAAAGATGAAACCAATAACGAGAAGTTTAATTATTTGTATGGCATTTTTCATAACCAACAATACATTAGAAGCCAACGATACAAACAGGCACATAGGAATGAAATGGGAACTTGGATATGCCGCTACAAAAGAGGCAAAGCCTGAAAAATGGATTCCGGCAACAGTACCCGGTGCAGTTCAACTTGATATTGCGAAAGCAGAGAAATACGCACCCTACTATTATGCTGAACATTGGAAAGACTACCTATGGATGGAAGATAATTATTACACCTATCGTTCCAACTTTAAAAAACCAGAACTCAAGGCAACCGAAAAGCTATATTTTATCTCTAACGGTATTGATTATCAATTCGAAGTATACCTAAACGATGAAATATTATTTGAACAGGAAGGGATGTTCACCGCTGTCAGGATCGATTTAACCGAAAAGTTAATAGAGAATAACACCTTGGTCATAAAAGTATTTCCTGCTCCAAAACTAAATGCCAAACCTGTTGACAGAACACAGGCATCTCATAGCGTAAAACCTGCGGTGAGTTATGGCTGGGACTGGCATCCGCGACTTTTACCGCTGGGAATCTGGGATGAAACTTATCTCGAAATACAGTCCGCTTCATACGTTAGTGATATTCATGTAAACTATCAATTAAACAACAATTTATCAAAAGCAGACATCTCGCTGGAGGTGAATGGACGTGCATTGAGAGGTAATCACTATAAATGGAGTTTGAAAGATAAAACCGGAGTGGTCGTTTCGAAAACTGAAGGAAATATTGAAAGTAATGATTTTAAATCATCTGCTTCACTGGACAGGCCTAACCTATGGTGGCCTCATGATAATGGTGAGCCCTATTTATACAATTCTGAATTTCAACTAATTGATAATTCAGGTAAAGTTCTGCAATCGAATACTTCAAAAATTGGTTTCCGCCGAGTGAAATTGGTGATGAACAGCGGGGCATGGAGCGAACCCGAAGGTTTTCCTAAAACCCGTAGTGTTCCGCCTATTCAGGTTGAGATAAACGGAAGGAAGATCTTTTGTAAAGGAAGTAACTGGGTGAATCCTGAGATTTTCCCCGGAATTATGACGCGCGAACGATACAATCAATTGCTTACTTTGGCCAAAGAGGCAAATTTCAATATCTTAAGAGTCTGGGGTGGAGGAATTGTCAATAAGGAATCGTTTTTTGAATTGTGCGACGAATTGGGGATATTAGTCTGGCAGGAGTTTCCGCTGGCTTGTAATAACTACCCCGATGATGCCCATTATCTCCAAATCCTTAAACAGGAAGCAAAATCGATCATTAACAGAGTAAAGAAACACCCTTCTCTCGCATTCTGGTGTGGTGGCAACGAGCTTTTCAATAATTGGAGCGGCATGACCGACCAATCGTTGGCGTTAAGGATGTTGAACAGCCAATGTCTGGAACTTGATCCATCCACACCATTTATACCAACGTCCCCGATAATGGGAATGGCGCATGGTCACTATGTGTTCCGTGAATGGTCGACAAAAGAAGAAGTTTTTCAGGAAATGGCCAGATCGAAATTTACAGCTTACACCGAATTCGGGATGCCTGCCCCTGCTTCTATTGAAATATTAAAAACCATCATTCCTAAAGATGAACTTTGGCCACCCAAATCAGGAACTTCATGGGAAAGCCACCATGCTTATAATGCATGGGTTGGCAACACCTGGTTATGTGAAGATATCATTGAAGATTATTTTGGCAAATCGGAATCTCTTGAACAACTTGTTGACAATGGACAGCTCTTACAAGGTGAAGGTTACAAGTGCATTTTTGAAGAAGCTCGCAGGCAAAAGCCCTATTGCGCGATGGCGATCAACTGGTGCTACAGCGAACCCTGGCCTACAGCTGCCAATAACAGCATTGTAAGTTATCCGAACATTCCGAAACCTGGGTTTTACGCTGTTAAAAACGCATGCCGGCCAGTGTTGGCCAGTGCTAAATTACCAAAGTTTAAATGGATGGAAGGAGAAATTTTCTCTTCAGATATATGGATACTGAATGACGATTTCAAAGACCTGCCGGCAGGGAAAGTGATCATAAAAATTGTGACAGAAGATACTGCAATAACCATTCTCGACTGGGATTACAATGCAATGAATGCCAATACAAATCAGGCAGGTCCAACTGTCCGGTTCAAACTCCCGGCATGGAAAACCGACCGGTTCAGGGTTCACCTCGAAGTGGAAGGACATCCTGAATATAACTCGGAATACACACTGGCTTATCAGCCGCGTACCATCAGGGGGAAAAAATCCACTGCGGTTATGAATCAATAATTATATCAATAGCTATGAAAAATTTATTCACTATTTTGTTATTAATCTGTACATTTCAACTTTTTGCACAACCCAATTCTGCGCCAAAACTGCCATATTGTTATGACGAACTAACAGCGCCAGATTTTGTAAAGGCAGTTGAATTATCCGAAGGCGTTTGTCTGCTTCCCATTGGAATACTTGAAAAACATGGACCGCATCTTCCGCTTGGATCAGATATCTTTGAAAGCAGAAAATTTGCAACCAGTGCAGCAAGCCAGGAGTATTGTATCGTGTTTCCAACCTATTATATGGGCCAGATCAACGAAGCCAGGCACCAGCCAGGAACAATTTCATACAGCCCAGAGCTCATCTGGAAAATACTGCAGGAAACTTGTGATGAACTCTCACGAAACGGATTGAAAAAGATTATTATTGTGAATGGTCATGGCGGCAACAACGATTTTCTTCGCTATTTCTGTATGTCACAGTTACATACCCCCAAAGACTATGTCCTGATATACTTCCAACCCAGTCTAAACGAAGATGTAGCAAAAAAGGTAGAAGCCTTACGTGAAACATCCACCGGAGGACATGCTGATGAAATGGAGACTTCTATGATGCGTTATATCCGACCTGATCTTGTGAAAATTGAACAGGCCGGAAATCAATCAGGTAAAAATCAGGAAAGATTAGCTGAACTTCCAAACCAATACACAGGAATATGGTGGTACGCGAACTACCCCAACCATTATGCTGGAGATGCAACTAAAAGCAGCGTCGAACTGGGGAAATTGCTTGCTGAATCAAAAGCAGACCAACTGGTTCAATTGATTAAAGAAGTAAAAAAATCGAACAAGATTGAAGAGCTGCAAAATCAATTCTATAAGGATGCTGCAAATCCATTGAAGACAAAACAATAAGTTTAGTAAAAAAGGAGGCTTTTATAAGTCTCCTTTTTTATTAAATATTTCAGGTAATTTATTTCTTTGGCGCTGACGGGTATAAGTCATTGAGCTTGTCATAGAAAAAAATCGGCCATTTCATCGGAAGAGGACCATACACACCTTTATTATTACCCCTGAATTTTCCAGTGGTGGGATCAACATCGGATCCTACATAATACATAGGCCATCCCTTGTATGTCAATTGTTTATGACCGAACACCATGATGCTCCCGAACAAAGTTTTGTCAAGGACTGAGGGAACCACAATCTTATTGGTTTCATAAAGCGGCCAAACCGGATTGTTCGAAAAATCGGCCTTGGTAAATTTATTGATATTCGTGCTGTCCCTAAAAAAAGCATACAAAGTACGTCCGATTGAATCCGTAAAATAAGTTGTAGAACCCATCCCTTCACTGTACACATTTGTTGGAGAAACAACATAATTTTTTCCATCGGATGCGAACAATTGTGCATTGGCCAGCATAATTGAATAATCGGGTTTCGCAACAAACCACACGCCACCAAATCCTTCACCAGTTGTTTGGCCTGAAGCTTCCCGAACGCCTGCAGGGGCATAATAATATAAGGGCCAACCTTTATAAGTTAACTGTTTTCCACCGGTTGTTGTGATTGAATCAAAGTCTGCCAATTTTAGCCCCGGGGCTAATTTCATTTGTGTTATGCCTGTGGTCGTAAAATTTGGCCAGTTCGTCGTGCAACCTCCGGTACAATTATTAGCGCCATTCGCATCTTTCGCAAAGAAATACAACGCATTTCCATTTTTGTCAGTAAGATAACTACCTAAAGTCGCAGAGGTTGAAAGTTTTAAAACAATCGGATCGACAATTGGGTCGACAATTTCCTCTGTCTTATTTTCGCATTGTGTAAACACAAATCCCGTTGCTATTATAGCAATGAAGATCAATAAAAAATGTATTTTCTTCATCTGATTAACTTTTAAATATGTAAATAAACGAATTTCGTTATTTAGAACGTTTACAAACAAGAAAAGGTTTCAGAATTAATCTTAAATAATTAACGCGCTTAAAAACTTTAACTGCCTGAATTTTAGCAGTCAAAATAAGCAGAATTATGAAAAAGGAAAATCGCCCCGTCTAACAACAGAGCGATTTTCAACTCAATAACTTTTCAATGTCCTTTTAAAAGTATTCAAATAGATATAATGGCTGTAAAAAATCTACTTGCTCAACAGCTGATCGGCAGCAAGTACCAAAAACATAAAATTCGAAGACCCACCACCTAACACATATTCAGTCTGTTGCCACAAGTAAGGAAAGTTTTTTAGTTCAGGAAAATCTGGACGGATTAAGGCTGTTCCCGAAACAACACCTCCCGGAATGTAGCTCCAGTCCGCACGATTATACCCATAAGCTGTGGTTACCGAGCGCGAACCTACTCCAGAAGCGAAAGATGATGTATTCTCGCCTGGATGGCAACCTAATATAAAATTCAATGCATTCATCATATATTCCTTGCTAACAACATCAGGAAATCCCATGTGTAAAAAATATTGCTGAAAACCAAACTCCTGAATATTCCATCCGGCACCCCAGATAACGGGTTTGTAAGGAATACCAAAAGGATTCTCTTCTTGGTCAGAAGCCACCTGTTTGGCATATCCAGCAACAGCTTCATGGATGGATGCGGTAAAACGGGCATCATTAATTTTAGGCAATGCCCGGCCAATGACCCAACCCAGTGACGAAATACGTGATTTAATGATTGATTCGTTATTCAAAATATACTGTTTGTATTGATCGTCGGAAGTGGTCAAATACAGTTCAATCGCAGCGTGGATCTTTTTGCTGATCAACCTGGGATCATCGTCATTAATGGTCTTCCATAAATTTTCAGCGACTGTGATGCATTCAATTGACAACTCATCATTAAATCCTTTTAGAACCCGCGAGGCGGCGGCAATATTAGAAATCGTAGAAAGATCACGTGCCGGATTCACTTCCGTAAAAACCCACCGGTCATCGGAGACAGCGGAGTGCGTCCCTGTTTTCTCATTTGCTTTCAGATTTGGATCAAAAACCAGGTTGTCAGTCTGATTCGAAACATCACCCACCAATACATATTGTTTCAGCGAAGGACTCATGATTCCACGATAAAACCTGCCCAGGTTCCGGTAACCCGCCATCACGCTTAACGCCCCATTTTCAATTTGCTGCAATAAATCAGGCTTTCCATCAGGCTGATGAATTTCAACAAGGTGATTCTTCTGATCAATGGTTGTATTATCATGATCGACTTTAAAGGCCTCGTAAGCAAGCGTAAGAATATAAGTTTCACCGGCCTGCGATTCAATACGAAGATCATCATCACCGGCATCATGCCAACCCCCGATCGCAAGACCTGGAACAGGTTCCAACGGTTTGTATTTTGTCAGCGTGGAGGATCCCTGAACATATCCATCGTAATGATTGGTATCGATCTGGGCCATCAACGCATCATCCATGTGGCACAAGCCATGCCACACTTTATATTTTTCATTCACACGCATGTGGCACATCTGAACCGGAAGAAAATATTCCAGTGTTGGCTGCCAGACATGCCTTTTGAAAACCGCTGTCGAAATCCGGAAAGGTTCTGTTTTGGAATCACCATATTCAATCATGTAAATTCCGTCGCGCTTGATTGAACTAAAATCGAATTGAAAATAATTATAGCGCAGGAACTTTCCCCACGATTTGGGAATACTTTTCAGTACCTGTTCCGGTGCACCTGTTTCTGAAATCCTCATTAACCTGGCCTCAACAGCAATCTTATCCTGTCCGTCCAGTTCAATTACAGCAACTTTTTCCTGATCAGGATGATACCCAATTTGTGATACATGAACAACCGGTTTATATTTCCAGTCAGAAATCGCATTAGGAGTTATAACCCATTCGATCGCTTTTTTCGTTGCGCCTTCAGGAATAACAGAACGGACAACAAACCACCCGTTATTGTGCTTATTCCGGCCATCAAGCAACAGAATATCAGTGTTCTTGCTTTCAATCACCATTCGCTGTAAATCAGATTCAGGTGCAATCACCAATCTTTTTCCAGTTGCATAAGGGATCGCCTGAGCTTCGCCATTAACATCAAGACTTGTCGGACCATTGGGCTGACGGGGGAATATTCCGGACTGATTGTCAAGATACCATGCCTTTCCGAAAAGAACGGTCGGATAAAGTTCGAAATTAAAGCCAGCCTTTCCGATAAACTCTTTTGGCAATGGACGATCGAGATCAACTGTCACCCTGATTGAATTTCCTTCAGCCTTTACTGTGACGTCGTAATTGAAATATAGGTCGGGATAAAAAATAGGATTAAAGCCCTTTTTGTTTTTGCTTGAATCGGGATAAGTAAGTGTCACTTTGATCAGATTATTAGCCTTATCAACAATACGTTTACCTTGTTTTGGTATAGGCTGCCACTGACCAGGAGTTGCTTCAAGACGCAAATCACCATTTGTCGCGACGCGCTCACCGTTTTGGATAATACCCACACCTCCCTGGTGACCTTCGGGATAAATATCCTGAAAAGCCATTACATTAAGGCCAGGAATTTCAAAATATCCAAGGTCGTTAAGATGCAACATTTGCTTATTCTGCCCGCTGGAGAAGGAAGCAGAAAAGGCAAAAAAGCATAGAAGGATTAAAGATTTTCTCATTCGTAGAAGTTTATTTTATGGTGCAAATTAGTGATAATTCCGTTGACAACAAATCGCGGAATAAAAGAATAAAATTGATTTTTTATTGAAAACGTCATAGACAAAAAAACCCTTAGGGTAATGCAAATTCCAAATACATGTTATAATTTTAATGCATCAGATTAAATATCCTGCCGCTCTTTGTTTCATTGCTTTTTACTTCTGTACTTACGATTTTATACATACAGAAGTCCGGCTTCCTGATTCCGTATTTACGAGCGCCTAAATACGGAAGTCCAGCGTCGTGAGTCCGTATTTACGATTCTCTAAATACAGATTCAGAAAATGACAGGTGTATTCTTTTATGCAATTATACAACTTTCTGATTATTAACTATTAAAAAACAAAAGCCATGGCACTGCAATTTAACGTCATTGAAAGACCAAATCCTCTGACAAAGGAAAAGAAATGGTACGCTTCGCCCAGACGAAAGTTCTTCCAATGGGGTAAGAAGTAATGGATTAATTATTTAAATGAAACACCCATTACAACATTGAATAGTAATCAAAAATAATGCGACAATTTATTTTGTAAATAATTCAACAACAAAATGCTATTAAAAAAGGCTGCCTAACAGGACAGCCTTTTTGTTTGTTTTCGCATCAACGATTAGTTCCAGTTATTTTTAACCTGGGCGTTCAGCGTTGGATTAGCATCTCTCTCTGACTGTGGAATTGGAAGAAGAACCTGATAATCCTTAACAGGCTGGATACCAAGAGCTGCTTGCTTTTCGGCATTGATGGTAGTTACAAGGGTTCCCCAACGTACAAGGTCAAAGAATCGTGATTGTTCACCTGCAAGTTCAAGCTGACGCTCTCTTCTTAATATTGACCTTGCCTTCGTCTGATCTCCAAGCGTAGTATATTGGAAAGCGCCACCACGGGCACGAACCTGATTAATTAAAGGTAGCGCAGGAGCAACCTGATTAGTTTCGATCAGTGCTTCAGCTCTCATTAAAAGAACATCAGCATAGCGGATAACCTGACCGTTAATTGCACTTTCGGGTTCACCATAGCTTTTTACATTTTCATAATATTCATATTTGCGCCATGCTTTCTGTCCTTCTTTCTGGAAATCGCCATATTGCAGAACACCTGCAGGACAATGATCACAGAAAGTACCATCTCCACCTTTTGTTCCGGCAGCAGCGTAGAAAGTTTTTGCTGCACGTGGGTCAGTATAGCTTACACCACTTTCGTTGGGATAAGTGAATGCATCAACAAGTGCATTCGATACCAAAACATTATACCAGTCCATAAAGCCATACTCCTGGGCACGGTCAGAAACGGTACATTTTCCACCCCATGTTTCCTGACCTCCAAACATGTAATAGGCATTACCAACACCCCATCCTTGCCACGGACCATTCATTACGGCAAAAACTGTTTCTTTTGTTTTCACATCATTAACGAACATATCGTCAACATCAGTTGCCAAAGCATAGTCATAGGGAGCAGCACTCAGTATGGCAAACTGAGCTGCAGCTTCGGTGTACTTCTTTTCGTACAGATAAACTTTTCCAAGCATTGCAACAGCAGCGCCTTTGGTTACCCGGCCATAATCAGCATCGGCGTAAGACAATGGCAAATTGGTAATGGCAGCCATTAATGTAGTTTCAAGAGAAGTCCATATCTGAGCAGCAGGAGCTCTTGAAGACTCTATAATATAATGGTCCGCCAGATTCTCCTTTAAAGGAACATCACCGTAACATGTTACAAGCCAGAAATAGGCCAATGAACGAAGGAACTGCGCCTGACCCGTAATACTGGTTTTCACATCAATATCAGATTGAGCTGTCGGTTCCCATTTTGAAAGTGCATCTATTACAAAATTTGTCCTGAAAACCATTTTATAACACGAATTGAACAGGTAATTCAACTCGCCACTGTTGGAATTATGAGTATAAATCGGGAATTGAAGTAAACTGCCCTGTAACGGGAAGTTCTTTTCGGCGTCGTTACCCAAAAGATCGAATATAAAGTAGAATTCACGAGAGTACATTCCCTGGTATAACAGTGGAGTATACATTGCAGTTGATGCTTCCGTGAAGGAGATGGCATTGGTAAAGAAAGTTGAACCGTCGTACCTGTTTTCGTTCTTTACATCCAACGTTTTTTCACTACACGCTACAAAGAGCAGCGATAATAGCAGAGAAAATAATATTGTCCTTTTCATAATTAGAATCTGTTAAAAGTTTAATTGTAAACCGAATCTGTAAGTGCTCGGATTAGGACGCTGAATCTGGTCAATCCCTCGGGTGAAAATATAATTGTTAGAGTCATTTGGAGACTGAGATGAGATTTCAGGATCGTAACCAGAATATTTGGTCAATGTAAATGCATTCTGTATGGCAATATAAATCCTTAATTTGGTAAAAGTGCTGTTTAACAAGGTTTTCGGAAGAGTATAGCCCAAAGTGATATTCTTCATTCTGAAGTAAGCACCATTTTCGACATACCATGATGAGAAGGCCATATTTGTACCTGAATTTTGAGCAGCTGCAGGAATATCAGTAACATCACCATCTTTTTTCCACCTTCTCAAAACAGCTGTCGTTTGATTGAAGGGTTTTGTCATCCCCTCAAACCAGTATTTGTTTCCATTGACTGCGTTTACACCAGCAATTCCCTGGAATTGCAGCTGCAAATCAAAGCTCTTGTAACTAGCGTTGAAGATACCTCCATATTGCCATTTAGGTGAAGGATTACCAATATAGTCGCGATCTTTATCATCAATAGAACCATCACCATTCACATCTTTAAAGATAAAATCTCCGGGTTTCAAACCTGTTATATATTCAGTCTTTTTCGAGGTTGAAGCAGTTGCAGCAACTGTTTTTGCATTCAATGCATCAACTTCTGCATGTGTTGATGCAACATGGTCGACCACGTAACCAAAATAGGAAGCGAGCGGATGACCTATATCTGTGCGCGTTGAATTGCCGGTACTGTTATAATCACCTGATGAGATAGGAATATTTCCTAAAGTTCCCAGTGCTATTACTTCATTTGTGCTGTACGTTGCATTCAATGAAACATCCCATTTGATGGCCTTTGAATCATCACCATACGAAACAGATGACTCAAAACCTGTATTCTTCATACTGGCAGCATTCACCCAATAGGTTCCAACAGTACCAGGATTTCCAAGACCAGTTGTCAATGGAATTTGAGTTTGAATCAACAAATCTTTATTGTCCCTGCGATAATAATCGAAGGTGAAATTAAGTTTGTTTTTCAGGAATCCAAGGTCAACACCCAGGTCATACTGTGTAGTCTCTTCCCATTTCAAATTAGGATTCGCCATTGAGTTTACAATCGATCCGATCGAATAAGGAATTCCGTCTCCAAATGAATAAACGATATTGTTTGCATCACCTTTCCATATATTCTGAGAAGTAAGGAACGGAGAGATATTATCATTACCTGTTTTGCCGTAACTACCGCGCAGTTTAAGGTTAGAAATTGCATCAACCGATTTCATAAATTCTTCTTCCGTAATGCTCCATGCAAAACCAACACCATAGAAAGTACCCCAGCGATTATTTGCACCAAAAACACTGGAAGCATCACGACGGGCACTTAAATTCAAAACGTAACGATCTTTATAGGTATAACCGAGGCGGCTAAAATAGGACAGCCTTGATTTACCGCTATTTACATTGGCGCCCTTTATTGAATTAGAGTTAGCAAGCGCCACATTCTTAATTTCTGTACTTGTATAATCGGAACCTGCCACCTGAATTGAACGATACATATTAGAAGGAGAATAGGCATTTCCAAGTGTTGCGCTAATATTATGGTCGCCAAACTGTTTATTGTAGTTAAAGAAATTTTCCAGAATCATACTGTAACTATAGTTGAAATTCTCCTCTATGTCAGCAGAAGTTTTTGTAAAGTTACCTCCATTTGAAGGATAATTCCAGGTATAGTCGTGGTAATTACCTGCGGAAATTCTCGCCTGCGATTTAAATGTTAAACCTGCCATAAGATCTAATTCTGCGGTCAACTCCAGATCACTGTTAAGACCTCTTGACTGATAATCTGAATTATGCACAGCGTTTAAAGGGTTATTAGCATCCTGAAGGTCGGTTACTTTGTCCATACGTGCATAACCACCAAGATTGGTAGGATCAAGTACTGGAAGATAAGGTGCCATCCTGATAGCATCGTTAAAATTGGCTAAAATACCTTTATTGACATCGTTCTTCACACGAAGATTTTCAGTCAGACGAAGATGTTTGTTGAAAAGTGATTGACCTAATTTGAAGCCCAAGGTAGCACGCTGAAAATTGCGGGCAATTACAGTAGATTCCTGGTTCATATATCCTGCAGAGAATGAATAGGTGGAATTTTCACCTCCTCCAAAAATACGGACGTTTTGATCGTGAATCATGGCATTTCTGAAAACCTCTTTTTGCCAGTCGGTACGCGTGATTCTGACATCGGCGGTTTTAAGTTTATCGGATAATGCAAGACTACCGGCTTTCTGAATATCTGCAACCAAATCGACATATTGCGAAGCATTCAACAAATCATACCGTTTGGTTACAGAAGCCATACCCACAGATCCATCATATTGAATCTGAACATTTCCCTTTTGACCTTTTTTGGTTGTAATCAAAACAACCCCGTTGGCAGCAGCAGTTCCATAAATAGCTGTAGAGGAAGCGTCCTTTAATACAGTAATGCTTTCAATATCCTGTGATGGAATAGAGTTAATATCGCCACCCTGAATCCCGTCGACAACATACAACGGATCAGGGTTTGTAAATGAACCCATACCACGGATAACAACCCTTGCTCCAGCGCCCGGATCCCCACCATTACTGGTTACCTGTACACCCGCCATTTTACCCTGTAATGTTTGCCTGACGTCAGAAACAGATAGACCAACAATGTCTTTATCTGATATTTTCGCAATTGAACTGGCAACGTTTTTGCGCGATGCAGATGAGTATCCGATAGCTACTACTTCATCAATTCCAACTGTTTCAGAAATCATTGTAACAGCGAAATTGCTTTGGCTACCTATCAGTATCTCCTGAGGTTTCATTCCAATAAAGGAAATTGCCAACGTTTTTGAAGCGGCTGGAACACTAATTGAAAATTTGCCGTCCATATCAGTAACAGCGCCAATTGTAGTTCCTTTAACAATTACTGTAGCACCCGGAACAGGAACTCCGGTCTCATCAGCTACTTTTCCGGTAACAGTCTTTTGTTGTGCAAAAGCCATCCCTGTTAGCAATACCATTAAAAGAACCATGAAAAGGAATTTTCCCACCCATTTTCTCCCTGGCGAAAAACTTAGATAAATTGGTTTCATAAATACATAAGCTTTAATTGGAAATTAAAAAAATAGAAGTGTAGAAATAAATGAAATAATCTTTTGAAAGTATGCCTTGTTTAAGCCATTCAATTTTCAATATTCAAAACGAGGTTTTTGAAGATGTCATTTTTTTCAAGTTAAATTATCGTTATCAGTTTGTTGACAAATCTATGTAGAATTTAATCTTTTTTGTAATACGATTTGATCATATTCAAATGTTTTCGAATCATATTTAATTCTCATTCTGAATTCGAAAAATGCAATCAGAGAAGATTATTTGTATTTTCACAATCTACAAACTACCATATATATATTTATATATCAATATACTAAATCACATTTACAATTGCTAATTGTAACAATAACAATGCTCATTTATTTAGATCAAAAAAGATAAAATGATCATTGCAAATTCGCACCTCAACGAAAAGAATAGTCATGCAACTATCTATTTTGCTGCTAATTAATACATTATAATTCATTCTGCTACCCAGATAAAGGTTCACATTAAAATCATATTAACCTTTATTAACTTGATGGTTTATTCAATATTCAGATTGATAAAAAGTAATGAATCGCTTCCCGGATTAGGATCTGAAGGATATGCACCAAATCTTCTTAACGAAATTACGGAGGATACTCTGGCAAAAAACCCACTTCAACCAATAATTTAGCTACTTCAAGCGACACGCAACAAATCACCGGCAGTGGCCGGTTCAATTGCCTATACACTAAACAGTGAGGACAGGTTTCTCAATTACTTCACGACAATTATACTTCACCTCCTAATTACTTATACATACATTCGTTTCGGAAAATGAATTTTCACTAACTTCGTCGTCAAATACAGGAACTTCCGGTTGGAACATTTCACCCAATCAGATGTTTGTTATGTATTCCTTGAAACGTAGAAACCGACTTGATCAATTCTGATGCTCGTTCTATTTTCAACACCTTGATTTACTTATATCTTAATCCGACAAGAATGAATTTCGAAACTTACTTTAAAATTAGTTATGGGTTGTACATTGTAACAACCCAGTCAGGCAACACGAAAGGCGGCTATATTGCCAATACCCTGTTCCAGGTAACCGCTAACCCACCCCAATTTGCAATAAGCTGCAATAAAGACAATTACACTGCCGGTTTAATCAAGCAAAGCGGTGTGTTCGCTTTTTCGGTACTTAGTGAGAAAGCAAACCCTTCCCTGATCGGAAATTTTGGATACAAGAGTGGCCGTGATTTCGACAAGTTCGCAGGCGTCAATTACATTTCCGGGAAATTAGGCGTTCCAATCGTTACCGATTCGTCCGTTGCCTGGTTCGAATGTAAGGTGAACCAGTCTTATGAAGTTGGCACCCATATTATCTTCATTGGAGAAGCAATTAATAACGGAATGATCGAAGAGCAAAGCAAAGCGCTTACTTACAACTATTACCGTGAGGTGTTAAAAGGCTATTCACCCAAAAATGCACCGACCTATATCGATAAAGCAAAAATTGAAGCAATTTCGGAAACGGTTAAACAGCAGGACGAAGTCTGGCAGTGTCAACTGTGTCATTACGAATACGAAGCAGCCAAAGGAGATCCCATCTCAGGAATTGCACCGGGAACCTCATTTCTTGACCTTCCGGATGACTGGGTCTGCCCTATTTGCGGCGCAGATAAATCGATGTTCGAGAAAGAGTAGGCTGGTTGAGGTTGGCGATTTATTTTAATAATACTTACACTACCCGGCAACCCCTAAGGTTGTTATGGATTATCAGCTCTAAATAAAATAACCAGACTCCAGGTTGGCCGTTGGTCAGTCTGGAGTTTTTGATTTCCGGCCTGTTGGTTAATTCAATAGATTTTGTCCCTTTTGAAAAAAAATCTAATATTGTAATCTCAAAAACTAAGGCAACAATAATCATTTTCAATATACAATCTGACAATTTAATTATACAAAGTGAATTTCGATGGAAGACTTCTTCAAATACACGACAAAAAGTAATGAGGATAAAAATTGGGGATTGTATATTAATGTGGCCGGTTGCGCCAATATCCTGCCAGGTGAGTGTTATCCGCCACCCGGACATCCTTCAGAATACAGCTTTAGCTGGGAAAACGGAAGGATTCTTCATGAATTTCAAATCAATTATATCACAAGTGGAGAGGGAATTCTTGAAACCAAAACGGGGAACTATCCTGTAAAAGAGGGCTCTGTAATCATCGTGTTTCCGGGAATGTGGCACCGGTACCGGCCATCAAGAGCCGGATGGACAGAGCATTATGTCGGGTTTAACGGCGCGTTTGCAAATCAGTTGTTTCAGCATGAGTTTTTCGCAGGCAGAAATCCCATTTGTCAGATCGGCTTTCACGAGCGACTCTTGCAAAGCTTTCACGAACTGTTTAACCTTGTCGATATGGAAAAAGCAGGTTATCAGCAAATTTGCTCAGGGCTTGTCGTTTACATTCTCAGTACAATCATCTCGATCAAGAAAAATGAGAACTTCGAGGGGAAACTAATTGAACAAACCATTCAAAAAGCGTGTCTGATCATCCGTGAGAACATCGATAAAAATATGAATATTGAGAAACTCGCGCTTGATCTGAACATCGATTATTCGATCTTTCGAAAGATGTTTAAAGCCTATACCGGAATCTCGCCGGGTCAATATCACCTCTCGTTACGCATCCGGCAAGCAAAAGATCTGCTGATCAATACAAATCTGAGTATAAAAGAGGTCTCGTATCGTTTAGGATTCGAATCGATCTTTTATTTCAGCCGCGTCTTTAAATCGAAAACGGGCATCAATCCAACAGAATATAAGACCGGACCGGCAAGCGAATAGATGGGCGAATACGAAGGACCGGCAACTTAAGCCCGCCTTATTTTTTCAATATCAAACTTCTTCATTTGCATGAAAGCATTCATTACGCTCCCTGCTTTGACCGGATCACACAGGAGATCAGGAAGTATGGAGGGAACGATCTGCCACGAAACACCAAACTTATCTTTCAGCCAGCCGCATTGCCCTTCCTCTCCCCCATCTGTTAAGTTACTCCAGTAGTAATCTATTTCCTCCTGGGTTTCGCAAAATACCTGCAATGAGATTGCTTCATTAAATTTGAAATCCGGTCCACCGTTTAGTGCTGTGAAAGATTGCCCGTCTATATGGAAAACGACTGTCAAAACAGCACCTTCTTTCTGTCCATGTATTTCAAAACCTTCCTTCCCGTAGTAGCTTATGCTCTCAATTTTAGAGTCCTCAAATACTGAAGTATAAAAATTAGCTGCTTCTTCGGCTTGATTATCAAACCAAAGACAAGGTGTAATATGATTTGCCATTGTATTTTATGTTTGATTATTACCTATTTGATTCTGTATGTTTTTTAAAGTTATCCAATATAGCCTGCCATCCGTCGCGTTGTTGCTCAATCAGATGAATGCTTTCGGCTTCAAATGTTTCAACGACTTTGGTTAAATCACCGTTACGTGTAAAAGCAATGCTAACTATCCTGCTATCGTCAATTACATATTCAATAAGCTGAATGACGATCACTTTCTGATAAACTCCTTCGAAATTAAAACCTAAACTTCCATCTTTCGCTTCCATCCTGAAATTGAAAATACCACCCTCCTGCAAATCATTTTCAGCACTGGGCGTATGCCAGTCGTCGGAGGGCGTAATACCATTTGACAATATTTTCGGAGGTTGTCCACATTTTCCATACAATCTCTATCGGAGCATTGATTTCAGTTTGTACGGTAATCATAGCTTCTTCAGTCGTTTTCAAAACCTGTATTTTAAAAAGATACCATTACTTTTCCTCACAGTTAAACATCCATAATACGCCAAATTTATCAATACAGCTGCCATAATAGGCGCCCCAGAACATCTCCTGGAGTTCCATTGTAATTTCACCACCATTGGCTAATGCATCAAATAATAGTTTGGTTTCGGCTTTTGTATCCGGTTCAAGATTGATATTAATATTGTTTCCGAATGTCAGATTAAAACCCATCGATTCCGGAGCATCCGTCGCCATTAATACATGACCGCCAAGTATCTGAAGTTCAATATGCATGATAAGGTTTTTGTCTTCTTCCGCGATTGCGGGCATTCCTTCAGCGACCGGAATATCACTGAAACGTGCAACACCGCCACCGCCAAATTCTCCGCCGAAAATGGATTTGTAAAAATTGAAGGCTTCCTCTGAATTACGACGGAAATTTAAATATGTGCTTACCCTTGCCATAACTGTTCTTTCTAATTTAGAATTAAAACAAATAGAACATTTTTTTGTTTGAAACATCCCTGAAGCAACAGATCTAAATGCGAATCCTAAACTTTATTAGAAAAAAGAGAAAAAGATCGTTGAAGGTGAGTAATGAAAAGAGATTTAGTTGTCGATCGTTTGCAACGATGAATAGTGCATTCTTTGCAGATGACTGATTGGCAACTAGCAGAGTTGGTTATCTTTGTTGGATTTCAAATCTGCATCAGCAGGATTTTTAAAAAGATGGAAAATGAACCGAAACCGTATTTTATATTTGATTTTACTGGTCCTGATAATAATTACAGGGCTGGCATCGCGCCATTTTTCGACGATCCTGCCTCAATGGGTACAATTATACCTGGGCGATGGACTATGGGCATTTATGGTATTTGTGATGTTTGGCTTCGTATTTCAGACCAAAAGCACCCGATTTGTGGCCATTACAGCATTGGCATTTTCATATTCGATCGAAATAAGCCAGTTATATCATGCAACCTGGATTGATGCCCTGCGTGCTAATCCTTTAGGCGGTTTAATACTTGGTTTCGGTTTTCTTTGGAGCGATCTGGTTTGTTATACTGTCGGTGTCGGATTTGGGTACGTAATAGAAAAGGTATTTTTAAAAAGATAGGTTCTTTTACCCGGATTAAATATTTTCAGAAAGACCTTGTTTCTATTCAAAAGCCTCCTATTAACATATTGCCGGAATAAACACCGCATAAAAGCACCGTATCAACCTGCATGATAAAACCAGCACGAAAAATTCGGTTGAACGAAGGTCATTAGCTTAAAAAAACGGGGAATAATGATGCTGATTTATTTTCAGTCTGATCATACCAATTTTCACCCTTATTGAGGCTAAAAAATCAGCAGGGCAATTTACTGCTTACCTACGTTTTTACAATTTCTACTACTTAGTTAATCACATCGATGCATTTGTAAAAACGGCGTGTGTACGCTTTAGATCCTAAATCACTGATGGTAACGCCCTTTGATTTGCCGGAAGATGAATGTATAAATTTGGAATTCATTCCATCCGCTTCGCAAATAATACCTACATGTCCGATATGGGTCTTATCTTTAAACCCATAAAAAACGATTACATCACCCACTTTAAATTCTGCAGGTTTAAGCGCTTTCCCTACAGCACCATAAGCCTTGGAACTCCTGGGCAGACTTATTTTGTAATTACTGAATATGTATTTTACAAAACCGGAGCAATCAAAACCCTTTTTAGGACTGCTACATGCAAAATGATATGGAGTGCCCAGATATTTTTTCGCAAAACGGATGACATCAGCTCTTTTAATGGTTGCAAAAGTGCTGTTTGATTCATCAGATTTCAAATTCGATGCGTTGATTTTGAGTGGTGATGAAAAGGAAATCAGTAAAACGATAATAATAAAAGAAATCTTTATTCTCATTGTAATTGAGTTATTTACTAAGTTATTCGCCTGGTGAAACAAGCTCATTCTTTAAATGAAAACTACCTGACGTAATTTCAATTTATGATTATTTTCGATGACAAAGTAGTCATTTGATTTCAACGAGCCAAATTAAGCGGGTCAGATTCAACGTGTTTTGTATCAATTAACCGCTTTAAATCCCTATTTGCAATGTTTTAACTTCATGAATTTGAACCAGCAATCGAAGCATAATTATTGTATTTTAACGTTGAAAAAAGCAATTGTGTAAGTGGTTAAAACGACCTTTAGGCATTTATCCGGAAGAAAAAGTTTCCGATCTGATTTTGCCGGGGCTATAGAATCGATTACAAATCGGTTGCACCCGTCGTTATCATTTGCCCCATCAACGTCTGTTAGGGCTACACAAAGATGAATAATCTGATTTCACCAACATTCTATTTGCGGTATGCCGGCCTAAAAATGAACTTCATTCGCTCATCATCTGTTTTATTCCATTAGTATGCGGGATGAAGGTCTTTCACCACTACCGGGAATAATTATTACCCAATTTTTCAGTCCAATTTTGCGGTATAAATAACTTGAGTTTCGCGACAACGAAGGTAAATTAGTATTTAAAAACAAGTAAAATGGCAATTAAAATAGCAACTGAAGGCACGAAAGAAAATCCATGGAAATTAAGATCTCCGCCACTAACATCCTACTTTGAAATGTACAAAGATGAAAGGGATGGAAATGAAGTAATTGTATGTGTTGTTGGCAAGACTAAATTATATTACCAGTATCGCTGCATTACTGATCTCCATACGATGCTGAAAAAACATGGTGACTGGATGGAACTAGGAAGTGCAGATGAACAGAATCCTTCAAAAGAAGGTACTGTTGAAGCCTGGGGACGCTCAGAAAAAAATCCTGTAGGAGGTTGGTATGGATTAAAGAAAGGACTTCGCGGGCGCTTCGGAATGTATATTCCACCGTTAATGGAAACGTTAGGACTGGCCGAAGTGACACACGAAGCAAGAGGGAATAAAATGAGGGCAAAGTAGATGTAGTGGCGCACCCTACCTTCTAAAACACTTCTGACAGTAATATTTGAACATTCATTATCTGTTACAGTTGTTTATCCGCGGAGAATAAACATTTAAATGGCAAAATAGAACAAAAAAAATACTCGCTAACGATGTTAACAAGCAATTCATACTGAATTTCCAACCTACGATTTTGTTAGTGGCTTCTCACAGCCGCAGATAGTGATCGTTAAACTAGGCAGATTATTCCTTCATTTGTATCGAATTCAGTTATAAAAAAATCTGTCTTCTATTCGAATGAATAGACGAACAACAAGACGATTAAGAAAATTTAGATTTAGAATTTTCAATAGATTAATTACATTGTTCCTTTTCGCCTAAATAGTAATTGGTTAGAAGAAGAGTGAGAATCCCTATTTAATCACGCTTGCTGAATCTGCACATTTACGATTCAATATGTGCCATAACTCTATGCATCGTAATTCACACCAGCCAATCCAAACTTAGGAACCCAAAAAATTGCGACATCGTTATATCGAAGACCAAAATAAATCCAAATTGCAATGGCAAAAGTATCTTCTAACAATCAAGCCGTTGTCCAATATGACATCTTAAGCAAAACTGATTTTTAATGCATGAACAATTACAAAAAAATCAATTCAAAAATGCAACAAAAATAATCAGTATTCGTAATGAGTCTAAATAAGCAAACGCATTGCTTTTGCGAATCCAATATATTTGTCTTATGAGCATTAATTTTCGTGCGTTAGGGAGTACAAAAACGGATGGATCAGATTAAAGAGAGATTATTAATTTCTTTAACTTATTCTTTTAAAACCGGCAGTTTTCTTTTTTTTAATTTTTAATTCTATGAGTTGAAAAATAAAATGTCAGTTTCGCAAACAACTTAAGCCATATTGGCTTACTTAAGTTTCTCTGAATTTGATTTTGACGAAATAGTACAATTGGATTTTATTCAGAAATAATTAACTGCCGTAGATGACTAAAGTGGAATTAAGATGAAAATCTAAAATTCAGTTGTGACTGAAGCTGCGAAGCTGAGAAAACACTTCGCTTTTTAGTAATGGATTATAAATTTATCCTCTGTAAACGACATGGATGCTAAATTAAAATCTGATGTTACCTTCACCTGAATTACCCCTCAAAAAGCAAATTCCATTAAAGATTTTATACTTCAGCATCTTCCGATAATCTTAAATCAAAAAACTGAGAATGCACCAGTAATATCAACTTAATAACTTCCATTTCAGACGATAAGAGCTTTAACGATCCATTTTTGCCACAACATGCAATAGTCGTTTGGCTTACAGGACTATCAGGTGCCGGAAAAACATCCATCGCCTTTACATTAAAAGAACATCTGACTAAGTGCGGATTTTTCAGTCTTGTTCTTGAAGGTAACGTGATCAGGGATGGAATTAATAAAGACTTAGGGTTTTCGATAATAAATCGGTATGAAAACATTCGAAGGGTTGCAGAAATATGCAAAATACTAATCCACAACAGGATAATTTCAATCTGTGCATTTATCAGTCCAACAAATGAAATTAGACAATGTGCCAGGAAAATCATCGGTCAGGAAAATTTCTTTGAAATATATGTGAAGACTGCGATCGAAATTTGTGAAGAAAGAGATGCGCAAGGATTGTATAAAAAATCGCGTATGGGTAAGATTGCTGATTTTACGGGAGTTTCCTCACCCTTTGAAGTACCAGAAAATCCTGATTTAATCGTTGATACTTGTAATGAATCAGTCGAAAAAAATGCTGAAAGGATTTATGCCGCGATTTTCCCTTTATTGAAAAAAGCATAAAGGGTATCTGAATTTCACAATCAAAGGCTTAAATCATTACCAATAAGATTTCAGACAAAACAATTCATGAAGCGAATAATGCTTATTAGTTTTTTGACGCTGGTATTCCTGATTGTTGAAACGGTCAACTGGATTTGTCTGATACTTGACCACCTTATTTTCCCTGGATTTAAAAAAATTGAAATTAAGCCGCCCCTTTTTATTATTGGTATGCCTCGAAGTGCTACAACATTTTGTTATTCGCTACTATCAGCTGATTTCAATTATAGCACATCTATGAAACTATGGGAAATCCTCTTTGCTCCATCTATCATTCAGAAGAAAACCGTATTAGCAATAAGAGAAATCGACAACCACATAAATCATGCTTTTTCTAAGGTAATATTGACCATAGAAAGGCATCTATTCAAACAAAACGAAACCATTCACCCAATTAGTCTATTCAATTATGAGGAAGATGATTACCTCTTTTTACATGTATTTTCAACGCTTTCTTATTCATTTATTTTCCCGCAGAACAAACGTTTTACATTATTTAGACAATTTGATGAAAAAATAACCGACAGGCAAAAACGACATCTTATGAAATACTATCAGGGCTGTATAAAAAGGCATTTGTATATTTATGGAATTGATAAACGCTACCTTTCAAAAAGTCCATCGCATACGCCAAAAATAAAAACGCTGATGCAATACTTTCCCGACTGTCAGTTTATTTATATGTTGCGCAATCCGTTACATGCAATTGCATCAACGATCAGTCTTTTTAAACAGTTTGAAAAACCTTTTTATTTATCAGTAAATCACAATTATGTTGTAGATCAAGCCCTCCTGCTTGCAGACAATTGGTATAAATATGCATTGATATCGTGTAATTCATTGATCGGGAAATCAGTTTTTATCATGCACTATAACGACCTCATTACAAAACCTTTTAATGCGGCACACGATTTGTATTCAGATTTGGGGATTGAAATGACACCACAATTCATAAATACGTTGATGATACTCGAACTCAATTCAAAACAATTTAAATCAAAAAATCAATATTCACCTGAAAAATTTGGATTGAATAAAGAAGCTATCTGCGACAGATATTCATTTGTTTATGAAAGTTATCCGGAAATTTGATAAATCTCAATCATAGCAAAGTGTGATATTCAGAGGCTAAAAGGTATATTCTTCTTAGAATGCAATTGTTCTGACAATGTTACCTCTGTTACCTGAATAAAATCAAATAGTTGATAATCTAATATTATATAGGCATGGAAAAAATTATTTTACTAATAAAAAAAGCCTACCAAATCTCAGTAATGCAAAAATGGTTTTCAGCAGTATCAATAATTACTATTGGTACAATATGCTTTAATACATCCTGCTCTCCGAATCTCGATCTCGGACCGGATTTTGGAGCCCCTGAATGTTTTTGTATTTTCCCATATCCTAATTTCATAACGATTTATAACAATAAATTTCAACATGACACCTTGGTTATTAAATACGGAACTACAGTTACCTGGGATAACTGGGACAGTTATGAGCATAGCCTGATTTCCCCTAATGATCCTGATTTTAGAAGTGGCAACATTCCTGCCTTAGCATCATTCAGCTATACTTTCAAAAATACTGGAAATTTCAAATATCACTGTACGGTACATTCTGAAGCAGGAGTTATTATAGTTACTCCTTAATATAAATTCTATAAGTGGGTTAAAGATTTATTTTAAATCTCGTTATTCGGCGATGTACGAATTAGAATTACCTAAAACTGTCTACTTTAAGAGTAGTTGTTAAGATATCGTATTATGAAAACATAATTTTCAACAGCTTTTGCACACTAATAATCAATGCTTTAATTTGACTTAATATACCAGAAAATGATCCAGTTAAGGTTAGCTACTAATGACGATAATCAGCAATTGATTGAACTGACCTCTGCTTCGGGAATGACGGGTGATATATCATTGCGAATTGACCGGAAACCCGATTTTTTCAAATTGCTTAATATGAGAGGAGAAAGCAAAGTTTTTGTTGCTTTGGATGGCGATACTATCATCGGCTCAATATGCGTATCGCAACAAGAAGTTTATGTAGACGGACAAATTTATCCACTTCAATATTTCGCTGACTTTAAAATTGCAGAACCCTACAGAAATAAAACTATCGGCTTTAGACTTTGCAGAGAACTTGAAAATCACGTACTTTCAATCGGTGCTGACCTTTCTTTCATAAATTATTCAAAAGGAAACACCAAACCACTCAGGTTCTTTAGCAACAGGCAAAACACTCCCGACTTTGAAAATATTGGTATTTTCAACATCCATCAATTTATTGGCAAGAAGAAAAAAGCGTATCATAGGCAACATAGGATTGAAACAAGTCAGGTAACCGATGAATTAATTGAATTTCTAAATGAACATTACTGTAAATACGAATTAGGCAGTGTAATAACAAAAGAAAAACTTAATGGCACAACCATTTTCACCATTCTGGACGACAATAAAATAATTGCGGCTTTGTGTCTGCTGGATACCATGAATGTAAAACAAAATGTGGTTACACAGGTATCGTGGAAAATGAAAAACCTTCTGAAGATTATGAAACTGCTTAACCACATCCTGGAATTTTCAAAAATGCCATCAATAAATGAGCCGGTTAACATGATTTACATCAAATATATTGCGGTGAATAACAATGAAAAACAACTGGTAAGATTTCTGATTAATCATGCCAGAAATATTGCCTATGAAAAATCCTACTCCTTTGTATCATTCGGGGTACACGAAAAAGATCCGGTAAATAGTTGTCTTAACGGCTTATTTAAAATGACTTTTAATTCAGTCGGAATGGTTTTAAGCTTAAAAGACAACAAAGAACTCGTTGAAAAAATAAAGCACGGTATTCCATTTGCAGATTATTCCCTCGTTTAATATTATCAACATTAACAACTTTAAAATTTCTAAATCATGGAAGCGTTAAAAGAAGAGATTATGACAATTGAAAAATTCGATGTCATATCAGATGTTTTTTCACAGGCTGTAACTGGTGAACTGATCGGTATGTCAAATTTTGCTTCACTTGCTGAAACAATTGAAGATCCAAATGAAAAAATGGAAGCTGTAGAGCATGCGAATAGTGAACGAATGCATGCTAAATACTTTTGGACTTATGCCAGAAATAATAATTTAAAAATCAATATCAATATGCATGGTGAGTATTGGGGAAATGTCCGGAAGCAATTTCTTTCCTATGCGCACAACAAAGATTTTATCGCTTGTCTTATTATTCAGGAAGTAATGCTTGAATCTTTTGCAATATCTATGTATACCGATGTTGCTAATGCCTTAGGTGGTGAAGCCGGCCGATTATTCCTCAGAATTGCAGAGGAGGAAAAAGAACATTTAGCGCACTCTTCCGATTTCCTCCAGGACGAATTAGCAAAAAATCCTGACGCATTCATCAATAAATTTGAAGAAATTCATTTTAATTGCATGTCGATTCTTGCGGAGTTTTCAGCTTCAACCGACCTCCGGGGCCATTGTGGAGTTTGTAATGGTAATTGTATGAAATACTCTTTACATCATATCGGTCTTGATATTGTAACGATACGTGGCAATGCACTTGCTCTTTATGCAAAAGCGCTTGATAATATCGGCATACCGGGTGAAAAATCAATCATATGGATAGCACGACTCCCAGCTTAGATTTTGCGGTCATTGGTCATCAGGATAGTTGGCAAAATATTACTGACTTTATTAATGGCATCCGAACTTCAAAGGAAGGAGAACTTTCTTGTGAAAAAATTAAGGACATATATTCGTTTATTCCGCCAAGAAGTCTTTTTAAAATGAAGGTCAGGTCAAAAACCGGCACCGAGATAAATGGGGCATATATTGAAACCTTTATTGAACCCGACAAACTGGATATACCATTTGTAAGAACGAATATCAGCAAAGTAAGAAATGCCTCTTCATGTGCAAAAAAAATGGGTGCAAAAATTGCCACTCTTGGTGGATTTACATCTATAGTATTGGAAGGGAATCTCGATTCGTTATCTGAAGGTGAAACCAAATTTACAACCGGCAATACTTTGACTGCTGCCTTTATTGTTAAAGGAATTGAGAAAGCTGCGATCCTGAAAGAGCTTAATTTGCAGGAATCTACCGTTTTAATTGTTGGAGCTACCGGTGATATTGGAATCGCCTGTATAAATTTTCTTAAAAATAAAATAAAGAAATTTCTTTTATGTGCCCGCAATATCCAGCGTTTAGAGAAAATAACTCACGAGTTGAAAAGTGAAAATATTCAAGTTAAATATTCTATATCCATTCAGGATCTTATTGCAGAGGCTGATGTAATAATCTGTGTAGCCAGTTCAACAGGAATAGAGCTCACAGGTCTTAAAAAAGATGTTTTAATCTGTGATGCCGGATACCCGAAGAATTTGGAAACAAAGATAGAACTCTCAGAAGGGGTTCATTTATTTCACGGAGGAATGGGCCAGATAAGTTATGGTTATGATTTCATCCCCAATTATTCAAACAATTTTTATCGTTATGCAGCACCGTATATTGGACATGGTTGCATATTGGAGGCAATTGTTCTAGCATTTGAAAATAAATTTGAGAGTTACTCGGCCGGGAAAGGAAATATCACCATTGATAGCATGGAAGAAATTTACAATTTAAGCCTAAAGCATGGTATAAACCTTGCCCCCTTATATAATGCGAAAGGTCTTTGGTAAATACAATTTAAAATTTCACAGCAATGGAAGTAGAAAAGAACCAGGTTTCACTGTTTAAATTAGTATTTACCCATAGTTGGGAAGATCCTGAAAGTGACCATGTCGCCTTGAAAATAAAAGACAATGAAACTGTTATGGCAATTACTTCGGGAGGTTGTAATGTGTTGGGTTTTCTAATATTTAACCCGGAAATCATTTACACCATCGACATTAATCCCACACAATCGTATTTACTTGAATTGAAAATAGCGGCTATAAAAAGCTTATCATTTGACGATTTCATATCATTTGCAGGACTTAAAGCACACTACAACAGGTTATATTTATATGAAAAGATGAAGCCCTTCTTAAGTCCGCAGGCAACAAAATTCTGGGACAATCAGAAATATATCTTGACTCATGGGTTTATTATGAACGGAAAATATGAGCGGTTTATTCGTTTAAGTGGAAGATTTTTGAATTTGTTACAAGGCCATAAAAAAGTTCAGGGTTTATTTGTGGATAAGTCAAAAGAAGAGCAGGAAATCTATTACGATAAAATCTGGAATACAAAACGTTTTCATTACTTATTTAAGGTTTTATTTAACAAACGAATGCTTGCCAAACGTGGTTTAGTTGGAGACTATTTTCACTTTGACGATGGAAGTAAATCATTCGCTGATAGCTTTTACAACCGTTCTAAAAAAGCATTCAGAAATTTACCAGTAAAAGGCAATTACTTTTTGTCATTGTACCTTTTAGGAAAATATAGAAATGAAAATGAAGTCCCCGATTATTTACAAAGAGGAAATTTCGGAGTAATAAAATCACGGATCGACAGGGTGAAAATTATTACAGCAGAAGCGCAGGAATGGCTTCATGCCATGCCTGATGATAGTATTGATTGTTTTGCACTCTCCAATATTTGTGAATTGATGAGTGATAAGGACACGTCCAGGTTGTTCGCGGCAGTATCCCAAACCGCGAAAAATAACGCAAGGGTAATATTCCGTAATCTGATGATTCCGCGTGATGTGCCGGAAGAATTTAAAGACCAGATTGTAAAAAATGATTCATTGAGTCGGCATATTTATGAGAATGATCGGTCCTTTGTTTACGGGAAAGTTGCTGCTTACACTATCAAGAAAAATACCAGATGAATAAGAACTATCCTATACCCGTAAAAGTCAATATTCTAATTATTGCAATTTGTACGGCATTGTATTTCATTTTGCTAGCAGTCGGTTCAAATATCAATTCTATTGGATATAAATTACTATTGGGATTGGCGTTCGGAATAATAATGATTCCTGTTTACTCTCTTATACACGAAGCTGCGCATTATTCACTCAATTCCTCCAAGGACTGGAATCTGTATTTAGGTCGTTGGCTTTGCTGCCTCTTTGTTGTCTCTTTCACCTTTTATCGCCATTGCCATTTGAAACATCATAAAAAAAACAGGACTGATGAGGAAATGTGGGACTTATATTATGAGAATCAGAATAAATGGTTGCGTTACGGGAACCTTTATTTGATGATGATCGGTTTTGGGTATTTTGCCCTGTGGTTATCGGCAATTCTATTCGCGATTTCTCCACGCCTGGTAAATTCGGGCATTTTAAAGAAGCATACCGAAATAAAGGGTTTTTTGGATGGCAATAATGATCCAAAAAAGTTAAGATTGTCACAACTTGAAAGTTTAAGTGTTATCCTTTTTCAGGTAATCGTATTATGGCTTCTTAACTGGGATTTCACAACCTGGTTTATATTTTATATGATCAATGGTTTAATCTGGTCATCACAGAACTATGTTAATCATGCTTTTAGTCCGAGGGATATCATCAACGGAGCTCATAATCTGAAAATACCAATTTGGTTGAATTTAATTTATCTGAATTTTAATCTTCATCTGGCTCATCATCAAAATCCGGGAATTCCATGGTTGCATTTACCCCATTTTATCAAAACAGGTAATGGCCGGTTTTCGTTTTTTAAAAACTATCTCCGTTTGTGGAAAGGTCCCAATCTTACAACAGAAAGTACACCTAAATTAATATTTAAGTGATTTTATTATAAAGTAAGGATTACTCCAGGTACAATTTGACAAACAACCGGGAAAGTATATTTTATATTCGGTTCGTGCCACGAGAAACAGGAACTCTTTATGCACATAGTTTCAATTGACTTTTACCCAATTACTAAACCAAATGACTTATTGTTATCTATACTAATAACACAAAAGATTGAAAATCTTTATTTTAACTTTTTTAGCTTTAGTATCGGCCAGTTGCAGCAAGAATAATTTTGACGGACGAAATGACAACCTTGACATCACGTTTGATCACGGAATTGGTGTTGATGGAGATTATTCAAATGCTGCATGTCTGGCCATTCAAACTAACGGACAAATCATTATCGGCGGACAGTTCATATCATTCAACCATGAGCCACAATACCAAATGGTAAGGCTTAATTCTGACGGGACTACTGATAAGTCCTTTCACGTTGGCAGAGAGTTTAATTCTTACCCGGCAGCACTTGCTATCCAAACTGATGGAAAGATAATTGTTGGTGGAGTCGGAGGAATCCCGGGTTATATTACCCGGCTAAACAGTAATGGTACACCTGATCAAAACTTTCATTTAGGAACCGGTTTTAACAATAATGTATTTTCACTTGCAATTCAGCCGGATGGAAAAATTATCACAGGTGGTGAGTTTACCTCTTTCAATGGATATTTGCGCAAAAGGATTGCTTGTTTGAACAATGATGGTACGCTTGATGATTCATTCAACCCCGAAGGTGGGTTTGATGAGCGAGTCTATTCAATACTATTGCAACCTGAATGAAAAATAATAATTGGGGGATATTTTACTTCATTCAATGGTATTGTAAGTAATCACATCGCAAGGCTCAATAGTGGTGGCACATTTGACGATAGCTTTAATATCGGAAGCGGATTTGATAATGAAGTTATCGCGATAGTCGAAGATGGAGATAAAATAATAGCATGTGGCCAATTTTCAGAGTACAATGGTATTAAGAAAAAAAGTATCGCTCGCCTGTATAACAATGGATAACTTGATGAAACCTTTAATGCTTCAATTCTATTCGAAGGAAATATTAGTTCAATGATAATTCAGCATGATGGGAAAATCATAATTGGAGGAAACTTCTTTTATAAAAATAATCCGTTAAACTCCAAAATTATCGAACGCTTAAACAACGATGGGACTCCTGATGCTACCTATAAAATTGGAAGGGGATTTGAAAATACGGTATATTATATGGCACTTCAAGTTGACGGTAGATTAGTAACTGTAGCTGGGTTTACTAAATTTAATGGCACGACGCGGAGTAGGATAGCAAGACTAAATAATTAATGGTTATATTTTTACAACACCAATCAACCTGTTTGAATCAAAGTTAATTCACTGCCTTAGACTTTTACTTCAAAGTCTTCACATACACCTATTCAGCAGGAATATCTGACGCTTCATATCTTTTGCAATTGCATTTTTCCAATTGAGGTGATTTGAATTCAAAGTTTTAAGTAAACAATCATCAAAAGAAGCATTCAGGGGATTTTTATGCGATTTAGTCACAGTGTTACTGGAATACATGATTCTTTCTCTATTCTTTCACTTAAAAAGATAAACCCACTGAAATTCAGTGGGTTTATCTTTTTTGTGGTGCCCAGAACAAGACTCGAACTTGCACACCGTAACCGGAACCAGCCCCTCAAGCTGGCGTGTCTACCAATTTCACCATCTGGGCGATTTGCTTTTAGCGGTTGCAAATATATAAAAAATATCCTATCAGATAACAGCACCTGATAATTAAAAAAACGAATAATTATCGCTCGTAACTTACGTCACATTTAACATCTTCGATCACGCCCTGCGAATTAAAATAAAATTTATAGACCTCATTCTTAATTGCTTTAGGACTTTCAAATTTGTCGTATTGAAACTGGCCGGTATTAATAGGAGCTGGCTTCAAAAATTTACTCTTCTGATAAATTTCAATTTTCCGTCCACCTGAAAGGGTCTCAACGCTTGTAGGTCGTCCCAGTCCAAGCATTAATTCCTGATGCGTCTTACCTTTATACTCCCTGCTCAGCTTACTTTGAACACTGCATCCAACCAATCCAATCAATAATCCCAATAAAATAAATACCTGTCTTGCTCTCATTTATTTTTATCTTATGCTTATTTATAATTTATACAGTCAAACGACGTGCCACTCTTTATTTTAAATTCTTTCATTCACAAATCCTGATCGGCTTTCTCCTTTTAGATGCTCGATCAATCCATCACATGCATCTTCCAACAGATCAAGGACCAGCTCAAAACCATCATTTCCTGAATAATATGGATCAGGAACATGATTGTAAATTTTTTGGGTACTAAAGTCCATTATACGAAAGATTTTCCTCCGGTCACTTTCAGAACGTGCAAGTGCATATAAATCCTTAATATTCTGATCGTCCATTCCAATAATCATATCGAAACGATCGAAATCGGAATCTGGTTTTACCTGCCTCGAAAGGCTGGTTAATGCATAGCCCCGTATAAGTGCATGTTTCCACATTCTTGCATCAGCAGGTTCACCGGCATGGAATCCGATTATCCCTGCAGAATCGCAAAGAATCTTTCGCTCCCACCCTATCGTTTTTAATTTTCCGTTCATTACAGCTTCAGCACTTGGTGAACGACAAATATTACCAAGACAAACAAATAACAGATGCTTACCGATCATTGAAAGTTGTTTTAGAATTATCCGGTTAAACATCATATATTTGAAACGGATACACTATACAAAGATGATCTAAAACATCAGAATTAAAAAGTTATTTCTGCACTAACCTTATTTTCTACCCCAAATTCCGGAAATTCTTTTTTTTGCCAATATCATGCCAAAATCAGTGATAATGTTAAGTTTAGGTTAAATCGTTTTTAGTGTCTAATTCGAAAATTCAACATTTTTTATGCTCATAGTTTTAATTTATAAGCAATTAAAGTTTCATGCCCAAAAAACTGTTATACAACACCTGTTATGCCTGTTTGCGGTATAATGAATTTTATATTTTTGCCGCTAAATTGGGAAGAATTTGATTTTCGTAATGATATTTTTGTACTAAACAGTAATAAAACAAACCCAAAATTAAAACAATCATGATTGATCCTATTTTTTGGCTGGTGCCAGCCTCCTCAGTTATTGCACTCTTTTTTGCCTGGTTTTTCTTCAAGCAAATGATGAAGGAAAGCGAAGGCACAGACACAATGAAAAAAATTGCCAAGCACGTACGCGACGGTGCAATGGCCTATCTAAGACAGCAATACAAGGTAGTAGGTATTGTTTTCGTGATTATCACCATTTTGTTCATCATCATGGCTTATGTATTGGAAATTCAGAATCCATGGGTGCCATTTGCATTTCTAACCGGAGGTTTTTTCTCTGGATTAGCTGGTTTCTTCGGGATGAAAACAGCAACATATGCCTCGGCCCGAACTGCCAATGCAGCACAACGCTCATTGAATGAAGGACTCCGCATCGCTTTCCGATCAGGCGCTGTAATGGGATTAGTTGTAGTTGGACTGGGATTGCTTGATATCTCGGTTTGGTTTTATGCCTTGCAATTCATTATTGGTTCACTCGACTCCGTCACCAATGGAATTATTGCGGTTGATCCTTCCATGAAATTGATCATTATTACGACAACTACTCTGACATTTGGTATGGGTGCTTCAACCCAGGCGCTCTTTGCACGTGTGGGTGGTGGTATTTTCACAAAAGCTGCTGATGTAGGTGCTGACCTTGTAGGTAAAGTAGAAGCAGGTATTCCTGAAGACGATCCACGTAATCCTGCAACCATAGCCGACAACGTGGGTGATAACGTAGGTGACGTAGCTGGTATGGGCGCTGACCTTTATGAATCGTATTGCGGTTCAATCCTATCAACAGCGGCACTGGGTGCAACTGCATTTGCAGGATTGGGAGTTCAAACACAGTTTAATGGTGTTATTGCACCTATGATAATAGCTGCGGTGGGAATTCTTCTTTCGATATTCGGAATCTTTATGGTTAAAGCCAAAGAAGGTGCTTCGCAAAAACAATTGCTCAGTGCACTTGGACGCGGAGTTAATATCAGTTCCTTTGGGATTGCCATTTTTTCCTTTCTTATTCTTAAATACCTGAATATTCCTAACTACTTAGGCGTTTGGGGCGCAATGATGGCCGGACTACTGGGTGGTATCGGTATCGGTAAAATTACTGAATACTACACCTCTTCCGGATATGCACCAACGCGTAACATTGCAGAATCAACTAAAACTGGTCCTGCAACTGTAATTATCTCTGGTATTGGTACTGGTATGATTTCTACTGCTATTCCTGTTTTGATTGTTGGTACTTCCATCATCATGGCATTCCTTTTTGCATCTGGTTTCGATTTCGAGAATATCGGCTTTGGACTTTATGGAATTGCAATTGCAGCCGTTGGAATGCTTTCAACACTTGGAATTACACTTGCAACCGACGCATACGGACCTATAGCCGACAATGCAGGTGGTAATGCCGAAATGTCAGGTCTAGGTGAAGAAGTTCGTAAACGTACTGATGCGCTTGATGCTTTGGGAAACACAACAGCCGCTACAGGTAAGGGATTTGCTATTGGCTCAGCCGCTTTAACTGCTTTGGCATTGATGGCCTCCTATATTGAGGAAATAAAAATAGCCATTGGCCGTGTTCCTGAAAAGGTAATTGAGTTTGCAGAATTCGCTACAAATAACCATTTCGAAAATACAGATGTGGCTAAAGCATCGATTCCTCAAATGATGCAATACTTCCATCTCGATATTATGAACCCTCGCGTATTGGTAGGTGCATTTATTGGTTCAATGGCCGCTTTCTTATTTTGCGGTTTAACGATGAATGCAGTTGGACGCGCTGCCCAGAGTATGGTTGAAGAAGTTCGACGTCAGTTCCGCGAAATCAAGGGAATACTTGAAGGTAAAGCAGAGCCTGATTATGCCCGTTGTGTTGAAATTTCAACCAAAGGTGCTCAAAAGGAAATGCTGCTTCCCTCTTTGCTGGCCATCTTTATTCCAATTGCCACCGGACTTATTTTTGGAGTTTCAGGTGTTGTTGGTCTGCTGTTAGGCGGTACCTCAACTGGTTTTATCCTTGCGATTTTCATGGCAAATGCCGGTGGTGCATGGGATAATGCAAAAAAATACATCGAAGAAGGAAATCTTGGCGGTAAAAAATCTCCATGTCACAATGCAGCAGTTGTTGGTGATACGGTAGGTGATCCGTTTAAAGACACTTCAGGACCTTCTCTAAATATCCTTATTAAACTGATGAGTATGGTGTCAATTGTAATGGCCGGATTGACCGTTGCCTATCACCTTCTCTAAATAGTTAAATTCGATTAAGGTTATCTTAGATTATTTATCCTTATCGATTCAATTTATTGATTATATCTTAAATCCCGGAGAAATTCTTCGGGGTTTCTGTTTTTTTAGTATTCTTGTTGAACGAATATTGATTTGTATTTGTTATATTAAAAAAACCTTCAAAACTTTAATATTATGGCAGATTTAAGAACTACTTACATGGGAGTCGAGCTCAAAAATCCCATTATTCTTGGGGCGTCAAGCCTGGTAGAAGATCTTGCAGCTATCGAAAAAATTGAACGTGCAGGTGCATCAGCTATTGTATTCAGATCGCTGTTCGAAGAGCAGATACATCTCGAACAAATTCAGATGGAAGATCAGCTTGTAGAGTACGACAATCGCAATGCAGAGATGATCCGTTTGTTCCCCGAAATAAGACACGGAGGCGCTAAAGAGCATCTGTTCAAACTCGAAAAACTTATTTCGAAAGTGAATATCCCTGTTTTTGCAAGTTTAAATGCGATGTACGAAGAGTCATGGGAAGAATATGCGATTGCGCTTGAAGAGACTGGAATTGCAGGATTAGAACTCAACTTTTATGATGTTCCCCTTAATGGTACCCTGACTGGTTCCGAGATTGAAGCGAAACAAGTGCGAATACTATCAAAACTTAAAAAAACCATTAAGATCCCGATCAGCGTAAAATTGAGCCCGTTTTATGCGAATCCGCTCAATATGATTGGCCAATTGGATAAAGCCGGTGCCAACAGTGTTGTTTTGTTTAACCGCTTTTTTCAACCCGAAATCAATATCGAAACTGAAGAATTTTTCTATCCTTTCGACCTTACTCACCAAAAAGATTACCAGTTAAGCCTTCGTTTTGCCGGATTACTTTATGGGAATATCAGCGCCGACATCTGCACAAGTCGTGGAATATCAGATGGCAATGATGTAATAAAGATGTTACTTGCAGGAGCTGACTCGGTTCAGGTAGTAAGCGCGGTTTATAAAAACAAAGCCAGTTATATTACCACTATGCTCGAAATGCTCGAAGAATGGATGGATGCCCGTGGCTATAAAACGATTAATGCATTTAAAGGAAAGCTTTCAATGAAAAACATCAAAGACCCTTATGCTTATAAAAGAGCACAATATGTCGACATATTGATGAAGTCGAATGAGATTCTCAAAAAATACCCGATGGTTTAATTTGAATCCAAAAGGTTCTTAAAATCCTTCTGGATTATTTATTTCAGGCCCCATAGGTTTCAAGAACCATTGGGGCCTGATTTTTTTATGCACACTATTTCCCTTGGAATTGACAATAAAGTTAGCTGTTTTAAAGTTGCATTCCAAAACAACTGATTATCACCACCCAGTTTTCCGGTTCAGGTACAATTACGAAGGACCTCGCGCTTATATGTTAGATTATGTGTTTATGTATCGGTATAAACAGGATGATCACATACTCGATACAGCGAATGAATATCACACCAGACGGTGAGAGATCCACCTGTTGCAGAACAATCACAAAGTGTCTTTTCGGTTAGAAGGCAAACATAAAAGGCCATCTATTCACATAATTACATATTATTGATTAGAAAAGCTTTTCATTTACCTGTCAATTCGATAGTTTTGTACAATAACAATCTATAAAAATATGAAGACACTATTGTTCGCACTGCTGTGTTTTGCCTATGTTGCGCCATCATTTGCCCAGAAAGGCAAAGTGATTGAAAGCCTGACCTTCAACAGTAAAATTGTTTCTTACCCGGTGAAGTACTCCGTTTATCTTCCTTCCGACTACCAAACTTCACAACGCAACTATCCTGTAATGTACCTTTTACACGGCTATTCCGATGACGAAACCGGATGGATACAATTTGGGGAAGTGAATGAGATTGCAGATAAAGGGATTGCAGAAGGGGCATTTCCTGCATGCATTATTATCATTCCTGACGGGAAAGTTTCATGGTATTGCAACAGTGCGGATGGAAAGGATCATTGGGAAGATATGTTCGTTAAAGAACTGATTCCCTTTGTAGAGAAAGAGTACCACATCAGGGCAAAGAAAGAGTACAGGGCGATTGCCGGACTTTCGATGGGAGGATATGGTGCGCTGGGCCTTTCAATGCGTAACCCCGAATTATTCTCTACATGCGTGGCTTTAAGCAGTGGCACTTTCTCTGACGAGGAAATCACCACACAGCCAGATAAACAATACGATATGTTCTTTAAGAATATATATGGAAATAACCTGAAAGGTGAAGCAAGAATTACAGAAGCCTGGATATCGAATAGTCCATTGCATCTGGTTGAGAGCGTTCCTGTCGAAAAGTTAAAAGGGATCAGGTTTTACATCGATTGCGGTGATGATGATTTTCTTTATATGGGCAATTCACAGTTGCACATCGCAATGCGAAAACTGAATATTCCACATGAATACCGGGTAAGAAACGGATCACACGAATGGTCCTACTGGCGCACTGGATTATATGACGGACTGAAATTTATTGGCGAAAAATTTCACCGATAAATAGAAATGACTTACACCAAAAGGAAACACAAGGATAACACCTGTGTATCTTCAGATTTCCTTCTGGTGAAGCTAATTCCATTATATCAGGCAAATACACGAAGAGAAGTGCCCGTAAGTGTCGTATTATATGCCTTTAATGCCGTGGTAGCCGGACCGTTAATAACCGCTCCGGTTACAGCAAAATTTGAACCATGATTTGCACAATGTAATTGATTGTTCGGATTGTCAAATGCAAGGGTAAATCCCTGATGTGTGCATGCCGAAGCAACAGCTATATATGCGCCCGCTGACGTGCGCGCCACAATAATACCACTACTTAGCAAAGAGCCACCATTAGCATTGAGTGCCGCGTTTGCAGGAAGTGACAGATCAAGCGTAAAATCGACCGCGCCTCCACCTGACGGTGGAGGTGTAGTCTCCATAGTACTGCTTTTACTACACGATGTCAAAAAAGGGGCAAAAATTACAGTCCCGGCCGATACGCCAAGAGCAGTCAGAAACTCATGTCTTCTCATATCTTTCCTACTTATACGTTTAATAAATAATCAATAATTATTATTTGTAACGTTTATAAATAAGGAAATGTTTCAAGTGAAAAGAATATTTTTATCCGAATATCAATAAAGATTACCCTATCATCGTATGCAAGGCTTATTCCCTGACTTTAAATGGTTTTATGCTTGCAACAAAAGAATAAACCCTGGGCAAGACGCGATATTCATTAAGTACTGAAATTGCTGTGCAACCGACCCCACTTGTGGCATAGTCAAAATCAAAAGTAATTCCGGCAGATGTCTTTAGCTGGTAAGGATATTGTGCACGGGCAAGATGATCGGTATCGTATAATTGGGCGCTGAAATTAAAGATTTGGTCTCCGGAAAAGGTTACCCCCACACCATCTTTATTTTCGAATTTTACCCATTGGTTATCAGTGCGACATCCATAGTCCTGCGGTTTAAGGTAAGGCTCTGTAAACTCATTGACTTTACATTCGTAAATCCCTAATTTGGCACCACTCTTTCTATCGGGATAGTTTTCAAAAGGACCACGACCACTCCATTTAACGTTTTCGAGTGATTGATTCAGTATCCATTTCAAACCAACTTTTGGAAGCCATGCCGGCATTACACCGTGTGGCGTTACTGAATGATTGATTTCAATCGCTCCATCTGAATTGATTTTATAAACAAAAGTATTTGAGAAAGCAGTTCTGTAAGTCGCCCCTTCTGCATGATTACTCACTCGGATAATGATTTCACCATCGTCGTTTTTAGCATATTGCATCTGATCAAGGTTACAACGCAACTGATTAATTCCAAGACTATACCAATTGTTAATCGGGCCATTTCCCATCCCAGGCTGCCGATCCTTAAGCTGCGAACCTCCGTTGGCCCAGGGATCGGTTTCATTCACCAGCGGGGCACGCCATACATTTAGTACAGGACCTTTTTTGATTAATTCCACCCCACCGTAATTCATGGATGAAAGATTTCCGGTTGTTTTATCGAAAACATAAGAAAAACCGGCACCATCAACTGTGATCATTTCATTATTTTCAATGACATTGAGGGCAGAAGCGCTAATGGTTTTTTCAATAACTTCTGGTTTAAACCAGTGTAAATCCAGCTGATCCCAGGCAACTTCGAAACCATTTTTCGCCCAGAATTTGTCTTCCTTGGTTTGAAAGATAAGGAGCAAACGATAAGAGACTCCGGCTTTTACTTCCGGCTTTTTGAAAGGAATTACAACTTCAGATTTCTCACCTCCTTTGAGGGAAATATCCAATACTCCTTCCTGGATAACAGCATTGTCCGCTTGTAGTTGCCAGGTGCATTTTAATTCATCAAGATTGGTAAAAGGATACCTGTTTGTGATCTGCACTTTCGCTTTACCTACATTAATCCACTCAACATGAACTGGCTGTGCCGATTTCTTAACCTGCCAGAGTTCCGGCTGCGGAGTCCGGTCGGGCCAGACCATTCCATATGTTCGTGCCCCAATTCCCATGCTGAAATAGTCGCCCTTTATCTCTTCGTTCTCAAAATCGAGCCACAAACGAGCACTGTCCTTCAGTAGTTGTGAATCTTCAGTTAGTAAACGGTCAATTGCAAAGTCCTTATTGAATATTGAAACACGATCGAAACGTGCATTACTCATATTATCTGAATATTCTGATCCTTCATTTTCGGTGCTATATCCAATGGAAACAGGAAAAGGTTTATTGGCTATTTTACCCGTAAAAGGCTGATTTGCAATCTTTTTACCGTCAATGTAAAGCGACATCTCTTTACCATCGCAAATACCGGCAATATGGTGCCACGCTCCAATCCATTCTTCAGGCAAAAGTCCTTTTAAAATATTCTTTTTTTGATCAGTAACATAAAACTCAAGACCTTTCTCATCTTTCTGAACAATTCCAAACTGATAGTCGCCCTTTACCAGAAATGTTCCATTACCATTCCATTTATTAGGGAAAACCCAAAACGACAAGGTTAACTTATTCCCGGTTATATCCAAAGCCGTGTCCCGGTAAGTCTCAACCCATTGATCATGACCATTTAATTCAATCGACTTTCCAAACTTTCCTTCAACGAAAACAGCCCGACCTTTTATTGAAGTATTAATCTGATTGGGAGATTCATCCTTGATCAACCTGATTTTCTCCGTAATTCCGGGACTTATCCAATCCCAAATTGCCCCACCTGTGAGACGTGGATATTTGTAAATCAAGTCCCAATATTCATCCAGTCCTCCGGCTCCATTCCCTGTGGCTGCCACATATTCGTCCATAAAGGAGGGCCGTGGATCCTGTCTTTCAGGAACCTGGGCAATGCGAGTCTCAAGTTCGTCAGGTGTTGGATACCGCGGACCTATAATATCTTCACAAGGCACTTCATTTTTCCAATCGACATCTTCGGTATTTCCGCCATACATCCACAACCGCGTGGGATCAAGACGTTTTCCCTCCTTAATCACCTCACAGATATTTTTGCCGAAGCCACTTTCATTTCCTCCACTCCAAAAAAGAATGGAAGGGTGATTTCTGTCGCGCAAAACCATTTTCTGAACCCGTTCAACATAGGCATTTCTCCACACTTCATTTTCGGAAACATATTCTGTTGCGTGCGATTCATCACCCGTTTCGTCGACAATGTAGATACCCAGTTCGTCGGCAAGTTCAAGATACTCCTGAACAGGTGGATAATGAGAAGTCCGAACGCAGTTGATGTTGAATTGCTTCATCAGAACGAAGTCTTTGCGGATAGTTTCAACATCCATCGCATGACCTAAAGTTGGATGTTGCATATGGCTATTTACGCCATTCAGTTTGATGGCCATACCATTCAGCAACAATGCCTGATTTCTGACTTCAACCTCTTTAAAACCAATTGATGCAGCGATCACTTCCTCTGTCTTACCTTCTGAAGAGATCAACTCAAGCGTTAAATGATACAAATTTGGATACTCAGCCGACCATTTATCAGGATTCATCACTTTTGCGCTTAGGTTAATCTCCTGATCTCCGGATGCAGGTAAATTAATCAATTCTGAAATAATGGGTTCCTGGACAATTTTATGATCCTTTCCAAACAAAGTAGCTTTGATGCGAAACCCATTCTTCGTTTCCGGAAGATAATTCTTCAGGTCAGCCTTAATACTCAAATTGGCATCACGGTACTGATTGTCGAGATCAGTCGTTACAAAATAGTCGCGAATGTGAACCGCCGGAGTCGCCATCAGATAAACATCACGGAAAATTCCTGACAAGCGCCAGAAATCCTGATCTTCAAGATAAGTACCGTCTGAATATTTATAAACTTGCACCGCCAGCGTATTTTTACCTGAAGTTAAAAATGGGGTAAGATTATACTCCGCCGGTTCATTTGCTCCTTGGTTATATCCAATTTCTTTCCCGTTCAGCCAAACAAAAGTGGCAGAAGTAGATCCATCCATTCGTAAAAAGACCTGGTTTCCCTTCCAATTGGAAGGCACTGAAAAACTAGTACGATACGATCCGACAGGATTATAATCATGGGGAATTCTGGGTGGATCAACTTTAAATGGCTGGGCAACATTCCGGAACATCGGATCACCGTATCCCTGCATTTCCCAGTTTCCGGGAACTTTTATACTGCACCACTTTTTATCGTTAAAGGTTAGTTGGTAAAAACCGGTTGGTGTGGTTGCCGGATTTTCGGAATAATAGAATTTCCATGTACCATTCAATGACAAATAACCTTGAGATGCGTCCACCTTATGGGAGAGCGCATTGTCCACATTTTTATAAGCGACCAAAGGTACATGCCCGGGTTCCTGATTAAGTTCAATTACTGCAGGATTTTCGATAAACTGATAAACATCATCCGGAAATTTATTCTGAGACATACAAGGAGTAATGTTTAGAAAAGACAAACATCCCAATAAACATGGAAACAAATTTTTCATCGGTATCGTAATTTGGTGATCAAAGGTTATCGCAAAAATAAGCCAAATGATAGTAACTTTGCAATTAGTTTGTAGATTAGTAGCATTAAAATTTTGACATCGTAAAATGAACAGGCAAAACATCGAAAAAGTAAAGGAAGTGGAGGAGATGTTACTCGATGTTGGAACACTTCTTATGAGCAATGGTGCAAGTACGGGCCGAGTACGGACAACCGTTCACCGAATTGCCGATGCATTGGGTTATGATGTTGAACTACTGATCACAAGCCGGTCGCTGATGCTAACTGTAACAGAGGAGAATGGTTCTGATTACACTAGCAGTGTCAGACGTACACCGCCACATGGAGTAAACTTCCGCCTTGTTTCCGGTATTAGCAGGATGAGCTGGCGTATCATCGAAGATAAGCTGAGTCTTGAACAGATCAACGAAGAAATTAGCAGATTAACTTCACTTCCTCATTATCCGCGTTTAGTAGTTCTATCGCTTGTTGCTTTAGCCGGAGCTTCATTTTGCCGTTTGTTCGGAGGTGAAGGATGGGAACTGGTTGTAACTTTTGTTGCATCTTTTTTTGGACTTTTTATTCGGCAGGAAGCCATTAAGAAGCGGTTCAATCCTTATCTTTCGATTGCATTTGCTTCATTTGCTGCATCAATGGTAGCAGGATTGTCCGTTAAGCTTGGAATTGGCGATACACCGGAACATGCCCTTGCCACCTCGGTTCTCTTTCTTATTCCTGGTGTCCCGCTGATCAACTCGCTTACTGACTTAATTGACGGAAATACACTAAACGGCATTGTCCGAGGAATAAATGGGTTTATCATGGCCTTTGCCATCGCGCTTGGATTAATGTGCGCTATGCAAATTTATGGGCTTTAAATTTTAAACATGGCTACGGAGATTTTACTGATATTAGAAAAAGGAATCTGGTTCGGATTTGCTGCACTCGGTTTTGCAATACTTTTTAATGTTCCGCAACGCACATTGAAGATTATCTGGTTAATAGCAGCCGCAGGTGGTTTAACCAAACTTATGCTGATGCAATGTAATATTGGAATTGTTGTTGCCACCTTCGCTGGAGCATCCCTGGTCGGACTCCTAAGTGTTTATGCGGCTCACAATAAACATGCGCCCCCGCTTGTATTCTCAATTCCATCTGTGATACCTATGATTCCGGGCGCTTTCGCCTACCGGATGATGCTTGGATTAATGCAATTATCCGGAACCGCAGTATCAAATGAAACCTATTACCAAACACTGGCTGAAACGACAAGCAATGGACTGAAAACCATGTTTATATTAATGGCCTTAGCAGTTGGTGTTGCAATTCCTATGCTTATTTCGCGTAAAGAGACGATAAAAAAAATCCGTCACAAATCCAATCCAAGATCATAGAAATGCCATTTCTCAGAACAAATAACCAGACAAATTTATACTAAACAACGATTAAATCGAAATCTATGCAGAAATTATTATTCATATCTATTCTATTAATTTTCAATAATATATTATTCGCACAAACCACTTCACCTTACTACCAAAAAAGGAAAACAACAGTATCTATTTCCGGAGAGAAGTTTCTCATCAATGGCATTCCAACATTTCAGGGTAAATCATGGAAAGGTTACCAGTTGGAAGGGCTTTTGCCTAATTCGCGCATGGTTCAGGGAATTTTTGACGATTTAAATAAAGAGACACGTCACCTATGGAGTTATCCAGACGATCAAGCATGGGATGCAGACAGAAATACAAATGATTTCATTCAACAAATGCCCTTCTGGAGAACAAAAGGACTTTTGGCTTTTACAATTAACCTGCAAGGTGGAAGCCCACAAGGATACTCAAAAGATCAGCCATGGGAAAATTCAGCCATTAATGAATCGGGTAATCTTCGGGTAGATTATATGAACCGTCTCGAAAAAATTCTGGATCGCAGTGATGAGCTGGGAATGGTTGCAATTCTAGGAATATTTTATTTTGGTCAGGATGAACGGATTAAAGACGAGAATGCCGTAAAACTTGCAGTACGAAACACATTAAAATGGCTCGCAAAACGAAGATATACCAACGTTCTGATCGAAATAAACAATGAGTGCAATGTAAATTATGACCACAAAATCCTTCAGCCGGAACGTATACATGAGCTGATTGAGATGGCGAAAGAATTTTCGGTTGATGGACATCGATACCTTGTCAGCACAAGTTATGGCGGCGGAACAATTCCATCTCCTGCTGTAGTCAAATCAGCTGACTTTATCCTGATTCATGGTAATGGAGTTGGAAATCCGGCCGACATTGCGTTAATGGTGAATAAAACCAGAAAGGTGGACGGTTACACTCCGAAACCAGTTGTATTTAATGAGGATGATCATTTTGATTTCGAAAAACCATTGAATAACTTCATCGCTGCTACATCTGTTTTTGCATCATGGGGTTATTTCGACTACAGAATGAAAGATGAAGAGTATAACGAAGGTTACCAGAGCGTTCCTGTAAATTGGGGAATTAGTTCGGATCGGAAAAAAGGCTTCTTCGATCTGCTTGAAACCATTTTTGTTATTTCAAAATAATATATTCCCGCCAAATTTAAACGATAAATCATAACAGAAAGAATAAAAATGAATAAATTACTTTTAGGCTTAATGCTGCTCATCAGCACACAGGTCATCGCACAAAAAGGAGAGAAATTCTTTCCTTCAAAAGAGTTGACAACCGTCGGAGCTTATTATTATCCTGAACATTGGGATTCGACACAATGGGATCGTGATTTTCAAAATATGGCGAAAATGGGATTTGAATTTACTCACTTTGCTGAATTCGCCTGGGCTCAACTGGAACCAGAAGAGGGAAGATACGATTTCAAATGGCTTGACCGCGCTGTTGAACTGGCAACCAAATACAACCTGAAAGTGGTAATGTGTACCTCTACTGCGACACCACCTGTATGGCTAGTCCGAAAACATCCCGAAATACTGGTAAAAAATGAAGACGGAACTACCGGCGATCATGGTTCACGTCAAAACGCCTCTTTCTCAAGCACTTTATATAGGAATTACTCATTTAAAATGATTGAGAAACTTGCCAAAAGATACGGAAACAACAAGCAAATCATTGGCTGGCAAATGGATAATGAACCCCGAAAATTCTTCGACTACAACGATGATGCGCAATTGCGTTTTCGCAATTGGCTCAAAAATAAATACAAAACCATTGATGCTTTAAATAAAGCATGGGGCACCAACTTCTGGAGCGGAACCTATTCTGATTTTCAACAGATCAATGTTCCTTTATACAAAATGTGGGGGATGAATCTCCACCAAAAACTTGATCATAGTCGCTTCTCGGATTATGAGACAGCTTCATTTCTTGATGAGCAAGCAGTCATTGTACGAAAGTATGCATCTGCATCGCAATGGATTACATCAAATTACATCCCAATGTATGACGTTGGATACGATGGAATGAGTCATGAACTCGATTTCCCTTCCTACACGCGATATATGGTTTATGGAGAAGCACAAGGAATTGGCCGAAATGGTTACCGTCTTGGCGAATATTCGCGCATCGCAATGGCAAACGATTTTTTCAGACCGATGGCAGGTTACTACGGTGTGATGGAGTTACAGCCTGGACAAGTCAACTGGGGAAGTATCAATGCCCAACCTTTAACTGGTGCTGTTAGATTATGGTTGTGGAACGTCTTCGCCGGAGGTAGTAAGTTTACGTGTACCTATCGTTTCAGGGCTCCACTTTATGGTTACGAGCAGTACCACTACGGAATTGTTGGTACGGATGGGATTACTCCAACGCCCGGAGGAAAAGAGTTTAGTCAGTTTATTCAGGAAATCAATATTCTACGAAAAAAATACAATTCGCAAAACACCCTTCCAAAATCGTACACCAACCGAAAAACCGGAATCCTGTTCAATGCGGATAATGTGATGGCTATTAATCTGAATAAGCAGACCACAGAATGGAATACAGAAGCGCATTTTCTAAAATACTATAAATCACTTAAATCATTTGGCGCTCCTGTTGATTTCATAAGAGATACAACCAACTTTTCTGAATACCCATTTGTGATTGTACCGGCATACCAACAGATTGACAAGCAATTAATTGCTAAACTGACCGCGTATGCCGAAAATGGCGGGCATCTCGTGATGACCTGTCGCACGGGACACCAGGACCGCGATGGTCATCTATGGGAAGCTCCATATGCCCAACCCATTTATAATCTGATTGGTGCCGAAATTAATTCTTATGATCTTTTGATGCCGCAATCTCCCGACTCTGTTCGGTTTGAAGGTAAGCCTTATGCATGGACAAGTTGGGGAGAACTCTTAAACCCACGCAAAGGAACTGAAATCTGGGCCAAATACGAGGGTGATTTTTATCCAGGTACTTCAGCAGTTATTTCCCGAAAACTGGGACGCGGTACCGTTACTTATGTCGGTGTCGATAGCAAATCCGGTGATCTCGAAAAAAAAGTGCTCAGTCGGCTATTCAAGGAATCAGGAGTTGATTTTGAAAACTATCCTCCCGGAATTATCATCGAATACCGTGATGGTTTTGGTATCGCAATGAATTACAGGGATAAGAACTATGAAATGAAACTCCCTGCATCCTCCGAAATCATTTTTGGAAACCAATCAATTGCGCAAGGCGGAGTTCTTGTGTGGAAATATTAGTGAGGAATTATTTACGGGGAACAGTATTTCTCGCCATCATTGCCTGTTTACTCTGGGCCTCTGCATTTGCTGTGATAAAGATCGGGTTGCAATATACAACCCCATTGCGATTTGCTGGTCTCCGTTTCATACTGGCCGGATTGATGGTCTTGCCGTTGGTGGGTTCATATCGCATTGCTTTTCAATATATCCGGGATAATTTCCGGCTGGTCTTGCTTATTGCTTTTCTGCAGACGTTTGTGCAATATACATTATTTTACAGTGGTCTGAATCTCGTACCAGGTGCACTCGGAGCCATCATAATTGGTGCAGGACCACTATTTATAGCATTTACAGCACATTTTTTCATGCCGGATGATAAGTTGACTTTGCCAAAATTGGGAATCATCTTTATGGGGATTGCTGGGATTGCCTTGGTGAGTCTGAGCAATGTATCTGTTAAAGAGACAGGTGGCAACCTTGTTTTCATAGGAATCATTTTGCTTTTTCTGACCAACATCAACGCCGGATTTACCAATGTCGTTATTTCCCGCGATGCCGGGCACATTCCTCCGCTGGTATTAAGCTCTTCCTCACTAATCATTGGCGGTATCTTACTATTTCTGGTTTCACTTCCAGCGGAAGGATTCATTTTCAAAATTCCACCACTAACTTACTATTTGTCAATTATCTGGCTAAGCTTTCTATCAGCAGCGGCCTATTCGATCTGGAATTTTCTTTTGCAGCGCAAAGGGGTGAAAGTTTCAGCTTTGAATATGTGGAAGTTTATAGTACCATTATTCGGAGCAATCTTAAGCTGGATACTGATTCCAAATGAATCACCCGATCTGATATCGATTGCTGGAATAACCATTACGGCCATCGCGCTGGTTTTGTTTAACCGTCAGAATGCAATTCAGTCAAAAGATCCAGCAATTTAGCTTATCATTCTTACTTCAGACAGATACAATACGCCCTCAGAAATGGAATCAGGCAAACTACGATTACTAATTGTAGTCAGCCGGTTGGCAATCATTTCCGGGTATTATTTTGTGACTGTTCAAATCTGCATTACATTAATTCTTACATTTACCAGAAATAACCTAACTGCAAGAAATTATTTGATAAAACATTAAATGCAAGCTATTAATAATACGTGCAGATAGAAAACCTTAATATTTAGTAATATATTTTAATGAATCTAAAAGTCCATCATGAAAATGATTATCCAAATAAGCTGAAGAGGTTATATTAGGCAATTATAATCCACATAGGTTATATAAAACATTAATAACCCATACAGATTATAAACAGACTAAATAACCTTCAAGGGTTATTTAGAAAAAAACAAATGGAAAAGATGAAGGAGAAAATGATTTATAAATTAATCGAAATACCATGGGTATAGATGCTGTTATTACTGGAGACCTGGTCAAATCACGCAAAAATAATGATGCTGATATTGAAAAGGTAATCAATTCTTTAAAAGATACTTTCAATGAAATTAACCAGCAGCTGCTCAATGGAAATGGAACTTTTGAAATCTTTAGGGGTGACAGTTTCCAGGGTCATATACCACAGCCAGAGTTGGCATTGCTTGTTGCTATTATCATACGTGCCAGACTTCGAACCTATGAACCTTCGATTGGTCCAGGAAATCGACACAAAACAGACAAACCCATTTTGTATGCTTACAGCGATGCACGCATTGCGATTGGAATAGGCGCCATCAGGTACAATGCCGACAAAATTACAGAATCGCAAGGTGAGGCCTTCCTAAGATCGGGCAATTCCTTCGACACCATAAGCAAAGAAAATGATCGTCTTGCCATTGTAACGCCGTGGGAGAATATTAACAACGAGCTTACTGTTAGTTGTAAACTGGCTGATGCACTGATCAGCCGATGGACAGCAAGTACAGCCGAAGCGATGTATCATTATTTGCTTTATGACATTAACCAAAAAGAACTGGCAACACGATTAGCAATAACACAACCCGGAGTGCATAAAAGGTTGGTGACCTATGGAAATAAAAATAGTATTCAAGCTTTTATAAACAGGTATCAGGAATTAATTATTAAAGCAAAGTAGTATGGATGCCTTAAATTTCGATTTACTGCTGCGAATCCTGGTTGCCCATTTTCTTGCTGATTTTATTTTTCAGCCTACTTCATGGGTAAAAAGAAAAATGAGTATGGTATAAAATCGGGTCATTTCTGGCTTCACATTGCTATTCACCTTATTACACTGACTATTTTACTTTGGGATTGGAATTTGTGGCCAGTGGTCATTTGGGTTACGCTGATCTATTCGCGACAGATTCAATTGTTTTGCAGCACGGCTTCCGAAATTGTAAACGATCAGAAATTATGGGGATTATTTTTGGCATATCTTGTATTAAGTACACCTTCCTCTGTAATAATCGGCAAGATGACTCAAAGCTGGAGTGAAGATATGGGAATATCAACTGGAAGTAAAGGTTTAAAAAATGCCGGCAAATGGATTGGCATAATGGAACGACTGTTAATCTTCACGTTCATAGTAATAAACGAATTTAGTGCTATCGGATTTCTGCTCGCTGCAAAATCGGTATTTCGGTTTGGAGATTTAAAAGACACTTCGGACCATAAGAAAACGGAATATATCATCATCGGAACTTTCATGAGCTTCTCAATAGCAATTGCCATCGGATTGTATTATAAACTAAACCTGTTTTAGCTTAATCCTATAATAAAATACTTGCGATAAAAGTTTCCCGGAAATCAAAGCCAACAATTGCACTTTTACCCAAATTGAACGAGCTTTGGGAAATAACGACATTTTAACCGTTCCTATTCGATTCTATCCGGATATAATCGACTAAACTATTCGCTTGGCATTTAAGCGATTATTCACATTAAAATGTTCTAATCTTAAAAAAGACTCTATTTCTCCCTAAATAGTTACATTTTATTTCAATCGTAAAATATTTCTTCTTGGAGTTGTAATTTATTCTGAATATTTTTACAGTGTAAATATATATTTTACACCCAGAATCATAATTTAATACTTTCAATTATGAAAAAACCGATAGATCTCATAACACAATTAACGACGGCAATTGAGACAAATTCCGGGGATGCACAAGATTTTTATAAAAGAGGTATTGCAAGAATTGAATTACAAGATTACAATGGTTCAATTGCTGACCTTACTAAATCCTTAGAAATAAATCCTATGAATAAATGGAGTTATCTCTATAAAGGAATTGCAAAGATGGGTATTGTTGACTACCATGGTGCAATAGCCGATATGGATCTTGCAATAGCTTTAAGCCCAGAATTTACAGCAGCTTTTTACAGCAGAGGATTACTAAAAATGGAGCTTGGCCTGACAGATAGTGGTCTTTTAGATCTAAACAAAGCCAACGAACTGGGCGATACCGATATTTTTGAAGGAATAAATATTAATCACAATTAATGGATAATCACGGGATTTAAGCCGCGTGTTTCAAATTGTTTTTATAGCCATTTCATTCAATATCCCGTATAACATACACCTGTCCTGCTTCATGACGCACAACTCGTATTTTTTCACCTTTTTCAATAAACGTGCCTTCTGACATTGCATCATAAATTGAGCCTTCAACTGAAATCTTGCCAGACAGTCGAAGTACGGTCTGAGCAATTCCAACTTTCCCCACTAAAGATTCATCCTCCTGATTAACTCCAACATAACTCCGTTCAGTCGAAATGGTTGTGTGCAGCGCAAAATTCCTGAAAATTCCCTTTCGTGAGGCGAATAATTTTGAACTAGCCCAGATAGAAATGAAAAATGAAAGTATTATCGAGATCATTACAGTACCTATTGCGGCCGACACACGTGCTGGCGCCACATTATCGAAATCGAAGATTGCGTTATCCAATAAACTAAGGATCAATCCTGAAATCATTAAAACAATTCCTGAAATGCCAAAAATCCCAAACCCTGGAATAATCAAGACTTCGATCCCAATCAAGATGAGTCCAACAATAAAGATGATAATTTCCCAATTTGCCGCAAGCCCTTCAAGGTAAAGAGGAGCAAAATACAGTATGGCGGCGGTTATTGCGAGGCCAATTGGAAAACCGATACCCGGAGTTTGTAATTCAAAATAAATACCACCTATCATGGCCATAATCAAAATTCCGGATACAATCGGATTTACAAGTAAGCCGATGATCAAATCGAGACCAGATGCTTTGTATTCGCGTATTTCGTAATTCTTTATACCGGCTTTCTCAATCACCTCGCGAACATCCTTTCGAACACCTTCACAAAATCCGTATTTTATCGCTTCTGTCGGTGTCATCGTCAACACCTTACCTGTATCTATAATTCCTGCAATATAAATAGAAGGATCTACCATTGCCTCAGCAATTTTTGGATCTCTCCGCCACTGAATAAGTGTATCGCGACCTGTAAAAACGGTGTCTTTCCCCTGAGCTTCAGCAGTTGAACGCATAATTGAACGCATGTAGCTTTGGTATTTATCGGGCATGGCCTGACCCGTTGCATTTACAACGGTTGCAGCTCCCATATTTGCCCCTCTACGCATATAAATACTGTCGCAGGCAATCGAAATAAGCGCTCCGGCTGAAGCTGCGTTATTATCAATAAAAACATAAACGGGAATTTGTGAATTAAGTACCTTCGTGCGCATAGAATCAGCATCGAGAACGGTGCCACCATAGGTATTCATATGAAGCACAATAATATCCGCCTTTAAGGATTCAGCTTCAGCAAAGGCTTTAATCGTTTGACGCCAGATGCCAGGACCAATATTTTCCATAACAGGAAAAACATACACCACCTTCTTCTGTGGCTCAACTTTTGCTGGTTCAGCAAAAAGCGAACAAACATTAAAAATCGAAAATAAGGTAAATAGTAGGTATTGCATGGCTAAAAAGTTTAAAAAAAAGCGGAAACTCATATTTTATCCAGAATCAAGTTATGTAAAAACAAACATACAAAAGTTTTCGGTAATTACTTATAACAAAGCGACGACCAAGGTAAACTATCACATTTCACAGATTTTACTACCTTTGCATCAAATAGAATAAGTTAAAAAAATGGAATTACAGATCTTAACCGCCATTTCTCCGGTCGACGGAAGATACCGTGACAAAGTAGTAGAACTTGGTGATTATTTTTCGGAGTTTGCACTGATTAAATACCGTGTTTACGTTGAAATTGAGTATTTTATTGCTTTAACAGAAATACCGCTGCCACAATTGACCAGCTTTGCTTCGGGACGAAAAGCTGACTTGCGCAACATTTATGAATCCTTTAGTTTAGCCGATGCCGGTCAGATTAAAGAGATCGAAAAAGTGACGAATCATGATGTGAAAGCTGTTGAATATTTCATAAAAGACAAATTTGAAAGTTTAGGTCTCGAAAAATTCAAGGAGTTTATCCATTTCGGACTCACATCGCAAGATATCAACAATACTGCGGTTCCCTGCTCATTACGCGATGCAATTCAGAATGTTTATATCCCTTTAGTTGATGAACTGATTGCAAAGCTTGATGCTATGGCCTTTGCGTGGGAAGATGTTTCGATGTTGGCCAAAACACATGGACAGCCAGCCTCCCCTACCCGCCTCGGAAAAGAGATTAAGGTATTCGTTGAAAGACTGAATGTGCAGGTTGAACTGTTGAAGGGAATTAAATGCTATGCCAAATTTGGCGGAGCGACAGGAAATTTCAATGCCCACCACGTCGCCTATCCTTCAATTGACTGGGTCGATTTTGCCAATAATTTCGTACGCGATGCTCTTCAGCTTGAACGTTCGCAAGCCACAACACAGATTGCCCATTACGACAATTACGGCGCAATCTTCGACAATATGAAGCGCATCAATACAATACTTATTGATTTTGACCGCGATTTCTGGACTTATATCTCAATGGGTTACTTCAAACAACAAATCAAAAAAGGCGAAATCGGTTCGTCGGCAATGCCGCACAAAATCAATCCGATCGATTTCGAAAATTCTGAAGGAAACCTGGGAATTGCGAATGCTATATTCGAGCACCTTTCAGCCAAGTTACCAATTTCGCGTTTGCAGCGAGACCTAACGGACTCTACGGTTTTGCGAAATATAGGAGTACCCATAGCCCATACTATTCTGGCAATCAAATCAACCTTAAAAGGATTAGGTAAATTATTGCTTAATAATGAGGTGATTGAACGCGATCTTGAAGACAACTGGGCTGTCGTAGCTGAAGCAATTCAAACCATTCTTCGCCGCGAAGCTTATCCGAACCCATATGAAGCATTAAAAGATCTGACACGCGTAAACCGTAAGATCGACCGCGAAGTAATTCACGAGTTCATCAATAAATTGGCTGTTAGCGAAGCAATCAAGAATGAATTGAAACAAATTACCCCCCACAATTACACCGGCGTATCAATCTGATTTATAACACTTAAATACACCCCGAAATCTTTGCAAATTACCGGAAAAAAAAACTAAAAAACATTTAATTGTGAAAGGTCTCTACCTTCTTTTAAAGCGATTTATTAAGCCGTACAAGGGCTATGTAATTGCTGCTTTTATATTTAATCTGCTAGGAGCAATATTTGGAGCGTTTCAGTTTGCCGCCCTCAAGCCCGTACTAGAGGTGTTGTTTGAAAAGCAAAAACTAATTGAAAAACCAACAGAGTGGGCTCTCACAGTTGATAGTATAAAGGACAATATCATGTTCCAGCTTAGTGATATCATTCAAAAGTTCGGAGCTGAAAAAGCACTCGTATATATCGGGATATTCCTGATGATCATGGTATTTCTGAAGGTTCTATTTACCTACATGGCCTTGTATTCACTCACACCATTAAGAAATGGAGTTGTGCGTGACATCAGAAACCAGATTTACCTGAAGATACTTGAACTTCCGATTGGTTTTTTTTCAGAAGAACGCAAAGGGGATATCATTGCGCGAATGACAGGTGATGTTCAGGAAATTGATAACTCGATTATGAGTTCCCTCGAAATGCTCCTGAAAGAACCGTTATTAATCATCATTTACCTGACTGCCATGGTCTACATGTCATGGGAACTCACGCTTTTTGTTTTCTTGTTATTACCTGTTGTAGGATATTTGATTGGCAAAGTGGGTAAAAGCCTTAAAAAGCCTTCGATGAAAGGGCAAAATAAGATGGGAGAACTTCTTTCGACAATCGAAGAATCACTTTCAGGACTGCGCATTATTAAGGCCTTCAATGCTGAAAAAAAGATCCAGCAGCATTTCCAAAAGCAAAACACTGAATATTACAATATTATGAACAGTTTGATGTGGCGTAGGTATCTGGCCCATCCGATGAGCGAATTCCTTGGAACAGCTGTTATTGTAATTGTATTATGGTATGGAGGGGGTTTAGTTTTAAGCAATCATAGCAATTTATCCGCTGCTGGATTCATTACATACCTGGTTTTCTTCTACAGTATTATTAATCCGGCAAAATCATTTACAACCGCTTTCTACGCTATCCAGAAGGGACTCGCCTCAATGGAACGGATCGATAAGGTGATGATGGCCGAAAATAATATCATCGATAAGGAGAACCCGTTGCCTGTTAAAACTTTTATATCTCAAATCGAATATAAAGATGTTACTTTTCGCTATATCGAAGACGATGTTCTTAAAAAAGTAAACCTCACCATCCCGATTGGCAAAACCATCGCATTGGTCGGACAATCAGGATCGGGAAAGTCGACCTTTGTAGATTTACTGCCCCGTTTTTACGACGTTAGCGAAGGACAGATTCTTGTTGACGGTATCGATATCCGCGACTACAAGATTGCTGATTTACGAGGATTGATGGGAAATGTCAATCAAGATCCGATCCTTTTCAACGATACATTCTTTAATAACATCTCCTTTGGCGTTGAAAATGCCACCACGGAACAAGTGGAAAATGCAGCCAAAGTTGCCAATGCACACGATTTTATAATTGCAACTTCAGAAGGTTATCAATCTAATATCGGCGATCGCGGAGGTAAGCTTTCGGGAGGACAGCGTCAACGTGTTTCGATTGCCCGGGCAGTACTTAAAAACCCACCAATTTTAATACTCGATGAAGCAACGTCTGCCTTGGATACAGAATCGGAAAAACTGGTTCAGGAGGCTCTCGAAAACCTGATGAAAAACCGCACTTCAATTGTAATAGCGCATCGCTTGTCCACCATTAAAAATGCAGACATGATTTGTGTGTTTCATGAAGGGGAAATCGTCGAAAGGGGAAATCATGATGAGTTGCTGGCGCTAAATGGGATCTATAAAAAGCTTCACGGGATGCAAAATTTTTAAACCAAACGGGTAATTGCATAAAGAAGGGGGTTTGTAGCCCCCTTTTTTATGCAGTATACAGCAGTTACTGAACTTCATCGTTTAGTTCACTGCCAGCTTTGAATTTGATAATTTTTCTCTTTCCGATTTCAAGCTTTTCGCCGGTTTGAGGATTTCTTCCTGTACGAGCTGGTCGTTCTATAACTGAAAAGGTACCAAATCCAACAAGAGCAAGTTTTTCACCTTGTTTAAGCTGTTCTCCGGTTGTCTTAACAAAAGCATCAACTGCTTTTCGCGCGTCCACTTTTGTCAATCCTGATTCTAATGCAACGGCATCAATTAATTGTGTTTTGTTCATAGCAAAAAAATAATTTAAATAGTTAAATGAAGATTCATATTTGCCGAAATTTAAGGATATTCAGACAATTATGCAAAATATATTATGAATATTTATTATTTATTGGACAAAAGCTGTTATAGAACATCTTTTAACGAGAACTTAAACAATGAATTAAATTTTTTGCAAGTTCAAAAATTCATTTTTCAAACAATAATTTCAACCAGATTATTTATTTAAAAAGCTATTAAAATAAATCGCAAATATTTTTGGCGAATCAAAATAAAGTATACTTTTGCACACGCTTGGAGAGATGGCAGAGTGGTCGATTGCGGCGGTCTTGAAAACCGTTGTACCGAGAGGTACCGGGGGTTCGAATCCCTCTCTCTCCGCTGAAAGGCTAAGACAAAAGAAG
>JBBRZE010000023.1:0-59985 GCA_038236995.1 Bacteroidales bacterium | reverse complement strand
TGTTGAATTTAAAATCGATCGTCGGGTTGTAAATGTCAGTCAGGACCTTACTGCAACCGGAGGCTCTGCTGTCGAAGTGCTCGAAAATACGCCCTCTGTACAAACTGACTTCGACGGGAATGTTACCCTTAGGGGCAGCTCATCCTTTACTGTTTTGATTGACGGCAAACCAAGTGTTTTACAAGGCAGCGATGCATTGCGTCAAATTCCTGCAACCAATATCGAAAACATCGAAATCATTACAAATCCTTCTGCCAAATACGATCCGGACGGCGTATCGGGGATTATCAATGTGGTTATGAAGAAAAATTTAAAGGATTCATTTAGTGGATTAGTCAATCTGACAACCGGAATCAACGATAAATACCGTGGCGATATGAACTTAAATTACCGCACCGGAAAATGGAATTTACTGTTAGGTGCTGACTTTACAGATATGCACAATAAGGGAACCCGTGATATGAACCAGGAAATCTATTCGGCAGACACGATTACCACGAGACAAACTTTAGGGGATGGCGATATGATCCACAAAGGAAAAAGTTTAAAAGGGGGATTCGATTACACGATTAACAAAAATACTTCATTCGGGATGACCGGAACATTTGGTGATCGCAGTTTTGGCAATACAAACACTGGTCTACAGCACCAATATGATAATAAAGGAACTGTTCCCATTTACACTTACAACGATAACAGTTCAAGCAGAGGTGGCAATTTCTGGAGTAGTGACCTGAATTTTCAACACAAATTTGCAAAAAAAGGTCATGAAATTCAGGGATTGTTTTATGCTTCAGCAAGTAATGGTGACGATCAGGAAAATCAGACAAGATTTCTTACAAATGCCGATTGGGTGAAACTTGACGCTAACTCCGTTTATAACAAATCGATTGAGGCATCGGATGAAACTGAGTACCGGGCAAAAATTGATTATACATTGCCGCTAAACGAGAAGGATAAATTTGAAGCTGGTTACCAGGCAAGGCTCGAAAAAGAGAATGAGACATTCACTTTCAACGAATCGGCAGATAATATTGCATGGGTCAAAAACGATTTATATAGCAGTTCGTTCAATTTCGCACAAAATATTCACTCCATATATTCAACTTTCTCACATGCTGGTGAAGGATTTTCGTACCAGCTTGGTTTGCGCGGTGAATATACAGACAGAAGAATTGAAAGCATTAAATCGCCTTTGGCACATAAGCTTAACCTGGTCGACTTTTTCCCGACCCTCCATTTTTCGCAGAAACTAAAACATGATTATGAGTTCCAGGCAAGCTACAGCAGGCGGCTAAACCGCCCACGTGCAAACGATCTAGAACCTTTTACATCCTTTATGGATCAATACAACGTCAGAACAGGTAATCCTGATCTTAAACCTGAATACACAGGATCTTACGACCTGACGATTTTGAAACGTCTAAAAACATCTTTCGTTTCGCTTGAAGGGTATTACAGAAACACGATGAATTTGATGACACGGATTCAAACACTGGGAACCGATGGAATCTTTATTAACACAATGGCAAATGTGAATGATGATTATTCACTAGGAGCGGAATTAATGGCCAATATTGAGGTAAAACCTGGATTCAGAATTATTGCAAGTGGTACACTTTATAACTACTGGCTTAAAGGAGAAATCAATGGTGCAAGTGTCGATCAAAGCAGTACCAATTTCGATTCACGCTTAAATCTGGATATGAAACTGGCCAAAAACACACGGTTACAATTAACCGGAATCTACCGTGGTGCAACAGCATCAGCACAGGGAACACGCGATGCCATGACGTTTGCAAATGTTGCTCTAAAACAAGATTTTCTTAAAAACAAACTTACAGCAACCTTACAAATGCAGGACGTTTTTGGGACAATGAAGTTCCAGGGAACATCATACGGCGAAGGTTTCCGCTCAGTATTTAAGTTCCAACGCGAACCACGTGTGATTCAATTAACCCTTAGCTACAAGCTTAATAATTTCAAAAATAAAATGGCACGCGACGAAAATCAAAGTCAAGGAAACGATAGTGGTAACACTGGCGAATTTTAATCAACTGATAATATTAACAAAGATCTTTCTCATTTTAAATGGGTGAGATTTTTGTTTTATTGCTTATCATTAAATCCAAAGCCATACAGTACAATTTTTCTGCTACAACCCCCTTCAAACTTCTGTTAATAAGCGTTAAAATACAAAATATATCTGTGGATAATATTTATTGAAAACTAGATATCAAAAAATAAAACAATTTATTTGAAGAGAAATCAGGCTTCAATTGCCAATGATACAATTTATTAAACAAATGAATAACAAAGGTTCGTTAATATCGATTGACAATAACAAAAAGAGTTGAAAATTTGCTTGTATCGTCGAGAACCAATATCTTTAGCTGTCAATTACAAACCATCAAACTTTATAAGATTAATTCATTACCATGAAAGACAACAACAAAGTTTCAAGACGGGGATTTTTGGGAACAGGCGCAGCTGCTGCTGCCGCAATCACCATTCTGCCCTCGAACACAATTGCAGGACTGGGACACCGTGCACCAAGTGACAAGCTAAATATTGCAGCTGTCGGAATTGGCGGTATGGGTCACGGAAATTTGAAAAACCTAAGATCAGAAAACATCGTTGGTTTATGCGATGTTGACTGGAAATATGCCGATGGCTGTTTTAAAGAATTTCCGGATGCGAAGAAGTACAAAGACTGGAGAGTAATGTACGACGAGCTGGGAAAATCAATCGACGGAGTTTTGGTTGCAACCGCTGACCACACTCATGCGATTATTGCATCTCATGCCATCACAATGGGTAAAGCTGTTTATTGCCAGAAGCCACTTACTCATTCAGTTTATGAATCACGTTTATTAACAAAGTTAGCTGCTAAATACGATGTTGCCACTCAAATGGGCAACCAGGGTTCATCAGCCGAAGGTGTAAACCTGACATGTGAATGGATTGCCAACGGCGCCATTGGCGAAGTCACCAAAGTAGAAGCATTTACAGACCGTCCTATCTGGCCACAAGGATTGAATACACCTAAAGAAACTCCTCCAGTTCCAGATACTCTTGATTGGGATTTATTTACAGGTCCGGCGAAGGTGATTCCTTACAACCCACTCTACCACCCATGGAACTGGCGCGGATGGTGGGCTTACGGTACAGGTGCATTAGGCGATATGGCATGCCATATCCTTCACCCAGTATTTGTTGGTCTTGAATTAGGCTATCCAATTAAAGCACAGGGTAACTCAACTTTATTATTACAGGATTGCGCTCCAACAGCACAGGCTGTTAAACTGACTTTCCCTGCCAGAACAGCTAAAAGGGCGATGAAAGTCAAACTTCCACAGGTTGAAGTATTCTGGTTCGACGGTGGTATTAAACCAATGCTTCCTGCAATGTGGCCAGCTGGCAAGAATCCAAATGATCAGGGTGGTTGCGTCTTCTTCCATGGTACAAAAGGTATTTTGGTTTGCGGATGTTATGGCGTTAATCCTTGGATTTTACGTCCTGATGGCAAGGTTGAAAAACCTGAAGCTCCAAAATTCCGTCGTCGCGTTACTCTTTCACACGAAATGGATTGGGTTCGCGCAGCAAAGGAAACACCTAAATCCCGTGTTATGACGGCATCCGATTTCAGTTTGTCAGGACCATTTAACGAAATGGTTGTGATGGGTGTTTTGGCTGTGCGCCTTTCAACTCTTAATAAAGAATTGAACTGGGATGGACCAAATATGAAATTCACCAACATCACCGATGAGGAAAAAATCAAGATCGTTGTTGAAGATAAGTTCAGCATCCATGATGGACACCCAACGTTTGACAAAGTATATACCGATGCAGTTCCTGCACCTAAATTTGCAGCTGAATTGATTAAACATACTTACCGCGCACCATGGTCTTTACCTGAAATGCCAGCGTAATTATTGATACTAAAAATAGAAAAAGGCGGATTAATATCCGCCTTTTTCTATTTTATTCAAATTGTCTTATTTCTTTGAGTCATCCGAGGTTTCAACTCTTACCTGAACCTCCCTATTTTCATTTCGTCCGACTTTCTTCTTTCTAATAATCGTAATTTTCTCAAGTCCCTTGCCTATGTCTTTTTTGTCGTAGGAGATAATTGAGGCATCATTTGTGTCAAACGAAAACGGGTCACCACCAAATTGCCCGTTCATCATAAATGGAGGAGGTGGTGGAGGTGAAGGAGGTGAAAGGAACTCATTATCCTCGGAGTCACCCATCGAAATAACATCACCATCTGCACCTACGCGAATAATTTTTCTCACATGTTTTGTCAAGCCTGAATCGCCGTGCTGAATCATTATATCAAATTGCTCATCTCCCGGAAGATTCTCACCGCGATTAATAAATTTCATCCGTTTTCCCGGGTGCTGGATAAGAACATCAAATTTCTCAGATTCATTTCCTTTTACATCAAATTTTTTCAATATTGAATCCACTTTAGCATTAACCATTTTCTCATCAGGAAAGTTAAATGTCGTATCTATTTTTGTCTCCTTTCCATCCTTTTTTACAATAACCTTAACCCTTTGCTCCTTTTTCTGAGGGGGATTGTCAACCAGTGGTGCATCAACAAAGGGACTGAAAGTGAATGATGTGGCAGAAAACAACAGAGCCATTAAAACAGCACCAACCACCACCTTGTTTTTTAAACGTAATACTCGTTTCATTTCGATTAATTTTTAAGGTAAATTACTTCTCAATCATAAATATGGTTCAAAAATAGATGGTTTATAAACCAACTTCGGTTAAGGTTCTGTAAAAAAGTGTTAAGGTAAAGTTAAAGTTGAAAACACGGTTAAATTATTGTCTATTTTTGGGTTATGAAACGAGTCCTGACACATCAGAGCAAGTTCCGTCTTACAAGGTAAACAGTAAAATGTATTCGAGTGAATAAACGCATCATCATTGGTTTAATGTTTCTAATGGGAATTTCGCTGCTTGGAATTGTAGCAGTACAATTCTATTGGTTTAACAATTCGGTAAATGTCAGGAATGAACTTTTTGACCGTTCAGTTAATGAAGCCCTCAATAAAGCGGTTCGCCGACTCGAAACCGGACATGATCTCCGGATTATTCGGAATATTGTTGTTGGAGATTCGATAAAATGGGATAATAGCGTCCCACCACCGCCTCCACCACTACCGCCTGATTTTGAAGACATTGATATGACAATAAAAAAAGACAGCATTAACGGTAGAATCACTGTAATGACATCAAAATCCGGAAAACTAAAATCGGGAATTCATATAATTGGTGCGGAATCTCTTGTCGGAAAATCAAGAAAACAACTCAAAATACTTCACGACACTTTATGGACGAATAAAGACTCAATTTTGGAATCAGGTTTTCCCGAAATCGGAAACGATATGGAAAAGAAAATGGAACAAATAGAGGAATTGTCTAAACAAATTACTGTCGAATATAAAGGATGGGAAACTGGTCGCAATATCGACGAAAAACAACTAAAAAAAATCATAAAAGAGGAATTGACGGACCGGGCCATCCCTATCGATTTTAACTTCACCATTAACTCCAGTGATAGTATTCAAAAAACAATTATTAAAACGGCTGATCTACAAAAGTGGTATAGAGTAAACCTATTCCCCAATGATGTATTTCGTAAAAATCTCGAACTAGCCGTCTATTTCCCTGATAGAAATCTTTTTATCGGTCGCACCACCACTCTGCTGCTTGGACTTTCTGCAATGTTTACACTCATTATTTTCCTCACCTTCTCGCTAAGTATTTTTTTGATTGTCCGTCAGAAAAAAATTTCAGAAATGAAGTCGGACTTCATCAACAATATGACGCATGAGTTTAAAACACCGATAGCTACGATCTCAATTGCAGCTGATTCAATTGCTAATGAAAAGGTAATCAACGATGAAGAAAAAGTCCGTTTTTTCACAGGAATGATTAAAAAAGAGAACCTTCGAATGAACGAGCAGGTTGAACGGATCCTTCAGATAGCCCGGTTGGACAGGAAAGAATTTGAATTTAACTTTCAGACGGTCAATGTCCATGAACTAATAGAGGAAGCCATAAATGGGATATTGCTCCAGGTGGAGAAAAAAGGAGGTAAAATTATCACCAAACTTGAAGCAATCAACCCCGTTGTAACAACTGATCCAATTCATTTTACCAGCCTACTATACAATCTTTTAGATAACGCTAACAAATACTCTCCCGATACACCTTACATTACTGTTGCAACTACAAACAGCCCAAAAGGATTATATGTATCTGTCGAAGACGCTGGTATTGGAATGAGCAAAGTTGTGCAAGCCCGGATTTTCGATAAATTCTATCGGCTCCCATCTGGCAACATTCACAATGTAAAAGGCTTTGGCCTAGGATTAAGTTATGTCAAGGCTATTCTGGAAGCCAACAACGGAAGTATTAAAGTACACAGCGAACCTGGGAAAGGAAGCAAATTTGTTGTTTTCGTTCCATTCTTAATTAACAAACAATGAGCCTCAAAAAGAATCTGTTTTTTGTTGAAGATGACCTAAGCTTTGGAGCTGTTCTAAAATCATATCTTGAAATCTGCAATTTTTCGGTTACCTGGCTCGATGATGGGAAGCATGCAGTTAGTGCCTTTAAGGAAGGAACTTACGATTTATGCTTGCTTGATGTGATGCTTCCTCATGTTGATGGCTTTTCGATTGGAAAAGAAATAAAATCCATAGATCCTAATATTCCAATGATTTACTTGACAGCCAAATCATTAAAAGAAGATATTATTACCGGCTATCGGTTAGGTGCCGATGACTACATTATCAAACCTTTTGATGCTGATGTGTTGCTTTACAAAATTGCAATAGTACTCAAAAGATCAGACTGGCTTGCCAATACGGCCAACCAGTTATTTCAAATCGGAAAATACATTTTTGATCCTCACTTACGCGAAATAAAACTAGAAGATATAAAACAACTACTAAGTCCCAAGGAATCAGCATTGCTCCAATTACTTTGCGAGCATAAAAATGAATTACTGACGCGCGAGATCGCATTAAAAAGAATTTGGGGCGAAGATGGTTATTTCACAACACGAAGTATGGATGTGTTTATTACAAAATTACGAAAATACCTTAAGGATGATCCTTCGATTGAAATCCGGAACATCCATGGAAGCGGATTTATTATGATACAAAGCAACTGAATTTCTAATATCAGTTGTTTACAAAACAATTTTACACTATTATTGTTAGACTGTTGTATCCGGGAAACTATTAAAAAAAACCAACTCATATCAATTTCATAAATATACACCTCGAATTAAGCTTTCAGGAACTGTGAAAATATTTGAGTCAATCAATGAAAAAGAAATTAATTAACACTATACTGTTTGGAATTATCTTCCTCCCTCTGATCCTATGGCTATTATGGATTATTAAACCAGCTTACAGAGCCAATATTCTGATTCTGGACAAGACGGTATTAACCAATATTGGGCTCGAACACCGGGCGTTTGATTGGGTTCTTCAACACCGTAAGTATTTCAAACCAAATGGCGATTCCTACTCACCTGAGCATGATTATCTCGGATTCTTTCCGCTCAAAAATGACAGTTTTTCGATTAAAGATCTCTCTAATCTTTCTGAAAAACAATTAGACAGTCTCAGCAGTAGTTCTGATATGACTTATTTTACAGACAGTTATGGGATCTACAATAATGAATGGTACCATAAACAAAATGTGAGTGAACATTCTGAAAAAGTTTATGGAGGATTAAACAAAAATGATGTGCTCTTCCTAAGAAAGATGAAGGAGAAAAAAAAATTGATAATGGCAGAATTTAACTTTTTTGCTACGCCAACCTCACCTTCAGAAAGAATTGAAGCTGAAAATCTATTGGGTCTAAAGTGGAGCGGCTGGACTGGCCGCTATTTCGAACAACTTGACACGATAAAAAACCCCGAATTACCCAAATGGATCGTACGGCTTTATAAAGAACAACACCAGAATAAATGGCCTTTTACCAAACCAGGAATTGTATTCGTTCATTCGAATGAAACAATAGCAATTTTAGAAAAAGAGACCGATCTTCAGCATGAAGTTCCAATTGTGAAAAGCTTTAAATACGGAGTTGAAAAATACGGCATTCCAAAAGAGATCAGGTATCCTTATTGGTTTGATATTACTTTGAGCACCGACACGAGCAACAGGGTCATTTCCTATTATGAGTTATACCCCAATGAAAGAGGTGATTCAATATTACACCATCACAACATTCCCAAAATATTTCCTGCCGCTTTCGAAAACATTGCTGCTTCACCGTATTACTATTTCTGCGGAGACTTTACTGATTCACCAATTCGTAAAACCTTCGATGAAATAATTGGTATGGAGTACCTTAAAATGTTTGTCCTGAATGAATCTGATCTGAATGACAGAACACCTTTTTTCTGGAGGTATTATCTACCAATGACAACAAAGATTCTGGACAACTATTTTAGAAAATAACCCATCAGTAATTACCGGGGGAGCATTTTGAACTTCAAACTATCCGGTATCAGGGCATTGTTTAAGGTCGCTTTAAGATTATCAGTTTTAAATTTCTCAAACTTTCGCTGAATCTCAGTCAGCTTCTTTTCATCAGCAATCTGATCGATTCCAAGATTTTCAGAAACCTTAAAAAGCTGATCGTTTACGATAAAGTAATCACGATCGATGTAATCAATAATCTCATTTTTGGTCCTGATAAATGGAACTGATAGAGCACTTTGGAAGGTTTTAACGCTATCTAATCCTTGTCCGAGCCAGGGAACAACTTGTGGAAAACTCATTCCGTAACTCTCTTTCAGGAAGGCAACCACCGATGGGGTAAAATCGAGATGTGATACAACTGACGAAAATTTGGCAGAAGATTTCAGCATGGGAGAAAATATGATCAATGGAACGTGAAAACGATCAATCTGTGTTGAAATTGGAGGCGATGACATCCGGTGATCGCCTGTTATAAAAAATATCGTATTCTTATAATCGTTCCGCTTTTGATACAATTCGAAGAATTCCCGAATAGCATCATTAAAATACAAAATTGATGCATAATTTGGCATAAACTTTCGGTATTCTGCCTTTTGGGCTTCACTTAAATTAAAGGTATTTAACAGATCCTCAAATTTCTTGTTATAATAATCCTGATCAGGAACACTATACGGATCGTGCATTGCAAGTGTTAGATAGATATCCAACCGCGGCTGATCCCCCACTTTGGACAGCACATCAAAACTTTTTTTAAAAATATCTTTCTCTCCATATCCCCAGGTAAAACCGCCAGGTTTTAGCGGTGGCATTTTTTCATATTCCGGACCAAAATCTTTCTCATCAATCAAATAATCAAGGTGCTGCCTATTCAAAAATATTTTCATATTATCAAACGTTGCATCTCCACCATAAAAGAAACGCGATACATAACCTCGCTCTTTTAACAAACTTATCAACGACATTCCCTCGGGCATATCAGCACCCAGTTCTGCAAATCCACTCTTCCCGAAAGGCATCGATCCAAAAATTGAGGGTAATACCTCGAAGGTACGGCCGGCCGTACTCAAAACGTTCTCCCAGTAAAGACTTTTAGTTTCAAGTGAATCAAGAAATGGTGTAAAACTTTTCAAATAGGCACCTTCTCCGCTATATGCCCTGCCAAGACTCTCGACAATAATAAACACGAGATTAGGTTTATCTGTTCCAACTTTAAAATATCTCCCAAGGATATCGGGCGTATTGTCCTTGCGAAGAAATGGAAACTCATTGCTGACATATTCGAACGATTTATCTACAGCAGAAATGCCAGTATAAAAATAGGAATATAGCGACGTCTCGCTGGCTTCATCCGGATCATAGAACTTATAGGTGGACGAAAATAGGTGATACGCTTTATTGGTAATTAAATTATAAGAAAGCTCTGAACTATACTTACCTGCGTCAGGTTTTGTGTACTTTAGGAAAGCCAGTGAAGCAAAGCTTATTAAAACAAACAAAAACGCAATAAGACCATGTATCTTAACCAATTTCGAAAACCCCAGCAACGTGATCATAAATGCAATACAGATTACTGTCAAAAGAATTGAAACAACAGAAAAACCTCCACTTGCCGAAACAATCTTGATAACCTCATCAAAGGTATAGCCAAACAAATCGGTGCCTAACAACAATGAGGTTGTACCAAGATACTGTATTAATGCTATTTCAGTAAGAGCAAATAAAATGATTAGTAGTCCAAAGATAAAGTTGGCTAATCTCTTCGAGATAAGATAAATGACGATAAACGGGAAGAAAAACCAGGCCGAAAGATTAAAAAGCATTAAAAAATCATATCCAATACCCGCCAATTCAAGCTTCAAATATCCTGAAGGAAGCGTAATGGTATGTTTAAGGTAAAAAAGCTCATAGATGCGAACCAAAACCAGTAATAAAAGGAATACAAGGTTTATATTCAGGTACCTTTTAACACCCGATATCAGTTTGTCCTTCAGTATTTTCCTTCGGCTAATAATTTCCATTTTCTGATCTGATAAAATTCTATTTTTTGACTTTCCCTTTATCTGTGAATCCTTTTTTCTCCATTTTACCCCACGAAATATTTCCAATTAAATAGTCGTAATTACCACGTAATGCAAACCATACATTAAGAGGATGATAAAATAAAGGCTCCACAAGTGAGATAACTAAAAGCCTGAATACATCGCGCTTTCTTCGATACCGGGCAAAGGTAAATTCTTCGAAGATAATCGCCCAGGCAGAATAGGTCACAGCAAAAAGATACGTAAACCCCAATAAAAGGAAAAAGAATGGCCAATCGGGATTCCCCATTAGAAGAACCAGAAGAAAATAGAAAATCCCAATTATTTCAACAATAGGTGCTAACCATTCAAAAAAGAACCAATATGGATGGCCCAACATACCCAAATTCCCGTATTTAGGATTGAAAAACAAGGTCATATGCTTGAATAATGTCTCCATCGTACCTCGGGTCCACCGGTTGCGTTGACGTGACAGAATCCTCAATTTATCAGGCACTTCGGTCCAACAGAGCGGATCCGGAATATAAACGATTCGATACTTCAGATCATGTTCGATCATATATCGCCTCATTCGCACAATCAACTCCATATCTTCGCCCACAGTATTGCGATCGTAACCACCTGCCCTTATCACTATATCGCGATCGAAGACCCCGAAAGCCCCTGAAATTAAAAGGAGCCCGTTCAAACGACTCCACGCCATCCGTCCCATCAAAAATGCCCGGGTATATTCAAGCACCTGGAATCTGGCAATAAGATTCTTCGGCAAATTTATCTCTACAATCTTTCCATCCTTAATCTTACAGGAATTAGCAATTCGAATTACACCGCCTGTAGCAATTACCCGGTTTTGGCTTTCTTCAAGAATGGGTTTTATCATTTTTAGAATGGCATCCTCTTCAAGAATGCAGTCAACATCAATGCCAGCGAAGTATTTTTTGTTGCTAATGTTTATCCCTGCATTTAACGAATCTGCCTTCCCACCGTTTTCCTTATCGATTACAAGTAGTTTACTATAAGCCTTGTTGGTCGATTTATAAACTCCCCGAACAGGTTTTGTGGGTATTACATAATTCACCATGAAATCCACCTTTTCGAGCTGATAGTGAACTATTATCTTTTCGAGCGAATCATCTTTACTTCCGTCATTGATAACAATAACTTCAAAATCACTATAATGTATTGAAAGTAAAGATCGGATATTCTCAATTATTGTATTCCCTTCGTTGTAAGCGGGAGCCAGTATTGTGACGGGGGGTGCATATGGAGATGAAATAATCGCCGAATAATCAACAAAACTATTTTTCCGCATGTACCTGACCATTTCGGTTCCGGACAAAATAGCCATTATCATGTAGGATAGAAAAATTGCAATGGCATAAATGAATATCCCATTTTCAATCAGAAAATTCAATATTTTAATGATCTCGTACATCAGATTCTTTCGTCTTTTGCATGAATAATAATCGTTTTCAAAACAGGATCAGCAACTTCAAATAATGAGTTGACCCGCTCCTCACCAACACGGTCAAGCGAAACTAACCCTCTGGCAGATAGAATACGGATACTGATCTCAGTTTCATTTAGCAGTACCTCTTCGAAAAAGGGAACATTGGAGGAGTCCGACATCATCATCAATGATCGTAATATCTCCGTTCTATTTTCTGATTCTTCAGTCAGGAATAGTTGCCGGAGCCTGTAACCAGATGAGGGAACAGCCATTTTCCCCAAAGCACAAATCGCTTCGTGTCGAATATCCAAGTCAATATCATCAAGGCGAAGCGTTACCAAATCAATATTATCGAATTGTTTGAAAACACCAGACATCTTTAGCGCAAAAAGGGCGACACTCTTGTTTAAACTTGATAACCATCGTCTAAAATCGGGAACTGCATTAATTTTTTTAAGCGCAACCAAAGAATTGAGCAACCCCCATTCCGTAAGATTAACTTTGGGATCATCACAAAAACTGAGCGGATCTGTGGGGTTCAACTGAATCCAGGCCATTTGAGCCTCAATACGGAGGACCTCATTTCCTGAATTCAGATACTTTGAAATCAGATTACTTTCCTCTTCTATTTTCATTTGTGCCAACTCCCTAAATCCTTTTGCCTTCACACTCCAGGATGAGTGGGAAGCCTTGCGAATCGAATATTTTTTTAATCCTGCCAAAAGGTATAATTCAACAAGCTTATCTGCACTATCTCCTGTTAAGTTAGCGTGGAGCGATAGCAATTCTGAAGTAAAAACATCACGGTTAACCAAATCTTTAAGTTCCAATAGAATTGATGCAGGGACAAACGAGGGATGCTCCTCATAAAGCCAGTCGGTAATAAAATCACGGTATCGATCCTGACATTTAGATTTTTTAAAATCTACATAGTTATCTCTTAAACGTCTGTTTAATATCACAATAAGTAAAGAGGCAACAGAAGCGAGAAAAAATAGATTCAGGGATAGTATTATTTTGATAAAGGAACTTGCCCTATTATAAAAAAGTATGACTACCTCAGAAAAAGAAAGTGCGGTATCTGGCTCAGACGATTCGGATAAAAGCGGCAAATAACTATTCCCGAAAGCAGCAGCCAAAGAATCCGGGGTCTGAATATTTTTAAGGCTGTCAAATGCATCTTGCTTCGCAACCAGTCCATTATCTGGAGTGAGTTTATTATTTGGATGAAGCTGGATTGGTGCAATCGATCTTTGCCTAATCATCAATTTCATACCCGGCAGGATTTTGAAGTTCTCATCGAGAAAGTTCCAACTCTTAATGGAATCGACCGGACAATTATAACGTGTCGAAATCTGGTAAACATTCTCATCGCTTTTCACGATATGATAGATAAAACCCACAGATTCCTGTCCATATGTGGAATAATTTTGCGCAGAAAGCAAAATCAGAAACAATATGGAAACAGAAAACTTCATTTTTTATCAGTTGACAGGTTTATGTCAGAAGCCATCATATCTAGAATTAGTGCAACTCAAAAAAGAGTTGTATTTTCATCCGATCGAATTTAAAACAAATAGCTGACACCTAAATCGAAATTGAACCGTTTATGTTTCATACCCGCTCTTACTTCTTCGCGTGCGAAACCAGTGCCGCAGTTAAGGAAAAAACGGGACGCAATTTTCTGCTGGTATTCAAGTGCTATTTTATTTGATTTCAGATAATAACCCGGATTAAAAGCATACTGCTGCTCGTCAGGCGAGAAACCCGTACCTACAATTAATGAAAAATAGCTATCAGCATCAGCCAAATAGCGTCTTACAGTTATGCTAGCCGATTTCGACCATCCCTCTTTTCCCGGGGTCAGATATGAACGGAGCGAAAACCAATAATTTCCGTAATACTTGCCAATAGTTCCCGTATAAATCATCACCTTATTCGAATCGAATGCTGCAATCCGGTTGTCATCGAAATTCATATACCTAAATCCCAATGAAAATTCAAAACTGGCAGGCAATTTAAAATAGGGCTCCATCGAAAACCTGGAATACGGAAAATTAGTCTTGTTGGAGATTCCTGCATTTAAGTACATATAAATCCCTTTTGTGATGGCAGGATAAGCATCCACTTCTATTTGATGTCCGTCATTTCCAAACCGTCGCGCATAATTATAACGAAGTGTTACTGTCCCGAAGGTTTTAGTTTTCCGTCCAATTGCAACAGAACCAAAGCTCCACGCATCAACATCATTAAAGGTATAAATCCAATAATTAAGCGTAAGTTTATTGACCATTTTATCATTTCGGATACTCAATAATAAATCGGTCGCCACTTTATTGGAAGGATCTGCCGCAATCAACTGATCAAGAATACCGGATGCTTCATCTGATTTTCCTGAATAATTAAGAGCCCTGGCTTTTTTCAAAAGAAAGGCTCCTTCATTTGGATGGTAGGATAGCCCAATGTCAGCATATTTAATGGCTCCAATGTAGTTATCGCTCATTAGCTCGACATCAATCAAGGCGTCAACTGCGTCGTAATGCCCGGCTTTCTGACTGATTACCTTTTGAAGGACTATCCTAGCTGAATCGTATTTTTCATCCCATGCATAGGTTCTCCCCATTAAAACAGCAGCATCCCAATAAGTACTGTCACGTGATAAAATTTGTCGGCAAATTTTTCGGGCCTCGGATTTCCGATTGCTGTATGCGAATTCACGGGCTTTTGAAAGCAGCGAATCTATTGAAACAGGATCTCCATGTTTAAAAGTTTGTGCTTTAACTGTCAACCCTGATATGAGAATCAAGGAAATAAGCAAGACTCCTATTATTTTATATGGAGACCTAATTAATAGCATATTACCTCCTAATTAACAACCTTTTTACCCGAATAGAAACTTCATTTGGACTAAAAGGTTTTGTGATATAATCATCTGCTCCAAGTTTGAACGCTTCAATAATTGTATCTTCATTGCCAAGTCTTGAAAGAACAATAATTGGCATTTTCAAAAGAAGTTCATTTCTAATTGTATTGATTAATTCAAGTCCACCGACAAAAGGCATTAATAGGTCAGTCATTATCAAATCATAATCTCCTTGACGGATCTTTTCCTTGGCCTGATTTCCATCAGTTACTACATCGACCAAATAGCCTTCACTTTTAAGTTTATGCTCTATGGCTTTAATCATCATAAAGTCATCTTCGCAGACAAGTATTTTCATAATATTTTATTGATATTAAAGCTGAAAAAAATATACATATTAAATCATTTTTTTCAAATCCTCGATTCCGTAATTTATTATATTGATGGCTCTTTCAAGTTCAACAAAATGATCATCGTTAAGTTTAATTTCACCTTCAATTTTTTCAATATGAGGGATAGCTTCTAAAATTCCAACAAATGTAAGTTGAGGAAGAAGAGTATGCACTAAAAATCGTAATTTTTCATAATCACCTGATAATGCAGATTCTCTCATAGAACGAAGCGTATCAGGGCATGAATCAACAAAATAAGTTATTATTTCTACGACAAAGGATTCATCACCTGCTGCCATCTCCTTTAGATAAGTAAGATCAGGAAGTGGATGATTTGTGCCATCATTTAATCCGGAAATCTCATCCGACATAAAATTTGTGCCTTCATTATTGATAGACATAGGGTTGCAATGTTTTAAATTAATTAAAGTCAGTTGAGGCATGGAAAGACTTTGTAAAACTAAGAAAATTATACCATAAACAGATAAAACATCTCCCCCAAACTAATGAATCTCAACAGCGGTAACGGACGGTTTTTTTTGCGAACAATTAATTTTGATTTTCGCAAAACCGATATTGAATTTTCCACATAGAATTTCAACTGATGGATTTATTCTGAAAAAACACAGGTTTCAATAATTTGAAGAAAAAATTATTGTATATTAGCACAACGGTTTTAAACTGTGTAGTTTGTATTGTTTTTAATAATTACCGAACTGATTCTCAAACAATATGGAAACAACTGACAGAGAAGTTTTAATAGAGGCTTTAGCCAATTGCGCAAAAATAGATGGTTGGGCAAATCTTGCTGAAGTGGGAGTGGTCCTCCGGGTTAAAGGTGTTAAATACGGTAAACTGTCGAAATTCATCCTGAATTTTTCTGAAATCGTTGAAACAAAAGTTGATGAATTAAGGCAACCACCGGTTATGTATGCCAGGTTACGACAAGATTTTTGAAAAAAGGAAGAAAGGTAATTGCTTATCCTATTGATTTTTGTGCATCAATTCACCGTAAATCTGATTTGCAAATTCTTCGTCAGGACGTTGATTTTTGCGTTTTGTCAGAAATATATTCGTTAAGATTCGTTCCCCCGAATCCAGGTAAAAACATTCGCTTACCAAAATTGCTCCAATTAATAAAATCACAACCTGCCATTTTCTGAAGCAGAAATAGTACTTTTGTCGCTCATTAATCCGGAGGGAGCTTGTGTTTAAATGAAAACCCTTACATTTGATTTTATAGTAGTTGGAAGCGGTCTGGCAGGTTTGCTTGCGGCTTTTCATGCCGCCGATTATGGCTCTGTCGCTCTCATATCCAAATCAGAACTTGATATTAGTAACTCATATCATGCTCAGGGTGGAATCGCTGCTGCAATTGGAGAGGACGATCATCCCCGATTTCATTTTGAAGACACATTGATCGCCGGACGCAATTTATGCGACCGCGACGCGGTATCACTTCTCGTTAATGAAGGACTTGAACGAGTTAACGAGCTTATTGAAAGGGGAATGGAGTTCGACAAAGATACCGAAGGAAATCTTAAATTGGGTCTCGAAGGCGGACATTCAAGGCGCAGAATATTACATGCCGATGGTGACGCAACCGGAAAGATGATGACCAGTTTTATGCTAAAACAAGTGTTGGCCAAACCGGGTATAACAACTTTTGAATACTGCGCAGCTCTAAAAATCATTGTAGAAGAAAATATTTGCAAAGGAATCCAAACGCTTCAATACACTGATGGCGAAAATATTATATTTCTTGGGAAAGCCACAATTTTAGCTACCGGCGGACTTTCGCGTCTATATTCGCGTTCAACAAATCCATATACAGCAACCGGAGATGGGATCGCCCTTGCCTGGCAAGCCGGAGCACTTCTGGCGGACATGGAATTTATTCAGTTTCATCCCACGGCACTGTCAATTCCCGGAGAGGAAGCTTACCTGATCAGTGAGGCGGTTAGAGGCGAAGGTGCACATTTACTTGATGTGAATGGCATACGTTTCATGCCTGACATTCATCCTTTGGCGGAACTGGCCCCACGGGATGTGGTCTCTTCCGCAATTTTCAAAAGAATGCAGGAGACAGGTTCAAACGTCTTTTTAAGTCTACGCCATCTTCATAACGAAAATCTCATCGAACGTTTTCACTCTATTGATGCTCATCTTAAACCATTGGGAATAAACCTACTGACAGATTTAATTCCAATTGCTCCAGCTGCTCATTACATGGTTGGAGGCGTCAGAACAGATATTTGGGGGCAGACTAGCATTACAGGTCTCTTTGCATGTGGAGAGGTAGCTTCAACGGGAGTAATGGGTGCGAACCGACTCGCAAGCAACTCTCTGCTCGAATGTCTCGTCTATGGTAAAAGAGTGATTGAAAAAGCAAGACATTTAAATAACAGTATGCCATTAACTTTTAAACAAGAACCAATTTTGCTTTGTCAGAAAACGGATAGCGAGTTTCTAAAAGTAAAAAATGAATTGGCCAATGTAATGAGCGATCAGGTTGGAATTGTTCGCGATGCATCTGGTCTGTATTCGGCACTTGCGCGAATTAACTCAATTGCAGAACATTACAAAGAATCTGGAACTGATTATAATTTTCATAAAATAATTAATCTTACCGATATCTGTCGACTAATTACACTTTCAGCTATTGAACGAAAAGAGAGCCGTGGCGGACATGTAAGAATCGATTTTCCTTTTGAGATCGAAGAGGAGTTGCACCACATTATTCAGGAAAAAGGGAACAAAATACAATACGAAGCGGTCAGAATATCATGAAAAAAAACGGATTAAACATTGAATCGATAAAATCTGTCATCGATTATGCATTAAAGGAAGATATCGGGAATGGAGACATCACAACCAATTCTCTGATTCCGCTTGATTTGCAGACCAAAGCAACGATGGAAGCAAAGTCGACAGGTGTAATTGCCGGGCTTGCCATTGCTGAATATGTTTTTCGAATCTTGAGCGCGGATATAACATGGAAATCATTTGTAAATGATGGTGATAAAGTATCAAAAGGTGATCTTCTACTTGAAATTTCAGGATCGTACCGTGCTTTATTGACAGGAGAACGGGTGGCATTAAATTTTCTGCAACGAATGAGTGGAATCGCCACTATGACTGCGAATTATGTTGATGCTTTAAAAGGTTATAAAACGAAGATTCTCGATACCCGAAAAACGGTTCCGGGGCTGCGGCTTCTGGATAAATATGCTGTAATGATGGGTGGCGGAACAAACCATCGAATCGGACTTTACGATATGGTACTTATCAAAGACAATCACATTAAAATTGCCGGTGGAATTACCAACGCTGTTACACAAATTAAAAAAAATCTGCCCAACGGTATTAAAATTGAAGTAGAGACAACTACCATAGAAGAGGTGCACGAAGCATTGGCAACTGGGGTAGATATCATCATGCTCGACAATATGTCGAACAGCACAATGGCAGAAAGTGTCAGGATCATCGGCGGTCAGGCAAAAGTTGAAGCGTCGGGAAATATGACGATGGATCGACTTAAAGAGGTGGCTGCTACAGGAGTTGACTTTATCTCGATCGGAGCGCTTACACATTCAGTTGCAGCTTTTGATATTAGTATGAACATTGAATCCTGAAAAATTGAATTTAGTAATCGACATAGGAAACAGCCAGACGAAAATTGCGGTATTCGATGCAGGTGAGATCGTACAAATCACATGTATGGAATCACTCAATATCACCCGTTTAGGCGATTTAAAGCGCAATTATCCTGCATTAAATCAAGTAATCCTATCATCAGTTACTGAAGTTGATACAGAATTGTTAAAAGAACTAAAAAAAGATTACGATTGTTTTATCAAATTCGATCATCAGACAGCTGTTCCTATCGGCAATCAATATAAATCGAAAGAAACATTAGGGCTAGACAGATTAGCAGCAGCGGTAGGTGGCAACGTCTTATTCCCTGACAAAGAGCTTTTAGTGATTGATGCGGGTACAGCTATAACATTTGATTTGGTAGATATAAATCACCAATTTTTAGGCGGAAATATCTCTCCCGGATTAAAAATGAGGTTCAGGGCACTGCACGAATTCACCAGCAAACTCCCTGAAATTGAATATTCTGACACTTGGTCATCCATCGGAAAAACAACAGAAGAGGCTATCCGGGCCGGGGTTCAAAACGGTATGATCTTCGAAATTGATGGAATGATCGACCATGTACGAAAAGACTGGCCGGAGTGTCAGGTTATTTTAACCGGCGGTGATTTATTCTTTTTTGAAAAAAAGTTAAAAAACACCATCTTTGTAAAATTTGAAATCACCCTAATTGGGTTAAACAGAATTCTTGAATATAATGCTGAAAAAAATTAGTGTAACATTCGCAATTGCGACAGCTCTTTTACTGCTGCCTTCTGTTTTGAAAGCTCAGGATAAAAACAGTTCCAGCACCAGTTCTCCTTATTCACGCTATGGAATAGGAACGATTAACGGTAATTCGCTGGGCCGTAGCGAGGCAATGGGAGGAATCGGGATTGGTACCCGATATGGTTTTCAGATTAATACTGGAAATCCCGCCTCCTATACAGCTATTGATTCAATGACCTTTCTGATGGAATTTGGGATCAGTTCCAAAAGCACTTCTTATGAGACTGCAAATAAGAAGAATGGAGCGAACGATGTGAATTTTAATTACCTCGCAATTTCGGTACCCATTAAGAAATGGTGGGCCGGTGCATTCGGGCTTATGCCGTTATCGGAAAAAGGATACAACATTCTTGGCATTGAAGAATCAACAAATGGAATCACCTCAACATCGATTACTGGTTCAGGTACCCTCTCAAAAGCTTTTATAGGGAATGCATTTAGAATTGGGAAAAATCTCTCTATAGGGGTAAATGCATGGTATTTATTTGGCACGTTGTCCGACAGATACTATTTAAATTTTCCTTACGATGGTGCCGCATATGACTATCTGCTGGAAAACAAATTAACAGTACACAATTTTGGTATTACAACCGGGTTGCAATATAATTGGAAAACAAAAAATAAGAACGAATGGACCTTTGGTGCTGTTTTTGAACCTAAGCAAAACATGTCGTCGAAATACGTTACACATGAAGAGAGGGCTCTTTTCAGAGGCTCAACAACCAGCACCCCAATTATTGACACTCTTTCGCACAGTGAAGGGAATAAAGGTCTGACCCTACCTTTAAGTTTTGGAGCAGGTTTCTCTTATACATTCAAAAATAAAATAGTTTTTGGAGCAGATGTCTATCATCAAAAATGGAGTGAAGCATCATTTTTGGGAAGTTCTGCGCAATTACAAAATATGACCAACAGCACCCGTTACTCTTCTGGAATTGAAATCACTCCAGATGCATTTTCAATAAGAAGCTATTGGTCAAGGATTCAATACAGAGCCGGTGGCTTTTATGAGAAATCCTATATAACAATTAATGGTCAGCAGATTAACGGATACGGCCTCACATTTGGTTTGGGATTACCATTCAGCCGCGCCCTTTCGTCGCTGAATTTATCCGCAGAACTTGGACGGTTAGGTACCACTGATAATAATTTGATCAGAGAGTCATATGCCAAATTTACACTCCATCTGCTCTTACACGACAGGTGGTTTATTAAAAGAAAATTCGATTAATTAATAAAATTTAGATGAATACGAAATATAAATCATTATTGGTGGTAATTCTGATATTTATCCTCGGAATTACCGGAGCGCTGGCTCAGCCAAGAATTATTACGGGCACTGTTTATGATGCGAATGGAAAACCGGCATCGGGTGTAAATGTTTCGGCTCATCGTATGAGTGGATCTCAATATTTCACAAGTTTTGATGGAAAATACGAATTAAAAATAGACGCTAAATCAAAGTATATCAAATTCGCGTTCCATGATCATGAAGAAAAACTTGACATCGAGGGAAATACCAGTAATGTTTTCGATTTTGGCAAGAAAGCCGAATCAGGTGCAATAATCGTTGCTGCGACAGGCAATGTTGATCTTCGAACAAGGGCACAGTTAATACAGGCTGGCGTAATGGATTACATCGAAGCGGCATCAATTTTCGATCAGTTTTACAAACAAGAAGATTACAAATCGGCATTAGGCCCCTGGACAATTGAATATACTAAATATCCAAAATCATCTGAAAATATTTATATTCAAGGCATTAAAATCCATGAAGATATGCTCAGCAAAGCACCGGAAGCAGAAAAAGAAGCTTTGTTGAATAAAATCATGGAGATTTACGATAAACGTATTCAATACTTCGGAAATGAGGGTTACAATCTTGGCCGTAAAGCTACCGTCTATTTAAAATACAAGCTTGCATCTTCGGACCAGATGACCGATGAAAAGAAAAAGGAAGTCTATAAGACCGGTTTAAATTGGCTTGAGACCTCTGTGGAAAAACAGGGTAATGAGTCAGAAGCTGCAGTTCTTCTCTTATTGAACCGTGCGACTGCTTTACTATTCAAAACCGGTGATTTAAAAGCGGAAAAAGTGATGGCTGTTTATGACAAAACAACCGCCATTGTGGAGGCAAATCTGGTATCGAAACCCGATGATGATAATTTCCGGAAGGCAAAAGCCGGAATCAACAGGGCCTTCGTTGAATCAGGAGCTGTTAATTGCGATATTCTTGTGCCACTATATCAGACCGAGTTTGAAAAGAATGGAGATGATCTGGCGACTCTGAAGAAAATCAACCACATGTTGAACCGTGAAGACTGTTCCGAAAGTAAGCTCTACGCTGATGTAGCTGAAAAACTTTATAAGTTGGAGCCTACATCACAATCGGCTTTTTCGATGGCGCGACTTTTCCTGAAAAGAAATAATACAGCTAAAGCTATTGAATACTACGAAGAAGCAATAAACTCGGAGAAAGACAAATACGAAAAGGCCAACTACTGTTATGAATTAGCTCAGGTTATTTATACACAAAAAGATTATTCCAGGGTACGAAATTATGCACGGCAAGCAATTAGCCTTAACCCGGAATGGGGTAAACCGTACATTCTCATCGGCAAGATTTATGCCGCATCTGCAAAATCAATCGGAGAATCGGATATCCAGCAGCGACTTGTTTACTGTCTGGCTGTAGATCAATTTATTAAAGCAAAGGCTGTTGATCCTGAAGTTTCTGCAGAAGCGAACAAAGAAATTGCACAGTATTCACAGTATTTCCCTGGTAAAGAGGATGCTTTTTTTGAAAACCTCAAAGCCGGTAGCACTTTTAAAATAGGAGGTTGGATTAATGAAAGTACAATTGTCCGTCTTCGCTAATTTTTTCCCGAAAATGTTTCGGAATAAAAATTTAAGCAATCTCCTCCTTTCCCTGGGAGTGACGTTGCTCATTCTTTCCTGTAGCTCAAAAGTTCCGGAGGATATACCTATTGATTTGATCAGTGCAAAAAAACCACCATCAATAGATGCAACAGATTTTCAATCATATTTAACTGATTCAGGGGTTGTCAGATATTTTCTGAAGACCCCTAGACTACTGCTTTATAGCCAGGAAAACCCTCCTTATAAAGAGTTTCCTGAAGGGTTTCATCTCCAGCAATTTGACAAAGACAAAAAAATCATCTCAGAATTGTCTGCCAATTATGGGAAAAACTTCGAGACCGAAGATAAATGGCTGGCTACCGGAAACGTCGTGATGGTGAATAACAAAGGTGATACTTTGCGTACTGAAGAGTTGATCTACCTTGAAAAAAAAGAAAAGATCTTCTCCGACAAATTCGTCAGCATTAAAAAAGGCGAAAGTACGATTAATGGGGCAGGAGGTTTTGAATCGGATACTCAAATGACCAGGACGGTTTTTAAGAAAGTCACAGGGGATACTTATATTGATGACAAATAATGAAGCTTAAAGAGAAATGAACGAATTGATAATCATACTGATTACCTTAATAGCTTCTGCATTTTTTTCAGGCATGGAGATCGCGTTTGTTTCGTCTGATAAACTGAGGTTAGAGCTTGATAAAAGTAAAAATCTTATCAATGCTAAAATAATCACCAGGTTTCTTCAAACTCCGGGACAGTTTATCGCTACGATGCTGGTGGGCAACAACATTGCCCTGGTAGTTTACAGCTTGTCATTTGCAAGTTTGCTCGATCAATTGATGTTCGGCTATGTGTTGAACGAATCAATGCGGCTGTTCATTCAGACCATCATCTCGACCATAATCATCCTTATCGTTGCAGAGTTTTTACCAAAAACTATATTTAAGTTTAAAAATAATCAGGCACTGAACCTGCTATCTGTTCCGGCAGCTTTTTTCTATTACCTGTTCTACCCAATCACCCGTTTATCGCTCCGAATTTCTAAATTTCTGCTCAAATATTTACTACATGCCGAAATTGGTCCTAAACAGGAACAACGTGTCTTTGGTAAGACGGATCTTGATCATTTTCTGGGTGAGATGGAAGATTTTCAGGGTACAAGTCAGCATGATTTTGAGAATGAGATAAAACTTTTCAGAAACGCGCTGGATTTTTCAAAAATCAAAATACGCGACTGTATGGTTCCACGCCCGGAGATTGAACTTATTGAAATAAATGCCGGGATTGAACTTTTAAAGCAAAAATTCATAGAAACAGGTTATTCGAAGATTTTGGTTTTTAAAGAAAAAAGCGATAACATCGTCGGGTACGCTCATTCTTATGATCTTTTTAACAATCCGCTAAATATTGAGGCTTGTCTCCGGAAAGTATCCTTTGTTCCGGAAACCATGGAAGCCAATAAACTGCTGGCAAAACTCCTTCGTGAGCATAAAAGTACGGCACTTGTTGTGGACGAATTCGGTGGAATTGCCGGAATGGTCACTACTGAAGATATTCTGGAGGAGATATTTGGGGAAATTGAAGATGAACATGATACACCTAATATTATTTCCAAAAAAGTAAAAGAAAATCATTTTATATTATCAGGAAGACTTGGTGTAGATGAGATTAATGAAACCTACAACACTAATATTAAGAAAGATAGCAGTTACGAAACGCTTGCTGGATACCTTCTATTTCACCACCCAAGCTTTCCGAAAGTCAATACCATTTTATTAATCGGAAAATACGAATTCAAAATATTGCGGTGTTCAAAAACGAGAATAGAGCTTGTAGAAATGAAAATGGCAGGAAGTACGTAATAATCCTGAAACCGCAGTAATTCAAAGTTGAATTTTACTATATTCGTACCCTCGTAAACTAAAAGTAAAAGTAATTTTTAAGTAACCAAATATCGATGGCAACATTACAGAAAATCAGGAACCGAGCCGGAATTGCAATTGCAATATTTATTGGAGTGGCGCTCGCAGCATTTATTCTCGGTGACTTGTTTAAGTCAACAAGTTCACTCACGCGTGGAAAGGCAATGGAATTGGCAGAAGTTGACGGAAAAGTGATCACATACCCCGAATTTCAGTCAAAAGTGAGTGAGTTGGAAGAAATTTACAAAATGAATTCAGGTAAGACTTCCCTTGATGCCCAGACATCTGAGCAGATCAGGGAACAGACCTGGCAAAACCTTGTGAGAAATCTCACAATGAAAGATATCTACGAAGAACTAGGTATTTCTGTCAGTCCATCTGAACTTTTTGATATGGTACAAGGGAAAAACCCACATGCCATTATTCAAAGTATTTTCCGCGATCCTAATACTGGAACTTTAAACCGCGGCGCGCTGATTCAGTTTTTAAAATACCAACAGTCAAACAGCACCGGCAAGGAACGCAGTTATTGGCTATTCATTGAAAACCAAATTATTGAAGAACGCTCTTTTTCTAAATACAATAACCTTCTGGCAAAAGGGATTTACGTAACAAGTGATGAAGCCAAAAGCGATCTTAAAGGACGTAACCATTTGGCAAATATTCAGTTTGTTGGAAAATCATTTGCTTCTGTTTCTGACAGTTCTGTAAATGTATCGGAATCCGAACTTAACACTTATTACGAGAAAAATAAAGAAAACTTCAAACAGGAAAACAACAGAACCATCGAATACGTTTCGTTTCCTGTCGTTGCCTCGAAAGCAGATGAAGATAAGTTGATTAAATGGACAAACGATATCAAAGCGGAATTTGCAACAGTTGAAGATCCTGCCGCTTTTGTAAATATCAATTCTGATGTTCCTTTTGATGCCTCTTATTTCAAACAAGGTGAACTTGCTCCGGAATTGGGTGCCTTTGCATTTGCAGGTAAAGTTGGAGACATCTACGGACCTTACAAGGATGGCAATAGCTGGAAATTGGCCAAAATTCAAAAATTTGAAGAACTACCTGATTCTGTTGAGGCTCGCCATATTTTAATCCGCGTAAATTCGCAGGCCGAATTAGCCAAAGCAACTGCCACAATCGACAGCATTAAAAACCTGATTGTAGTGAAAGGTCAGAAATTTGAAGATGTTGCCCGTGCAAAATCTGAGGATACAGGATCAGCTTCTAACGGCGGAAGCCTTGGTTGGATGCGTCGCGGAATGATGGTAAAACCATTTGAAGATGCTGCATTCTTAGGAAAAGTAAACGATCTTCAGGTTGTTAAAACACAGTTCGGACTTCATTTGCTTCAGGTGATCAACCGCGGCAAAACAGCTCCAAACGTTCAGTTGGCTATTATTAATCGTGTAATTGAACCAAGCAGTCAAACTTATCAGGCAACATATACTGCTGCATCGAAGTTTGCAAGCGAAAATCAGGATGCAAAAAAATTCAGTGCGGCTATTGTTGCGCAAGGGCTCAACAAGCGAATTGCAAATGTTCGCGAAAACGACAAGGATGTTGCAGGCCTGGAAAATTCACGTGTACTGATTCGTGCTGCCTACAAAGCCAATGTTGGATCGCTTATTTTAAGTACTGAAGGAACCCCAATTTTCGAACTTGGCGATCAGTTTGTTATTGCAACAATGACAGCCGAACAAGAAAAGGGCATTGCATCATTAACTACTGTAAAGCCTCGTGTTGAAATTGAAGTTAAGAAAGAGAAAAAAGCACAACAGCTAATTGAAAAGATGACTGGTAAAACAGACCTTGGTCAGTTGGCTTCAAGTCTTGGAGTTACTGTTGGTGAAGCTCAAAATATTAATTTCGAATCGGCCTCATTTCCAGGAGTGGGTTTCGAACCTGCCATTGCCGGTGCTGCATCAGCACTGGAGGCTAATCAGGTTTCAAAACCAGTAGCTGGAACCAGCGGAGTCTATGTTGTAAAAGTAACAAGTGTTACTCCCGGTACCGACTCTGACCTTAAAGCTGACAAACAAAGATTGGCAGCATCAATTAACTATCGCGCCAATATGGTTGCATTTGAAGCCCTGCGCGAAAATGCAAAAGTTGTCGATAAACGTTCAAAATTCTATTAATCAAGATATTTCCATAAAAAAAGCCGCGAAAGCGGCTTTTTTTATGGAAATATCTTTTCTCCTTAGGCTCTTTCTCAGTTCCTCACTGATGACTCCCTGATCACAAGTTTTGTTTTCAACTCGACAGACTTAGGTGGCAAACCCATATTTTCAGTCAATTCAAAAAATAGGTTCGCAGCTACCTTCCCCATTTCATTGGTGGGATGCATCACCGAAGTAAGCATTGGGTGAACAACAGTTGCATGAAACTCATCAGTAAAACCCACAAGCAAAATATCCTTTGGTACTGATAATCCAAATTTTCTGATCTCCTTCATTGCAGCAAAAACAACAGTATCGTTAATACCAAAAATTGCATCTGGCGGAGTCGTAAGGTTTAACAATCGCAGGGTAGCATTAGCAGCAGATAAAGGACTTAAGTCGCATTTTTCGAGATATTCAGGACAAAACTTAAGTCTACAATCAGCTAAACCTTGTAAATATCCCATTCTTCGTTCGTCTGAAATATTAAGATGATCGGGACCAGAGATATAAGCAATCCGGCGGGCATTGTTCTGGTAGAAATGATGGGTTATGCCACGGGCAGCTTCAAAACTATCGGCTGTAACTGTCGGAACCCTATCTTTAAGACATACCCTGTCGAAAAAAACCAAAGGTATTTCTGCTTCAATAATTTGCCCGAAATGCGAATAATCGGTTGTCTCCTGCGAAAGACATATGATAAAACCCTCAACTCTAGCCTTCATAAGATTCCCTATATTCTCCTTTTCTTTGAGATACGACTCGTTTGATGGCGAAACAATTACAAAATACCCTTTCTCTTTTGCCACCTCTTCTATACCAGAAATGACAGATGAAAAGAAATGGGTTACAAGGTCAGGAACAATTACACCAATCATTTTGGTGCGTTGCTTCAACAACCCCATTGCCATTGGATTTGGAGAATAATTTCGTAACCCAGCCAGCTCTTTTATCTTGGCAATCATCACATTGCTAATATCGGGATGATCTCTGAGGCCCCTCGAAACCGTAGAGATTGAAACTCCAAGTTCTTTAGCAATATCTTTAAGTGATATTCTCCGTTTGACCATACTTTGAAAAATTGTTGAAGGATGCTCTGTTAGTCCTTATTTTACAATTCGAAATTAGTCATTAATTTGGATCTCTTCACTCCTTCTCATTTCTACCCTTTTTCTCCCTTTTACTTTCTCAAGGATTCATGTTATAAAACATTTTATTTCTCCGCAATGCTTTGCGCAAACCTTTGCGGAAAGATTATTCGATAATAGCCAAATTATGAGGATATAAAATTCTTATATTTGTTTATAATACTTCTGAAAATGTGACATTTAAACAACCAGCCACTTTCAACCATCGAAAAGGCGTGAGTTCAAAGTATGATCTGCTACAAAAAATGAGAAATTTAAAAAATTTGAGGGATTTTGGGAATACAGGCTTATCTGTTCCTCCAATCATTTATGGAACAAGCTTTATGGGTAACCTATATCATGAGTTACCTGCCGAAACGAAACTCGAAATCATGAAAAAATGGTTTGATGTTTCGGAGTCGGTACCGATGATTGATACTGCAGGCAAATACGGTGCTGGCCTTGCGCTCGAAGTAATTGGGAAAGGGTTAAAAGAGCTGGGGATTGATAAAGATGATATCATTATTAGTAACAAACTGGGATGGTACCGTATTCCACTAACATCCGATGAACCTACCTTTGAGTCAGGTGCCTGGGTCAACCTGAAATATGATGCGGTACAAAAGATCAGCTACTCCGAAATTCTGGAATGTTGGGAACAAGGCTGTGAATTACTTGGCGGTTATTACAAACCACAGGTAGTATCAGTTCACGACCCTGACGAGTACCTGTTTGCAGCAACTGATCCAAACGATCGTGCTAAGAGGCTGAACGACATAATAGGCGCATATAAAGCTTTGTTCGAACTGAAGGCGAAGGGGGAAGTAAAAGCGGTTGGTATTGGTGCCAAAGATTGGCTTACTATCAAAGAATTATACGACTTTGTGAAGTTCGACTGGGTGATGTTTGCCAATAAACTAACCATCTACCACCATCCACCCGAAATTGTCAGTTTCATTGAAAAAATATACAATGAAGGTGTAGGCATCATCGACTCTGCGATTTTTAATGGTGGGTTCTTAACCGGAGGTGACTTTTTCGACTACCGAAAGATCGATCCGCAATCAACAAAAGATCAAAATTTGCTTGCATGGCGCGAGAAATTTTATGCCATATGTGGAGAATTTAATATTCTGCCTGGCGATGCCTGTCTGAAGTTTGCTTTTGCAATGCCGCAAATAAGTGCTGTTGCATTGAACCCAAGTAAACCGTCGCGTATTAACCGCAATGTTGATCTTTTAAATACTGAATTGCCGTACGAGTTCTGGATTGAACTGAAACGGCAAGGAATTATTCACGAGCAATTCACCTATCTGCCATGATCATCGATTCACACCAACACTTCTGGAAATACGATCCCGTACAATACGACTGGATCGATGATTCGATGAAGGTAATCCGCAAAGATTTTCTTCCCGAAAATCTGAAAGCTACCATTCAGGAAGCAAAAGTTGATGGTGTAATATCTGTTCAGTCCCGTCAATCGGTTGAAGAGACAGACTGGCTGATCGGTATGGCACATCAAAATGATTTCATAAAGGGGGTGATAGGCTGGCTTCCATTGATTCAGAAGGACATTGGAGGTTATCTTGAAAAGTATGCTGGGGAAAAATTACTAAAAGGTGTTCGCCATGTGATTCAGGGAGAACCTGATCCTGAATTCATGCTTAGGAAAGATTTCAATCATGGCATTACACTACTAAAGAAATATTCACTGGTATATGATATTCTGATTGTTGAGCGGCAGTTGCCCAATACAATCCGGTTTGTCGAACAGCATCCTGATCAGGTGTTTGTACTCGATCATATTGCAAAACCGTTGATTGGCAGCAATGAATTGTCACCATGGAAGAAGAATATTCAGGAACTTGCCAGGCGCGAAAATGTGAATTGCAAAATCTCAGGGATGGTAACAGAAGCCGATTATCAGAATTGGACAAATTCGCAGCTCCTCCCCTATTTTGAGGTGATAATGGAAGCATTTGGCCCTGACAGATTGCTGTTTGGTTCCGACTGGCCCGTTTGCCTTATCGCCATTTCTTACAAAAGCTGGATAGAACTGGTGCAAAAAAGCATATTTCAACTATCTGAGTCAGAAAAAGCAAAGATTATGGGTGAGAATGCTGTAAGGATATATCAATTATAAAATATGAATGATTTGCCAGTCGCAAGAAGCCAACTGCCAATAGCATAAAAATGAAAACTTAAATATCAAATAAATAGCAATGAAAGCAATTCAAATCATTACGCCAGAAAACATACAGGTAGTTGACCTTCCTACTCCAGTTACCGGAAAGGGTGAAGTGCTCCTGAAAATTAACTATGTTGGGATTTGTGGTTCCGATCTAAGCACCTATCTGGGAAAAAACACGATGGCAGAATATCCACGCGTTCCTGGTCACGAGATATCTGCAATTATTGCTGAAGTTGGAGAGGAAGTCCCCGATATCTTTAATGCTGGTCAGGCAGTTACCGTTGTTCCGTACACCAATTGCGGTCAATGTTCTTCATGCCGAAAAGGGCGATTTAATGCCTGTCGTTACAACCAAACTTTGGGTGTTCAACGCGATGGTGCCATGCAGGAATTTATTACGGTTCCGTGGCAAAAACTGATTGTGGATGATCATCTTTCGGCTAAAGAACTCGCGATGGTTGAACCGCTGACTGTCGGTTTCCATGCCATTGATCGCGGACGGGTTACCGACATCGATATTGTGATGATATTTGGTTGCGGAATGATTGGTTCAGGAGCAATTATACGCGCTGCGCTGCGTGGTGCAACTGTGATTGCAGTTGATATTGACGACAAGAAACTCGAACTGGCAAGCAAGATTGGTGCGACTCATGTCATCAATTCTAAAACCACCAATTTACATGAGGCATTACAGGAAATAACGAATGGACATGGTCCCGATGTGATCATTGAAGCCGCTGGTAATCCATTCACCTATGTTTCAGCATTGGAAGAAGCTGCATTTGCAGCACGCGTGGTATGTATCGGATACGCGAAAAACGATGTCAGTTTTGCAACCCGACTTTGGGTGCAGAAGGAGATCGATATTCTGGGATCGCGCAATGCTACGCCATCCGATTTTGAAGCAGTCATAAATTATCTGAAACAAGGAACCTTTCCGCTTGACGAAATGGTTTCCCGTATTATTGTACCTGAAGATGCAGCCGCTACCGTTGCCGCCTGGGTTGTAAATCCGGGGCAAGTGACGAAAATATTGGTGCGGTTTTAAAGAATAAAAATAAAGACAAAGTAACAATTTGAAAAATATCAAAGTTGAACCCTGAAAGGGTTTTATCTTAATAACCGTGGGTGCAATCCACGTGAAATGAAATATATAATACCAGAACCCTGAAAGGGTTCAACATTTTCACATTCGCTAAAAGAATGATTATGAAACGCAGAGCCATACTCAAATCAGCCGCAGCTATTGCTGCCACCTCGCTATTTAACTTAACGGCAGATGCCAGTTTATTTAGTGGAGATAACAGATCTACTGTAAATCCCGATGAGAAGAGGAATGGGATAGCCAGGTTTGGGGATGGCCGCGACTGGTTTTTTGAATCCCGTTACGGAATGTTTGTGCATTGGGGAGTGTATTCCATTCCTGGATGGCACGAACAACACCAATGGCGCGCTAGAGTACCACGCGCTGAATATGTGAAGCTGGCCGACCAATGGAACCCAAAAAAATTCAATCCCGAAGAATGGCTCGACCTGATGGAAGAGTCGGGTATGAAATACATCACGTTAACCACGAAACATCACGACGGGTTTTGTTTGTGGGATACGAAACAAACGGCCTTCAATACAATGAATACTCCTTATAAGAAGGATATAATCGGAATGTTGTCGGATGCCTGCCAAAAAAGGAAGATACCGCTTTGTCTTTATTATTCAATCGCCGACTGGAATCAACCCAACTATCCGAATTCAGGACGTCACCATGAACTACCACCTCAACCGCAGGATACTCCCGACTGGGATAAATACATGGGTTTCCTGAAAGAACAGGTGCATGAACTTTGTACAAACTATGGCGAAATACATGGTTTTTGGTGGGACATGAATGTCCCGGTTTATAAAGATCCTTCAATAAACGCGATGATCCGGAAACTTCAGCCCAAAGCAGTGATCAACAACCGTGGATTTGATGAAGGTGATTTTGGAACTCCCGAACGTGATTATGACAGTGGCTCAGCAGAGGCCAAAGGATTCGATAAGCTTGTTGAGGCCTGTCAATCGGTTGGGATGGAAAGCTGGGGTTACAAAAAAGATGAAGATTACTATACCGACCGGCATCTGATCAGCAGCATCGATCGTTACCTGGCACGCGATGCCAATTACTTACTCAACGTGGGACCTACCGGAGAAGGTGTTATCCCGGCTGAATCAGCAGCAATTCTTAAACGGATTGGTAAATGGAAAGCCTCTGTTGATGAGTCGTTCCAGAAGGTTCAAACCGATTCAGAACTAGTAAACGCGCCCGGCGTCCTTGTTACAAAGAGCGATCGTACACTTTACATTCACCTTAATAAACTTCCGGTTGGAAATGGCCTTAAATTAAAGCCAATCAATATTCTGCCAATAAAGGCAACTTTACTAAATACAGGAAAACCCATTGACTGTGTCGTGAATTTATGTCCGAGTGATCATGCCACACAACAACCTTACCTCCGTTTGAGAAATCTTCCGGCGAATGAAATGGCCAATACTGTACTCGTTGCAAAGCTTGATTTCGATCGGCCATTCGAGCAAATCATTCAGGCTAAAAACCCGGAAACAAATATTGAATTAACGAAATAAAATCAACGATTAAAAACCAATAAAACATCCTTTAACATGAAGAGAAACACCAGTAAATTAATTTGTCTGACGCTTTTGGTATTTGTAATCAGCGTCCTTCCGGCAAGTAAGTTGTTTGCACAGACGTTCAAGCCTACCGACGAGTCATTTAAACAGTACCAATATCCCGAATGGTTTCGCGATGCGAAGTTTGGAATCTGGGCGCATTGGGGGCCGCAAGCCGTTCCACGTCAGGGTGACTGGTATGCAAAAAAGATGTACGAAGAAGGCAGTTCCGATTACAAATACCATGTGGCAACCTATGGCCACCCTTCGAAATTTGGGTATAAAGACATTATTCCATTGTGGAAAGCTGAACGCTGGAATCCTGAGCAGCTAATGGCACTTTATAAAAAAGTAGGCGCCAAATACTTTGTAAGTATGGCGACCCATCACGATAATTTTTTCCTTTGGAACTCCAAAATTCATTCGTGGAATTCGGTAAATATGGGTCCGAAGAAAGATGTTGTCGGTCTTTGGCAGAAAGCGGCTAAAAAAGAAGGACTTCGTTTTGGTGTTTCCGAACATTTGGGTGCTAGTTACACATGGTTTCAGACAAGCCGTGGTGCCGATAAATCGGGCCCTATGGCAGGAGTTCCTTACGATGGAGCAAATCCGGCATTTGAAGAACTTTATCATCCTAAAACTGCTGCCGATGATAAAGCATGGCTGACAACCAACGCAGAAAATCAAAAAAACTGGTTGGCTTGCATTACCGAACTGATTGATAATTACCAACCCGATCTTCTTTATTCGGATAGCGAACTCCCATTTGGAGACGTCGGAAGAACAATGCTTGCTGATTATTACAACCAGGACAAAGGGAAAAACGGTAGAAAGCTTGAGCCTGTTTATACCTGCAAACATGCATCAGATGGCCGTTGGGTGCAGGATGTCGAGCGTGGAGCACTCGATTCAATCTCTCCTTATCCCTGGCAAACCGACACCTCAATTGGTGATTGGTATTATCGCACCGGTCAGAAATACATGACCGGGACTGAAGTGATTCAAATGCTTGTTGACATCGTAAGTAAGAATGGGAACCTTTTGCTTAACGTTGTTCAAACGCCTGAAGGTGATCTTGAACCTGATGTTCTGTCGATTCTTGATGTCATTGGGAAATGGACTCCCGCAAATGGAGAAGGTATTTATGGGACACGTCCCTGGAAAATTTATGGTGAAGGACCTTCGACACAAAAGAATCAGGCCAAAGGGCAATTTGGCGGCGTAAAAGATGTCAGACCTTATGAAGCATCCGATATCCGTTTTACTACCAAAGGCGAAACGCTGTATGCCTTTTGCATGAATGCTCCAACAGGGGATATCAATATCACTTCGCTGGGCAAAACATCCAAACTAAACGATAAAGCAATCGCATCAGTTAAAATACTGGGCAGCAATGAGAAATTAACCTGGAAACAGGAAGCAGGCGCACTTGTAATTACCAAACCTTCGAAATTACCCGAATGGCAGGTGGTCACTTTCAAAATTGAGTTCAAAAAATAAACGAAGGTTCGTCCGGAATAGAATATTATTTACCAAGGTGTAGAGACAAGGCATTGCCTTGTCTCTACACCTGAATTTCAAGCGAATTAGAATACCCGTACACTTATTCGTGCGGGTATTTATGTCATTTAATGTGCCTTTTATTACTACTTTAAATTAAACGTTCCCGTGTTTTTAACAGCAATTGAATTCATTTACAATTGTAATTCCATTTTTGCACCCACACGTTGTAAATAGCAAACAAGCTCCAATTTTCGCTCTCACACTTTGTAAATAGCCAAACAAGCTCCAGTTTTCGCTCCCACACTTTGTAAATAGCAAACGAGCTCCAATTTTCGCTCCCACACTTTGTAAATAGCAAACAAGCTCCAATTTTCGCTCCCACACTTTGTAAATAGCAAAACAAGCTCCAATTTTCGCTCCCACACTTTGTAAATAGCAAACAAGCTCCAATTTTCGCTCCCACACTTTGTAAATGCTAAAAATGATCTTCCATTGGAGTCAATTCGTGAAACGGTATCAGCAAAGAATAAAAAATAAAATTGTAACATTTCAATCCCTTCGCCGTAAGGAATAAAAACTGTTAATAAACAATCAGTTGTAAAACTGATTCATCTATTTTACAGGTTCAGAAAATAAACATTCTTATCCACTTAAAAACATTTTTTATGGCAGAGTTTACCGCAGCTTTTCCATTGGTTATAGCCTTTGAAGGTGGTTATGTCAATGATCCGGATGATCCGGGAGGCGAAACGTATAAAGGAGTCGCCCGCAAAATATTCAGCAAGTGGGATGGCTGGATAAAAGTAGATATTTTGAAACGCCAGACAGGTTTCCCGGCCAATCTCGACAAAGATGTTGACCTTCAACAGAATGTTGTCGACTTTTACCGGGTTAATTTTTGGGATAAAATGAACGGGGATAACATATCTAATCAGCTCGTTGCCCAATCTATCTTCGATTTTGGCGTAAATGCAGGAGTTAGTACAAGTGTATCCCTTGCGCAGATGGTGGTTCAGGCAGATCCTGACGGCGTTATTGGTCCACATTCAATTGAGGCGATTAACAATTTTCCTCCGGAGCATTTTATAGCTGCGTTTACAGTGGCTAAAATTGCGCGCTACATTAGCATTGTAAAGAAAAGACCAACCAGCCAGAAATATTTCTACGGTTGGGTTCGTCGGGCATTGGGTGAAAACTAAAAACCAGCAACTATGTCATTTATAACAGATCTTTTTTCCGGCGGAGCCGGTTCAATTGTCGATTCGGTAGGCAAAGTGCTCGACAATGTCATTACGACAAAAGAAGAAAAAATGCAGCTTGAAAATGAAATCCGCAAGTCGGAGATTCAGTTTCAGATCGATTTTAAAAAACTCACAAACGAGGAACAGAAAATGTTTCTGGACGACATCAGCAGCGCCCGGCAACGTGAAACGCAGATTCAAACCAGCGAAAATGCCACCAAACTGGGTAAAAACGTTGCATCGTTTCTTGCGTTAGGTACAGTAACGCTAACTTTAATTCTGTTTTCTGCGCTGATTTTTATTCCCAATTCAGACCTTGGTGTTAAAAAAGAGATTATTCTCTACATCCTGGGTGTATTAAGTGCTACACTCACACAAATCTACAGTTATTACTTTGGTTCATCGGCAGGTAGTGCAGCCAAATCACAAACGCTTGCCGCAATACAAGACAAGTCAACGAATTAACATGCAAATCAAAGCCCGTTTCTAAATCAGGAACGGGCTTTTTTCAGCGAATCGTTCGGTTCTTCCTGAATTTCGTTTGAATCTACCAAAGGTTTCACCACACCTTTCAAAGGTTTGTCCATTCATTTCAAAGATTTATTGGATTTCATTATAAACGGAAGCATTTTTATGAACAGTGTCTTGATTAATACGGACATCGTTCTATTTCAATAAAATAATATTCGCCCCCAGTCTTTTTTCCAATTCAGGAACACCGATCTCCTCCAATGTAGCCTGTTTACTATTTTTAAACCAGCCACAGAAAAGTATTTTTTTTGATGGAACAGACTGTACAACCTTCCAGCAATACGACGGCACTGTCATATTCCCAATCTTGGTACTTCCAAAAAGGCCCCCGCAGATGATATACAACTTTTCAGTTTGTGACCATTTTCGGACGAGCGTCTCATTTTTTTTCCAAAGACCCCGGTTAAGATTGGCAGTTTGTGGCAGGCAATTGTAATATCTGAAAGTAAGCTCATCTTTAGCACAATCGAATGCAAAATCTTCGGCATTTGCAAGATGTCCCTTATCATAACCACTGCCAATATAGTCAGCGTCGGTGGCACTTAAAAGCCGCGGATCGTCATTCTTAAAGCTGAATTTATCACGGGAACAATCCCCTCCGCCTTTGTACAGATAGTATCTAAGATAAGTAGACTGTCGATAGTCATTGTTAAAACTTGCTTTATAAATACCCTTGTCGACGATAATTTGTGAAAATACGGCACTCCATATCGTGAATGCAAAGGTGAACGTTATAAATATTTTTCTCATCGGAAGATTATGAAGTGTTTAACGAACTGCCCAATCAAGTTTTACAACATTTATAGAGTTTGTTTTGTTGCCAACTAATTAGAAATTTCAATGATGGATTTGTCTGTAGTCGCTTTCCGGATAAGATTTTGGTCCTATCCTGTCAACAATATCCAAATGTCACGCGTAATATGACAACAAGTGTAAAATGAAATTAAAAGGATGAAACGAGCATGGTCTGACAAACACAAAATAAAATATCCCCAATCTTGGCTGAAAGAGCGATAATCTTGGTATATTCGTCAATCAAATCAAATTAGCTAAAATCATTAATTTATGCACTTCACAAAATTATTCTCAGTAATCATTATCTCATTTGTGCTTTTCTCGTGTCAGACAGGTCCCAAAAAAGGAGAAGTGATTAAAGTTGATGCTTCGAACGTCGATAAATTCTGTTCGCAAACTGATATTTCAGCCTCAGGCGAAGGTTTCCTTCTTAAAAATCAATCATCTGCAATTTCATCGAACTTTAAAGTAAAGAACTTCGAATTCACCGCAAAACTGAAAACCACTGCAGGAGCAGAGGGTGTTTTGGTTTTTGCAGCACCCGATGCAAGCGTTTCTGAAAAAGGATATTCCGTAAAGATTAACAACAGCGACTATCGCGTTGGAAGTCCGCAAAAAACAGGAAGTCTTTTAAAAATCAGGAATAATTTTGTTCGTACGGCCACTGATAATGAATGGTTCAATGTCGTTGTCAATGTTAATGGAAGTAAAATTAAAGTAACCGTAAACAATAAGATAATAAGCGAATACAATGAACCTGCAAATGTTCAGCGTTCCGGCGACATCGTCGGGCGAGTGCTTTCAAATGGATTTATAACCATAAGGAAGACAAATGGCGAAGGTGAAATATTGGTTGGCGAGATAACAATCCTTCCGTTGGAAGAAAATTTAAAAACGGATATTGTCGCCTACAATAATAAACCCGACAGCATAATGAAAGTGGTTGACCTGCTTAATCAACAAGAATTTCCGCTGATAGATTTTCACGGTCATCTCAAGGGCGGCCTTACAATGGATCAGGCTTGTCAACATGCAAGAGACAATGGCTATAATTATGGCATCGCCGCCAATTGCGGTTTAAAATTTCCCGTAACAAGCGATTCAACCTTAAATGCTTATCTCGATGGTATCAGCAACGAACCTGTTTTTAAAGTGATGCAATGCGAAGGTCGTGAGTGGGTAACACTCTTCACCCCTGCAGCTGTTGCCAGATTCGATTATATCTTTACCGATGCAATGACATGGACCGATAACAAAGGTCGACGTCTGAGATTATGGATTCCCGAGGAGACTTTTGTGGAAGATGAACAGGAATTTATGGACATGCTGGTTGGTAAAATTGAAGCAGTTATGGCAAATGAGCCTGTCGATATTTATGTAAATCCATCTTTTCTTCCGGCAAAGATTGCGGCTGACTATGATCGCCTTTGGACACCAGAACGGATGGATCGGGTAGTTAACGTTCTAAAAAACAATGATGTTGCTTTGGAAATCAATGCTCGTTACAAAATTCCCAGCATCGCTTTTCTCAAGCGTGCCAAAGCAGCCGGTGTGAAATTTACTTTCGGAACCAACAATACAACCAACACCGATCTTGGACGACTTGAATATTGTTTGAAAGCAATTGGTGAACTGGGGTTAACAGCAGATGATATTTTTCTGCCTCGATCAGCCAATGATAAAAAAGTGATGAAATCCGGATTGCCTTCAAAAATAACAGGCTAATCCTTTAAATTATTGAATATGTTCGACAAACAAGTTTATACGGAGCGAAGAAACCGACTTCGTGAAAAGATGGGAAGCGGGATAATTCTGATTCCGGGGAACAATGAGTCCCCTCTGAATTATACCGACAACACTTACCATTTCAGGCAGGACAGTACATTTTTGTACCTGTTCGGACTCGATATACCCGGGTTATTTGGAGTCATTGATGCAAATACAGGAAAAGATGCGCTATTCGGGAACGACAATTCCATTGAAGACATCATCTGGTCGGGAATAAAACCCTCAATAAAAGAGTTGGCAGCTTCAGTCGGCGTTACGAATACATCGCCATTCAAAGATCTTTTCGTAAAAGTCAACAAAGGGAGTCATGTGCATTTCCTTCCTTCCTATCGTGCGGATATTAAACTATTGCTTGAAGAGTTGTTGGGAATACCGACAATGAATCTTGCAAAGCACGTATCGATCGATTTGATTCATGCGCTCGTAGGAATGCGTTCTGTAAAAGATCAGTTTGAGATTGCCGAGATTGAAGTTGCCTGCGAAACTGGTTACAAAATGCATGTGGCAGCGATGAAAATGGCAAAGCCTGGCGTGATGGAGCAGGAGATTGCTGGTACGATTGAAGGTATCGCACTGGCTTACGGCGGTGGTACCTCATTCCCGACTATTCTTACCCAAAACGGACAGACACTACATAACCACAGTCACTCTTTTCCGCTCGAAAAAGGGCGGTTGATGATTGTTGATGCAGGTGCTGAGTCGAATGGTCATTATGCTTCCGATTTTACACGCACAGTTCCAGTTGGCGGAAAGTTCTCTCAAAAACAACTTGATATCTATAACATTGTATTAAAGGCAAACAATACTGCCACTGCGATGATCAAACCAGGCGAAACTTATCTAAGTATTCATCTCAAAATTGCGGAGGTGATCACTACGGAATTAAAGGAACTGGGATTAATGAAAGGTGATGTCAAAGAGGCTGTGGCAAGCGGCGCTCACGCCCTCTTTATGCCTCATGGATTAGGTCATATGATGGGACTTGATGTTCACGATATGGAAAATTACGGGCAGGTTTATGTTGGTTATGATGATGAAATACGTCCAATTGATCAGTTTGGAACCGCTTATTTAAGATTGGGACGCAAACTACAAAAGGGATTTGTAATCACAAATGAACCCGGACTCTATTTTATTCCTGCCCTGATTGAAAAATGGTACAATGAGAAAATCAACCATTCCTTTATTAATTTCGAACAGGTCCGAAAATACCTTGATTTTGGCGGCATACGTCTCGAAGACGATATTCTGGTAACTGACAACGGAGCAAGAATCCTTGGCAACCGGATTCCGATCAATCCCGAAGAGGTCGGATCGTTACAATTATAATAATTTAACAAGAAAAAAATCAACCCTGGCAGACGTAAAAAACTGTCAGGGTTTTTTACCGGACGATTCATTTTTCCCGTCCTTGATTTTCTCAGTAATATGAATCTCCTGTTGCGGATACGGGATATGAATCCCTTCCAGGTCGAACCTGACTTTTACTTTTTCAAACCCCTGATATAAAACATCCCAGTAATCATTTTGCTTTACCTCTGCCCGTACTAAAATATTTACCGAACTGTCGGCCAGATCGGCAACACTGATAAACGGCTTCGCTTTATTTAAAACCCTTACGTCAGTAAAAACCTCGTCAATAATTAGTTTCCTGGCCTGCTCTATATTATCGTCATAGCTTATACTGAAAGTCCATTCCACAAATCGGGTCTTTGCCCTGGAATAATTGATGATAATATTGTTTGACAACACACCGTTAGGAACGATGATGATCCTTTTGTCATAGGTCTGCAACGTTGTGTTAAAAAGATGAATGTCATTTACCGTACCTGCCACTCCGTTTGTCTCGATGTATTCGCCAATCTTAACCGGCTTAAACATCAGAATCATTACACCTCCTGCAAAATTGCTGAAACTACCTTGCAGAGCCAATCCAATGGCCAAACCTGCGGCTCCCAAAATGGCAATAAATGAGGTTGTCTGTATCCCGATAACAGAGGCAACTGAAAGAATCAACAGGATGTACAACGTAATGCTGGTGACAGAAGTGAAAAAAGGAGCCCATGAAGAATCCAGTTCCCCTTTCACCAGAACTGATCTTAGCTTCTTTACAATAAGTCTAATAATCCAAATGCCCAATAACAGGATAACGATGGCCGACACAATCCTGGGGGCAAAGTTTATTAATATTGACATCAATTGATCGGTACTACTTTTAATCTCTTCCACAGTGGACTGTTTTAAGGATATATGTATTTAAAACCAACATAAAAAATGATGATTTGCATCATTTACTGACAACGTGCAAATTAGCAAAAATATTTGGATATCCGGCTATAGCCGTTATTCGAAATTAAATACTATTTAACGAGCATAATTCCGCATTTTCTTTAGAAAAACAGGTCGCTCCTTCTGAAAATAATCTTAATTTTAGCATCACTTTCTAAATCCATTCAAAGACTAAAACAAAACTTTATGAGAATAACAAAAATCATGCTCACTATTGTGGTTGCTTTTATGTTTGTATTTTATTCAGACAATGTTTTTTCTCAGACCTACAAAGAAGCTCAAGCCATTATGACAATTGATCATCTGTCTGTTATGAAACATGCAAATTCGATTGCGTCCGGGGAAGCCAAAAATGTAAATGATCAGATTTTGCATTATAACGAAGCCAGAAGAAGTTTTGCTGATGCTAAAAAAATGCATACTCAATTGAAAAAGTCGATACCGTTAAAGGCCAAATCGACTGCCATAGTACACCATGACAACATTGACAAACAGCATATATTTGCCACTACCATTGCAAATTTGATGGCTGCAGAATTAAAAAATGACAATACCGACGACGCTAAGTTAAAGGGGCTTGCCAAAAAGCTTTATGACGCAATTAATATTGCTGAAAAAGAGCATTTGGAATTAATTAAAGATACCAAATAGAACACTATAAACTATAGCTCATCACTGGTTCAGCAATGTCAGGTCCGACAGATGCCCGGCCCTTCTTTCTGATATATCAGGCCTTCCGTAAAACCGAAGGCTTTTTTTATGCAATTTGCCTGGTAAATTACGCTGATCGTGTAAGTCTGTTATACGGGTACATAGTTAGACTGCTGAAAAATCTGGGCAGCAAGCGTTTATTTGCTTGGCAGAAATTCGTTTCATCCCTTTTTGTGGTTTTCTATCCTTCTCGTTTCATACGGCTTCGCTGAACCTGAATCAGGCGAAAGCTGACTCCATCAGATCGAATAAGTGTGAATTATGTAAAAAAAATCTAAAAATGTGTAACGCTTTTAGTAAATAATTGTATCAATTTTGCATTGACAATTTATAACAGATTAGACGATTTGAATTATTTAATGCAAGATTTTAAGATTATGAGAAAATTTCTATTGTTTTTGACACTACCGCTTTTATTATTTGCCTGTAAAGCAAAAGCTCCGAGTACAAGTCCATCGACAAAGTTAAACAGAAGCTCGCAGGTAGAGATTAAAGGTAATTGGACAATTACAAGTGTTACATTCCCCGGATCCGATTACATCAAAGTAAATGCTTTTCAGATAGCCGATTCAAAATGTTTTGTCGGAAGCACCTGGACATTTATTTCGAACAACAACAAAGGGAATATGAGTCTGAATAAAAGTGACTGTGAAGCTTTTAGTTCGCCAATTGTATGGAGCATCAATAAAGATGGGTTGTTTGGTTTGAAGATTGTTGCTGCCGGTGTAAAATCAAAAAAGGTTACGCAGGGATTTATGTTGAAAGTCGTCAATCAGTCCAAAACTGAATTCCAGCTGATTGATGTAATAAATGTTGGAGGACAGAATAAAGAAGTAGTTTATCAATTCGAAAAAAATTAATTGAAGTATTTAAAAGATGAGAAAATTAGTCATTTATAGTTTATCGGTTCTTTTTGTGATGAGTTCGGCTCTTACAAGTTGTAATTCTATTAAGAATGCAAATAATACACAAAAAGGTACCGGAATTGGTGCTGCTGCCGGCGCACTTGTCGGTGGAATTTTAGGCAATTATGTTGGTAAAGGTGGGAATGCCGTATTAGGGGCTGTCGTTGGTGCCGCAGTTGGCGGAGGAACAGGCGCTATTATCGGCAACAAAATGGATAAACAGGCACGTAAAATTACGGAAGCGTTGCCAGGTGCCGATGTTGAACGTGTTGGCGAAGGAATACGCTTGGTTTTAAAGGAAGACGCTGTACGGTTCGATGTGAATAAAGCAACATTAACAGCACAGGCAAAAACGAATCTTGATAAATTAATTCCCGTATTTAATGAATATTCGGATACCAATATTGATATTTTTGGTTATACCGATAGCTCAGGAAATGTAAATTCAAATTTGACATTATCTAAAAACAGGGCTAAATCTGTGAAAGCTTACCTGGGTTCAAAAGGGGTGGCTTCAAATCGCCTTCATACAACCGGTCTGGGAATTGCAGATCCAATTGCTTCGAACGAAACAGTAGAAGGCAAAAGCCAGAATCGCCGTGTAGAGTTTGCAATTACTGCAAATAAGAAAATGACAGAAGAGGCGAAGACAGAAGCGAAGAATTAAAAATCAACTTCAACTAAATAAGAATTGAGGATGCCCCAACAGGCATCCTCTTTTTTTTCATCAAAATACAAAGCATTAAATGGGAAGACAGTTAATCAGCTATTTAACCTGCGATAGCTGTCCTGCTAAAGATCAAACATCCCTGACCTGGAAAATAAGTGTGAAAATCAGGTGTAAAACTGTAACAATGAATTATCGCTATGCGTATTTAGAATGATTAAACGAAAATGTCTGTATTCTATTTGAATGTTTTAGACAGGTTGAAATAGAATAACATCAAAAACCATATTTCAGGTTACAATCGAATTGTTTTTTAACGGTTCTTTTTCGCATAGATTCATTTTTTTATCACCATTAAATTTTCTCATTATGACAAATCTTGAATTTGTTAAGCAGGGATATTCCTATTTTGCTTCGGGTAATGTAGAAGGAGTATTAGCACAATTTGACCCTGCAATAGAATGGCACGAATGCAAGGGTGCCCCTTTTGTGAAAGGTGATGGCATTTTCATTGGCCATGACGCAATCGTAACGAATATTTTTATGAATATCCCGGTCTTTTTTGATGGATTTAATATTGCTGTTAGTGAACTGTTTGAAGCTGATGATAAAGTGGTGATGGTCGGTTATTACGAGGGAATCAATAAAGCGACCGGCCATCCTTTTAAAGCCAATGCGATGCATTTCTGGAAAGTAAAAAACGGGAAGCTGTCCTATTTTTTCCAGGCAGCAGATACCGCAACAATTATCAGTTAATACATTCCGGTCATCCTATTTATACCTTAGCTTACGATGGGTGTTGTCCTATCATTAGCTAACGTGATTTAGCTTAAATACCCCTTTATACAGGAGTTAGACGTCAATGTATTGCGACACCCTACACACAGACTTTTGGGAAAAAAAATAAAAATACAACCTAAAAAATAAAAATTATGGCACTTATCAATCCCCACATTAACTTCAACGGAAATGCCGAAGAAGCATTCAATTTTTACAAATCAGTATTTGGTGGAGCGTTCGCAATGATTATGCGTTTCAAAGATATATCAAGCCCTGAATATCCGGTAGCAGAAAATGAAGCAAATAAAATAGTGCACATTGCTTTGCCTATTGGTAAAAATATTTTAACGGCCAATGACGTTCCGGAAAGTATGGGTCGGGTAAACGAAAATGAAAACAGATCTAAAATATCTGTTAGCGCAGAAAGTCGTGAAGAAGCCGACAAGTTATTTAGCGGACTTTCAGCAGGCGGAAATATTGAAGTGCCGATTAGTGATAGTCCCTGGGGTTCTTATTTTGGGATGTTTAGAGACAAATTCGGTATTGAATGGATGGTCGATTTTGACCCAAAATATAACGGAAAAGTATAAACAGAAGACAACGAATGCCTGACAGCGGTTTGGCAAAAAGCGGACAGACGTGCTTCGAAAACATATGTGCAAGATTCAGCTATTTATGGTTCGAATGTACTTAAGTGCTAAAAATCCGGCCCTTCACCAGGCCGCCAAACGTTTAAAGGTCATTCCGGGGAAGTACTTTCAGTCGCCTATTCGCCCGACGGGAAAACAATTCTTACCGGATCGTTTGATAATACAGCCCGGAGATGGTTGATTCAAAAGCCATTGGAAGATTTTCTTCAGGGTGATGAAATCGAACGATTATCTATGAATCAGAAAGAGTTATATGGAATTATAAATTAAATTAAATCAAAACAAGTATGAAGGCAATAACAAAAGGAGACAAAGGTCCGGAAGTAAAAAAATGGCAATTCTTTTTATTTGGACAAGGTTACACAGACGTGCGGGCCGATGGTGATTTTGGAGATAAATCATTCAACGCAAGTATTGATTTTCAAAAAAAGAATGGACTGGTCGCAAATGGATTTGTCGACAATGCCACTTATTTAAAGGCCATGCAGTTTGGTTTTCAGTTAGTGGACGATCATCCGGGCAATATGGATGAGAACAGTTCAGCCTGGCCGGCATTACCCGATTTCAAACCACTGAATCAATTGCAATTGCAAACCATGTTCGGCAAAATTGAATTTACAATAAAGGATGATAACAGCTCCATCAATATAACCAATGGCTGGCAGGCATTAAATGTTGTTACCATCGAAATCCCTCAGATAAAAGGGCTTCCGCCGTACAATACCAATAAAATAACGGTTCACAAGAAAGTTGCTTCCCAATTTGTAAGTCTTTTCAGCGAATGGGAAAAAGCCGGATTGTCATCCTTAATTTTATCATTCGACGGCTCCTTTAATCCCCGGCTCATTCGCGGAAGTTCTACCAACCTGAGCAATCATGCTTTCGGCGTGGCGATTGATATTAATGTGCCATGGAACGGACTGGGAGTCATTCCTGCATTAAAGGGGCAGAAAGGCTCGGTAAGAGAGCTGGTTCCCATTGCCAACAAACTGGGATTTTATTGGGGCGGGCACTTTCAGCGAAATGACGGAATGCATTTTGAAATTGCTCAGATTATTTGAGCTTCACACAATATTAAATTAATATCTTCCAAATTCTTAAGTGTTTCATAAAGTTAGATCGAAATGCAAATCCTTTATAACCTGCGGAAGAAATATGAACCAATCCTTTTTAAATTTTCTGTGAAAAAAATCGGGTCTATTTCTAAGAGCTATAAATTGATTTTAGCAGTTAAGTTGCGGAATAAATAATTAATAAAAACAAAACGACAATGGATTCAGATACCTTTAAAGAGTATCTTGAAAAAAGGTACTATGATCAGTTAAATTTTTACGATAAATCATCAGGGCGTAACCAGAAGAAATACAAGAATTTTCAATGGGTATTGATCATTCTTTCTGCATTAACGCCTGTATTAGCCGCAATTGATTGGGAAAAATTCAATCTTCAGATTGTTGTTGTTATTGTATCTGCCATAGTGGCCATATTGACTACTGGTCTCAAAACTTTCCAGTACCAGGAATTGTGGGCTAATTACCGCGCCACCTGTGAGCAGTTAAAACCTGAAATTCACTATTATAATTTCAATGTTGGGCCTTATGGTTTAGCCGGAGCTGATAAGGAATCCCTTTTTATTTCGAGAGTAGAAACGATATTGGATAAGGAGCACCAAGGCTGGCCACCGGCAAAGAAGATTCGTGAGGATCGAAACCAGCCAGATAATTCTTCATCTGCACCTGAGAACTAAGGGCTTCCTGTTTTGAAATATTCAAGACAAAAAAGACAATACCAGTTCTTTCTTTCATTCCTTCCCGTTAAAAATAAAACCGTTTAACTATCAATTAGTTAAACGGTTTTTAAGTACCCGGGGCGGGAATCGAACCCGCACGACATTGCTATCACTGGATTTTGAGTCCAGCGCGTCTACCAATTCCGCCACCCGGGCATGTAGACCTGCTTTTTACAGCGCGGCACAAAGATAGTCCAAAATTCTTTTTCCCAAAATGTTTTTATCAAAAAGTGTTAACTGTTGTATATTTACTGATTATCTGATGCATATGCACACAAGATGGTATATTCAAAAAAAATTTAAACTTTTTCAAAGAATTGCTTAGGGGTATATTGCATTTCAGCTGTCAAGGTTTTATATTGTACCTTCTAATTTTACCGAATGTTGACAGGCAGCGACAGTTTGATTTTTGAAGCAATAAAAAGGGATGATAACAGCGCGTACGAAATGGTCTTTCGCGAATATTATCGTCCAATGACTGCTTATGCCTTTCGGTTTCTTGGAAATTTGCCTGATTCTGAAAGTATTGTACAAGATGTTTTTCTTCGTCTTTGGCAAAAAAGAAAGGAAATAATGATCACATCTTCATTACAAAATTATCTTTTCCGATCAGTTAAAAATAATTGCATTAATTATATAGAGCATGAGAAGATCAAAACTGGATATCAGTCTCTGGTAATCAGGAATGAAGCTGAAAGGAGTGAATACAGCGAGTTCTTTCTCGAATTTGGCTTAATGACAAAAATTGAAACTGCAATTGCCTCACTTCCTGACAAGCGTCAGGAAATCTTTCGGCTGGCACGTGAGGAAGGATTAAAATATCGCGAAATAGCCGATCGTCTTAATATCTCGATAAAAACCGTTGAGACGCAAATGACCCTGGCGTTGAAGCAATTGAGGGAATCATTAAAAGAATATAAAAACCTTGTGATGTTTTTTTTATTCACAGTTAAGGGTAAATAGTTATATAATTGTCTTTTAGAAAAACGTAATAGCATGAATTCAAATCATATCATACCACCCGAAAAAGAGGCCCGATGGGCTGCCTTCCTAAACGGAGAATCCGAAATTTCGGATGTCTCACGCCAGGATGCTGAAGAGATGGATGATTTTACTGCTATTTGGGAAGTAGCAGGTACAAGCTTTAGCAATTCAGCAGCAAATCCGGATCAGGCATGGCTCAATATTCAAAAAGAGATAAGTAACCCTGATGAAAAATTAAAAATAAGAATATTTAATTCTTTGTTTTTTAAATATGCTGCCATGATTGTGGTTGTATTGGGAATAGGTTTCGCTACCTTTAAAATTATTAAATCACCTGAAAAAATTGTTGATGCGCCTGTATTAATGGCTGTTGCCAATACCGTAGCACATCCGGCGAATTTCACAGTAATTACCTTACCCGACGGTACTACTGTGAAAATGAATGCAAGCACAAGAATTGAATACCCGGAGCATTTTGCTGCTGATATTCGCAAAGTCAAGCTTTCGGGTGAAGCTTTTTTTGAAGTTACACGAGATACCCTGCACCCATTTATTATTGAAACAGCAAATGCATCAGTAGAAGTGCTCGGAACCTCATTTAATGTATCGGCATATCCCGAAGCAGGATTGGTGGAAGTAAATGTCAAAACAGGAAAAGTTAAACTTACCCAACTCGCCGAAGGAAATTCAACCAGTAAATCTGCCATATTACCTGCCGGCGAACGTGGATGGCTAAATGTTGCAAACGGCAAGATGGGTCATGATATGATAGTTACGTCCAATTATTCCGCATGGATTACCAAAGAGATCATTTTTCAGCGAACACCACTTACTGAAGCATTTTCAATACTTGAGAAAACTTACCATGTAAAAATCAAAATTGAGAATCCGGAAATTGGCAAAATACCCTATACCGCTAATTTTGCAAATCAGGAACTTGATTATATCATTGATGTATTAGCCCGTACTCATCAGCTTAAATTTGTCAGAAACGATGATCAAATTGTTTTTGCCAAAGTTGGGAAGTAAAGGACAATTAAAAGGTCAGCCTTATAAACGAATAAAGTAGTTTTAGTTTAAGTGCGTTTTGCTTGTTAGGGTTACCCCGGTTGATGACCGGGGTAAATCTTTATAAATAGTCCGTTTTCAGCAATTTTTTGTTGGATGAATTGAACTAAAATGATATTTATATGATAATTTCGTCGGGAAGTATTATTTTCGTAACCATACAGAATAATTACTAACTCATGCCGCTTTTCAAATCATGTATTGTCCTTTTATTGATCCTTTTGCTATGCAATAAATTGCCGGCTCAGGAGAGTATGTCATTACTTGAGAGGCGCATAAGTTGCCAAATCGATTCAGCCACCGTAGAGCACATAATCGAAAAAATAGTCAATGAGAACGATCTGTTTTTCTCATATAACCCGGACATTCTTCCTAAGGAGATAAGATCGGTTCAATTAATAGACGTTACGCTTGAAGACCTGCTTCGAAAATTGCTTCCAGCCGATGAATACAAAATAGAGGTAATAGATAATCAGGTAATTATCACACTGAAAGATATTAGTCCAATTAAGCTTTCAGGAATAATCGTTGAAGGGAAGGATGATGATCCGATTCCCTATGCCTCGCTTACGATTGCCGGTGAAAGTATCGGCACTATGACCAATATGGATGGACGTTTCGACTTTATAATTCCGTGGCAGTTTCGGGATAAACCAGTTTCAATTCGTTGTATGGGATTTCAATCACGCGAATTAACTCAAAATGAGCTGAAAGAGAATCCAAAAATAAAGCTGGAGCCATTTACAATTCATTTACGCGAAATAAAAGTAAAACCGGTTGATGTGTCTGAAGTGTTAAGAAATTTCAGAAATAATATTGACAAGAATTACGAATTGTCAACTCAGTTGATGATCACATTTTATCGTGAAACAATCAAACGTGACGACCAATATATTGGAGTTTGGGAAGCGATTATGGAGATGATGAAAAGTCCCTACACATCAGGAGGGAGTGACAGGGTCAGATTTCTGAAAGGAAGAAAGAGTAATTTTGGCAAAACATTTAAGGATCTCAGTATGAAGATCCAGGGCGGTCCCTGGTATATCACAACGTTGGATATTGTCCGAAATCCAGAGTCTTTTCTCGATCCACAGTTTGAAAATATCTATTATTATAGATTTGAACAACCTGAAATGTACAATGGCCGCGTTACCTGGGTGATTAAATTTTCCAGGAAGGAAGATGTGGATTTCCCCTGCTATTATGGCAAAATATTAATCGATGCCGATAGCTATGCCCTTGTGAATGCCGAATTTGGGCTTGATAAAAAGAGTCTTAAAATGAATGGAGATACGTTTATAAAGAAAGAGCCTCACGGTTTTACGACCCGACCCGAAGGTGCGGAGTATTCGGTGAACTACAGGATGGTTGATGGGCGCTGGCAGTTTTATTCAGCTCGTACTGATGTTTTATTTAAAGTAAAACAAAACAAGGAAAATTTTAAAGCAGAATATCGTAGCGTTTCAGATATTCTTGTGACGCAGCAGTATACGTTTCCTCACAAAGCAAGATTTGGTCCTGAAGGACTTTTCAGAGCGGATGATATTTTTGCAGATATTATTGGTTCATACGATCCTGAGTTTTGGGGAAATTACAATGTGATCAAACCCGATGATGATTTGAGTAAAGCGCTCCGCGAAATCGGAACAAAAGAAAAGGGTGCAAGTAATAGTAATTCGAAAATCGAAAAATAAATGGCGATGCTTATGAAAACTAATTTTAAAAGATTGATTTTTACAATTCTTCTGATTTCTTCAACCACCTTTATTTTTAGTCAGGAAAATGATTTTATCACAAGGCTAAAAACAAATCTGCTTTTATACCGGACTCAGAAGGTGGAACAGGCGATTGTTTTGCAGACCGACAAAACGCTATATCGTCCGGGTGAAACAATCTGGATGAAAGCGTATGTCACAGATGTAATGACTCATTTATTGTCGCTAAATAGCCTGGAATTATCTGTTCAACTCACTGATAATAAAGGTTTAATTGTGGCCGAGGGTAAATATCCCCTTAAAAATGGGGTTGTCGATTGCAGCTTTTCAACGCCAACTGATCTGCAAAGTGATATTTACCACCTTATTGCTTATACACCAGAAATGGAGAGTGTTGGTATTCAGACTGTATTCAGGAAGGAGATTTTCATCTCGAGGCCTGAGCATCTTGACATGATCCCCCATCTGGAGTACGCAAAACCTTTTTTCCCAGCAGAGCAAAAGGAAACTGCGGTCTTTAGTTTAAAGGATTTTAGCGGAAAGATGTTACAAGGCAAAAAGTTTGAATATCAGATTCTCAAAGAAGATACGGAGTTATTATCAGGAAAAGGGAAGACAGGGACAAATGGTACAGGAGATGTTGTCTTTATTACTCCTTCACCGAAAACCGAAAGTCCAGTGATGGTTTCAGTTGATATTCCTTCGGGCAACGACAGATTAAATTTTGTTACTAAAATTCCTTTAGCATCTGAGCGGATCAACATTACTTTCTTTCCCGATGGAGGCAAGTTTGTACCAGGAATCCCGCAAATGGTGGTTTTTGAAGCACACGATCAACTAGGTAAACCTATTAGTCTAAAAGCTAATATACTTGATGACCAGGGAAAACAAGTGGCAATGACTGCAACGATCAATCCAGGTCTTGGAGTTTTTAGTTTGCTCAATATCGAGAATAAAAAGCTGACATTTAAAATTACCAGCGATATCGGGAATAATCAGGAAACTCTTTTGCCTTCTCAAACACCGGGAAGTATGAGCATCACCGTTAAAAAGAATGACGGGAAAAATCTCTCATTGTTATTAGGCAGGTCACCCAAATCGGAATTATCAGAGTTTGCGATTGTTGCTGTTGGCAATGGAGAGATGATTTGGGCAAGTGATTTCGAACTTGAGCAAGCAGGCGTACTTAATGTTCCGCTCGAAAACTTCCGTTCAGATATTGCGGCTATCGCTGTTTTTACTGAAACTGGTGTATTGGTTAGTCAACGATTGGTTTATGTTGGAAAGAGCCCAAGGGTCAATGTAAGTTTAAGCCCGAATAAAAGCAGCTATAAAAAGGGTGAAGAGGGACAGATAAAATTGAAAGTCACAGGTTTGGATGGAAAACCTGTAAAAGCTGAAATTGCCGTTAGCATGGCAGATAAATATGCCTTTCCAGGTTCAGTTTCGGATGTGGCATCCTTGAATTATGGGCTGGATAGACCATCGGGTTTTATTGAACCAATCGAAAAAATGAACCGTGTTCTGGTAGATTATTTTCTGGCAGCAAATGCGATGAAAGGATTTGATTGGAACCAGGTTTCATCAATAGATCCGACTAAAAATCAGAATAAAAGGACGAGTTCGACACGGGTTTCGGGGAAGGTAGTAGATACAAAGGAATTGCCGGTACCGAATGCACTTGTAAGTTTGACGAGTCCGTCGCTGCAGCAATTTAATGCACGCAGCGACCAACATGGCGAATTTGTCATTAATTTGCCGCAATCAGTTGAGAAGAAAAACCTTTCTGCATCAGCTACGGATGGATCAGGCAAGGGGAATTTTCATGTAATATTAAATAAAAGCTTTAAGGATGAGCTTGCTAATAGTTTGAATAATACAATAATTAATGAGTGGGAGATACTTGATCAATTGTATGTTTCGAATTATTTCAAAGAAAATCCCGACTTTTTTAAAGCGATTCCTGCATCTAAAGTCAAAAATGGAGCGAACAAGGTCAGGGAGCCATATTGGAAAAAGAATATTAGTACCGCAACCAATCTCATGGATATTATAAAATCAATCAGACCCTTTGAATTGATGGGTGGTACTAAAATCGTTTTCAGAGGTCAAAATTCATTTAATTTTCAGGATGGAGCGATGATTGTTATTGACAATCAAAAGATGGGCACTGATGCATCTATCCTCTCATCAGTAAACACACATGATATTGATAACATTGAGATCTTCACCAATCCGGTCGATATGTCAAGATATACATCATTGAATTCAGTTGGCGTTATTGTTATCACAACCAAACGTGGTGGCTCTGATAAAGAGACCGTCGAAACAGGAGACACGGCGGACAACAAAAAGGAGAGTTTACAGAAACAATTTAAACCTGAATTTATCGGAAATGAGAAGTATGATTTGAAGACTACATTGCAGTGGATTCCGGTTCTTTTCACCGACGAAAACGGGGAAGCCGTTATTCCATTTAAAGCAGGCAGTGTTAAATCGACTTTTATCCTTGAAATAGCCGGATTTACGGATCAGGGACTATGGATCGGCAATCAAACGGAAATTAAGGTTGACTAGTCCAAGGATAGGGAATGCTCTATAAAGATTTATCGAAGCAGGATGTGAAATAGTTTAATTTCTATTTCACATCCTCCTTTTTGAACCTAAGCGGGAGTAGGTTATCGATACCATTAAGAACTAATATTCTGTCCGTGCTATCGAGTAATATTTGTATTGGCTTGCCTGCTATATCCTCATATTCTGCCATTACCTGACGGCAGGCACCACAAGGCTTTGCAATTTCGGAAGGTGTTGCTGCACGATTGATCGTACTGATCGCGATCGCAACTACCGGAACTTTCGGATATTGGGCAGAGGCATAGAACAATGCTGTCCTTTCTGCACAAAGTCCTGAGGGATAAGCCGCATTTTCCTGATTATTTCCTGTTATGACGATGCCATTCCCGAGCAAAACTGCTGCTCCGACACGGAAACCGGAGTAAGGGGCATATGCATTCCTAGCGACTTCTCTTGCCTTCATTATCAGATCATTATCTTTCTGATTTAATTGAGCTGAAGCCTCGTATTCTATGAATTTTATCTGAAGGGTTATCTCTTTCATGAACTGTTGTTTAAGTGGCTTCAAATGTACAATATATTTCAATTGTTTATTTTTGCCGACAATCAGCCCGATTTTTTTAATTTTGAGGCTGAATTGAATTTTATTACTTGATTAATTGCTTATGCATCATTATAGATCTAAAATATTCCTTTTAATCGGTTTGAATATCTGTTTCGTCTTATCGTCATTTGGCCAAACAGCAAATGTGAATTCACGTCAGGATTACATTGATATTTTTGCAAAGTTAGCAATACAGGAGATGAATGAATACCACGTTCCAGCCAGTATTACAATGGCGCAGGCTTGTCTTGAATCTGGCAATGGAAATTCAGAACTGGCACGGGAAGGGAATAACCATTTTGGAATAAAATGTAACAGTTCATGGTCGGGACCATCTATCCGGAAGGATGATGAAACGCGCAATGAGTGTTTCAGAAAATATAGCACTGCAATTGAATCTTTTAGAGATCATTCCAAATTTTTGACCGGAGGAATGCGCTATCAATTTTTATTTGATTATAAAATAACAGATTACAGAAAATGGGCATATGGATTGAAGAAGGCTGGCTATGCAACTGATCCTCAATATCCCGAAAGGCTTATCAAAATTATAGAGGAATTTCAGCTTCATAAACTGGATGAATATTACAATAGCACAACGGCTTACGTTCGACCCGAAAGATTGGGTTCTGGCGTTAAATCGGTGAGCAGACACAATAGCGGTGCCGGGATTGACAATTTCTCCATTAATCCATATGTGAACAGAAATGTTGAACGACGAAACAATGTCAAAGCATTTATCGCTAAAGAGGGTGATACATATGAACAGATTTCTGCTGAATTTTCTTTGAAAGATTGGGAAATCTATAAATACAACGATGTCGAAAAAGGCGCAGTTCTGGAAGCTGGATCAATCGTATATCTTCAGACTAAACGTGGAAGTGCCCCTCGTGGAAACGATGTTCACGTTATGAAAGAAGGAGAATCGCTATGGTCGGTAGCACAATGGTATGGTATTCGATTGAATGCGCTTTACCGTAAAAACAGGATGACTCAAGGTGATATTATTAAACCAGGACAGCAAATTTCGTTAAGGAAAAAGATGAGCAAATAAAGAGTGTCTAAGGGAAAGAAAGGGGATCAGGTGAAACGATGAGAAACTCAGAATGCGCCTTTAAGTCTATTAATTAAAGGGGCATCCTCCTAAAAGTGATATTACAAACATTAAAAATTATCACATTAACATCAAAGCGCCTTATAATTGTTTACATTCGGGAAACCGCGAAGGAATTCCGCTATTCCAAGTCTTTTCTTACCCGCTAGCTGCAAGTCAAGAATATGCAGAAAACCATCTGCACAGGCTATTTTAAGGTATTTTTTATTGTCACTCTGAATCTCTCCCGGAGTGCATTGGTGAACTGCCGCTTCAAATGACACTTTAAAGATTTTTACACCTGTTGCGGATACTAAACTTTGAAAGTTGGTCCATGCAGCAGGGTAAGGGCTTAATCCTCTGATCAGATTGTTGATAATAATTCCTGGTTTATTCCAGTCAATCATACAATTTTCCTTGAAAATCTTCGGTGCATGTAGTCTTTCCGGATCAATGACCAGTTTATCCTGAGCAAGTGGCGTAATGCTACCTTCAGCTAAAGCATCAACAGTTTTGAGAACAAGATTTGCCCCGATGTCCATTAGGGCATCATGAAGTTCCTCAATTGTCTCCTCAGCCCCGATTTGAATCTTTTCCTGAAACAGAATATTGCCAGTATCAATCTCCTGTTTTAAAAGAAACGTGGTTACGCCGGTTTCCTGATCACCATTGATGATGGCCCAGTTGAGAGGAGCAGCTCCGCGATAATGAGGAAGCAACGAACCATGTAAATTGAACGTTCCCATGGGTGGCATTTTCCAAACAACTTCAGGAAGCATCCGGAAAGCAACGATTATTTGAATATCATGATTCAATGATTTTAATGCTTCGAGAAAGTTATCATCTTTCAATTTTTCCGGCTGAAGCAAAAGCAATCCTCGGCTAACTGCATACAATTTGACATCCGATTGGTGCATCTTCTGTCCGCGTCCCGAAGGTCGGTCTGGGGCTGTTACAACTCCGACAACGTTATAGCCATTTTCAACAAGGGCTTTTAAACTTGCAACTGCAAATTCAGGAGTGCCCATAAAGACAATACGCAGATCTTTTCCAATCATCGGTTAAAGATTTGATTCTTAAAATTACAAGCTATATACCAGGGATATTTAACGCAGGTTTGTGTTGCCTTTGTTCGCCTTGGGAAAGTAAGGACAGTTTTTACAGCCGTTCCCACAGCAGTATCCCCTGTTTTTCAGAAAGCTTTCAGTCATGATTCTGTAACCGTCTTTCGACATGTGATAATCAATCCCTTCTTTCAGCTCACTGCCATATTCAATATTGTCAACCATATTCAAATTTTAAAAACGATTTATTGCATGAAAAGTAAAATGTAGCGATATGAATGCATTTGTTGCATTAATCTAATTCAATAACAAATCCGCCAAGAAAAGGTTTTGATACTTGATAATGTGATGAATAGGCAATAAAAGACGAGAAAACAAACTCCCTTTCAATTCTATAACGAATGCCCCATTCTATCGCGTTTTGTTTTCATGTAAACCTCGTTAAAGGGGTTTGATTTGATTACAATTGGGATGGATTCCACCACTTTCAAACCATAACCTTCCAATCCAACCCTTTTCACAGGATTATTGGTTAAAAGCCGCATTTTGCGTATGCCAAGACTGCAAAGAATTTGAGCTCCAACACCATAATCACGTTCGTCGGGGTCGAAACCAAGATGAATATTAGCATCAACTGTATCGATTCCCTGCTCCTGAAGTTTGTAGGCTTTTATTTTGTTCATCAGTCCAATACCTCGTCCTTCCTGTTGAATATAAACGATAACGCCTTTCCCTTCTTTTTCGATGAGGTCCATCGCTTTGTGAAGCTGATCACCACACTCGCAACGTAATGAGCCAAAGATATCGCCCGTCGCACACGAGGAGTGCACCCTTACAAGTACAGTTTCATCCGGCTCCCATTCACCTTTTATCAGCGCGATATGTTCCACTCCGTTCGATTTCTGAAGAAATGGGATTAGCCGGAAGCTTCCATGGGCAGTAGGCAATTGCACCTCTTCTCCTCTTTCGATAAGGCTCTCATTATTCAATTTATAGGCAATAAGATCGGCAATCGAGACGAGTTTTAAACCAAATTTCTGTGCAATTTGAAACAACTCGGGAAGACGTGCCATAGAGCCATCCTGGTTCATAATCTCAACAAGAACGCCTGCTGGTTCAAGACCAGCCAAACGCGCAAGATCAACTGCCGCTTCTGTATGCCCTGCCCGGCGCAGAACGCCTCTGCTTCGGGCTCGCAATGGGAAAATATGTCCTGGCCGGCCAAGTTCATTTGGTTGTGTGGCAGGATTGGCAAGTCGTTGAATCGTAATAGCCCGATCATGCGCTGAAATACCTGTAGAAACGCCTTCACCTACCGCATCGACCGATACAGTAAAAGGGGTTTCATGCAGGGAGGTGTTAGTGCCAACCATCATTCCAAGATCGAGTTCTTCGCAACGCTCTTCAGTAAGCGGAACACAGATCAGACCGCGTCCTTCTGTTACCATGAAGTTGACCATCTCGGGAGTAATCTTTTCGGCAGCTGCAATAAAATCACCTTCGTTTTCACGATCTTCATCATCAACAACTATAATTAGTTTTCCATTGCGGAGGTCTTCAACAGCTTCATCAATGGTATTCAGTTTAATATCGTTCATTCTTATATTATTGTAACAGTTTATCTTGATTGTCTTTATCCTCTTTTTTTATCAATTTTAGAATCTTCTTAAAGAATTCCATATAGGTATTTACATTAAAAAATACTGAGTCATTAGCTGCTTTGTAAGTAAGCAGGATTCCCATCGGAAGAAATATAAATGTTGAGAACCAAACGCCTTGCCAGACTGCGGAAACACTTTCGCGAGAGGTTTTTTCGCCTGTCGTTGAAATGATCCAGTAAAATATAAACAGGACAACTGAAATTACCAACGGCGTTCCAAGTCCTCCTTTTCGTATTATTGCACCTAAAGGCGCACCAATCAATACAAATATAAGGCATGCGATGGCAAACGTGTATTTTTTGTGCCACTCTATTCCGAAGCGATTCAATACTCTAACGCTGGCAGTAATCATCTCATCCGATTGCTGAATGGCACGTGCATTATTTCGTGCAGAATTAAGCGCCCCGTTAATGATATTTGATCTTTCCGGACCGGATAGTTTATTCATAATAGAATCAACATCAGAATACCGGACAAGTTTTAGTGCTGCTGTTGGAAAGGTATCTTTTCGTGCCAGTTTAAATAAGCTGGTACTTAAAGGGGACAGGTAGGTAATCATTAATGCATTCTCTGTTCTTTGCTTTTCCAGTGCTTTTCCCAGAGAATCAACAAAATAGACAATTTGCGAATTATTCAGCGCCCTGTTTTGATTCCGAAAAACACTTTCGTCTTTACGTTCGAGCTCCATCCCTTTCAAGACAGTAAAAATGGATTGTTTTTCGAATTTGTCAGTTCTGGATGGGAAAGTCAATTTTTGCCGGTCGCGCGGTTGCATTTCTGCATGTGTTTCACCGGAAAAGAGGTTGAGAATCATATATTTTTTATCCTTCGTAATTTTCATTGTGCCCGAATCGGCAACAGTTAGTGTTGTATTTCCTTTGTCATCGGTATGGTCATAAATCATGATATCATAAAGCATATCACCATTTGCCGATTTCTTACCAACTTTTATGGAATAGTTGTCGATGTCGTTGGAGAAAATTCCCTCTTTCACAATGATTTCCGGTCGTAGCTGTCGAATGCTTGACATAAGGGCAATCAGCTTTTTATAGGATACAGGGATCACGTTGTTATAGAAGTAAAACGACCCGATGGTCATCAGGATGCTTAGAATAATAACAGGTCGCATGATCCGGTAAAGGGAAATACCGGCAGCTTTCATCGCCAATAATTCGTTATTCTCACCCAGATCTCCAAAAGTCATTATTGATGCCAAAAGCATTGCAAGCGGCCATGCATTGGTCATCAACATTGCCATTGTATAAAGAATAAATTCAAGTATTACGCCGAAATCCAGCCCTTTACCGACAAGTTCATCAAGGTAAACCCATAAGAACTGCATCAACAGTACAAAAAGGGAAATGAGGAGCGTGACAAAAAAAGGTCCGATAAAACTCTTAATAATATACAGATGTAGTCGCTTCATGCAATGGTTTTCTGAAACGAACGCAAAGTTAAACCTTTTTTGGAATTTGGAGTGTTTAATCTATGAGCCGATCATTTGTTTCAGTTTTGCAATCTGCGAACTCCAAAGATTTCGGGTATCTTCAACATCGTCATCATCGACATTATCAGTAACTATGAGTGCAACATCGCCTGTGAGTTCATCTTTCTGGATATTAAATCCGAATTCATATTCTGGTTCCATATCAAGCCATCTGAAGGTAATGGATTCATTTGGGATCATTGTCAGAATAATAGCTTTCTGTTCGGAGCTCCCCCATATAAATGTATAGATTTTGCCCGCCTCTTTCACGTTATCAGCAAACCATTCTGCCAATCCTGAAGGTGTACTGATCCGGCTGAACAAAACAGCAGGTGAAGTTTTGAGGAAAAACTCTAATCTGATCTCTTTCATAAGTAACGCAACTTTATTCAGTAAAATTGATTGTTGTTTGATAAATAGTTGCAAAATAGCTATTTATTTAGGAATTCCAATACTTTGCCCATCGTGTGCAAACAAAAATCAAAAAAACAAACAATGGGGTTGCCATAAACCAGAAACGTATTATCTTTGCACGCTCAAACTACGAAAATTTCGGGTTAACTTCCCGAAGTGTTGTGATTAGAGGATTTGAAATAATGGCGAGGTAGCTCAGTTGGTTAGAGCGCGCGATTCATAATCGCGAGGTCGCCGGATCATACCCGGCTCTCGCTACTTGAAAATAAAGGAGTTATAAGGTTCAAATCTTGTAACTCCTTTTCATTTGCACACAATTTGCACACAAAAAGCCTTAAGTTTATTCTTTCGAGTTTAAATAGCTTGTTGAATATTACATTCATAAATTCGAATTTTTAAACCTTTCTGGGCAAAGAGGTGGCCGGGTAGTGTGAGGTGAAAGTGCAAAGGGGTTTTTTCTAATACGCTGATAATTAGGACTAAACAGCTATGTTTTCTATTGCAGAAAGTAGTTAGTGGCTTGTTATCAATTAGTTAGTGGCTTATGGTACAAAAAGGCAGTTTTCATATTCTTTTTCCCCTTCTCAATCAGTATAGCCTTCTCACTTTGCACCAGTTCGAAATGCCAGCCATCGGTTAGGTTTCTTCTTCCTTTCTGGTTTGGTTCAGTAATGAAGGTTGCATTTTGGTTTCCTCCATTTGTAAGGGATGGAATAGTAGGGCACCCCCCCTCCGAAAGTCGTGATTTGCGGCTGCAAGTTTTGAAGTATCTTTTACCTGTGGTACAATTAATTGTACCATAGGTTCTTTTTTCATTGTTTGTTCTTGTGTTTAACTTTGCTTCGCCCTTCTTTCAGTTTCAACAGCCTTCTGGATAATGGTTTTGTAAAGATTGGCCTCAGTTACAAAATTTGTTTCCCCTACTTTACTCCCTAAGTTTAACTTAGTCACTTCGTCAGAATCCAGCCTCTGTAACAAATGTTGCAAATTTGATCCCTTCCTAAGCTGTCAATTATG
>JBBRZE010000022.1:0-63254 GCA_038236995.1 Bacteroidales bacterium | reverse complement strand
TGGAGCTGGTTTTGTTGGATCGCATCTTTGTGACAGACTACTCAAAGAAGGAAATGAAGTAGTTTGCCTCGATAATTATTTCACTGGTCAAAAGCAAAATATCGTTCATTTGATTAATAATCCCTTCTTCGAATTGATCAGACACGATGTTACAATGCCGTTCTTTATTGAGGTTGATGAAATTTATAACCTGGCATGTCCGGCCTCTCCAATCCATTATCAATACAATGCGATCAAAACAATGAAAACCTCTGTGATGGGGGCAATCAATATGTTGGGACTTGCCAAAAGAATAAAAGCAAAAATACTTCAGGCTTCAACCAGCGAGGTCTATGGTGATCCTCAGGTACATCCACAAGTTGAGAGTTACTGGGGTCATGTGAATCCAATCGGTGAACGGTCGTGCTACGATGAAGGGAAGCGATCTGCAGAAACCCTTTTCATAAATTACCACAAACAGAACAATGTTAGGATTAAAATCATCAGGATTTTTAATACCTACGGACCACGGATGCATCCACATGATGGCAGGGTTGTTTCCAATTTTATTATGCAAGCTTTGCAAGGTGATGATATTACAATTTATGGAGATGGTCAACAAACACGAAGTTTTCAATATGTTGACGATCTTGTAGAAGGAATGATCAGGATGATGGCTTCGCGCGAAGATTTCACCGGGCCCGTCAATATTGGGAATCCAAATGAATTCACAATCCTTCAACTAGCCCAACTGGTCATCGAGTTAACCAATTCAAAATCAAAAATTATCAGAATGCCTTTGCCTCCTGATGATCCAACACAACGTCAGCCTAATATTGAATTGGCAAAGAAAGAACTCGATTGGGAACCCAAAATCGAACTTAGAGAAGGCTTAATAAAAACAATTGACTATTTTGCATCAATCATCTGATTTTAAATTTTTAACTTAAAAACGCATACGTGAGAATACTTGTAACAGGTTCAAAAGGTCAATTAGGAAATGAAATACGTGTATTAGCCGAAGATTATCCTGATTTCGATTTTATTTATACAGATATTGATGAGCTAGACATTACTGATCAGCTCAAGGTTGAAGCATTTTTTGTTGCGAACAAACCTCAGGTAATTATCAATTGTGCCGCCTATACAGCCGTCGATAAAGCAGAATCAAATGAAGCGACGGCGTATCATATCAATGCAACGGCAGTTGAAAATCTTTCAAAATCCGCAGCATTAGTTGATGCTTTAATGGTTCAAGTCTCAACGGACTATGTTTTTGATGGAAAGTCGTATCTTCCTTATTCCGAGATGGATGAAACAAATCCACAATCTGCCTACGGTCGGACAAAACTTGCCGGAGAAAAGGCTGTTTTCAACTATGCCAATAAAGGGCTCATTATACGTACAGCATGGTTGTATTCTGCATTTGGAAATAATTTTGTAAAAACGATGACCAAATATGGCATCGAGCGTGAAGAACTCAATGTCGTTTATGATCAGGTTGGAACCCCGACTTATGCAAGAGACCTAGCGAAGGCGATTCTCGATATAATTCCCACAGCTATTCAACATTCAGGAGCAGAACTATTTCACTATTCCAATGAAGGGGTTGCCAGCTGGTACGACTTTGCGAAGATTGTTATCGCTTTTTCGGGCATCAATTGCAGCATAAAACCTATCCGGACTAAGGATTATCCTTTGCCGGCTCCGAGACCAGCTTTTAGTGTATTAAGCAAATCCAAAATTAAAGATACCTACAAAATCAAAATACCATATTGGAGTGATAGTGTTAAAGAATGCATACAGAGACTCGGATAATAAATAATAATGACATTAATTACATGGCAGCAATAGATTGGACTCAATTCAACGAAAACTTCCAGTACTATGATATAGAAATCGTTAAAGAAGTTATCAATATCTTCATTGACGAATATGATCAGAGGATCGGTAACCTAAAAAAAAATATAGAAGATAAAGATTTTACCAATTTGGCTTTTAATGCCCATAGTCTTAAAAGCGTGATTGCTAATTATATGGCACCAAAAGCATATGAACTTACCCTTAAGTTGGAAAATTTGGCTAAAAATAATTCCGATGAAGGAATTGATGAAATTTTTACAGAATTGATGAGCGAGACTCAGGAACTTCTTTTAGAGTTAAAGATGTACTTGAAAAACAACGAAAAATAGTGAAATAACATTTCAACTGTTTTATAATAATTTCTTCTTATATAGCCAGTTAACATTTTTTTTGTTACTGGCTATTTTCTTTAATCATCGGTATGAAAACACCCATATTATTAACTATAACTGAATATAAGCCGATCTAAAATATCCCATTGGTTTTCATATAGTTCTCAATTCGCACCGCATGATTTTTATCTTCGCCATTTAATTTCTGAAAGATTTTCACAACTGGCGAATCAGGAACGGAGGTCATAAAAATTTCGAAATGAGACTCTCCGGCCGAATTTTCGAGCTCAAAACCATATTTAAATGCTTCCGATCGTGTAGGTGGAAACAATTTGAAGTGCTCAATTTTATTTATAACAATAAGATTTATTTTCCGCAGATCATCGGCTTGTTTCTCAATAGAATCAAAAGGCAAAAGATCCGTCCAAAAAACATCGTTGATCGATTCGATCAACGCGGCATGATTCATTTCTTCAATCGATATTTTCCACCAAAAATCATAATCAGCCGGAAATTTAGCACTAAAAAACTGGTAAAGGTCTCCAATATTAAGCTCCAAATTGATTGACTCTTTAAGAAATAACTTAATTGCTTGATCCATAATAAATACTGTTTAAAATACAGGTCAGGAAAATCATGTTAAAAGTACCGCAATTTTCAATAAATCTTCGCTGATATCAAAATTTATTATTGTTGTAATTCGGATATGCACTTTATTGATGGATGTAATTCAGATGCTATTATATAGTTATGGTTTTATTACCTTTGTGACTGCAGCTATGATTTACCATTTAAAATCCGTCAATTCATCGCATTCATAGTAGTTTTAATAAAAAATCAGTTTATGCTCAAGTCATTATTGATTGCCGGAACAGGCGGCTTTATCGGAACTGTCTTACGATTTTTAGTTTCGCGCTACTTTCAGGAAAATACTTTTTCGCTTTTCCCCTGGGGAACATTCACTGTCAATATCATAGGAAGTTTAATGATAGGAATTTTTTATGGAATGTCGGAACGAGGCAATTTATTGAGCCCCGAAGCTCGAATTTTCCTTACCGTAGGAATCTGTGGCGGATTTACTACATTTTCATCACTTACCAATGATGCATTTATGTTACTGCAAGAAAAGGAGTGGCTTAAGGTCAGTCTATATGCGTCTTTAAGCTTTTTCCTTGGATTAGTTGCTGTTTACTTTGGTCGTACACTCATAAAATCAATCTAACATGAAAACCAACGCTCAAAACGCCTTACTCCGTATATTTATTAGTTCAACCGACCATTTAAAGCAGGATTTGCTTTGCGATTCAATTGTGTTTTCAGCTAAAAAAGAAGGACTTGCGGGTGCAACTGTACTTAAAGGAATACTTGGATATGGAGCAAGTTCGGTCATCCATTCGTATAAATTTTGGGAAGTCACGGAGAAGCTGCCTGTAATTATTGAACTGATCGACGAAGAAGAAAAAATACGTGGTTTTTATGAAACCCTTCGGCCACAACTCGAAGCAATGCGTTATGGTTGTCTGGTCACCATCGAAAATGTAGAGGTATTACTTTTTAAATCAGGCAAAAATAAAAAAGCGTAATGCAAATCCGATGAACCCACCAGTATTTTGGTTGTAGGTTCAACGGATTCTTTGATCTTATTTACCAAAAACATATTTCATCCATGCTTCTGACATGAGCTTTGCTCCGGCAATAGATGGATGGACTCCATCAGCTGTCCAATAGGTTGGAGGAGCAACCTTGGACGCTTTGGCAAAAATATCGTGATATGGGATAAAGATCGTATCAAACTCACCAGCCAATTTTCTGGCTGCTGCGCGATACTGATCAAATTCAGGAAACCATGTACCATCAACTGCCTTGCACCCGAGTACCGCAAAAGGCTCGCAAATAACAAGTTTTGTCTCAGGAAGTGCCTCCTTCGTTCTTTTCAACAATGCTCTGAAATCTCTTTCGTAAATTTCGACCGTTCCGTCATAATTTCCGTTGTGTTTGTGCCAGTAATCGTTTACGCCAATTAAAATGCTCAAAACCGCCGGTTTGAGGTCAATGCAGTCTTCCTTCCAACGCTCGGCCAACTGAAAAACCTTGTTGCCGCTGATCCCCTTATTGTAAATTTTCAGTCCCTTTGCCGGGAATGTACTCAAAAGATCAGCACCAGCAAGAAACGCATATCCACCTCCAAGCGCACTCTGATTGTTGGGATCTTTAACTTCCCGTTTCCGCCCGGCATCTGTAATTGAATCTCCCTGAAAAAGAATCACATTACTATTCTTAAGAGAATTGATATTAATTTTTGGTGTGGGTGACGACATGTCCTCCTCATCTGCCGATAATACCACCGGAAATGCTGCCAGACCGGCCGCTCCAACCAAAGCCTTTTTAAAAAAAATTCTGCGATTTGATATTTTCATAATCAATTAATATATAGGTTTATAATGCTTTCAAAATAAATGCGATTCGTTCGTCAGGCGAAACAAAAGGAAGATCAATCAATTCATAATCACTTTTCAAATATGCTTCAACAATGAATTGATGAATCTTTTCGGCTTCTTCAAAGGTTTCAGTTCTGATAGAATCGTTTCGATAAATTTGGCGCCAGGGCGGTGCTAAAAATACCTTTTTTGCATAATAGTTTTCATTTATTGCCATTTTTAATTGCGGGGAGATCGCTTTCCCTTTATAACTCGAAAAAGCAGCCTGATCGGGTAATCCGCGATCACTAAAAGCTACAGATTCAATATCAATACTTTTAAGAAATGCGATCCGCTCATTCATTACTCGTTTTTCGAACCCGGCCGCGTCTATCCATGGAAGCAGCACTCCACCTTCGGCAATTTGCTGTTCTATAATTTGTCTCGCAATTTCACCTCCAACTGGGTAACCAAGTTTATGAAGTTTTTCAATCAGAACACTCTTTCCAAATCCCGGGCCGCCGGTAATCACATACACCATAACTTTAGGATACTATTTTAAGCTAAAAATAGCAATTCATTTGTTGACAGTAGCTGAATATTGGTTCAACCAGGTGGTAAATATTAATTTTACATTAAATCACCGACCATTCAATTATGTATTTATCTCACATATAATAATATAGCACTATCAGAACTATTCAAAAATCCTCACTTACAAAAAAATATCTATTTTTGTCACATTCCGTGTGCGAACACGGATAATTTTTCACAGCAATTCTCAATACAGAGAAGTATCAAACAATAAGAAATATACAATGTTAAAGCTCAACAGAAGTACAGTTGCAGATTTACCGGTTTACCCGGAAAGAATTCTTCAATTTGGTGAAGGAAATTTCCTGAGAGCGTTTGTAGATTGGATGGTTACCAAAATGAATAAAAACGCGGATTTTAAAACTGGTGTTGTAGTTGTGCAGCCCATTGAACGTGGAATGGTAGACATGCTCAATGCTCAGGATGGTCTTTATCACGTATATCTCAAAGGAATCAAAAATGGCCAACCTATAAAAGAATTTACGTTGGTCGACTGTATCACACGTGGATTAAACCCATATAATCAATTAAATGAATATAGGAATGTTATAGACAAACCAGAATTAAGATTCATCATATCAAATACGACAGAAGCAGGAATTGCATGGGATGAAAACGACTGTTCAGAGATGGAGTTACAAAATTCATTTCCCGGTAAGATGACTGCTTTACTTTATCAACGATATAAAACCTTTAAAGGAGATCCTTCCAAAGGCCTGATAATCATTTGCTGTGAATTAATAGACCGTAATGCTGACTTCCTGAAAAAATATGTCCTTAAACATAGTGAAAACTGGAAATTGGAACATGAATTTGTTCAATGGCTTAACAATTCATGCGTATTTTGCAATTCTCTGGTTGACAGGATCGTTCCAGGTTTTCCGAAAGACGAGATTGATGCTATACAACATGAATTAGGTTATGAAGATTACCTGGTTGTTGTCGGTGAATATTTCCATCTTTGGGTAATCGAAGGCCCGGAATGGGTACAAAAAGAGTTTCCCGCTGAAAAGGCAGGACTTGATGTGAAATTCGTAAAAGATATGAAGCGGTTTCGCGAACAAAAAGTTCAAGTACTTAATGGTTGTCATACTGGAAGTTATGCCGTATCTTATCTTAGTGGAATGGAAACTGTCCGCGAAGCTTTCGAAAATCTGGAGGTCGGGCATTTCATGCAGGAGATGGTATATGACGAAGTTTTACCGGTACTCGATGGATCAGAGAAAGAGCTTAAATCGTTTGCAAATAAAATTCTTGAACGTTTCAGAAATCCATATATCCGGCATCTTTGGCAAAGTATTGCACTAAATGCCATGTCGAAATGGGAAACCAGAAACCTCCCTACCCTCTTGAATTATTATGAAACACATAAGATGCTTCCGCAAAAAATCGTTTTTTCACTGGCAGCTATGATTGCCTATTTCAAGGGAGAAACAAACGGAGTAAGTTATAAAATTCAGGACGATAAATGGATTCTAGATTTCTATAAAGAGGCCTGGGCAGCATGCGACGGACGGCCAGTATCAATTGAAACACTCGTTAAAAATGTACTAAAACTGGATAAAGTTTGGAAACAGGATCTTAACGACGTTCCAAACTTAACAATTTCAGTTACTTGCTATCTCTTTTTGATTGAACAGGTCGGAATGAAAAAGGCAGTCAAGGCAGTGCTGAATGAGAAAAACCCGTTGATGAAGATTGGACTGGAATCTTAAGTTTCTAAATATCCGGCTTTGCAAAATCAAAAATGGAGTTATTTAAACGCCAAAAAACAACAAATTTCAAATGGACAAATATATTCAGATCAATCCCCGCGACAATGTCGCAGTCTGTCTTGAATCATTGGTAAAAGATGAAATAATCACAATCTGTGGACAAAAGATTGTAATTAACGAAGAAATTCCTGCTGGTCATAAAATAGCTATTATTCCGATTGCCGAAGGTGAAAATGTTGTCAAATACGGAGAACCTATCGGGCATGTAACATGTTCCATTAAAGCAGGCACACATCTCCATTCGCACAATTTGAAAACAAATCTTTCAGGAAATCTCGGATATAAGTTCAACCATAAACTCCGAAACTTAACTACACATGTTGAGGAAAAAAGTTTTAAAGGATATCTTCGAAAAAATGGTGATATAGGGATTCGTAACGAATTATGGATTGTCCCAACTGTTGGCTGTGTAAATGGTCAGGCACAACAAATCATTGACCGGTTTAAGAGTTTAATACATCCAAAAGAGATTGATGCAGTTGAAGTTTTCAAGCACAATTATGGGTGCTCACAACTTGGAGATGATCATGTTAATACGCGAACAGCTCTTGCTGATCTTGTAAATCATCCCAATGCCGGTGGAGTACTGGTTCTTAGTCTGGGCTGCGAGAACCTGCAAATGGAAGAGTTTCGCGAATCTTTGGGCAATTACGACAAACAGCGGATCCGTTTTTTGAAAGCCCAGGATGTTTCTGACGAGATTGCCGAGGGAGTAACGATCCTTCGCGAAATATATGAGATTATGCGAACCGATAAAAGAACTACCATACCACTTTCCATGCTTCGGGTAGGTTTAAAATGCGGCGGTTCTGATGGATTTTCGGGAATAACCGCAAATCCGTTGCTCGGTGCATTTTCAGATTACCTGATTGCAGCAGGAGGCACCACCGTTTTAACAGAGGTTCCTGAGATGTTTGGCGCAGAAACTATACTTATGGAACGCGCAAAGGATGAGAATATATTTGATAAGACGGTGAGTTTGATCAACGATTTTAAAGATTACTTTGCGGCGCATAATCAACCAGTCTACGAGAATCCTTCGCCTGGAAATAAAGCAGGAGGAATCACAACATTAGAAGAAAAGTCGCTGGGTTGCATTCAGAAAGGCGGCAAGGCAACTGTTATTGACGTATTAAAATATGGTGAAAGGATTCAAAAAAACGGACTAAACCTTCTTTCTGCTCCCGGAAATGACCTGGTCGCTACTTCGGCACTCGGTTTCAGTGGATGTCAGATTGTTCTGTTTACAACAGGTCGCGGAACGCCGTTTGGTAGTTTTGTTCCTACGATGAAAATTTCAACAAATACAGCACTTTATCTTAAAAAACGGAATTGGATCGACTTTAATGCAGGTGAATTGCTTAATGGAGAATCGATGAGTGGGCTACTCGAAAATTTTCTAAATTACATCATCAAAGTTGCAGAAGGAGAACAGCTCAATCACGAGAAAACAGGATTCAAAGAGATTGCAATATTCAAGATGGGAGTAACTCTTTAATTTTCAATTAAAAGAAAAAAAAGGGACGTGTTGTATTCAACAGGTCCCTTTCTATTATATTATAATGAAACTTATTTTACATATTCAGCTTTCGCGAGATAGTCAAAGCTTTGTTTCACGCTAGCAAAAGGATCATTATTGGTATATTGCTCAACTTCAACATAATATTCCTTTAATCCCTTAGAATAGGCAGCGTCGAAGATGGGTTTGAAATCCATTTTTCCACTTGCTCCAATTTCTTTTTCATCCTTGATGTGTAAAACAGGGAAACGGCCGGAATATTTATTGATATATTCTGCAGGTGATTGGCCTCCTTCCTGAAGCCAGTAAACATCCATTTCGAAGAATACATGGTTAGGACTTGTGTTCTCGAGCATATAATCATAGATCAGCTTATCACCAATCTTACGGAACTCAAAGCTGTGATTGTGATAACCAAATGCAATACCGCCAGAGGCAGCTGTTTCAAAGCCTACGCTGTTGAAATAATCACAATACATTTTAATGTCTTCTATTGTAGTCTGGTCATTTACAGGCATAAAAGGTTGAACCATGTATTTCACTCCAAGAGCAGCATGAGCTCCACAAGCTTTTTTCCACCACTCCATAACTTCAACTTCTTTCTCTTTCGAGTATGCCTGACCAAGATGAGCGCTTGTTACCTTCATGCCTAAATCCTCAACAATTTTTTTGAATTCAAGTGGCGCCATTCCATAGATTAAACCATCATTGTAACCAGCTGTTTCGACAGTAGAATAACCCATGTCTGCCACTTTTTTCAAAGTCCCTTTAACATCTTCCTTCATTGCATCACGCAAAGAATAAAGCTGAAGTCCTACTTTCTTTTTTGGTGCAGGAGGGGTACAAGAAGAGATTAATTGGTTTGCAACCAATCCACCAACAACCACTGTTGCTGATGATTTCAGAAAATTACGTCTGTTTACCATATTTATTAAGAATTACATTTGGATAAAACGGTTGATTTTATTTTCGTTAAAAGTATGTCAATTAATCTAATATGCAAAATAATCATTGCTATAAATCAAGATTAAAGGTAATTGACTTCAAAAAAAAAGGAATCTCCGCCGGGTTTTCGTGTAAGATGTGTGAAAGGATTATGTAACAGCAGAGATTCCTTAATTTCGTTATGATTTTTTACTTTTTACCAAAAATAAACCGATCCAGACCAACAATTTGCGATGTTGGAAATAATATGAACAACAAAAACAGGAAAAAAAGAATAAATAACTCATTTACTATAAGATAACTGCCTTGAATTACAGTTGCATAATTAAGACCAAAAAATGGTGGATGCGACAAGTAACCAATTAAAGCGAAAATCAATCCCGCCAGTGAGAAAAATCTTGAAAACAAACCAAATACCAATCCCATTCCAATTACAATCAGCCCCCATTCATTGATAATTTCAAATGAATACATTATATTCGAATGAGTTGTCAATAATTTAAAAAATTCTGCAAGAAACCCTCTTGAACCTGACAAATAGCCAGTCAATGACCAGCTTGAATTCATTGCTCTCCCAATTCCTTCATAAAGTAAAAGCCAGCCTATTGCTACACGGAGAACCACCAATACAATTAATTGCAGACCAGTAAATGTATTTCTCGACTTCACCATTATTAAAAATTTAAAGAACAATAAACCAGGTCAAAAATTACTTCTACTCAACTAACATCGCTTTCCGGAGAAGTATTGCGCTCTCCTCTCCTTTCAGAATTCTAACAATTTCAAGAGAGAACTTTATTGCAGCACCAACACCACGTCCCGTAATGATATTATTATCAACGAGAACAGAATTGTTCTGTACTTCAGCACCAATCAGATGGGTCTCATATCCCGGGTAACAAACAACTCTCTTTCCTTTCAGTATTCCAAGACTTCCAAAAACGATTGGAGCCGCACAAATTGCAGCAAGATACTTTCCATTCTTTTGATATTCAAGAATCTGCTGCTTAAGTCCTTTATGCTCATTTAAATTCTTCGATCCTGGCATACCACCCGGGAGGATAATCATCTCCCCATTTGCATAATCAACATCTTCAAACAGATTGTCTGCATACACCTCAATATTATGAGATCCTTTTACCAGCCGGTTTCCAGTAACTGAAACAGTAATCACTTTTAGACCGGCGCGACGCAGAACATCAATAATTGTGACTGCTTCTATTTCTTCAAATCCTTCAGCCAGATGGACATATAAATTATTCATAAATATCAATTATTAAAGCATTAAAATGACATCAAAAAGAAAATCTACTGATGTCTTAAGGATTAACTGCTTCAGAATCAATTTTTTTAATTTCCTCGCTCGGATAACTTTCATTTGGTTTTAACGCCAACGCTTTCTGATAATAAAAGCGGGCAATGGAGCTATTATTCTGTTTAACCGCCTCGTCCCCCTTTTTGATAAAATCAATATAAGTTGCCTCATTTTTTTTGGCCTCCGATCCATTAACAATTGATTCTACCTCTTTTAATCGCGATGCAACGTGGTCACTCTGACTTATTTCACCTGCTTTATTATAATAGAAACGGGCAACAGGGTATTCCAGTCGATTAAAAGCCTCATCAGCTTTATTCTGATTTTCTGTGAAAAGCTTTTGATCTGATTCATTTAACTTTTCGGCAACAATTCTGTCAATCTCTTTAAGTTGTTCCTTTGGATAAGCTTCCCACTTCAGTATGTCTGAAGCGCTCCTATAATAAAACCTTGCAGAACTGTAATTCTTGGCTTTCATTTCAGCATCAGCCTTACCAACCTTATTTTTGTAATCCTGCATCTTATCATCTGTGATTCCTGCGTCAATCATCTTATCACAGGCATCGACCTTTTCAATTGCGTAGCTGTCAGTCTGCTTAAATTTCAATGCTTCAATGTAATAAAATCTGGCAACAGTCCATTGCGATTTTTTATAGTTTTCCTCAGCAATTTTAAGCTTCTCCAAATACGATTTTTCATTACTGCCCAAATTTTGTTCTGATGCAAATTTTTGATTAGCAAGTGCTTTCGCCGCTAAACCATCAATTATTAATTGAATCTCACTAATTTTTTGAGTGGGCAATATTTCCGCTGGTTTGATCTTTTGAGCTTCCTTGTATGCTGAAATTGCTTCAGAATACAATTTAGCTTCAAAATAGGTTCCCCCTTGGTTTATGGCCTCGTTGTAAAGCTTCGTTTTAGCGGTTTCCTGATCATTAGCAAGTTTATCTGACTGCATTTGAGCCACAATTCTATCGATTTCGCGAATCCGCTCTGTTGGATAAACCGGCACCTGATCGATCGACAATGCCTGGAGATAAAATTGACTGGATTCAGGGTAGTTTTTAGTAGTAAAAAGCTGATTTGCTTTATCAATCGCCTCTTTATACTTCTGCTGCTTCAGCGCAATTGCTTGTTTTTCTGATTCCTGACGAATACGTTCAGATTCAGCAAGCAGAATCTGTCGCTCCGTTTCACTAATTTTAGCCTTAACAACCTCGTTACTTTTTAAGAGCAATGCCCTTTTGTAGAGAGTAAGTGCTTCAACATATTTCGATTGTGTGATATTAGCATCTCCGGCAGCAATTAACTGACTAAAATCTGCATCCTTCTTCGCTTTATCGCCTGCAAGTGCAAGCTGCTTTTCAGCATCGGCAAGCCGCGCCATGGCAGCTGGATCGTTTGGTTTAATGTCAAGTGCTGACTTAAAACTGATAATCGCCTCTGGATATTTTGATTGACCAACATTAGTATCGCCGGCAGCAATTAACCTGCTGAATTCTGAATCTTTCTTCGCTTTGTCACCTGCAAGTGCAAGCTGCTTTTCAGCTTCAGCAAGTCGTGCAAGAGCAACTGAATCATTTGGTTTGATGTCGAGTGCTGATTTAAAATTGGTTATTGCATCTGCATATTTTAATTGTCCAACATTTGCATCGCCGGCAGCAATCAACCTGCTGAATTCTGCATCCTTCTTTGCTTTATCGCCTGCAAGTGCAAGCTGCTTTTCAGCTTCAGCAAGCCGCGCCAAGGCATCTGGATCGTTTGGTTTAATGTCAAGCGCGGAATTAAAACTGATAATTGCCTCTGCAAATTTTGATTGACCAACATTTGCATCGCCGGCAGCAATCAACCTGCTGAATTCTGCATCTTTCTTCGCTTTGTCACCTGCCAGTGCAAGCAGTTTTTCTGCTTCGGCAAGCCGCGCCATGGCAGCAGAATCGGTTGGTTTAATGTCAAGCGCTGACTTAAAACTGATAATTGCCTCTGCATATTTTGATTGACCAACATTTGCATCGCCGGCAGCAATTAACCTGCTGAATTCTGCATCTTTCTTTGCTTTGTCACCTGCCAGTGCAAGCTGTTTTTCAGCTTCGGCAAGCCGCGCCAAGGCAGCTGGATCGTTTGGTTTAATGTTAAGCGCTGACTTAAAACTGATAATCGCCTCTGTATATTTTGATTGATTGGCATTAGCATCGCCGGCAGCAATTAACTTATTGAATTCCGCATCTTTCCTCGCATTATCACCTGCCAGAGCAAGTTGTTTTTCAGCATCACTAATGCGAGCCAATGCTATTGAATCGCCTGGCTTGATTTCCAGAGCTTGCCTAAAACTACTTATTGCCTCAGAATATTTTGATTGATTAACATTCGCATCACCAGCAACAATTAACTTATTGAATTCCGCATCTTTCCTCGCCTTATCGCCTGCCAGTGCAAGTTGTTTTTCAGCGTCACCAATGCGAGCCAAGGCAATTGAATCGCCTGGTCTGATTTCCAGGGCTTGCCTAAAACTACTTATTGCCTCTGTATATTTTGACTGATTGATATTAGCATCGCCGGCAGCAATTAACCCATTGAATTCCGCGTCTTTCTTCGCTTTTTCGCTGGCTAAAGCAAGTTGTTTTTCAGCATTGGAAATCTTTGATACAGCAACAGGATCATTGGGTTTGACTTTTAGCGCTCCCTTATAGAACTGAATGGCATCGTTATACTTAAGACTATTAACATTGGCATCGCCCAAGGCGATAAGCCGGTCATATTCCGCCTGAATTTTGGCTTCATTTCCAAGATTTTTCAAATCGGAAGCCAACTCTTTCAGTTTCTCCTTCACGAATTTATCCGATGGTTTAATTTTTGAAGCTACACTATAAAGGCTATACGCCATTGACAAATCATTTTTTTTCTCTGCTTCAAGCGCTTCTGCCATTTTTTGATTAAAATCTTTGTCATCAATGTTTTTGAGGGCAGCGTCAATCTCATCCTGAATAACCTGATCGTCAATTAAAATATTTGAATCAAAATTATCCAACGTCCCATTAGGAGAATAGGTTACTTTTCCGATTGGTTTGCCTTCAAAACTTAATTTGGCACCCGGCACCTTTTTATACAACGTAACAACAATATAAAATGGAGGAAATATGCTGTCCTTTTCCCAAACATCGCGCGGTATTACAGTAGATACAAGAATCTCTTTATCGTAATAACCTTCTTTCGAAATGGATAACTTATACTCTTTAAAATAACTAAGCTCAAGGTCAAATTTACCAGAAGATGGGATTGCCATACTTTTTTCAATTTGCTTCGAGTCAAGATCAATAAGTCTGACTACAGCGCCTGACGGATCTCCTTTATCCTGCTTCACTCTGCCCGGAATTTGAAAATACTTATATTTAGCCGATCCAACAGGTACACGCGATGATTGCCCTTCAGCCTGGCAGACAATTAAAAGCATTAAAAAAATGAGAAAAACCTGGAATAAACGACGAACCATATATAAGCGATTTGAGCAACCAATGAAAAAACTTTCGGCAACCGATACTAATAACAAAAATATCATTTTTGACGATACAAATCCATCACTGCCTTTAAATATACGTAATTCGAATTTTGCAATATGCAATCCTCACAATATTACCACCTTAATATTGTGATATTTAAAAACTTATTCAAAATGCTGGAATTTTGAACTAATATTAAGAGAAAGAATAATTGACTATTTATCGATATGGTAATCAGCCAGATCAGGATGGTTTAAACGACTTTTTCGTGAACCATAGCTAAAATAAAGTATAAGGCCAATTACAAGCCAGATTCCAAAACGCATCCAATTTGTAATACCTAACTCGCTCATAAGATATAGATTAGTCAAAAGTCCAAGAACTGGAATTAAAGACCATTTCCTCAGGATTGCATAAAACGAAACAACCGTTGATACGATGATAAATACCGAGTATGGAATCAAATGGTACGAATCTAAAAATTCAGTTAAAATACTGGCAAATAAATTATTATCCGAAAATTTTCCAGGACCAGAAAAGGAGATTATCACAATAATAAATAGCCAGATTGGCAGTAAAAAATACCTGCTATTCAGGTAAGGCACTTTAAAACCCTTTTCATTCTCAACTCTTTTTCCCAAAGGATTTAAAACCAGAATACCACCCGAGACCAGGATAAATGCGAAAAGCGTTCCAATACTTGTGAGATCGGTCACTTCGGTCAGATTCATAAAAAGAGCAGGGACTGCTACCAGAATACCAGTGATGATGGTTGAAAATGCCGGTGTCCGATATTTAGGATGTATCCGGCCAAAAACTTTTGGAAGCAGGCCATCCCTGCTCATACTCATCCAGATGCGAGGCTGCCCCAACTGAAAAACCAGTAACACACTCGCCATAGCAATTACAGCACCTAATGCAATTATTCCCGATAAATGATGAAGGTTCAGTCGCGCGAAAACAAATGCGAGCGGATCGGCCACACCCAGTTCCCCGGATGAAACCATGCCCGTAAGAACCAAACTTACAGCAACATAAAGGATTGTTGTTATGATTAATGCCAAAAACATCGATACTGGAATATCGCGACGTGGATTATTACATTCTTCGGCAGTGGTTGAAATGGCATCGAACCCGATATAGGCGAAGAATACCCCGGATATACCTTTCAGTACCCCGGTAATTCCGTTAGGGGCAAAAGGGTGCCAGTTGTCCGGATTCACATAAAAAGCGCCAACGCCAATCACTAAAAGCAAAATCCCCATTTTTAGCAGCACCATGATATTATTGGCCACCTTCGATTCCTTGATTCCCACATAACATATCCAGGTGATTAAGACGACAATACCCAAAGCCGGAATATCAGCAATGATTCGAAACTGACCAAATTGAGGAGCCGAAATCCATGCATTGTAAGCATCCTGAAGCGAAAAGCTAAGTTTACTGAATTGGGTGCCAGCCTGTAACGCCTGGACTGCAACATGATAACCTCTTGAAGCAGATAAATAATCGGTGGTTAAAAACTGGGGAATATGAATACCCATGCCATCCAATAAACCCGTAAAATAACCTGACCATGAAATGGCTACCGCAATGTTTCCAATTGCATATTCCATAATCAGATCCCAACCAATAATCCAGGCCACCAATTCGCCAAAGCTGGCATAAGCATAGGTGTATGCACTTCCGCTGATTGGTATCGAAGAGGCAAATTCTGCATAGCACATTGCGGAGAAGCCGCAGGCAAGAGCGGTAAAAACAAACAACAACGATACAGCAGGTCCCCCGCTTGCAGCTGCATTGCCGATAGTGCTAAAAATCCCCGCACCGACAATCGCAGCGACTCCCAACGCAGTCAAATCAACAACACTGAGATTTCGTTTCATCCTATTTCCGCTTTCTGACAAAAGATCAGCTTCACGGAGAATATGCGGAACAGATTTTTTACGGAGTAAATTGGATATCTTCAATAAACAATTTGTTAAAATTTAGTAACTATTTGTCTAATAATTTTTTATCACTAATTATTATCATTCACTATTACACAGAATTACAATCATAAAACTTTTTTCCATGCCAGATTTTATTCCTTCATTTTAAACAAATGAATATTGAATATTTGTCAGGAAAAAAACTTAAATCGATTTGAGTTTAAATATATGATTGGTTTAAACAGAAAGGAGAAAAAAATAACATGGAATAAAAAAAGGGCTGAAACCCTTTTTAAGCTATTTTACCGGAGCATAAAAGCACCTTATCGGTGAATTAATTTTACCTTCAGTGACCAGTTTTTTAATCGCTTTATCGATCTCCTTTTTATCGATTCCCGTGGCCTCAGCAATTTCACCACCTTTTACAGGTTTTCCGGCATTTTCGATTGCTTTAAATACAAGTTCCTTTGTTTCCATACGTTACATTATTAATGTTTATTCTGAAAATTATCAATCACTATATCTATCTAAATGAAAACAGTATAAGTATCAAATACCTAATAATCTATCCTACAATTTCGACAATCTGTTAAGCAGAAAATGATCAGCCAGGACAATAGCAGCCATGGCTTCTACAATAGGAACTGCCCTTGGTAAAACACATGGATCATGTCGACCTGAAGGATTTATAGTCGTTTCGTTCTCGTTCTTATCAATTGTCTTTTGTTCTTTCAAAAGGGTTGCAATAGGTTTGAAAGCGACACGCCAATAAATGTCCTGACCATTTGAAATTCCACCTTGTATTCCGCCTGAGTGATTCGTAAGTGTTGAAATACGATCACCCGTTTTAATAAAAATATCGTTGTGTTCCGAACCCGAAAGTTCTGTTCCGGCAAATCCAGATCCATATTCAAACCCTTTTACCGCGTTAATTCCAAGCATTGCATGACCAAGATCGGCGTGCAACTTATTAAAAACGGGTTCTCCCCATCCCGATGGGACTCCGGAAATAAGACCGCTCACAACTCCACCCACTGTATCGTGATTTCTTCCTGCCTCTTCTATACGAGCAATCATCCGCAAAGCAGTCTCGGGATCGGGACAACGGACGATGTTAGATTCAGTCAATGATAGGTCTATATCCTGGTACGATTTGTTCAAAGAGATCTCACCGACACTCGAAACCCAGGCATTTATTTTAATTCCCAATCCAGCCAGCAATTGTTTTGCGATAGAACCAGCGACAACCCTTGCAATTGTTTCGCGCGCCGATGATCGCCCGCCGCCACGATGGTCACGAATACCAAATTTTTGATCGTAAGTAAAATCGGCATGCGAAGGACGATACACGTCTTTTAAGGAATCATAATCGTCTGAATGATGATCTTTATTCCGGATGACAAATCCAATTGGCGTTCCCATTGTTTGTCCCTGGAAAATACCTGAAAGGAATTCAACTTTATCATCTTCATTACGTTGTGTTGTGATGTGCGATTGTCCGGGTTTACGCCGATCTAATTCGCTCTGAACGAATTCAATATCGACTTTTAATCCGGCAGGGCACCCGTCGATAACACCTCCGATAGCTCCGCCATGCGATTCACCAAACGAAGTAAGTCTGAAAATCCTTCCTAAAGTGTTCATATATAAAAAATTAATAAACCCGAAGTTTTCACTCCGGGTTCATAAAAGTAAGATATTTTATCGAAATCTGAAAATCAGATTGAAATTTTAGTGGCAGCCGCAACCAGAGCTTTTCTGATCACCACTTCCGCAACCTTCAGATTCGCAGCCACCGTCGCCACAGCCACCATCGCCGCAACCTCCACCGCTGCCACAACCACAACCACCTGTGCTGTATGCTGCGCTTAGCTCGTCTTCTGTTGCATCTCGAACATCGAGAACTTCACCTGTAAAATGAAGATCTTCGCCAGCCAATGGGTGATTAAAGTCCATCTGAACAGTATTTTCATCAACTGAAACGACAAGCCCTTCCATGCGCTGACCGCTGGTTGACATCATCGGAACAGAATTTCCCGGTGTAATCAGTTGTTCGTCAATCTTTCCGTCAACCATAAAAATGCTCTTCGGAAGCTCAACGATCGCTTCTTCATTCACTTCACCGTAAGCATCGGCAGCAGCAATGAAAATTTCGAAGGTATCATTTGCTTTTTTTTCGGCAAGGCCATTCTCAAATGCAGGCAACATCATTCCCGAACCATAAAGGAAAATAAGCGGGCTATCTTTTCCTGCTTTTTCAAATACATCACCTTCTTTACCGTCCAACTTCAATTCGTAAGTGACGGAAACCATTTTATCTTTTGCAATTGTCATAATCTGTTTTTTGAATCTATATATTAAGGGCACAAAGAAAACATGTTATTCTGAAATATACAATTTCAATTAACGGAAAAAAGCTAAAATTGTTCTGATTAACCAAGAATTAACATCCGAATTTCACCGTTGAACGTGAAACTTAATATCTATAAGAAATCTATTTTATTTTTACCTTGGCGTAACAACCTCATATTTAATGTTATCAATACACACATAGGCTGGGGTATTCATACCCCATTCACCAGTATCTGTTGATGCAAACCGAAATGTAAATTTATTGATTTTCCCCAGTGAGGATAAATCGATGGTTGTCCATTTATTCACGATATAATCTTTAGAATTGTCATCCGAACGGTAATCAGCAAGGTAAAAATCAACCGACTTAACAGAATCACCAGCCGCATTAAATCCAATTACCGACATTTTGAACCAGTCTTTGTCATTTCCTGAGGCGCCCCCGAATTTTTTAGCAAAACTCGGATCACCGTTTTTAATGGTTAATGCAGTATATGTTGAATTACATATACTTAAGCTTTTCACAGTGTATTCAGCACCCGATTGAAATGAAGCATAGGTATCTGCTCCGAATGGCGGGTAATACAATGCAAATTTATTAGTTCCGTTTGTACCGTCGAAAACACTATATTGATTGCTATAGTTTGCAGTAGTAATGTCCGCTTTCTGCGAATACACAAACCCGTCCCATGAACCATACAAAGCAGTGTAATTATTACCAAATTTTAAACCCGCCGAATTAAATTCGCCAGTGCCATCTGAACCATTCCAGTACGAAACGCTTCCAAGCGTTAAGCTCTCGAGATCAACCGTTTTGACCTCCACCAGATCTCCCGCTTCCTTTTCACAAGCAGTAAAAACAAATAAACCTAAACAAATTGCAATAAACTGATTCTTAATAGTTTTCATTTTCAAAAATAATTTGTCGTTTATAATTTATAAAGCACTTACGTAAGTCAGTAATACAATTGGCGCATAAGCATCCTGAGAAATTATCCGCGAGGAATTTCCTTAATTCAGAGGTGATTGGTTCATTAAGACACCAACATTCCAAAATCTGATCGTTTCGACATACGAACGAACTGTTACAGCGCGGACAAACTTTTTCCATAACGGAAGATTCTCATGTTAATTTGCCGACTTTCTTCAAAAGAGAAAATGAATAACAATGAATTGCAGTTCATTTTTGCTACTTTCCCCGGAAAGCAAAAAATAATGTAGTGAATCTCAGCAGGTATTCTGGCTCGCCTTCCTTTTGATGCCTTCCCATACGTCGATTGACGAACAGTGACTTGTAGTTCAAAAAGTTTGCACTAAGGCTTACAGCTGCGGGTACAGCTCCGGATTTAAACCGGATTCCCTTTTCATTGCTCATCCCCGATATGGAACGAGTAATACTGAAAAACATGGCAAAGATAGAGAATCTGTTTTGGATATAATCTCTACGCAGTGGAAAATTTGATAAAAATGCATAAGAACGGAGAAAAAACATATATGCAGGAAGCCACATATAAGTAGCCAACAGCAATGGCGCAAAATAGAGAATCCAAATGTTTGAAATTTTTACTATTTTTATTCCTTAACAATATTGTAACTTTATGAATCGAAATGAAGCAGAAGGACGAATATCGTATCTTAGGGAAGAACTTGAAAAACACAATCATACTTACTATGTTCTGAACGACCCAACAATCGACGACTTCACTTTTGATCAGATGCTGGCTGAATTAATAAGTCTGGAGACTGAATTTCCGGAGTTTTTCGATGCGAGTTCCCCTACTCAACGGGTCGGAAGTGATATCAACCAGGAGTTTAAACAGGTCATGCACAAATATCAGATGCTCTCGCTCTCAAATACTTATACTGAAGAAGAGATACAGGAATTTGACCTTCGCGTCCGAAAGCTTACAGACGAAAATTTCGAATATGTTTGTGAACTGAAATTCGACGGCGTTTCAATTAGTCTTACCTACGAAAAAGGATTTTTAGTCAGGGCGGTAACGAGGGGTGACGGGGAAAAAGGAGACGATGTAACCGCCAATGTCAAGACCATCAAAAGCATACCGCTTCGGTTAAAAGGAGATTACCCTGACGAATTTGAGATTCGCGGAGAAATTTTACTCCCTTTCAGTGTTTTCGAAATGCTGAATCGCGAAAGGGAGGATATTGGAGAACAACCTTTTGCCAATACGCGTAATGCCGCATCAGGGACATTAAAGCTACAAAATTCGTCCGTTGTTGCGTCCAGAAAACTGGATGCGTACCTTTATTACGTTTTAGGTGATAATCTACCCGACGACGGTCATTTTGAATTGCTTCATCATGCTACACAGTGGGGATTTAAAATATCAGAACACACCCGCAAATGCAAGAATCTGCAAGAGATATTTGATTTTTTACACGATTGGAACGTCCGACGTAAAGAGTTACCGGTTGCTACCGATGGAGTTGTCATCAAGATCAACTCTTCGCGTATTCAGCGGGAGTTAGGCTTTACTGCTAAGTCACCCAGATGGGCAATCGCCTATAAATTCAAGGCTGAACGTGTCAGCACAACGCTGAATTCTGTTAGTTACCAGGTGGGAAGAACCGGAGCCGTCACGCCCGTTGCCAACCTAAAACCAGTTTTGCTAGCTGGTACAGTCGTTAAAAGAGCCACACTCCACAACTCAGATGTGATCAAAGGGCTTGATTTACACATGGACGATACGGTTTTTGTTGAAAAGGGGGGGGAGATCATCCCGAAAATTGTCAGTGTCGATCTGTCAACTCGTCATCCATTGAGTGAAGCAGTACAGTTTATTGAACGATGCCCTGAATGCAATTCACTATTAATCAGACAAGACGGTGAATCTGCCTGGTATTGTCTGAATGAGACAGGTTGTCCGCCGCAAATCAAAGGGAAACTGGAGCATTTTATCAGTCGTAAAGCGATGAATATAGACGGTTTGGGATCTGAGACGATTGACCTTTTGTTCCAGAAAAAGCTGATAAACGATATAGCCGATCTTTACGATTTAAAACAAAGTGATCTGATTGATCTTGAACGGCTTGGTGAAAAATCAGCTACCCGGATACTCCTTAGTCTCGAAACCTCAAAACAAGTTCCGTTCGAACGTGTTTTATTTGCATTGGGAATCAGGTATGTGGGCGAAACGGTAGCAAAAAAACTTGCCCGTGATCTGAAATCAATTGAGCGAATTGAAACTGCATCAATTGAGGAACTTACCGGGGTTGAAGAAATCGGAAGTAAAATTGCTGAGAGTCTTGTCAACTGGTTTGCCGACGATAGAAATATACGTCTAGTTGAACGGCTTAAGAATAAAAACCTCTGTTTTGAGATAAAATTTGAACAAAAAGAGGGGCAGACAGAGAAACTTAAAGGTTTATCGATAATAATTTCAGGAACATTTGAAAAATTTTCACGCGATGAATTGAAGGCGTTTATTGAATTAAACGGAGGAAAGAATGTAACTTCAATATCGGCAAAAACAAACTATCTTGTTGCCGGAGAGAATATTGGACCATCGAAACTCGAAAAAGCTCAAAAGCTGAAAATACCTGTTATATCGGAGGACGAGCTTTTGCAACTTACGAATTGAAAGCAGACAATCTGTAACTATTTTTGAAAATTTAGAGAGCTATTAAACGATTTTGTAATTTTGACACGACATGTTTAAGAAAATTGTAAGATATTTCGCAAATAAGCGATTGTTTAAATATTACCAGACCCGGCAACGAAGTAAAAAGATTAAAACGTTGAAGAATTCCAAAACCGTAGGAATTCTTTGGAATCCTGCCGACGAGGGAAGTATCGAAACATACGAATTACTTCGAAAAACATTACAAATCAAAGGGATAAAACCAACTGGAATTGCCTATATTGGTTCGAACCGAGAAATGGAAACGTTGGCTACGATTACACATTCGGGATTTCTTCACAGGCGGAATGTTCGTTGGTTTGGACAGCCGCAAACTAATGCCGGAATTGAGTTTATTCAGGAACCCTTTGATATCATGATTGATCTTTCTATTATTAAAGCTGTCGCATTACAATATATATTGGTTTATTCTTTGGCAACCTTTAAAGTAGGATGGCAGGGAGCAGAACACAATTATTACGACTTGAATATCGACGTATCCGAAAAGCCTCTGTGCAAATACCTGATGGAACAGATTGTCTTTTATCTTGAAACTATTAATGAAAAGGGTTGATTGATTGTATGAAGAATAATTTCCGAGGTGCTGGGGTTGCACTAATAACCCCGTTTAAAGCTGATCTGACAATTGATTTTGAAGGATTAGGAATGATTGTTGATAGTCAGCTTGAAAATCAGATTGATTTTCTGGTTGTTTTAGGTACAACCGCAGAAACGGCCACGCTAAATTCTACAGAAAAGCAACAAATTGTTGATTTTATTTGTAAACGAGTCAATGGTAATATCCCCATCATTGTCGGAATCGGTGGCAACAATACCCAGGAAGTAATAGAAACGACCGCTCAAATGGATCTATCAAAAGCAGATGCAATTCTTTCGGTAGTTCCCTATTATAGCAAACCAACCCAGGAAGGAATATTCCAGCACTATATGGCTATCGTGAAAGCTAGTCCGTTACCGGTTATCCTTTACAATGTACCGGGCAGAACCGGTGTAAATATGAGTGCTGAAACGACTTTGCGCCTCGCTCAAGCTTCGGATAAAATTATTGCAACAAAAGAAGCTTCAGGAAATATAAGCGAAATAACGAAAATACTCAGGGATAAGCCAACTGGTTTCTCTGTCATATCGGGTGACGATAGTCTGGTCGTTCCGATGATTGCTATTGGCGCCGAAGGGGTGATTTCAGTGGCGGCAAATGTTGTTCCGAAAGCAGTTGCCGATTTGACACACTTTGCACTTGAAGGCAATTTTAAGGAGGCGGCTTCGCTTCACCTGCATTTACAAAGAATTTGTGAAGCATTATTCATAGAAGGTAATCCTGCCGGAGCTAAAGCTGCTTTGCATTCCATCGGAGTTATTGAAAATGTTCTTCGCCTCCCACTCGTTCCTGTTAGTCTATTATCCTACCAAATTTTAGCAGAGGAGATGAAGTTACTTTTGCTACGTTAATTATTTTTCTATATAAAAAACTCAACCTGCCAGCTAATCTAACGGATTTGTCAGATCAAACCCGGAATTTAGTTGCGGTCATTACCAAAGCTGTTTTGCCTCACCACACCTTAGTATCCAAATAATTGGATATCCCATCTTGCTGTATGAATTTACTAAATAGATAAATTCAATAAGATTCTTTTAAAGCTCGGTTCATAAATGTACTTTTGTAACCTTATATTGAACTGATATTTCAATGAATCAATCGTTTGTAAAAGAGAAAATTTTATTTTTAATTAATCCACTCTCCGGAACAAGACACAAGGTGAATATACCAGGATTAATTAATGAACTGATTGATTCAGAAATTTTTGATATTGAAATAATCATAACTAAATATAAGGGAGAAGCAACGGAAATCGTCTGTCAGAAACTGATTGAAAATTATCGGTATTTTGTAGCTGTGGGTGGTGATGGAACAGTTAATGAAATAGCTATAGCCCTCATTAACACACAGGCTATCTTGGGAATCATCCCTGTTGGCTCAGGAAATGGATTGGCACGTCATCTTCAGATCCCATTGCAACCACGAAAAGCCGTACAACTTATCAATAAACGGCGACTCCAGGCAATCGATTACGGTTTGATCAATAGTAAACCCTTTTTCTGCACTTGTGGTGTGGGTTTTGATGCTGTAATTGGTGAGAAATTTGCTCAAAGTAAAGGCAGAGGACTCTTAAACTACGTGCGAACGACAATCCATGAGTATTTCAAATACAAACCGGAGATTTATCAAATCACCATCGATAATGAGCGGAAGATTAATTGTCCTGCTTTTCTGATCACTTTTGCGAATGGTTCGCAATACGGGAACAATGCTTATATTGCACCTCACGCAGATATTAGCGACAGTAAACTTGATATGTGTATACTTGCTCCTTTCAGTTTGTATAAAGCACCGGGAATGGGCATCAGGCTATTTGCTAAAAACATCGACAAAAGTCCACTTATGCAAATTGAAAGAGCGCGTAATTTCATATTAGAAAGAGCTTCTGAAGGTGTTGTCCATTTCGACGGAGAACCTTGCACGATGGGGAAAAAATTAAAAATAACCTTAATTAGCAAGGGCTTAAATGTACTCGTACCGTAAACTCCAAAATACATGAATAATTAAAACCATACAGCATCAGCCCAAACTAAAATTATAAAAACCGTTCCGGGAAAAACCCAAAACGGTCTGTTAAATTCAGAAATTAACTAAACAATCTTTAATCTTCCTAATCTGTTTATCCAAAATTCATTATCGAATGTTTCGAAATTGAATTATAAACAACTGTTATTCATTCTGTTTTCTATTTCAGAAGTCATATCTGCCTGTACAAAATTAGCAGCTTTATACGGTACGGCTTGGATAGCGATGTCGCTATACTCGGGAGTTTCATTCATCCAAAGATCTATTTCGCCTACCATATCTGCCTGTACAAAGTCCTCAGCTTTATATTGTTCAGCATCGAATGCTATGGCGCCGATTTCGGTATTGCTATTCCTCCAAAGATCCATTTCGTATACCATTTCTGCCTCAACGAAATCCTTTGCACTATATTCTTCTACCGATTCTGTATTACTTTCAGCATCGATATTCATCCATATTTCGGATTCAAGTGTCATTTCGGCATTAACGAAATCCGCAGCTCTATATTCGTTGCTACTTTCTGCATTGTTATTCATCAAGCTTTCAGTTGCATTTTCTGACTCCACCTTCATTGTAACTGCATTACCTACAGTTGGCTTGTTATTTGCATTTGCACCAAAAGTACAAAGCATTGCGCTTAATATAGTTACACTAATTATACCTTTAACTGACAAGTTACTGACAAAATTAATTTGCTTTTTCATTTTAATATTCTTTTAATCGTTTTAAATAATATATTGTATTCAAGACATTAAACATGCCAAACAATTTATTTGTTTCATTCATAGATGTTTGATAACGTTAACATCATAAATAATTAACAATCAGCTGAACTGTTTTGATCCTTAGTATGTCCGATGGCGTACATTTTGCACTTATTTTAAACCACAGGATTAAACCTTTCATTTTCGTTCTCTACAAATTCAGAATATTTCCCAGGGTAACCATCCTGAACTCGTTTCCGCTTTGACTGATATCAAATTACAAGGTTTAATTAAAAAAATAAATTTGATTAGGGGTAATTTTCTTTCTGCTTGTCATAACCTCATTACCGCAATAATCAGCCATGAGAACACTATTTTTACTTGGAATTGCATTGATTACATTTCTGTTGAGCAACTCACTAATGATAAGTCCTTACAATCAAAAAAAAGAGACTCAAAAAACAACAATTAATGTGAGCGAAGCAGATTGGGAAAATCTTCATTGGGTGATCGAACGGTCATCAGTAAGCAAAGCGCAAGAGGATTTTGAACAATTTTTCAAAGATAATGCATTGGGGACAAGTGCTTTAAACTGCAAAAATGGAAAGTTTTTTGGACTTACTCCACCTGATGACTATGGATATATTCACATTGTTTTTCTGGAGATTAACCAGGGAAAAATCATTGATATTCATTACGATGAATTAAAAGCAAACGGGAAAAGCAAAAGAACCGATATCGATTATAATAAGGAGATGCTAAAATCAGGAACTTCGCCAACTATTGCTTATCCAATATATGAACAGGAACTCATTAAAAATCAAGATTACATGAAAGTTGATGTGGTTACCGGAGCAACCTATTCGCTGTATCGGTTCCGAATGGCTGTTGCGAAAGCATTTGAGAAAGCTTACATCGAATAATGGGTTGTATGGTCAAAATAAAAAGCGACCAACATTCAGAAAAATTCATTCAAACCTCAGAGAATCTGCAGGATCGGAGTTTATCGTACGCCACAATTGTCGGTAAATAGTAAAAACAGCTACAATGAACACAGCAATAAATACCAGAAAATAGTTTGTAAAACTTAAGGAAATATGATAAGCAAACCGGTTTAGCCAATAATAGGAGAGTAGAAATGAAATAGGTAAAGCAATTATTCCCGCAATCGTAATCAGCCTAAAAATCTCTTTTGATAAAAGCAATACCAATTCTTTGGTTCCAGCTCCAAGGACTTTCCGTATACCAATCTCCTTTGTCCTATAAACGGTGGTCAGCGCTAATAGCGAGTAAAGCCCCATGCAGGCAATGAATATGGCGAAAAATGAAAATACAACCGCAATCTGACCCGTCGATTCCTCTTCCTGATAAAATTCGCCAAGGCTCTCATTCATTGTAAACTGAGAAAACGAATTTGTAGGATAAACTGTTTCCCATAATTTCTGTACCCTACCGATCTCCCTCCTGTTTACAGGTAGTGATAATCGTACCGATGCAAATTTGACTTTTTCAGGATTGACAGGTAATATGATGAGTGGTTGAACTTTTGTGTGAAGTGACTCAAAATTAAAATTGCCGACAACCCCTTTAATGATCAAAATATTCTTGGAAGTATCAGGGTTTTGCCTGTATATTGATGAACCAATGGGCGTTTTCAGATTTAGGTATTTTACTGCTTCTTCATTAACAATCACATCAATGGTATCTTTGTGCGAATATTTTTTTCTGTTGAAACTACCATTGGAGAGTGTCATACCATAGGTCTTAAAAAACATGGAATCGGCCTCCATGATGTACATAAGCAGGACATTCGCAGGATCGTTTTCACTTTGAAAACTTTCCATACCCAATAGCTTGCCAGGGACAGCATTTGAATAAGTAATACCCTCAACATCATTTAATTTCATTAACTTATCAAGAAATTTCTGTCCTTTATCCTCTAATCCAAATAGGTTCTGAATGACAAAAAGTCGCTCTTTCTGAAACCCTACCCCATTTTGCTGAACAAACCTCAACTGACGATATATCGTTGATGTTGAATATATTATAACAAGTGAAAATACAAACTGAATAATTACGAGTAATCCTCGTAATCCCTTGCCTCCTGCACTAAACTGCTTTTGCTGCCTTAAAATGGTAGCGGGACTAAACCGGATGATATAAAAAGCGGGGTAAATTCCTGCTATTACACCCGTGAAAAGTGTAACGCTAAAAATTACAGGCGAAAGTTTAAAAAGTAGAAGCTGTATGTTCAGATTAGGGTTTTGCTGTACCATACTTGTATTTGGATAAATCAACTCGACAATAACCAAAGCAAAAAAGAGCGAAATAAAACTAATTGTGATCGATTCGGCAAGCAACTGCCTGGATAACTCCCGCCTTTGAGAGCCTAATATTTTACGGATGCCAATTTCGCGCACCCTTCCGGCCAAACGGGCAGTCGAAAGATTGGCATAGTTAATGCAGGCTATTAAAATGATTAAAATTGAAATCCCCGCAATAATTAAAAGCGTCTGAATATTAACGTTCTGCGAAGTCTCATATTTCAAATGCGAAAAAAGATGAATATCAGAAACCTTTTGCAACCGAAGCATAAAATACTCATCCTTATCTCTCATCTCTTCAATAGTTGTCCCCAATGATTTTTCAATGAAATCACCTGCCTCCTTATAAAAGCCTTTGTTAAATTTATCCTCCATAACTGATAAATGCAGGCTTGAAGAGTCAGCCATTTCCTTCATATCCGTCCCTTCTTTAAAACGAAAATAGGTGTATAAATAATGTGATGTCCATTGTAAATGAGGCAATACCACTGAAGATATGGATACAAGAGATTGATAATTAATATGTGAATTTATCGGGCAATCTTCGACAATGCCTGTTACCGTCCATTTTTTATCATTGTTGCCCGGCTGAGCCGCTGAAATACTGCCTGATGCATATTTTTTCTCATCGTCAACTGTGAGTGTTTTTCCGATTGCACCATCCGGAAATAATTCATTGGCCAGCGATCTGGCCAAAACAATTGAACGGGGCTTACTCAAACAGGATAATGGATCACCTATGATTAACTTAAAACCGAAAATATCGAAAAACGTTGAATCAACATATAAAAGAGTTCTGCTATCAAGAATGGTTGAAACCGGAGCTACCACTGGAATATCCCGGTCATTTTTAAAGATCCGGCACGATTGTTCGATTTCGGAAACATATGGCCTTAAACCAGCTGCTAACAGCGGTGAAGACAATGCCGCATTCGCTTCCAATCCACCTAATTTCGATTCAATATAAACCCGGTAAAGCCGGTTAGCCGAGGGATGGAAATCATCGTATTTCGACTGTTCATCAATATATACCAATACCATAATTGCACAAGCCATCCCGACTGCAAGACCAAAAACATTTATGAAAAAATACTCTTTGTTTCGCAGCAGATTACGGATTGCCAGTTTCAGGTAATTGTTCATAAAGTAATCACAATTTATTAGTTACCATGGAATAGCTCTCCGTAACTACATGCCCATCAAACAAATAAATAATACGCTGTGTTCGTTGTGCCATCATAAGGGAGTGGGTTACCATAATGATTGTTGTTCCTCCTTCATTGAGTTGCGTCAGCTGCTGAATGATATCTTCTCCATGGGTTGAATCAAGGTTTCCGGTAGGTTCATCGGCAAGAATAATCCGCGGTTTTGCAACAACTGCTCTTGCGACGGCTACACTTTGTTGTTGTCCACCAGAGAGTTCATTCGGAAAATAATTGGACCGGTGTTTTAGGTTAAACCTTTCCATGATTTCATCAACCCGCCTTGCCCTTTCTGCCTGGGGCACTTTTTGATAAACCAAAGGTAATTCGATATTTTCCCAGGCCGTAAGATCGTCGATCAGGTTAAAACTCTGAAAAACAAATGCAAAATTGTTTTTTCTTAGATCTGTCCGGTTCCTTTCTGAAATATCTGAAACCAACTGACCATCAAGATTGTATTTTCCGGAACTTGGTGAATCAATTAACCCTATGATATTTAGTAAGGATGTCTTACCACATCCTGAAGGACCCATTATACTTACAAATTCACCCTCAGCAACCGACAAATTAATATTGCTCAACGCTTTTGTCTCAACTTCCTTATTTCTAAAAACCTTACAAATATCAATTAGCTCAATCATAGTTGAATGTGAAACAGTTAAAATTTTGGTTATCGCGTTTAGATGCGGGATAATTCGTTTGCAAAATAGGAAAATAACCTCATTATCAAAAGCCTCATTATTCACAAATCGTACCACATTTGCAATTAACTAATTAATAAACAATTGTAAATTACAGCCAAAAATTAATCGTCCGATATCGTACAATTACTGAACGATTTCGTACATTTACCTTTTCAAAATTAGGATGAGTGACTTCTTTAAAAAAAAAGAATGATTCGAATATAGCATTGATTAATAAACACATAATAAATCAGATCCCCGCATAAATACTTTCAGCATTATTGTGGCTTGGTGTTTGTAATTCTGAAAAATAAAAACCTTTTCGTTATGGATAAATTTGGAAAAATTCTGGCGGTCGATGACAACGAGGATATCCTTTTCTCACTTAGGTTACTCCTTAAACCGCACGTGGAAAAAATTGTCACAACCAATACTGCTACTTCAATTCCAGAATTACTTAAAAATGAGGAATTTGATGTAATCTTACTGGATATGAACTTTACAAAAGATGCCATCAGTGGTCAGGAAGGTTTTTTTTGGCTCAAAAAAATCCTGGAAATCGATCCGGATGCTGTTGTTCTTTTTATTACGGCATATGGCGATGTTGAAAAGAGTGTAAGGGCAATTAAAGAAGGGGCATCAGATTTCATTCTTAAGCCCTGGCAAAATGAAAAGTTATTGGCAACTTTAAATTCAGCACTTAACCTGCGGAAATCTAAAAAAGAGATTGAGCAATTGAAGAGCCGTGCAAAGGCAATCAATAACATGATGAACCGGACGTTTAAAGATTTTATTGGGAATTCAGCCGAAATGCAAAAAGTTTATACTTCCATTTCGAAAGTAGCTGCCACAGATGCAAGTGTTTTGATACTTGGCGAGAATGGAACTGGTAAAGAATTGGTAGCCAGAGCGCTTCATAATAATTCAAACCGTGTAGATGATGCTTTTATCAGCGTAGATTTAACGTCTATCAGCGAATCATTATTTGAAAGCGAGTTATTTGGACATACAAAAGGTTCATTTACAGATGCCAAAGTCGATCGCCCGGGTCGATTCGAGATCGCATCAGGCGGAACACTCTTTCTCGATGAAATAGGGAATCTGCCAATGCCGCTTCAGGCAAAAATTTTGACAATGCTTGAACGGCGAGAAGTGACCAGGGTAGGATCGAATAAACCAATTCCGATTGACATTCGCCTGATTTGCGCCACCAATATGCCTTTACATCAAATGATTGAAGAAGGAAAATTTAGACAGGACTTGTTATACAGGATCAATACGGTCGAGATTGATCTTCCACCACTCCGTGAACGCTACGGAGACATTCCACTGCTGGCCATTCATTTTTTCCAGATTTATACAAAAAAATACAAAAAGCCGCTTCGCGGTTTTACCAAAGAGGCAATGAAAAGGTTGGAAGAAGCAGGTTGGCCTGGTAATGTCAGGGAATTACAACATGTGATTGAACGGGCCGTTATTATGACGGAATCTGAATGGATCAACCATAATGATCTACAAATGAGACCCGTAAATAAAGTTTCGGAGGAGCTGGATTTGGATAATTATGAACTCGACAAAGTTGAGAAAACAATTATTCTAAAAGTAATGAAGATGCACCAAGGGAACATCTCGAAGGCCGCTAGTGAACTTGGACTTACCCGCACTTCCCTTTACCGTAGAATGGAAAAATATGGGCTCTAAAAATTTCAGAATTTCTCTTATAATCAGAATACTGGCAATCGTCGCAAATGCCTTTTTGATCATGTGGCTGTTGTTTACAACCAGTCACTATTTTACTATTGTGCTGTTTGTAGGCATTGCAATCTATCAGGTTATCATGCTCATCAATCACGTCGAAACAACCAATACCCTTCTTACCAACTTCCTTGAATCGCTGAGATACTCCGATTTTTCAAGAACATTTGAGATCAAAGGACTAGGCCATTCTTTCGATCGTATGACTGAGGCTTTCAGCCTTGTGATTAATGACTTTCGAAAAGTGAGAGAAGAACGCGAACAAAACTATTTTTACCTACAAACGGTCGTTGAACATATCGGCATTGGTTTGATTAGCTACCGCGATGACGGAGCTGTTGAGTTGATCAATAATTCAACAAAAAAACTATTTAAAATTACTAGTCTTAAAAATCTAAGTGAACTGGAGAGTTTCTCACCCGAACTCGTTTCGAAATTAATGACCATTTCCAACGGCGAAAGTATAATGGTAAAAATCCAGAAACAGGATACAATCCTTCAATTGGCTATTTTTGCTACTGAATTCAAGGTGGCAGACCGACTGATCAGAATGGCAACAATCAAAGATATCCAGAATGAATTGGAAGAAAATGAGATGGAGAGTTGGCAAAAACTGATAAGGGTTCTGACACACGAAATCATGAATTCCATTACACCAATTGCTTCTATTACGCAAACGCTTAACTATATGATTAAGGATGTAAGATCGACATACACCAATGCATTTCAGGACGAGGGAGAAGTTGAGGCTATTGAAGAGATTGAACTTGCCATTGAGACTATTCACAAAAGAAGTATCGGATTACTCCATTTTGTTGAATCTTATCGGGATCTCACACGCATCCCAACACCAAAATATACCATCTTCCCGGTACAACAGTTGCTGGACAATCTGAAGGGGTTAATGAAAGAGGAAATGCATCAACGAAATATTGAATGCGTCGTCACTGTTACACCCGAGAATCTTGAATTATCAGCTGATGAACAACTTATTGAACAAGTTTTGATTAATCTTCTAAAAAATGCTATTCAGGCACTCGAAAAAACTGAGCAGCCACGTGTTGAATTAAAAGCTTTTACAGATGCAAACGGAAAAATTATCATTCAACTTAAAGATAACGGGCAAGGTATTCTTCCGGAAGTACTTGATAAAATTTTTGTACCATTCTTCACAACTAAACCAAAAGGTTCAGGAATTGGACTAAGTTTATCGCGACAAATTCTTCGGCTTCACGGTGGAACATTAACTGCCCATTCCGAACCTGAGGTTGAAACTGTATTTACTTTAAAATTCTGATTTTAAATAAACTGTATTGAAAAGATTCAAGAAATTCTGGCTGATTTCAATCATCATTTTCCTCCTTTTTGTAGTTACTGTTGCCTGGGTTAATGTTACAATTACAAAATTAGGCAAAAGTTACAGCTATAATTCAATTGATTCAATTCCCCATAACCATTGTGCACTTGTATTGGGAACCAGTAAATATCTTTGGAATGGTAAAAGAAATCTCTATTACACCAATAGAATCAAAGCTGCTGTTGAGCTTTATAATTGCGATAAAGTTGACTTTATCATCGTAAGCGGTGACAATCGCAACAGAAATTACAACGAACCAATTACGATGTACAACGATTTGATTGCCGCCGGAATTCCCAATAAAAAAATTATCCTCGATTATGCAGGATTCAGAACACTCGATTCGGTTGTCCGCGGGAAAGAAGTTTTTGGTCAGGATAAATTCACAATCGTTTCGCAGGCATTTCATAATCAACGCGCTGTATATATTGCCAGAAAAAAGGGAATTGAAGCCATTGCTTTTAATACGGACGATGAAGCCGGAAAACTGGCCTTCAAAGTTCAATTACGCGAGGTGGCAGCAAGGATGCTTGTAGTCTTCGATATGATTACTTCGAAGCAGCCCCATTTCCTTGGTGAAAAAATTATGATCCCCGATGAAAATAGTTCTTTTACACTGCCTCTGGACACTAAACCTTAAATGACTATTGTCTTTCCAACTATTGTTATAATTTTGCAAGTATCCTTAATAAAATAAGACATGCTTCTCCAGTTTGCGTTGGTTCTGGCAATGCTTTTACAGGTTTTTGCTGCAGGAATCTCGATTAAACTTACACGGGTCACTAAATATAATGTCTCGTGGATGCTAATCAGTGCCGGATTTATCATCATGGCAGTCCGAATGCTTGTCGAATTCCTCACTACAATCTCAGATTTTGCACCTCAAACGTTTCGCGAAGTTTTTGTCTGGCTTGGAGTAGCTGTATCATTCTTCTTTGCAGTAGGAGTTTTCCTGATCCAGAAAATTTTCAAATACATGAAAAAAGTGGAACAGGAAAAAAGCGACATGGAAAAAATTCTTCTGAACGCCATTATTCAGGCTGAGGAAACTGAACGTAAGCGCTTTGCTAAAGATCTGCATGATGGTCTCGGCCCTATTTTATCAACAGTTAAAATGTCACTCTCTTCGCTGACACGGATCGAAAAAGACGATCAGACAAAAAAAATTCTGCGGAATACCGATATGGTAATCGATGAAGCGATTAAAAGCATCCGGGAGATTTCGAATAACCTAAGTCCTCATATTCTCAATAACTTCGGGTTGAGTAAGGCCATGCGTAACTTCATCAACAAAATAAACTATTCTGATACCGTCAAAATTAAATTCACTTCCAACTTTGAAGATGAGCGATTCGACAGTAATACAGAAGTCGTTTTATACAGGGTCCTATGTGAACTCATTAACAACACGATCAAACATGCTGAGGCCACCTTAATCACAATATCGTTTGAAAAATTGCCAGGTAAGATTTCATGTCTGTACAAAGATAACGGCAAAGGATTTGATATCAATAAATTGCATCCATCACAACACTCAGGAATGGGTTATTCAAATATGGTGACCCGCATTAATTCGCTTAATGGAAGTTTTAACCTCGCCTCCGAACATGCGAAAGGAACAACGGCTTCAATAATAGTACCTGTTTAATTAAATTCTCTGCTTCATGGAAATTCTGCTAGTCGATGATCATACCTTGTTCAGAAACGGATTAAAAATGTTGCTTGATACCCTTCCGGGATATGAAGTTACAGGTGAGGCTTCGAATGGAAAGGAGTTCCTGGAATTAATTTCAAAACACGATTATGACATTGTGTTTCTGGATATTGAAATGCCTGAAATTAATGGTATTGAAGCTGCCAAAAGAGCCACCGAACTGAAACCTGAGCTGAAAATAATCACGCTTTCAATGTATGGTGACGAGGAGTATTATGATCAGATGGTTGATGCCGGGGCAAAGGGATTCTTGCTTAAAAACACCAACTTGCAGGAAGTCAAGACGGCCATAGATACAGTTATGAACGGCGGCAACTATTTTTCACAGGAACTGATGCAAAGTCTGTTGCGTAACTACAAATCGGTTAAGGAAACGAAAGATCCCGATGCCGAATTATCAGAACGGGAAATTGAAATTTTGTTGCTGATTTGTTCAGGCCTTTCGAATCAGGAAATTGGAGACCAGCTATTTATCAGTAAGCGAACGGTAGAAAAACACCGTGCCAATATCCTATCTAAAACTAATTGCAAAAATACAGCCGGACTTGTAATGTATGCCATTAAAAATCAAATAATTGAAATGTAAATTGTCGGAAAACAACCGGGAATTGACGGTTCGCAAAACAGCCACCACTCATTTTCTCCAAACCACTCCCTCCTAGGTATTAATACCCATTAAAAATACCAATTATTACGGCTTCATTCCATTTAATGAAAGCGTAATTTTGCTATTGACGATTTATCGAATATTTGATACCAAAACTCGAAAATGGGCAAATTATACGATCGGTTAAACCAGGATATCCGATTTATTGAAGGATTAAACGGATGTATGAATTGCGGCGTCTGTACAGCAATCTGTCCTGCAGCAGAATTTTATCATTACGACCCCCGTGTGATCTGCGACACCGTTCAAAGCAAAGATGAAAAATTAATTGAAGCGCTACTTCGCAGTGAAACAATCTGGTATTGTGGCGAATGTATGTCGTGCAAAACAAGATGTCCCCGAAATAATACACCCGGTTTTGTAATTATGGCCTTGCGGAAACTTTCGCAGGAATTGGGTTATTTTACTGATTCAGAGAAGGGAAGACAACAATTCGCAATCAAAAGAGCCATTGGCGAAAATATTCTTCGAAGCGGTTATTGTGTTCATCCGGACATCGTCTCACCACAAATGCATCCGGAACAAGGTCCTGTATGGGACTGGATTTCAATGAACACCCCTGAAATCATGGAAAAGATGGGCTCCAACTACAAACAAGAAGGCGTAGGCGGTTTGCGTTCCATCGCTCCTGAAGTGCTCGAAGAGCTCAATCAGATTTTTGAAGTAACCGGTTGCAAAACCATGTTCGATACAATCGAGAAACACTCGAAACACAAAGCAGATGAACTTGGAATTGAGATATCTGATGAAGGTATTGGCAATGAATATTTTATGACAGTGTATACAGAGAACAACGGAACACATAATATCTAAAACAAATTCAACAAAAGTGGTATTCGAAGGTAAAAAAAGAGTTTGGGAAGATTATCAGAAGGAAATTGCCGATGATCACTATTTCTATGTCAGAAGTTGTATCAGGCAAACATTCTTTCCGGGATCGGAGACAACCTTTCTCCGTATCATGCGGGATGATCTTGGGAAAGACGTTTTTGAAGATGCACGTCACACCACCTGTACAGGGATTGGGTATCATACAGATATAGTGCCTCTTGACACAACAATGACTGTCATTGCGAGGCACTTCGCACTGATGACAGAAGCTGGTTACACAAATATAATACCATCTTGTGTTACCTCATTTGGTCTCTACACCGAAGTTCTCGAAACATGGAAACACTTTCCCGAAACCGAGGCAAGAATAAGGGAATACTTATGGAAGGCTACCAAAAGAGAATTTAAGATACCTGAAAACCTTGTTCATACATCAGATATTGTCTATAAGTTCCGAAATCAGATCAAAGAGAAATCAAAGGTATCGCTCGTCAATAAAAAGACCGGATTACCGCTTAAAGTTGTGGAACACATTGGATGCCATTATGCCAAGATGTTTCCGACTTCCGGTGTAGGAGGAGCTGAATTTCCTTCGGTTTTGTCCGGGATGATTGAATCGTGGGGTGGTTCAGTAATCGACTATCCCGAACGCCGGCACTGCTGCGGATTCGGATTCAGACAATACCTCGTTATGGCCAATCGCGGCTATTCAGTTTCGAATTCGAAAAAGAAGTTTGAGTCGATGCAACCTTATCAACCCGATTTTATCGTTGCCAACTGCCCTGGATGCTCCATGTTTCTGGACAGATGGCAATACACAATCGCTGAACTGGAGGGAATCACGTACGATAATAAAGGGATGGGAATTCCCGTCCTTACTTACGAAGAGATGGCCGGACTTGTAATGGGTTACTCACCGTGGGAACTCGGATTGCAATTGCACCAGGTATCGGTGGAACCATTGCTAGATAAACTGGGAATTGAATACAAAAAAGAGGAAAAATACCTTGGTGCCCACGGGCAAAAGATCGGAGAACCTCAGAAGCCTCAGTTTTTAATCGTGTGATATCACTAATTACTAAGAAACCATTGATGACCAAAACTCCTCAACATATCATCATCATCGGCGGCGGACCGGCCGGACTCGAAGCTGCTTCATCTCTTGGAGCTGCAGGGTACAAGGTAACCGTGCTCGAAAAAGATGAAAAGACCGGTGGAAAACTACGCTTATGGTACAAATTATTTCCAGGATTCCGCCCATCAGGCGAAGTTCAGGAATACCTGGCGAACGATCATAAAATGAATCCGCCTGAGATTATTACAAATGCTGAAGTAGTTAGTATTTTACCTGAAACTGATCACCACAAGGTAATTTTATCTGATGGCAAAGCGTTTAAAGCTGATGTTGTATTGATTGCCACGGGATTTCAGGTTTTTAATGCGGAGAGGAAGGAAGAATATGGTTATAAAATATATGACAATGTCATCACATCTGTTGATCTGGAAAACCAACTCAAATCGGGGAATCCTGTAAAAACAGTTGGAGGTGCAATACCGCAGCGGATCGCCTTTATTCATTGTGTCGGTTCACGTGATAAAAAAGTTGGTAACATCTATTGTTCCCGCGTTTGCTGCATCACAGGTGTAAAGCAGGCCATCGAGATGAAAGAACAATTGCCGAAAGCTGAAATCTTCAATTTCTATATGGATATGAGGATGTTCGGCCAGAATTTCGAAGAGCTATACATCGAAGCTCAACAAAAATGGGGCATCACTTTTATTCGGGGACGTGTATCAGAGATTGCCGAAAATATTGACGGATCATTGCAGTTGAAGGCAGAAGATACCCTTTCAGGACGACCGATGAAAATGAATTTCGACCTTGTCGTATTGTTGGTTGGAATGGTTCCGGCAACTGGTACCGAAGCAATAGGAAAATCGGCGGGACTGGCTTTTACGGTGGGTAACTTCCTGGCCAGCAACGACACCCATTTCAATCAGAATGAGACCCACATGCCTGGCATTTTTGTAACCGGTACCTGCAGGGAACCGTTGTCGGTAGCAGAAACGCTAACCGATGCCAGGGCCGCAACCGTGAGGATTATTTCGTGGCTTAGGGGAAAAGAGTTTAAATCAAAAACTGAATAATAATACGATCGTGAAGGATTGGGGATATTCCATATTGAAAGGACGACAGATTGACTTCGAAAACAATGATTTCTCGATCTCTCAATTTGTGGCACAACACGAACCTTCCTTCAAGTGGTGTATTGGTTGCGGTAGCTGTACTGCCACCTGTTCGGCAGCAAGACTGACCAATTTTAATCCCAGAAAAATCAATTTACTGATCCAGCGAGGCGAAACAAAGGGTCTTGCTGAAGAAGTTGCTAAATGCATGATGTGCGGGAAATGCCAGTTGGTATGTCCGCGCGGCATAAATACCCGAAATGTGATTCAAAATATAAAACGAGCCCTAAACACTTGCCATGCACTATAGTCTGTTTGTAATTCCATTCACGGCAGGAATGGTCATTCTGACAGTCCTGCTCGCGTTCCGTTACATCAAATGGCTTGGTAGCCTCGAAGCCGGCAACCTAACGAGAATCGGGTTGAATTTATTTACCGTAAAAACTTTGTACGCTGTCCGCGAAGTTTTCATGGAGAGCTTAATTCATCGTAAAGTATTCAGGAATAACCGAATGCTTGGATATATGCACATGAGCCTTGCATTTGGATGGTTTATGCTGATTGTAGTCGGAAAGCTTGAAACCTTTTTCTACACAGGCAAGTTTGCAAACGAATTCTATTATCCGGTCTTTTTCCGGTTCTTCGAACTGACCCCTCATAAAACCGGAATGCTGGTAGTCTTCAATGCAATAATGGATTTTACGTTACTGTTAGTATTATCAGGAATTGTGGTGGCCATTCTACGACGGTTTCGACCCGCAATAACCGGGATGAAAAAGAATACGAAACATTCCCTTGGAGATCGCCTGGCTTTGACTGCTTTATGGCTGATCTTTCCATTACGGCTTTTAGCCGAAAGCGCTACTGCTGGCTTTGCGCAAAATGGTAGCTTTATGACCCAGCCGCTGGGTGATTTGATGGGATATTTTCTTCCGGTGCAAACACTTTCAATCGTTTTCTGGTGGATGTATTCAATGTCGCTGGGCGCTTTTATGGTTTCGATCCCCTTCTCACGTTACATGCACATCCCCACGGAGATTCTCCTGATTTTCCTGCGAAACTGGGGACTCAAAACCAATGAGAAATTCACAGGCTTTTCGGAAATTGAGGTTCAATCGTGCTCACGCTGTGGCATATGCATCGACACCTGCCAGATGAATTCGCAAGGGAAAAACAGTACTTCGCAGATGGTCTATTTTATGCGTGATTACCGGTACGGCCAGCTTCACCCCGATCTTACAGACAACTGTCTGTTATGCGGAAGGTGTACTGCAGCTTGTCCGGTTGGTATCGATCTTACGCAACAACGGATTCTGAAACGGAAAAAAACCACGTACGAACAACCAGTAGGATTCAGATATCTGCCGGTTAATCAACCCGTCGCAAAAGCCGATGTGGTCTATTTTGCAGGGTGCATGAGCCATCTTTCACCTGCAATCAGCCGGTCGATGGAGATAATATTCAAGGCAGCCAAGGTCAACTATCTATTTCTGGATAAGAATGAAAGCATCTGTTGCGGACGCCCACTCAAATTATCAGGCCAGTTCGAAGCGGCGAAAAAGTTGGTCGAAAATAACCGGCAGCGAATTATTGCTTCGGGGGCTAAAACACTTGTGACCTCCTGCCCTATCTGTTACAAAAGTTTCAAGGAAGATTATCACCTTAATATAGAGGTGTTGCATCACAGCGAATATTTACCGGAACTGATCCTTCAGAAAAGAATATCGGTGCTTCCTTCCGGCAAAAAGGTTGTTTTCCACGACCCATGCGAATTAGGCAGAGGATCAGGTATTTACATTCAGCCTCGGATACTGCTCAAACATTTCAACAACCTGGTTCCCATTCTTCAGGAAAAGGAGAATTCCCTGTGTTGCGGTGGCAGCCTGGGGAACCTATCAATGAACCCCGATGAACGGTGCGCGATCCAGAAAGCGACTTCCGAGTACCTCAATAGCGCTGATGCCGAAATCATCGCCACTTCGTGCCCTATGTGTAAAAAGAGCATTGCCCAATTTTCGGATGCCCCAGTAAAAGACATTGCCGAACTTGTTGCCTCCAGCCTCGAAACCACTGCCGAAAGTCAGAAACCCTCAAAGCATTTCAAAGAGCAGGAAATGGTTGAGATTTTATAATTGATCTATTTCATCTTTCTTCAATCCTGTTGATTTAATGATCAAATCAACTGATGCACCATTCTTCTTCAATTCTCTGGAATACTGCAATGTACTCCGAGATCACTTTTGATGTTCCAAAAGCTATCCGTTGTAAGTAATCGAACTTGCTTTGGTTTTGTTTTTCAATGAAAATTAACGCGCCTTTTGAGTTTTTAACAAGCAGTGCTTATATTTACGTATGGCTAATTTTGGTTGGGATCGAACTATTTAAACATTTCAGTGACCTCTGCTTTTAAGGGATCCAGATACCTTTTAATGATTGCCCAAATCATAGATGAATCAACTGCATCATAACTATGAATTAATCTATTGCGAAATCCAACAATTCTCTTGGCATTTTCAAATGTAACCTCCGGAAATAACTTGTCAATTTTATTTACAGCTTCTCCTATAATTCCCAATTGGCGTTCAACCGCACTTTGGGTTTTCAAATCCGATAAATAATCATAGTAATTTTTAACGGTAGCGGTAAACTGCTCAATCAATTCTATTGATCTTAGAATATCAGACAAGTATTTTTTGCCTTGCTCCGTCATAAATAAGAATCTTAGTTGCGTCAATACTCTTGCGTAAAAAGGGATTGCGAATGGATGAATCGGTCAGTAAATCGACTTTACGATTGAAAAAGAGCTCAAATGTATCCCACAACGAAATCAACTTTTCGCCTCGTTCAATTGGATCATTATTATCGATCTCAACAAGAAGGTCGATGTCGCTTTTATCGTAATCAAACCGATCCGTAACAGATGAACCAAAAGCATACAGATATTTCACCTGATGTTCCTGACATAAGGTGTTAAAATCATTCAGCCTTTTTAGTATTTCATTCATTATTACCATGTGATAAAGATACAGTTTTGTTTGATTTTAAAAGTCTTTATTATTCAAATATACCGCTTCAAGGATTTTCAACCGCTTGAAGGGTAGTTTGATTTTCAATTCCTACTTCCACCCTCCCCCAAGTGAGCGATAAAGTGAAATCACAGCATTGAGCTGTTGCAACTGGTCGTTGATACCATTTAACTGTGCCGAAAGAAGGGCCGTTTGTGAAATAAGGACTTCAGTATAGGTGGCAGAGCCGTAGGTCAGTAATTCTTTCGTGTAGTCAACCGACTTGACCAATGCCTCGATTTGCAATTTACGCAAGGCAATCTTCTGAACAGACGATTCATATGAACCCAATGCATTGTGCACTTCCTGACCTGCTCGCAGTAACGTATTCCGGAAGTTGATCAATGCCTCTTCCTGTTGCGCCTGAGCGACTCTCAACCGGGTAATATTCAATCGCTTGTTAAAGATCGGCTGAACCAATCCACCGATTACATTCGCAGCAAACGATTTGGGATCAATCAACTTACTTAGATCCGTGGCAGCAAAACCAGCCGAAGCGGTCAGCGTCAGTGCCGGATAAAAGCTGGCATGGGCATTATTGGTGATCTCGAAGGCGCTCATCACACCATACTCAGCCTGCATCACATCTGGACGATTGTCGAGCAGTTGAGCAGGAATACCCGTATTTAAAACGGAAGACAGTGCTTGCTCGTCGATTTTCCCGCGTTCGATGGTTCCCGGCGTACGTCCCAGCAAAAGGCAAAGGGCATTTTCGGTTTCTCGGATTTGTTGTTCGAGGTCGGGAATGGTCACTTCGGTGGCATAACGGTTCGCTTCGCTCTGAACGACAGCCGCACCCGTTACCTTCCCGCTTTCCTTCAGTACCTTGATGGTCTCAACCAGATCGATGTTGTTTTTAACCGTCTGACGCGTGATCGCCAGTTTTGCATCCAAACCGACAAGACTATAATAAGTGGCGGCTATATTGGCAATCAGTCGTGTCTGAACCGCTTTTTGACCCGCATCGCTGGATAGCAAATTGGCATAAGCCGCACGTTTCGAACTGCGCAATTTACCCCACAGGTCGATCTCCCAGCTTGCCTCGAGGCCCAGCTGATAACTGTTCACCTCACGTGGGCCATCGGGATAAATCGACTCCGGATTATGAATGTAGGTTGCAGTTCCTTTGCCATTTATACCTGGAAGCATTGCCGCTTTGCTTTGCGAAAAATAGGCTTCAGCTTCATAAACCCGTTGCACCGCAATGAGCAAGTCGGGATTGTTGTCCAATCCTTCACTGATCAGCTGTTGCAGGTAGGTCTCTGTGAAGAGTTCGCGCCATGGCTTGCTGGCAATGGTGGCAGTATCGCTTGTTGCCTGACTTCCATAGAGGTTGTCGGTATTGACGGTCTCGCGCTGGAATTGCTTTGAGGTGTTGCACGAATACAACATTCCGGCAAATCCGGCAATCAGGATGATATATTTAATCGAATATGTCTTCATATTTTTTGTATTTCCGAGATCGTTAATTTTCATAATCTTCAGCTTCACCTTCCAGACTGTTCATCTCCGAAATGGATTGTTTCCCAGGTTTTGTCACCTTTTCCTGAAGCGTCTGGAAGATCACAAACATGGCCGGGATTACGAGGATACCGATCATTGTTCCGATAAACATACCACCCACGGCACCAACGCCGATCGAACGGTTCGCATTTGCTCCCACTCCGCCACCGATTACCAACGGGATCAGACCGAAAATAAAAGCAAAAGAGGTCATCAGGATGGGTCGTAAACGGGCAGTTGCTCCTTCGACAGCCGATTGCATGATGCTCATTCCGCGGTGACGACGTTGCAACGAGAACTCGACAATCAGGATCGCATTCTTAGCCAGCAACCCGATCAGCATGATCAATGAGATTTGCAGATAGATGTTATTTTGAACACCCATAATTTTGGCGAAGATGAATGCACCTGCAATCCCGATAGGCAGTGATACAATGATCGAAAGCGGTAAGATAAAACTTTCGTACTGAGCTGCGAGCAGGAAGTAAACAAAGATCACACTTAGCAGGAAGATCAGGATTGATTGATTGCCTGAAGCCATCTCTTCGCGGGTTAGCCCCGAAAATTCGTAGCCATAGCCCTGCGGCAATGTTTGGGCTGCCACTTCCTGGGCCGCTTTTATCGCGTCACCAGAACTGAACCCAACGTTAGGCGATCCGGTCACTGCAATGGAGGTGTACATATTGAACCGGGTAATATTCTCCGGACCGAAAACCCTCTTCAACGTAATGAATTCGGTAATCGGCGCCATCTCTCCGGTTGAAGTACGCACAAAGATGTTGTTCATATCGTCGGGGTTTCCACGATATTTTGGTTCCGCCTGAACCATAACACGGTATTGTTTTCCAAAACGGTTAAAGTCGGAAGCGTAAAATCCGCCAACGTAACCCTGTAACGATGATAAAATAGCGCTGACACTGATACCTGATTGTTTGCAGCGGGCTGCATTTACCTCCACCTGGTATTGCGGGAAGTTGGTATTGAATGCAGTTATCGCATACTGAATCTCAGGACGTTGGTTTAATGCGGCAAGGAACACACGGGCATTTTGTTCAAACTGTTTGATATCACCCCCGGTTTTGTCTTCCAGTTTAAGTTCGAATCCTCCCGAGATACTGAACCCTGGCACCATTGGTGGTGTAAACATGATCACTTTTGCACCTTTGAGTTGAGCCGTCATCGCGTATAATCTGCCAATCACGGAATTGATATCCTGACCTTTCCCCGTACGCTGCTCCCAAGATTTCAAGCTGCAAATCAACATTCCGTATGAACTGCCTTGTCCGCTGATCAGCGAATTTCCAACAATCGCGGTTCTGGCTTCCATTTCAGGAATACTGCCGATGATTGAGTCAACCTGGTTTACTATTTTTTTCGTCTGCGTCATCGATGTTGCAGGAGGAAGACCGATATCAACAAATATTCGTCCCATATCTTCCGTAGGGACAAAGCCGGTTGGCGTAGTTTTCATCAATAGAAATAATCCGCTGGTAAAAAGGACGATCAGTACCACAGCAACCCACTTGCGGGCCATAAAGAAGTGTGTTGTCTTTTTATAGCGGGATGTCATCGCATCGAATGAAACATTAAATGCTGTATAAAACCGCTGCATAAAACCTTTGTTGTGCAATGCGTTTTCGCTGTGTGGTTTCAGGAATATAGCGCAAAGAGCAGGACTTAGCGTCAATGCATTGATAGCCGAAATGACAATAGCCACGGCCAGTGTAATCCCGAACTGTTTGTAGAATACGCCTGTTGTTCCGGTAATAAATGTTACCGGGATGAAAACCGCGGACATGACCAATGTGATTGAAACGATCGCTGTTGAAATTTCGTCCATCGCTGTAACAGCAGCTTCCTTCGCATTTTTTGCCCCCTGGTCAAGCTTTGCATGGACCGCCTCGACGACAACGATGGCATCATCGACCACAATCCCGATAGCAAGAACCAATGCAAAAAGCGTTAACAGATTGATTGTAAAACCAAACAGATTCAGGAAGAAGAAAGTACCAAGAATAGCCACAGGAACTGAAATCGCCGGAATCAGTGTCGCCCTGAAATTCTGGAGGAAGACAAAAACCACGATAAATACAAGGATAAATGCTTCGAGCAAAGTAGTGAGTACTTTCGAAATTGAACTGTCGAGAAACTCATTGGCATCAACCAGTATTTTGTATTTGACTCCTGATGGAAACATCTTTGAATTTTCGTCGAGGACTTTCTTCGCTTCGATGATTACATTGCGGGCATTCGATCCGGGAGCCTGAAAAACTGCCATTGTAATTCCGGGTCTAGCCATTGCAGAAGTTCCAATTGAGTAATTTAATGCACCCATTTCAACGCGTGCCACATCTTTCAGACGCAATATGTTACCATCTTTGTCAGCCTTGATGACAATGTTCTCGAACTCGGTTGGCTGGCTGAGTTTCCCTTTGTATTTGATGATATATTCAAACGACTGTTCGTTCAATTCACCCAGACGTCCCGGGGCAGCCTCAAGATTTTGCTCATTCAGCGCTGTGATAACATCCGCAGGTATCAAACTATAGGTCGACATCACATCAGGTTTCAACCAGATTCGCATCGCATAATCTTTGGCTCCGAAAACCAAGGCCTCACCCACTCCTCTTACACGTTGAATCTGCGGTAAAAGATTGATTTTACTGTAGTTTTGGAGGAATGTCTCGTCGAATTCGCCATTTTCACAGTATAATGAAAACACCATTAACATGTTGTTCTGACGCTTGGCAGTTATTACACCGGCACGGGTGACTTCTGCCGGAAGAAGACTGTTTGCACGTGCCACGCGGTTTTGTACATTCACAGCCGCCATGTCGGCATTGGTTCCCTGTTTGAAGAACACTTCGATACTTGCTGAACCATTGTTACTGGCAGAAGAAGCCATATAGGTCATGTTTTCGACCCCGTTGATTTGCTCTTCGAGCGGTATCACAACACTTTTCAGTACTGTTTCGGCACTGGCTCCTGTATAGGAAGCAGAAACCCGAATTGTAGGAGGCGCAATATCGGGGTACTGCTCAATTGGCAGTGTGATCAGCCCCAGCACTCCCAGGATGACAATTATAATTGAGATAACCGATGATAGAATCGGTCGTTCTATAAATCTTCTGAACATGTTAGTCTGTTTTTATTTTTTAACCGGGTTAACGGCAGGCATGTTTTCGGAAAGGTCTCCTGTTTCTACCACTTTGGGTTTGATTTCGGTATCGTTGCGTAATGTGGCGATTCCTTCAAGTACAACCTGGTCACCGGCCTTGAGTCCGCCGGTAACAACATACGAATCTTTCAGATTACCTGTCAGCACTTCGATTTCGGTATTATGAACTTTATTGTCAGCGCCTACTAAATAAACAAAGTGCTTTCCCTGTAATTCATAAGCTGTTTTCTGAGGAATAATAATTGCAGAATCAACATATTGAGGAATGCGTACAAGGCCGCTGCCACCACTTCGTAAAAGGCCTTCTGGGTTAGGGAAACTGGCGCGAACATTTACTGCACCAGTCTGCTGATTGATCAATCCACTGGCTGTTTCAATTCGACCAGCCTGATCATAAACGGAGTTATCGGCCAGAATCAGCGAAACGCCAGGCAGTTTTGCAAATTTTTCCTGAAGGTTTTTCCCTTCCAGACCCTTAGTGATTGTGAGGAACTCCTTTTCATTGAATGAAAAATAGGCATACATATTCACGGTGTTCGAAACCGTTGTAAGCGGCTCAACGGTTGAACTACTTACCAGACTACCAACCCTGAATGGAAAGGTTCCGATGGTTCCTTCGGCAGGACTCGTAATCCGTGTGTATTGAAGGTTCGCATTTGCATTCTCAAGATTTGCTTTGGCTTGTGCCAATTGGGCTTCCTTCGATTTTTGTGTTGATTCAACCGACTTCAGGTCAAACTTGCTGATAATGTTCTTCTCAACCAGCGGTTTGGTTTTTTCGACATTGACCTGAGCAATGATTACATCGGCCTCTGCTACTTTTACCTGGGCTTCGGCAGAACGAACCATCGCCTGAATATCGTTGGCATTCAAACGAAAAAGTACCTGACCTTTTTTCACAACAGCTCCTTCATCGACGAGGATCTGCTCAATGTACCCCGCAATTTTCGACCTGATCTCAACGGTCTGCTGTCCTTGTAGCTTCGTAGGATAATCCTTATATAATTGTGTCGCTTGCGGCTTAACCACGATTACAGGATATTCTTTTATTGCACCTGCACCACCAGGTTGCCCGGCTTTTGGTTTATTATTACACGAAATTGCTGCAACCATCATCAAAACGATTCCCAGCATTCTAAATTGCATTGTCATCTTCATATTGATTTTTTGTATATTTTCTAATTTAGTTGATTAAGTCCACAATTATAAAGATCTTCATCCGCCCCTCCGTTCTCCTGAATCTTCCCCAGTACATTTCGGAATATTTCAAGTTCGGTCTCAGAAATGCCGGAAAGTAATTTACCTGATAATTCAGATGCTATTTCCTTCATTTGGTTTAATATCTCGAAGCCTTTTTTTGTAAGAATCAGGTTCTTCTTTCGTTTATCCTCTTTGTTTGTAAGCCTGACAACGTATTGACTCTCGAGTAAGCAATTGATTTGACGAACGATGATTGATTTATCCTTCTGTAGCTGATTCGCCAGATCCTGTTGTATCAAATCAGAATTCGAATTCAATAGATGTAAAATAACAAACTGGTCGAATGTCAGTTCAATCTCCTTTTCCTTAAATTCAAAAGCCAGTTGATTTCTGAAAACCCGGAGGCTTCTGCCCAACATGTATCCCAGCGGTTTGCTCGATTCCATTTAGTATTTATAATTGGTCAAAATAAGCTTAATTAGTTGATCCCTGCAACCAATATATATTAAGTAAATATTAAGAATAAATACTATTAAAATATTTTGAGAATTATATTTTTTTATGAATTATATGTTCCTATATTTGATTAAAATTTACCTGATTATCAAAGCCAAGCTATAATTCATCGCATTACTAACTAACTAATATCCATTTTATGACAAAAATCATCTTTTTGCTTGTGGCAACATTGATGTTGTCTCTTAGGCTTTTTGCACAGGAAGTAACCGAAGCACCAAAAGTCAAATTTGAAAAGGTTTCAAATGAAGAATTGGCCATGAAAACCTATCCAAACGACACAACCGCCGAAGCAGTAATCCTTTATGATGATGGGAACTCTTATTTCACTTATGACTCCGAAAAAGGGTTTATGCTTACCCACGAAAGGTTTGTCCGTATTAAAATACTCAAGCAAAGTGGCGTCGAATGGGGAAATTTCAGTATTGCGCTTTATTCGTACAATACAAGCCGCGAAGAAATTTCAACTCCGAAAGGAACTACCTTTAATCTTGAAAATGAGAAAATTGTCAAATCCGAGTTGAAAAAAGATGCTATATTTCGGGAACGGCAGAACAAATACTACGAAACAGTTCGCCTCTCAATGCCTTCAGTTAAAGTGGGTTCAGTTATTGATTTGAAGTACAGTATTCGTACTGACCTAATCTGGAACCTGCGCTCCTGGAAATTTCAATATACCATACCTGTGAAATGGAGTCAATACCATGTTGCCTATCCTGAATACTTTACTTACAACCAATCAACAATGGGTTATCATCCATTGTTTTATGTCAAAAAAAATCTGAAAAGTGAGACAATTAATTATACCACAAAAGAAGCATTTGGAAATGCTGGTTTGAATGCCAGTTCCGGAGGAGGACCATCCACCAATCATAGTATTCAATATCAGGCCAGCGTATTCGACTATGCAGTCAAAGATGTTCCGGCAATGAAACAGGAGCCCTACCTGACAACGCTTGACAATTACACAACACAAGTGAAATTTGAATTGGCAAATACAAACTTTACCCTGGTAGGAGGCACCTTTAAAAACTATACTACTTCATGGATGGATGTTGCCAGACAATTGAAAGACAGCGAGAATTTTGGAATGCAACTTAAGACAACTGGTTTTGCAGAAAACGTTGTTGAAGAATTAACCAAAGGTATTACTGACGAACAGAAAAAACTTGAAATCGTCTACAATCATTTGCAACACACCATGAAATGGGATGGACACAAGACCCTGTTTACAGACAAATCGATAAAAAAAGCCTATGCTGATAAAACAGGAAACTCGGCAGAAATCAATCTTTTATTGGCTGTAATGCTTAAAAAAGCGGGCATTATTGCTAATCCAGTAATTTTAAGCACCCGTGAAAACGGAATACTCCCTATGACGCATGCTTCGTTAAGCGACTGCAACTATGTGATTGTTCAAGCAATCGTCAACGGCATCTCCATCCTGCTTGATGCCACAGAACCCAATCTTCAGGCCGGAGGAATTCCGTTACGCTGCCTTAATGGCGATGGACATATGATCAAAGATGAAGAGTCGCAGGAAGTGCCAATAGTCAATCAACAATCTGTAGAAAATACACTAGTTGAACTCGGAATTAAAGATGGGAAAGTGACAGGGAGTATCAATAAAAAAATTGCAGGGTTAAGTGCAATGAATTTTCGTGAATCCGTAAAAACAGCAGGTGGAAGCAAAGAACATTTCGACAAATTAAAAAACAGCGCTACTGATATTGATTATCTTGAATATCAATATACTAATATGGATAGTATTAATCAGCCGGTTTACTCCAAATACAATTTTACGATGAAAGAGGGGCCAGATAGCGAAGCCGCAATCATCTATATTGATCCGGTACTCATCGAACGCCAAAAAAGTAATCCATTCACCTCACCAACGCGTACTTATCCTGTCGACTTCGGACTGCCTTTCATTCAAACATACAACATGCAATTAACAATCCCTGAAGGATACGCTGTTGAGGAGCTTCCCAAAAATGCTTCGCTGGGACTTTCAGAAAAGGGCGGAAGATTTTTGTACCAGGTATCACAAGTTGGAAATAAAATCGTTCTCAATATCCGATTCTCAATTGACAAGGCGATTTTTATTCCTTCAGAATATCTGAACCTGAAAGAATTCTATAATTTGGTGATTAATAAACAGGCAGAACAAATTATCCTTAAAAAAACAAAGATTTAATATGACCATCAAATTGTTGTTAACAGCAGGAATAATTCTGACAATCGCTTCTCTCCTATCTGCAAAAGAAAAAAATAAGTTGTTTTATCCGGCATCTGCGATCGACTCTTCGCTTAGAAAAGACGCATGGGCTGTGTGCCGCGACTATCGTCAGGAGTTCGAACTGCAGGACTATGGTAAGGCTGTTAAACGTGTTCATATGGTTATCACGATCCTTGATAAGAATGGTGATGATTTTGGTGAACTGGCCCTTCCTTACGACAAATCGACAAAGATCACATCTCTGTCGGGGAAAAGTTATAATGCACTCGGAATGCCGGATGATAAACTTAAAAACAATGCCATTCAGGATGTTAATTATACTTCGGCCGGTCAAATTTACGACGATCTAAGGTTGAAAACGGCATCATTCAATGGTGATACTTATCCTTATACAGTTGAATACAATTATGAAATCGAGTACAATGGTTTACTCGATTATCCCGGATGGCAACCGTTGAATGATTATCGAATTTCTGTCGAAAAATCTTCTTTTCAAATAAGCTATCCTGACGCTATGGAAATTCGTTACAGAGAATTCCATCTTCCGGCAGGTTGCCGTACCGAAAAACATGAAAACGGAATACATTCCATCGAATGGAAAATCGACTCATTCAAAGCCTGGCGTACCGAACCAATGTCTCCTGAGTTAGATCTCGAAGCACCCCATGTGATTACAGCTCCGACAAAGTTTATCTACGAAGGTTACGCCGGTTCAATGAATACTTGGAATGATTATGGACTATGGGTTAACAAGCTTAATAAGGGTCGCGACCAATTACCACAACAAAGACAAACTGAGATTCAGGAATTGGTAAAAGGGATAAAAGATTCGTCGCAGATGGTGCGCAAGCTCTACGAATATATGCAAAATCATACGCATTATGTTGGTATACAATTGGGGATAGGTGGCTTCCAGCCATTTCCTGCAGAAACAGTTGATCGTCTTGGTTATGGCGATTGTAAAGCGCTATCAAACTATATGAAAGCATTACTTAATGCAGTTGGTATCCCGTCGCTTTATACAGTTGCAGGAGCTGCTTCCAACCAGGGAATTACAATGACTGACTTTCCGACAAACCATCAATCAAATCACATCATACTTTGCGTACCTCTTTATCGTGACACACTTTGGCTGGAGTGTACCAGTCAAACAGCACCCTGCGGCTATATGAGCCCATTTACCGCCGGAAGAAAAGCGCTGAATATCACTACTGATGGAGGGCAGATTGTCAGTATTCCACTGCTAACAGCCAGTCAAAGCAGCCAGGTTTGTAATGCCGATGTGGTAGTCAACGCCGACGGTTCCATTCAAGCTAAAGTAAGGACCAAATACAGAGGTTACCAATACGACAATGTATCGGCTAATCTGACAGAAAGCAAAAAAGAGCAGGAGAAGACGCTTTGCGAAAATCTTTCCATTACGGGTCTGGTTATTTCAGACTTTAGCTATGATGTAAAAAAGGATAAAATACCTGAGGCAGTGGAAGCAATCACCTTTTCAACACCCACATTTGTTACAAAAACTGGAAGCCGCCTCTTTATTCCATTGAATATTTTCAACCAAATCAAAACAATTCCAGCACGGGTTGAAAACCGTAAAATGCCGGTTTACAGGGAATACGCATTTATCGATAAGGACTCTGTGATCATACATTTGCCCAAAGGTTTCATACCGGAAAGTACGCCAAAAGGGAAAACTATTTCTTCCGAATTCGGAGAGTATTCAAGTACAATTACACTTAAGGATGACCAACTACTATATACCCGTGAACATCGAATGAATCGGGGAACCTGGCCCAAAGAGCGTTATGCTTCTTTGGTCGATTTCTATTCTGCAATTGTTACTGCAGACAAAGTTAAATTGGTGCTAAAGGAAGCGCCAAAACAATAAACAATTTAACCTTTTCATCTCACTTTACTTCTGTCACATCGCCAAGTACCTTTTGAAAAAGGCGGGCACAGAGCCCTAATAGCCCTGAACGATCATCGATTTCGGAGATTTCGATCCGGACAATGCTTGAGATTTTTTCAAGACAATCCTGGTTTAATGTTTGTTGAATCGGGGTCAAAATGAATTGCTGCGCCTTTGAAATGGGTCCGCCAAGCACTATAATTTCAGGATTGAGCAATTGAATCAAAACAGCCAATCCTTTCCCAAACGAGTTACCCACCTTGTTTAAGATGGAAATCGAAAACTCATCGCCTCCACGGGCTGCATTCACTACATCCTCAGGTTTCAGGGAATGAGGGTTATCTTTAAAACGCGTGGTTAATTGTGAAATTGTTCCTTCTTCTATTCCACCCATCGCCAAATTCAGAATACTTTGCGATGAGGCAATGGTTTCGAGACACCCTCTTTTTCCGCAGTAACAAAGAATACCGTTCTCTTCCAGCTTAATATGACCAAATTCTCCGGCAAAGCCCGTTGAACCACCATATAACTGTCCATTGAGAATCATTCCCAGACCCAATCCCCAACTCCAATTGATCACCAATGCATTGCGTGAATCTTTCGCTTTACCAAAAATAAATTCACCAAGCGCCTGCATTCTGGCATCATTGTCGATATAAATGGTTTTTCCAAATCTCTTTTTCAAGGTTTTGCCAATATTCTGATAAGCCTCGTTTTTGATCGCGTAATTGATTCCAGTTGCCGAATTGACCAGACCGGGCATATATACCCCCACCGCTACAATCTTTGAATCGTCGATTCGGGCTTCATGAATCAATTGCATCGAAACATCGTGAAGCTTTTCGGCTAAATCGGGATGATTTACATTCGTCTGAACGGTTCGCACTTCGGTAACAAGTTCATTATGACTGTCAAAGATAGCTACTTTTGCACTATAATGCTCAATACCTATTGTGATTACATAAAAAGCTCCGGCTACAAGACTATATAAGGCAGGCTTGCGTCCGCCACGTGAATCGCCGATACCGCTTGTCATTACTGCACCAAGCGCAATCAATTCATCGAGTAATGTTTTCGTTGTAGGAAGGCTGACACTTATCTTTTGACTCACTTCTGAAGCGGATACAAATCGCTCTTCGTAGAGATATCGTAACATCATCTTCCGAAGCCGGTAACGTTTTAGATTATTAATCGATAAATGTTTAGCTTCTTCTTTTGTGATCAGAATCATAATTCCGTTTGGTTATATATTCGAACGGCAATTTAGAAATTATTCACCTTAATAAAAACATTCCTAATCTATTCAGTTGTTATTTATTTTTTTTATAAAGAAGAAGATGCATTTACAGAAATGTAATCAAATGGTTCATTCCTAACATTCTATTTGTTGAATCATCAAATTCAAAACCGGATATTGTATTTAAGTTTAAACCGCAATGCACTCTCATTCATCACATAGCGCTCCAAAGGTTTTGATAGGTTTGAAGTCCAGGCAACAATGATTTCGTTTCCGGGTTTTACAATCCATTGAAATCTTGATTGCACACCTATGGTCTTTGAACTGTTGTCGTACTGAAAATAGTTGTACCACGTAACATCGGGACTAAATAGAATATTAGCATTAACCTGGTAAATACGGGTGGTAAAACTGCCTTCTGGCAGACTTACCTCATTTTGTTTGTATTTTGCCCCGAAAAATAATGGTACCGCCACCTTGTAATTGGCCCCGATTGAAAAGTCCTTCCTGTAACCATTATAGAAATCGCCCCAGACAAATGAGCAGTCCCCCGCGAAATTGCGGCTTCCGGCAGTCAGCAATTTCAAAGTGTGACGGTAAAATTGGTATTCCCCGATTGGAATTACATAAGTTGAAAAGATTTTAAACTCATTTTCCAGGTTTTCGAAACTTTGACTGATCGAATAAGAAAACTCTTCTCCCGACTTAAACCGGAGACTCAGCGGGGAAAAGTCGATTGAACGGGTTTCAAGCACATTCGAAAAGTTGACAATATGATCGAATCCTATTCCGGAATAGACTTGCAAAAGTCCCCACATATTGGGACGAGGACCAATTTTGATATTTCCATACGTTTCCTTGATATTGGTTCGTGGGACAAAGCCCATTCCAGCCACAAAATTTTCACCAATTTCATGGTGTCCCAAACTGAAAGAAAGAAAGTCGTTCGGATAAGTAATCGTACCTCCCCACGATAAATCACTATCGGATAATCCTTTTGTATTCGACTTCAATCCAAATAAAATCAATGCCAGGTTTTTATTGCCATGAAGTTTCGATGTAGCCAGTTTCATATCTATTCCTCCAACAAAGTTTTCGGTCTGTGAAACAGCATTCCCGTAAGTTCCGATTACCCCAATCGACGATTCCGGTCCGATGTTTCGCGAAACCCTTGCAACCGAAAAATTTGAGCTCCCTACTGAACGGTCATCATTCACATGCATCACACCCAGATTCCATTTACCAATCGTTCCAACCAGTTTACCGGCATAGTTGATTTGCAAAGGCAACCCGTTGCTATCTAAACCCATCCGACGCGAGAAGAACGGTATAATTCCTTTCCCGTAAGGATTTAAATCATCACCCTGAATTCCAAAAGAAAAATGGCTCGCCCCGTCGAGAAAAAAGTCCCGCTTCTCTGGAAAAAGAAGATTGAAACGTGTAAGGTTAATCTGGCGATCATCGACCTCTGTTTCAGCAAAATCGGTATTAATTGATAGCGAAGACTTTAAACTTGGGGTAATCTGATAAAACATATCCAATCCACCATCAACATGGTATTTATTTTTAATGTCACGTTTAGTATCCATTCCTCCAACGACATATGGTGAAAGATCCAATCCGATTCCCTGTGTTATATTATGGATACCCTCGATCAACCCGGCATCTGAGACCTGAAATTTGTAGCTGTTGATGTTTGCAGTTGGCCAATACGAAGACTCAAGTTTCCGCTTGATGTGCCGGATAAATTTGATTCCCCACGTTGTCTGGTTCTTATCGAAACCAATTGTTTTAAAAGGAATTGCCATCTCAGCTTCCCAGCCATCTTCAACAATACGAGCTTTCCCTTCCCACAGGCCATCCCATTCTTTATTAAAAACTGCCCCATTTTCGCTGATCGTTGCATCACCTATCGAACCACGTGGCCCGATTTGAAACCAGTATCCATTACGATGATCAAGATAAGTATCCAAAATAACCTGAATCCGGTCATCATTTCCTAAACTGACATCGCGCGCAAGCTCTTTCGCGGTGATTTTTTTAGGATCATCATAACATTTGATACCAACATAAAGATGACTGGCATCGTAACAAACGTAAAATACGGTCTTTTCGGATACCGGTTGTCCAATATTTGGCTCACGCTGATAAAGTTCATCAACCTGGGCAGCATTGATCCACGCTTCATCGTTTAAATGTCCGTCAATTGTGGGTGATTTTGAGACATAAACTCCTTTAATGGAGGGCTGTGCAACAGTCAATGTTGATATCAACAGAAAAAGAGGGAGTAATCGCAACGAACAATTCATAATACGGGTCTAATTTAATAATCTGCCGAACCCCAATAAATTGTTCTACAACTGTTTATTAACAAACAGAATTTACGAGATAATTTGAAGGATTGCGTCGCCAGAAGGCGTTTAATTTAGGTGCTGAAAATACAAAAAAAATTAAAGATTAACATCCTTCCTATTGATTTTAGTCTTTGCCTGAACCCGCTTTGACTCAAGCCTTCTTTCGACAGATGCTTTGGTTGGCTTTGTTTGATGTCGTTTTTTGCGTGGTGTAAGTGCCTTTTCAATAAGCAGATAAAACTTTTCAATTACATTCTCTTTGTTCTTGAGTTGAGAACGCTCCTTCTGTGAAACAAGGATTAGCTCGCCAAGATTATTGATTTTATTGATCAGCTTATCGGAAATAATTGCCTTTTCGTCATCAGTCAGCAAGGCCGAGTCGAGAACGTGAAAGCGCAATTCCACTTTTGTGCTCACCTTGTTGACGTTCTGCCCTCCCGGACCTCCGCTTCGCGAGGCCTGAAAAACAAATTCATCCTGAAAATCTCTGTCGCGAATGTCCATTTGCATTAATTTTCTACAATTCTAAGCAAAATAACGGTTGGTTGACAGGGATATTTCAGGAACATGTTTTGAGGCATCGAAAAGTGTCCTAATTTTGATGGAGAAACAGATAAAGAAATATTATAATAGAAAAGGATGGACATTAAAATAGAATCAAGCTGGAAAGAGCATCTCAAAGATGAGTTCGAAAAACAGTATTTCATCGATTTAACCAGTTTTGTAAAATCGGAATACGCGACTCAAAAAATTTATCCTCCCGGAAAGTTGATTTTCAATGCATTCGAAAAATGTCCTTTCAATAAGGTAAAAGTAGTAATCCTGGGGCAGGATCCTTACCATGAACCGGGGCAGGCACACGGACTTTGCTTTTCTGTTCCCGATGGTATTAGTTTACCTCCATCACTGCAAAATATCTTTAAGGAAATAAAAAATGATCTCGATATTCCTATTCCCAAATCGGGAAACCTTGAACGCTGGGCCGAACAAGGGGTATTTTTACTCAACGCAACACTTACTGTTCGCGCACATCTGGCAGGATCGCATCAGAAAAAAGGGTGGGAAACGTTTACTGACAATGTGATTCGAATGCTTTCCGACTCCGGAGAACATCTTGTATTTCTGCTTTGGGGAGCTTACGCACAACGAAAAGGTGAACTGATTAACACCAACAAACACTTGGTATTAAGCTCAGTTCACCCTTCTCCGTTATCAGCCCACAGAGGATTTTTCGGAAATCATCAGTTTAGCCAAACCAATGAATACCTTTTCGCCTATGGGAAAGAACCAATTAAATGGTAATCAGCTAAGTCAATTTATTCAACATCATAACCACCATTTCTTTGGTTACGATTTTTCCGAACGCGGCACCGGCAGCTACAAGGTGTGGAGTTTTCAAGTGAACATCGAGGTGTTCTTTGCTTTTCCAATTTTCGATGAAGGTAAATCTTCCTGGATTTGTGGTATCCTGGTATAGGTCATAACTAATGCAACCTTCCTCTTTTCTGGTTGGCTCGATCAATCCAAGGCATACGGATTTTAATTCCTCTGCCCTGTCGGCAGAAGTTTCGGCAATTGCCACAACATTTAAAGTTTTTCCACTCATCGTTTTTGATGTTTGTTTGAATGATAACAGTGTCGACGAAGCCGGCACAAGGGCTGCCAATACTGCAGTACTGGTTGAAAATTTCAAAAAGTCACGTCTGGTTGATGCCATAGTCTGTAAATTTTGACTAAAAGTACAAAAAACTTAAAAGCAAAAACTTGAAATACCTTCTTAATGTAAATATACCTTTCTGAGTGGACTCAATTATTGAATTAGCACATCACCGAAACAAAGTTCGATGATATCAATTTTCACCTTCTATTGCTTAAGGATTATTTTCTCAGCTTCCCTGATCTGATCTGGTTTTCCGAGATCCATCCATAAGGATGCCTGATCATTGTAACCCATAATCCGTTGATCTGATGCGAGCCGAAGATAAAGCGGAATCAATGGAAAGCTCTCCTTTTCGGTAATCAGCTTAAAAATTGCCGGTTCGATCAACTGAATGCCACTAAAAGCCAATAAACAGCAATTATGCATGTTACGAGATGCAATCTCATCGCCGGTTTTAATGTTTCGCCACCCAGTAAGTTGCATTGAGTCATCAAAAGCGAGGTATCGCGACGTTTTGCGATCACGTACAGCTAGTGTTGCCAATCCTCCCTGCTTTATATGATGCTTTCTGAAAAGCTGTAAATCAATATTGCTTAGCACATCAACATTATAAACCAAAAAAGCTTCATCTCCGTCCAACAAGGGTGCAGCTTTTAAAATTCCTCCACCTGTATTTAATAATTGGTTCCGTTCATCAGAAATAGTGATGTCCAGACTAAAATTATGATTCTTTTCTAAAAATCGAATGATCTGATCACCGAAATGATGTATGTTGATCACCAAATCATGATAGCCAGCCAGACTCACTTTTTCAATTGCCAACTGAAGCAATGTTTTACCCGCTATCTCAATGAGTGCTTTGGGTTTGTCGATTGTAAAAGGATAAAGTCGCGTACCAAGTCCGGCAGCAAAGATCATTGCTTTCATTCAATCTATCTCCTTAGGTTTGCAAACCTGTTTTTCTTTTATGGCTTTACGACCACATTTCTTACATTCGAATTTCGGTTCTTCGGGTTTTTCGTAATCCTTCTTATCACATCGTTTTTTTGTCATTTTGAATCAATTATCTTGTTCGCGATGGTTGATAACAACCCGCACTGGGTATTTGTTTTTCAGCTCTGCCCCCATTCTTTCCGCCGAATAAACGGACCGGTGCTGACCTCCTGTACAGCCAAAGCCCACAGAAAGGTGCCTAAATCCACGCTCAATATACTTTTTAACAGACTGTTCAACAATAGAAAATACAGGTTTCAGGAAATCATCCATATCTGAATCCTCTTCAAAAAATCTGATCACAGCATCATCTTTACCCGTCAGCGATTTATACTGATCGTATTTACCTGGATTTCTCACCGAACGACAATCGAAAACAAAGCCTCCACCATTCCCTGAAGGGTCAGCCGGATAACCTTTTTTATAGGAGAAGCTCGTGATGGCAATGGTCAGTTCCGCCTGCTTCGAAGCTACTTTTTTCAAGGTTTCGGACTCAGAAAGCGATTTTAAAACCCTGATCAGTTCAGACAACTGAACAGGAAGATCAACTCTCTGAAGAACAATCTCAAGATTATCAAGGGCAAAAGGGATACTTTTCAGAAAGTGCTCCTTCTTTTCGTAAAAACCTCTGAAACCATAAGCCCCCATCGCCTGCATCATCCTGATGAGTACATAACCATAAAAATACTGACGAAATTGATTCCGGTCAACTGGATGTATTTTTTCCAGTTCATCCAGATAATCGTCCATGAGTCCTTCTCTAACATCCTGAGGGATATCAGCTTTAGAATCGTAAAGCAAGGAAGCAAGATCATATTGAAGCGCTCCTTGCCTTCCTCCCTGATAATCGATAAACCACGGTTCACCTTCAACAAGCATAACATTCCGGCTTTGGAAATCGCGAAACATGAAGAAATTGCTTTCAGCTTTCAACAGGTAATCGGTAAACGTCGTAAAATCATCTTCCAAAAGCTGTTCATTAAAAGGTATTTTAGCCAGTTTAAGAAAATAATACTTGAAATAGTTCAGGTCCCACATCATCGACTGCCGATCGAACGCTCTACGCGGATAGCAGAAATTATAATTGAGATCCTTACCAGCAACAATTTGAATTTTGGGTAATTCCTGAACAACTTTACGATAAATCCGAATAATTTTGTCAGAAAATCCTTCAAATTCCCGCACTTCGCTTAAAAAGCTATAAAGGGTTTCATTACCCAGATCTTCCTGTAAATAAATACATTCAGATGGTTTATAATCGTAGATCTCAGGAACGTTAATTCCTTTACTTCTGAAATGTTTCGAAAATTCAATGAATGCAGTATTCTCTTTTTCATCTTCATTCCATGTACCAATCACTTTAAAATGGGGACTTGTAAGTCGCACGTACTCGCGGTACGATCCCGAAGGTGGCAGTGCTTCTATGGTTACACCTTCGTCCATGAACCTTTTCTTATAAAGGTCGGTAATATCTTGCAGCGTTTTCTTTTTCAAAGTTCCTTTTTTACAATTGTACAAATATAAATTAGTAGCGATTAATAAAGGCTATTCCTTGATTAAAATATTCATTCAATTGAATAAAATTCTCACTAAATCCATATTTTTATTTACTTTCAGAAAATTAATAATTTATTGTAATGAAATCAATTTTACCAGTAATCCTCCTGATTCTTTGCACAATCAATTTGATTGGGAGTAATAAAAAAAGTGATAATATGAAAAATTCTGAGAAACAACGACTTGCTGTAGTTTGGACGAGTAGTGATCCAGAGGTGGCTGAAAAAGTGTGTTTTATGTATACACAAAATGCCAAACTCAAAGGGTGGTTCGACGAAGTTGTTCTTGTGGTTTGGGGGCCCTCCGCAAAATTACTATCCGAAAATAAAATTTTGCAGGAAAGGATAAAACAGATGATCGCCGACGGAGTAAAAGTAGAAGCGTGTGTAGCCTGCGCAAATATGTACGGAGTTGCAGATCAGCTTTCAGCTTTAGGAATAGAGGTAAAAGGAATGGGACCGGTTTTGACAGTTTACCTTAAAGAAAACTGGAAAGTGCTGACTTTTTAAGGCTCATCAAACCCTAGAATTAAAAAAGGCTGTCCCTTGGAAGAGACAGCCTTTATTCTGTTTGAAAATTTATTATCAGAAAGTAATTTATAAAAACCTTCTTTGTTATTCGGCGATAACTTCGAATTCAAAATCAACAACCACATCGCGGTGAAATTTCACTTTCGCGGTATGTTTACCAACTTCTTTAATCGCGTCTTCCTTAATCAGGATTTGCTTACGATCAACTTCGAATCCTTGTTCTTTTAATGCTTCAGCTACCTGAATGTTGTTCACCGAACCAAAAATCTTACCAGTTGTGCTTGTTTTGGCACCAATGGTAATAACGATTGATTTCAGTTTCTCAGCCAAAAGGAGAGCCTGATCTTTCAACTTGGCCTCTTTATGGGCACGTTGTTTTTGGTTCTCGGCAAGCACCTTCTTTGCTGAAGGGGTGGCCAATATTGCCATTTTCTGGGGAATCAGGTAATTACGACCATACCCGCTTTTCACAAATACATTGTCGTCTTTGCTACCCAGATTTGTTACATCTTGAAGAAGAATGATATCCATTTTTGTCTCTCCTAATTATTATTTCATCAAATCTGTTACATAAGGCAGCAACGCAATCATTCTGGAGCGTTTTACAGCCTGTGATACTTTACGCTGATACTTCAAAGAAGTACCTGTAAGGCGGCGTGGAAGGATTTTACCCTGTTCGTTAAGAAATTTTTTCAGGAACTCAGGATCCTTGTAATCAACATACCGGATTCCGTTTTTCTTGAAACGGCAATACTTTTTCTTTTTTACCTCAACCGATGGTGGCGTGAGATATCTGATTTCACTTGAATTTGTGGTCATGACTTAGTTCTCCTTTTGAGTTTTTGCATTTACCTTCTTTTGTCTCTTCTCGCTGTAAGCAGCGGCGAATTTATCCAGTTTCACTGTAATGAAACGGATGATACGCTCGTCACGACGGAACTCTGTTTCAAGTTTGCCAATGTAAGCCGGATCAGCCTTGAATTCGAAAAGATGATAAAATCCTGTCGATTTCTTTTGAATGGGGTAGGCCAATTTCTTTAGACCCCAATGTTCTTCATGGATTAGTTCACTGCCACTTGCAATGATCAGATCCTTGAACTTTCCTACCGCTTCCTTTATCTGAGCCTCAGATAAAACGGGAGTAGCAATGAAAACGGTTTCGTACTGGTTCAACATACTTATAAGATTTATATTAAACAATTATACTCTATAAATGAGTGGCGCAAAAGTAGTAACATTTTATTTGATTACAAACTCTTATCACCTAAAAAGTTCCAATAATTTTAACGTAGAACAATATTGGGTAAACTGTAACGCTATTTGCAAATCAAGACAGAGCTTAGTAAGTTGAAAAGAGAAGGATGCTGATCCAGGTTTAATGGGATGGAATATGAATTTTACACCGTTTCAGTTTCTTTGCAATTACGCTTTCCCATCTTTTTAAAACCTTATTGTGACACAACGCAAAAAGAGCCGACCCCATTGGTCAGCTCTTTTGATTGTCTAGTTAGAAAAAAATGTAGTCTTAGTAAAAGTCCGATAATCAATAAATGCTTTTCTTTAAAGCGAGTGCTAAATTAGATGTTTTTATTAAAAAATGTTAATGGATGTTAGGTCGCATTAACAAAAGGTTAAAAAACATACCTTTAGTAGCCTTCTATTCTTCTGATAAATAATCTATTGGAGCATTTAAATTAAAAACATGTTATACAGCATATTTTTGTTTCCGTCTTAGGCAAAGGAAAAATATTAAGGAAAACGAGAGACGAATTCAACAAATACACTGACAATCAATATCATATAATTAAAGGTAAACTTCAGTAAAAATTTAGGGATAAATATTGTTGATTTTTTTTTGAAATATCGGTAGTTGCTGACTAAAATTAGGAATTGTAAGACACATTTTGCCTTACTTTGTATTTAGTAAACTAAATCGTTTAAAATGAAGGCGATCAGAAAAATGGAACCGGCTCGTGGACTTTGGCTTGAAGATATTCCAGTACCACAACCAGGTGTCAATGAAGTTCTTATTAAAATATCGAAATCTGCGATTTGTGGAACTGACCTCCATATTTATAAATGGGATGCATGGGCGCAGAAGACAATTAAAACGCCTATGACGATCGGACACGAATATGTAGGTACAGTCGTTGAGATTGGCAACGAAGTTACAAAAATCAAACTTGGTGAACGGGTAACCGTCGAAGGGCACATCGCATGCGGGTTCTGCCGCAACTGTCGGCGAGGTCGTCGACATATCTGCGACCATACAGTTGGAATCGGTGTCAACCGCGATGGAGGATTTGCAGAATATGTCTGTGTTCCTGCAGAAAATGTGCTGTACATTGATAAAAGGATCCCAGATGAGATCGTTTCAATCATGGATCCATTCGGAAATGCGACCCATACAGCCCTCTCCTTTCCGTTAATTGGGGAAGATGTTTTGGTGACCGGAGCAGGTGGACCAATCGGATGTATGGCAATTGCAATCTGCAAGTTTGTAGGTGCTCGTAATGTTGTTGGTTCGGAAGTAAGTCCTTATCGCCGCGATCTTGCCCGCAAAATGGGAGCAACCCTTGTAGTAGATCCATTGAAAGATGATATTGCCTCTGCGATGAAACAGGTGGGAATGGTTGCAGGATTCGATATCGGACTCGAAGTATCAGGTTCACCAGTTGCTTTCGATTCGATGATTAAGCATATGTATAATGGCGGAAAAATTTCGCTGCTCGGCATCTTGCCCGATACAACCCAGATCGAATGGGATAAAGTAATCTTTAAAGGATTAACATTGAAGGGAATATACGGACGCGAAATGTACGAAACCTGGTACAAGATGGAGAAAATGCTCCTTTCGGGGCTTGATATTTCTCCGGTGATCACGCACCGATTTCATTACACCGAATTTCAAAAAGCTTTTGATATTATGGAAGAGGGGAATTGCGGAAAAATCATCCTCGACTGGGAAAATTAAAAAAAGCAAACTAAATATTGGTCTCCAATTCAATTTTACTACATTTGCCGACCATAAAAGCCACTTTAGCTCAGTTGGTAGAGCAGCTCATTCGTAATGAGCAGGTCG
>JBBRZE010000021.1:0-65882 GCA_038236995.1 Bacteroidales bacterium | reverse complement strand
GGCGACATAGCCAATATTGGGACCGATCTTTTCGCACTCGCAATTAAGACAGTGTTTATCGTTGGCTTCGTTTATGCCGGGAATAAATGGTTTATGCCCAAAGTATTACATTGGATCGCGATGACAAAAAATCAGGAATTATTCCTGATGAGCATTTTGCTGATTTGCTTGTCGGTAGCTTTGCTCACATCCGAACTTGGCATCACCCTTGCTTTTGGTGCGTTTCTGGCGGGATTAATGATCTCTGAATCGCCCTACAGCGACAATGCATTCGGCAATCTGATTCCCTTTCGTGACACATTTACCAGTTTTTTCTTTGTTTCGATCGGCATGTTGCTCGATCTTGGTTTTGTATATGATAATATCGGGCTTGTTATTGTGACTGTTCTTCTGGTTATTGGAATTAAGCTGATTGTAGCAGGATTTACTGCTTTCCTGATGGGACATACATTTCGCGGAACTATTTTGGTCGGGATTGCATTGAGCCAGGTCGGAGAGTTCTCCTTTATCCTTGCCAAACTGGGGGTCAGCTATCAGATTCTTACAGATTATTACTACCAGTTATTTCTTGCCGTGGCAATTATCACAATGTCCGTCTCGCCCCTGTTGATTCAGATAGGAAATCCGCTGGCCAGTTTGCTTTTAAAATTGCCGCTCCCTGATTTCATGGTCAATGGCCTCTTCCCGTTGCATCAGATCGAAATCCCGGTACTAAACAACCACCTCGTGCTGATTGGAAAAGATTCGCGTGCGATCAACCTGTCGGTCATGGCAAAATACAACAACATCCCCTACATCTCCATCGTTTTTGACCCCGCTATTGTGCGGAAGCGGCAGGAGAAAGGAGAATCGATCATTTATGGAGATGCAGTAAACGAGCCAATTCTTCAAAAAGCATCTGTAAATACAGCAAAAATTGTCGTGATCTCTGTCGGCGACCTGATCACTTCCATGGCAATCACAGACAAGGTTAGGAGTCTTAACAAACATGCGACAATCCTGGTAAGGACGAAACACGTTGAAGATATTGAGGAACTTTACAAATTGGGGGCCAACCAGGTAATTCCAGAAGAGTTCGAGACAGCAATTGATCTGTTTGAAAGAGTCCTCACCAATTTTTTACTGCCTGAAAATGAAATTGACACTACCATCGCACGGATTCGTGACGACCATTATGGCATCTTCTATGAAAAGAAAGGGGACGAAAGAACAAGTATCCTGAAAGAAATTCCCAATATTGAAATTGTGGCGTTGAGGGTCAATGAGCAATCAATACTGACCGGAAAAACACTTGCTGAATCACAATTACGAAACAAGTATGGCATTACCCTTGTAGCGTTGAAACGTATTGATCACCTGATTGATCACCCCTCTTCAAGCACCCGCCTGATATCCGGTGACATTGCATATGTTCTCGGTAAACCAGAGCAAATCGCGAATGCGACCAATCTGTTCACCAATAAACAGCAATAATTTTAGGAAGTCATAAGTCAACATACCATATATTTGGGGATATTATTTTGGTTAAAAGTTTATCGTATGATTAGTTATTCCTATTTAAATCTCTTTTTGTAAATTTGAACTCGCAATTCTAATTATTACCGTTCAATGACTTTACCTAATCTTTATAACGACGAGGCGTACCGTGGTGAAAAGGTGGCGATAAAATTCAGATGGATTTTAGTCGCACTTGTGTTTTCGCTTATTGTTGTTGTAACGATCAATGGAGCCTACAAGGAGGCGATCGTTAGTACAATTATTGCGACAATGTTTGCCATTTATAATCTGTTCCTGATCTATCTTTTCCGAAAGGGAAAGGTTTTTCACTGGGTAAGATATTTGTCTGTTTCGCTTGATGTTGGTCTGCTTTCAGTACATATCTATTCATTATCAATCTACATTTCACCATTTGCCGTGGCGACGACTGCGACGATTCTACTATATCCTGTAATGATGTTTTTATCGGTATTGCGTTACGACAAAAAGCTGATAATCTATACGATCATATTCACATTGATCTCTTTCAATCTGATCTATTTCTTCCAGTATCCCAACCTTGATCCGGCAATATTGAATCAGGTTATCTCAACCGACTCCTATGGTCAGGTTTATAAATCGATCTATCTCCTCTTCTTTGGTCTGTTACTCCTCCATATTCCTGATCTTGTGAACAGAATGGTATTCCGTCATGCTGAAATTGCGGATCAGAAGAACCATAGTGAAATGCAGCTCGCCCTCGAAATGAAGGAAAACGAATATATTGAAGAAAAATTACAGTATGCCCGGCAGATTAATGAGCAGTTGAATGAGAAGAATGAACAGATTGCGTCCCAAAATGAGAAGCTCAAAGAGATAAATGCTACAAAGGACCGTCTCTTTTCGATCATCGGCCACGATCTGAAAAATCCATTTACCGTCCTGATCTCGCTTTCACAATTAATTAAAGATCAACTTGAAAATTTAAATAATGAGGAGCTTAAAAAATCACTAAGTGTGATAAATGCCACATCAAACCAAGGGTTTGCGTTACTCGATAACCTGCTCGACTGGGCCAAATCACAAACCGGAGAAACAACATTTGCCCCGACGAATTTTAGATTAAATGAGGCTGTAAAAGAGGTACTTGCTCAAATTGAATCACTATCCGAAAGAAAACAGATTCTTATCAGGAATAACATTCCAAACTCCCATACAATTTTAGCCGATCGAAATATGGTTCAAACCATCTTTCGAAACCTGCTGTCTAATGCCATTAAATTTTCGAAACCGGGTGGCGTTGTAATTCTGGATGCGTTGTTTGACCCTGCAATTAATAAAAATGTGATTACAATTACCGATCATGGCGTTGGAATCCCTGAAGAAAACCTCCCGGGATTGTTTGTCTTTAAAACACACCGGACGACAAAAGGGACTTTGCAGGAAAGCGGTACCGGACTTGGTCTGTTAGTCTGTAAAGAATTTGTCGAAAAACATGGCGGCAATATTCGCGTTTATAGCGCCTCGGGAGAAGGCACCCAAATCACTTTCGATCTCCCTTCAATACTTCAATAGCCGAATGAAAGTCATTCTTTTATTAAAAATTTCAATAAACTTTTCCCAATCTGATTTTGTTGCGTAATTTCACACCCAATTGTGTGACTAATTGTTGTATTTAAATTTAAAAGAGAATTAAGATGAAAAGAGGAATAATTGTTGTGGTCGTTATTGTTTTGCTGCTGTTTTTTGGTATCCAGTGGGGCATCTCAACCGGAAATAAAATGGTTACAATGGATGAAGGTGTAGCTGCGGCATGGTCGCAGGTTGAGAATGTTTATCAGCGCCGCTCCGACCTGATCCCAAACCTTGTAAGCACCGTTAAGGGGTATGCCGACTTCGAAAAAGAAACTTTAACTGCGGTAATAGAGGCACGTGCCAAAGCAACCCAGGTAACGGTTGATCCTACAAAACTCACCCCCGAATCGATGCAGCAGTTCCAGCAGGCGCAGGGTGGATTGTCTTCAGCGTTGGGCCGTTTGATGGTAGTCGTTGAAAAGTACCCTGAATTGAAAGCGAACGAAGGGTTTTTAAATCTTCAGGCACAGTTGGAAGGAACCGAAAACAGAATCACGGTTGAGCGTCAGAAATTCAACGAAGTAGCTAGAGGCTACAATACTTACATTCGTCAATTCCCTCAAACTATCATCGCATCGATGCGCAATTTCGAGAAGAAAGCCTATTTCGAAGCCGAAAAAGGAGCTGATAAAGCACCAAAAGTTCAATTCTAATCGATCCGATATGAATCCCAAAGAGTTTCTTGGAAAAGAAAACGAAAAATTAATTACCAAAGCCATTGAGAATGCGGAGCATCAGACCAGTGGCGAAATCCGCGTTCACCTTGAAAGTAAGTGCGGTGAAGAGGTGCTCGACAGGGCTGCCTGGCTTTTCAAAAAGCTGAAGATGCACGAAACGAAGGATCGCAACGGTGTACTGATTTATCTTTCAATCAAGGACCGGAAGTTTGCAATCATTGGCGACGCAGGTATCAACAAAGTGGTTCCGGAAGGATTTTGGAACGAAAATAAAGAAATAATGATCAGTCATTTTAAAAATGGCGAATTTGCGATTGGCTTGATTAAAGGAATTGAAAAAGCAGGAGAGCAACTGAAACAATATTTTCCTTATCAGGAAAATGATGTCAACGAGCTTTCGGACGAAATTTCATATGGTGCGTAATGATATACAATAAAATCAAAATAAGTACCCGGACATTGCTGCTCTTCGTAGTGCTGTTCTTCAGCTTGACTTCAATAGCCCAGGACGAGTTCCCGGCACGTCCGGAACCCCCTCGATTGGTGAACGACTTTGCAGGAGTTCTCTCTGCAGAACAAGTTGCTTCGCTCGAAAACAAACTGGTGAACTTTTACCAGAAAACTTCGACGCAAATTGCCATTGTGACGATGAAAAGTCTGTCAGGTTACGATCCTGGTGATTATTCATTTAAGCTTTCCGAAAAATGGGGAATCGGCCAGAAAGGGAAAAACAACGGAATCCTGATTCTTGTAAAGCCCAAATTGGCAAACGAGAAAGGCGAAGTATTTGTAGCAGTTGGCTATGGACTCGAAGCGGTCGTTCCTGATGCCGTTGCACGGCAGACGATTGTAAGTGCAGAGTTACTTCCTGCATTTAGACAAAACGACTATTTCACAGGGCTTGACCGAAGTACCGATGTGCTCATTTCGCTGACATCCGGCGAATTTACAGCAGACCAATATGTCAAGGCAGCAAAGAAAGGCGGTAAATCCGGCGGAATTGGTGGTTTTGCCCTCATCATAATTGTGATGGTCATTGCTTTTATTTTCAAAAGAGGTGGTGGCAACTCACACGGCATCGGTTCAACACGTGGCCTTTTGGGAGGGATGTTATTAGGGAGTATGTTAGGTGGAAACCATGGCGGATCGTGGGGTGGCTTTTCGGGTGGCGGCGGTTCATCCGGAGGTGGCGGCTTTGGTGGTTTTGGCGGCGGAAGCTTCGGAGGAGGCGGCGCCGGCGGTTCGTGGTAACAAATAATTGATTTCAGAACCTACATCCAGCGTCATAAAATGGCACCCTGTTTCCATTAGTAGTGTGTAATTAACATGTTACAGCAGCGAAAATGCAAGTGTATTTTGCTTCTTCAAAAATCTGAAGGGTGAAAATACACTTGCAACTGACTTCTTCAAAAGTTTCAAGAGCCAAAACGCATTTGCAACTGACTTCTTCAAAAGTTTCAAGAGACCAAACGCACTTGCAACTGACTTCTTCAAAAGTTTCAAGAGACCAAACGCACTTGCAACTGACTTCTTCAAAAGTTTCAAGAGACCAAACGCATTTGCAACTGGCTTCTTCAAAAGTTTGAAGAGACCAAACGCACTTGCAACTGACTTCTTCAAAAGTTTGAAGAGACCAAACGCACTTGCAACTGGCTTCTTCAAAAGTTTGAAGAGACCAAACGCACTTGCAACTGGCTTCTTCAAAAGTTTGAAGAGACCAAATACATATATAAAAAAGTCGCCACCAAAAAAAAAGAACAATTTCTTTTTGGTGGCGATTGTATTTTAAGTAAGCGATGATCAGGCAGGTTTTGCCACCATCTTCTCGTAAGCCGTTCTTATGCTGATTGTAATGTATCCAAGGATCATCCCAATTCCACAGTAAGCAAGAATTGTAACCGCCATTGAGGTCCGGGTTGTAGTTGCAGGGTATATTTGCGTAAATGCGAAATATACCGCTGATGATACAAATATCGCGGGGACAAAATCGATCAGTGAATGGGCTCTTTCCATTGAACACATCGGAATAACCATCACCAATACGGCCAGCGGAACCATCCAGAATCCGGTAGAACTTAAAACACCGGCAAGTTCAATGATCAGAATGGCAGAGAGAACGCCCAAAACATAGCCCAGAAAAGTACGTGCCCCGCCTTTAACGGTACAACCCGCCATAAAATACATGGCCCATGCCTGGAAAGTAACCCAGCCAAATCCCTTATTGGCAGCAATTGGCATGTAAGGGCTGATCAGCTGATCAAGCACAATAAATCCTGCGGCTAAAACTGCGATATACACAGGAATGACGATAAATTTTTTGAAATCCATAAGGTTTGAAATTTTAGTTGTGAAAACTGTCGATGATTATTAGTCTGCAAGCAAAAATACTAAAAATCAGATATAATAATAATCCAACCAGAACAGTCTCAAATTTATTTTAATAAATTATCTCCTACTGTTGCTGAGATCAGATTTAGTAAAAATTGAACAGCCATTGGGTCGTAAGCCGGCAGTTCAGATTGCCTGCGCGGTGGATTCACGGTTTCATCAAGCCTTCCTTCAGTAAGGATCTGGCTCAGGTACATTTTACCTTTGCCGTTTATTGGAATCAATTCAACAATCGGAAACCGGAAAGGATTCTCACCGGTTGTAGCATAGGCGTTAATTTTGACACCGGTTCCTTCAAACCGCATGTCTGTTGCCGGGACTGTAACACCATAACATCCGTTCCATGACGTCATCAGAGGCATTGAAAAATCATAGGTGAGTTCCTTGTAATCTGATTTCAGAACAAACTTTTGTTCGGGTGCCTTCGCTTTTATAAAACTCACAGTAACATCATAAGGCAAAGCTGTTTTTTTGAGTGGATCTTCCAACTTCCCGACCGGCCCAAAATCAATAAAGATCACCGACATCTCCCGTTTTAGTGACCTGTCAATTAACTGTATGATTTCCTTGTCACCATCGATATATTGGCTCCAGCTCTTTTTTCCTAAAAGGAGAACCTGCCCCCACGAAATTGAAGGAGCCTTGATATCCCACGATTTCAGAAACTTGTTCAACGCTTCTTCCGAATCAGGTGTATGAACAAGAATCTTCGACAGCCGCGGCGATTTTTTAGGTTGAATCACATTAAACGCGAAATTAGGAATCGATACATCTTCTTGGTTAACAGAAGTTGTCAGCGCAAATGTTCCGGGAAGATTACCAACTGGAACCATTAAAGGAATCGTTACACTCCCTTTCGGTTGAAGCTCAAGATTAATTACGGTGTTCCACGTTTTAACTCCGGCGCTGTCAACAACAAACAATTCCTGACTTATTTTTACATCTTCCGATGAGTTGTTCTTAATAATGACCCCTATTCTCAATAGACTTCCAGGCAGATAGTTGTGATAGCTATCTCCAAAAGTGACCTGGCATTTCATTTCTTCCACAGAAGAGGCAAAGCCGGCTGCCCGACTTTGTCTTCCGGAAACGGTCACGAAAATGCCCAATATCAAAATAATCCTGGAAATTAAACGAAACATCAAAATTTTGATTTAGAAATTCGGATCACCGTAAGTGAAAGTAACAAAGGCAATCGTTTTACTGTCGGGACTCCACGAAGGAACGTTCATGGTACCCTGACCACCATAGATATATGCCAGAACTTTAGCCTCATGGGAATTTGTTGGCTGCGATTGAAGCAAAACCCGTTTATTATGAGGATGTGAATTGGCAGGTACATCGGCAGGATATGAAACATAGACCATACTTTTTCCATCGGGCGAAAGATGGGCGAACCAGTCGTTGTATTTCCCAAAACTCACCTGCTCCTGATTAGATCCGTCAGGCGACATGCGCCAGATCTTCATCATTCCCGTACGTACAGAGTTAAAATAGATAAATTTACCATCAGGCGAATACTCAGGGCCATCATCCAGACCTTTTGATTTGGTCAGCTGAAACTCCTCACCTCCTTCGGAAGGAATCCCCCATACATCGTAATCGCCATTTCGTTCGGCACAATAAACCAACGTCTTACCATCAAGCGACCAACCATGCCAGTAGGACGGGACATTTTTAGTAATTGCTTTAGGAATTCCCCCCTCAACGGGAACAGTGTAAACTGATGATCCGGAGCGGCCATCCGCAAGTTTTGTTGAACTTGACATCGCCAGCATTTTCCCGTCGAACGAAAGACCGTGGTCGTTGTTATTATTCACGACTTCCCCTGTGTTGATTTTCACGGGAGTTTTGGTGTCTAACGGAAATTTATAGAGAAGTCCTCCGGAATTATAAATCAGGAACTTGCCATCTTTCGACCAGTTGGGCGCCTCGATGTGTCCTTTGGTTGTATAGATCACTTTTCGAATTCCTGTGGCAACATCCATCAGTTCAAGACGGCTTGCAGAAGGTGTCTGATAACCGTCCACGTTTTCGGCTGCGGGAACATCGATTCTGAAATTATGGAACATTGCTGTTTCAATTACACTGACATCGTGCGAACCAACAAACAATCCGGCATAAACCGGCGCATTAAAGGCCATCGTTATTCTGCCGGTTTCGGTGAATGGTTCACCCGATTTTGCACCGCGCATAATAATCGTATCACCCTTGCGTTCAAGTTGAACAACGTCCGGGGCAGTCATAGTGGCTTTGACCTCACTTGTAATGTCATCTTCTTTTGTCCTGTATTGCAAGGAGGTAAGCCCGTCACCATGAACGGCAGCATCTGCATAACGGGAACCAGTGTTGAGATTCTCCCTGATTATCAGTCCCATTTTACGATGAGGGTTGACACCTTTCCCCTCAAACTTACAAAAAGTGGTCAGGATAAAATCGCCGCTTAGTTTAACCGATGCAAAATGAAACTCATCTGCATTCGCCCACATGTTCAATCCACTACCAGTGAGTGTATAAACCTGTTGGGAAATATCGAATTTAGTGGAACCTTTCAGTTTAGGGTTGCCCACATCACTTGAATTGGTAAATGCACCATGATTCTGTGCAGCAGTTTCGGCGGAGTTCATTAACACCATCATAATGAAGCAAATTGAAATCGTTAATAAGCGTACCATAAGAAGAATTATTTGTTTAATATTTGTTAGTTTTGAACTGATTATCAATTCTTCCGTTAGTTGTAAACCCATCTAAGTGAGAGGTAGTAATTTTCAGGAATTAAATGATAATAAAGTGATGACAATGTGTGAATTATTTCTGATAAAATCAACAGCCGTGAACAAGGTAATAATAGAAGAGATGATGGATGAATCGTGGGAAACGGTTCAACGAATCTATAACGCAGGGATTGCTACTAAAAATGCAACTTTCCAGACTGAAGCCCCAAAATGGGAAGCATGGGATCAGTCGCATCGTAAAGATTGCCGGTTGATTGCAAGAATAGATAACCAGGTCGCAGGCTGGGCAGCATTGTCGAATGTTTCGAACCGTTGCGTCTATGCGGGAGTTGCTGAAGTAAGCATTTATATTGATACAGACTTAAGCGGAATGGGGATTGGCGATCAGTTAATGAAGCAATTGATTACCGAATCTGAAAAACATGGAATATGGACACCTCAGGCAGGTATCTTCCCTGAAAACAAAGCAAGTATTGCATTGCACCTCAAAAATGGATTTAGAATTTTGGGACCCGTGAGAAAATCGGGAAGATGGACAACATCTGGCGCGATACAGTAATGCTTGAAAGAAGGAGTAAAGTGGCAGGTATTGAATAAAGGTTAAAGTAGAAAGGATTAAGGTTAATGTTGGGAAATGATACTCCCTGACCTTTAATTTATTTTGCTTCTGCCTTAACCTGTTATCTATCTTCTTTAGGGTATTTTGGTGTTTTCAATATCAGCTGATATAAGGATAAATCAAGCCACTTCCCAAATTTATAGCCGGCCTGTCTGATTGTGCCACTTAAAACAAATCCTTCCATTTCGTGGAGTTGGATACTTGCAGTATTTGATGCATCAATGCCACCGATCAAAACATGGTAATCCTGTTTCTCTGCACTTTTAATAATCGTTCGCAGGAGCATCTTTCCCAAACCCTTACCTCGCCTATCAGTCCGGATATAAATTGAATGTTCTACTGAATATTTGTATGCGGGCCAGTTGCGGAACGAGCCATACGAGGTAAATCCTAAAAGTTTTTCGTAAGGATCAAAAACGCCAATAATGGGAAAGTTCCCTTGTTGTTTTGCAGCGTACCAGGCTTGCATATTCTCCATCGAGCGCGGTTTGTAGTCGTACAAAGCCGTAGAATTGAGAATTGCCTCATTAAATATATCCAAAATCTCCGGCAGTTGCTTTTCCGTGCATTGCCCTATTCTATATTCCATCAAGAGATTTATGTTTGTTATTCCGTTTTATAGGATACCGGATTGTTTAATATCATATGTTGTGAAGCCTTCAGGTGAAGTACACTTCGCAATTTTTCAAGATCCATCGTTGCGCGTGGTCTGGTATTCAGACCAGTGCCGGCACAAAAAATGGCAATATTCTGAGATACAATACCTGCATCCATGGCTGCCCAACTTAATTTCGATGGTTCATCTCCAGATTTAAATCTTGAAATGTCTGAAACCAATACCAAAATAACGGCAGCTTTGGCGAATTCTTCCTGACGGCCAGCTACTAAACTTCGCTGATCGCCACTGACAACCAGGTTCATAACATGATTGTTGGGAACATAGAGATATGCACCTTCTTCTGTAAATACATATACATCAATATCCTGAGCGTTCATTGCAGAAGGAGCGGTTCTTTTCCCGCTTTCTTTACGGTTAATGCCATTGGCTGCCCACAATAAATCGGAAAGATCCTGCAAACTTAATTTTGTATCAGAAAATTCACTTGCCGAAGCCCTTGAGGAAAACGCCTCCATTACAGGTAATCCCCGCTTCATGTCAGGTGAATTTAATACGATGGTCTTAAGTTCCTGAGCAAACAAGGAACTAGCAAGAATCGAAAAGCAAAAGTAAATGATCGTCTTTTTCATGGGAATCCTTTTTTAATGGGTTCTTTAAAGTTAAACTACTGAATATCTTTCAGAAATAAGGTTTTCGGATCATTATAAAACTTCACGAAATCCAGTTCACTCGGGCAACCTTTGTAAGGACCAAAAGCAGTCTGGACTGGCTGATTAAACGCATTACGCCACACTAACACATACGACAAATCATACGGGCGCAAGCTTTCAAGTAAAATCTTTGTCCACCATTCCGGATTTTTGGTAATGGGACCGCCGGCTTCGCTTACTGCCCCAATTTTGCCCTTCTCTGCGGCGATTTTCGTAACCATTTTCGCGCAGTTGCCAATTGTTGCGGCATATTCGGGTCCACGATCGTATAAATCAAATGCAACAAGATCAATCAGGTCATCACCCGGATACCGTTCCAGATACTCTTCGGAAGTTGTGAACCGGTCAGTGGAATAAGCATATAGCAAGTGATGAATGTTTTTGGTTTCGCGCAGATAGGATACTGTATATCTCCACAATGCTTTGTATTCATCTACCGAACACAGGTTTTTTCCCCACCAGAACCAGCTTCCGGTATGCTCGTGGAAAGGACGAAAGAAAACCGGGATAAATGTTCCCTGATCGGTTTTCAGACTAAGCATAAAGACCGCCAGTTTATCGAGGTATTGGTTGTACAATTCATGCTTTTCGCCACCCGGCAGCATTGCCGCAACTGTTTTGTTTGAACTCACATCCCATGCCGAGCCTCCTGTCAATACGTTGGTGAAATGCCAGCTGATTGTGTTAATTCCTCCTCTCTTGTATGATTTCAGTATCCCGCTTCGAATATTATCGAAAAAAACAGAATCAAGACTATAAGCATTCCCTAGTTCAAGATGTCCCAGCTCCCAACCACAAACTGCAGGATAATCACCGCAAACGTCTTTTACATCACTGCGACCATCTTCGGCATACCAGCTTGTTCCGTAGGCCAGCGCGTCCTGGTGCCCAAACATCATCCCCTTGTGCTGAAGGTCCAGCATCTTCTTATATAATTTGACAACTTCAGGAGTTGCTTTAGGATCTGAAGGAACAGCTTTACCAGCTTGTGCCGCTAATCCAATGCAGACGAATACCATTATAGACAGGTTTTTAAATTTCCCCATGGGTTTGTATATGTTGATATGAAGTGATTGACCGTTTTCCTAAAGCTAACAAAGGAAGAATGGTTTCATCGCTCAAATATAAGTAAAATGATACTGACTACCTTTGTTTATCCCATTCAATATGGGATTCTTCATTCAAGTGAATACCTGATTTATCAGCGAACAACACTGATTTCGATTTTCGGAATTGGGATCATCTCTATTTATATTAGGTCCTATGCTGGAATTTCCCGTCAAAATGTAGTTGCAACTGAATTCCACACAATTTCTGTGGAATTTTTCCACATTAGACACGTGGATTCCACACCTGTTTCGATGATGCCAAACCGATTCTTTACCATTAATAATATCCATATATATCTCATATAAAATCTTTTACAATTACCTATATGAAAGCGATACAGGTTTGGCACGCTTTTGTCTGTAAGATTTATGACAATGAATATTTACAAATATAAAAATTGGAATATGAAAAAGTTAATGATTTTATCAGCAGCCGCAATGGCTATTTTCTTCACAATGCCTCAGTTCGCAGAAGCTTCAACATCACAAAATAACATCACAGTGACTCAGGAAAAAGCAGTAAAATACCAGGAAATTACTGCGGCAGATTTACCGGCAGCCGTCACTGCTACTCTTACAAAGGATTACGCCGGCTATGCCATTGATAAAGTTTTTCTGGGCGACGACGGCACCTATAAAGTGACTGTCAGCAAAGAAGCTGTTAAAACGATACTTCTCTTCAACAGCAAGGGAGAATTGATTAAATAGGCTTCTTAGTTTTTCATCCCATCTTATTCTAATTTCGTTTCTTCAACATTCTTTTGAGTAAAAGTTTAGAATGGGTGGTAGAGCCTCTGTCAAAAGCATTTGACAGAGGCTTTTTTTATTCTGACTAATGTGACATCTTAATATAAACCATTTTCCTGCAGCGTCTTGCTACAACTGATGCTTATTACGGCTTTATATATCTCTGCTTTTCGGGATTGGCTGGAGGCTATCCATTCCTGATACGGAGATAACTCAATGGACATAAATGGAATAAATATTTTTTTACTAAGCTTCACATAATTTATGAGTATTTATTCCCCACCAAACACGTGGAATCCACAACTTTTTCTTGCTTCGAAAACCGGGCGATCTTTATTTATATTCTCGTAATAATCTAATTAAATGGTACTTATCAATATTAAAAGGAAAGAACTTCAAGTTTGGCACGCTTTTGTCTATAAGATATATAACAATGAGTATTTACAAACATTAAAATTTGACATCATGAAAAAGTTAATGATTTTATCAGCAGCCGCAATGGCTATTTTCTTCGCAATGCCTCAGTTCGCAGAAGCTTCAACAACACAAAATAATATCACTGTAATTCAGGAAAAAGCAGTAAAATACACTGAAATTACTGCAGCAGACCTGCCGGAAGCTATCACAGCAACGCTTACAAAGGATTTTGTTGGTTATTCTGTTGACAAAATTTTCAAGGGCGATAATGACACCTATAAAGTTGCTGTCCGTAAAGAAGCGGTTAAGTCTATACTTCTCTTCACAAGTAAGGGAGAATTGATTAAATAGGTTTCTTAATTTTTTTCTTCATACCTTATTCGATAACAGTTTTTTCAGCATTTGATAAAAAGTTTAGAATAAGTGATCACAGCCTCTGTCAAAAGCATTTGACAGAGGTTTTTCGTTTTGTATACTTTTTTTGGAGAAATTACTTAAACTAAATGATGATCTTTGCAATTCTATAAACAGAGAACGAACATTACGATAGCATATGGCAAATATTCTGATTGTTGATGATGATGTAACTTTCTGCCTGATGTTAAAGAAACTGTTAGAAAAACATCATTATCAGGCAACGACTGTATTTTCTCCGGAGGAGGTGAAGCGACTGGTTCGTCAGCAATTTTATGATGTGGTATTGACAGATCTTCGAATGCCAGGTGTTAGTGGAATGGATTTAATCCAAATGATTAAAACTGAATCGCCCGAAACGCAGATTATCATGATGACCGGATATGCAGATATCTCAACTGCCATCCAATCTATAAAACAAGGCGCCTTTAATTACATCCCAAAACCATTTCTGCCAGAAGAGGTTTTAAGCATTATTCGGGAGGCGCTTGCGGAGGTTACCATCAAACATGAAGTAAAAAGCCATCAGGATGATCGGAAACAGAATAATTTTCTGGATGGGATCAGTAAGATTTCACTACAGTTAAAAGAATATATTGCTTTAGTAGCGCCCACACCCTTGTCGGTGTTGATAACAGGCGAAAGCGGAACAGGAAAGGAATATGTAGCACGTTCCATACACACCTTAAGTACACGTGCTGACAAACCCTTTGTTGCAGTCGATTGTGGTGCAATCCCAAAAGAATTGGTTGCCAGTGAATTTTTCGGACATGTCAAAGGTTCCTTCACAGGGGCCATTGCTGATAAGATTGGTCATTTTGAGGCTGCGAATGGAGGTACATTATTTTTAGATGAAGTTGGAAATCTCTCTTACAGCACACAAATTCAGTTGCTTCGCACTTTACAGGAGCGTTTAATAAAACCGGTGGGTAGCAGCAGGGAGATATCGGTGGATGTAAGGATCATTGCAGCCACTAACGAAAATCTGCACCTGTCTCAGGAGCAGGGGAACTTCCGTGAAGATTTATACCACAGGCTGAACGAGTTCCAGATAATAGTCCCACCCCTTCGCGAACGCCGTGAGGATATTCTACTTTTTGTCCGCCATTTTCTAAATCAAGCAAATTCCGTCCTGGGAAAATTTGTATCCGGCTTTGAACCCGCTGTTGAAACCATTTTTATGGATTATAGCTGGCCTGGGAACCTGCGAGAAATGAAGAATGTGGTCAAACGGGCTACATTACTTGCTGCGGGAAAACTAATCACCCTCAACGAAGTTCCGCCGGAAATCCTTCATCCTCAAAAAAAAGAGGATCAGTTTAAGTTATTCAATGAGGAGAATGAAAGTGATCTAATTCTAAAGGTTCTGGAATCTGTTGGTTATAACAAAAGCAAAGCCGCCCGGCTGCTTAAAATTGATCGTAAAACGTTATACAATAAGCTTGAACTTTACAAGATCGAACTTCCCGGGAAAAGCAATTCCGATGGTACACCTGATTAATCGATGCTGATGTTTTTTTCCTTTTGAATTGTATTTAGTAATGCATCGATCTTCTCAATTGCCAAATTACCACACAAATAGAATTCCTTGCTGTGCAAACGGGCAAAATCAATGTGCTCCAGTTGGGATAGAAGTTCAACAAGATCGTTCGCTTCGAGTTGGCGGAACAGGGAAAGCATTTTATGCGACAATTCCGAAAGGGCTTGATCATTTTCATCATTAAGGTATTGTCGGAAAAGTAGCGCATTTTGTTTGCCTGTTTTGATAAACGAAACCAGAATTTGAAGGAGGTCTTCCGGATCACCCTCCGCAAAAGCGGCAATTTGCTTCAGGTTATACCCATTGCGTCGTGAATACTCCGTACGATCCGTTTGATCAATTACGAATTTGCTTTTAATGTGTCCCGAAATTGTATTGATCAAAGTCTGCGGCATAAAAGGTTTTTGAATAAAGGCCGAGAACCCTTCAAGATCGCTTTCTTCCATTTTTTTTCCAGAAACTGCAATAGCTGTGATTTGTCCTCCATTTTTAATCAATATTTGCCTCAGCACCTCAACTCCATTGATATTAGGCATTTGAATATCCGTAATCAACAGATTGGCACAACCTTTTTCAAAGGAATCAATTGCTTTTCGGGGATCGCTGAAGGGGTGCACCTCCATTCCTGCAGCGCTTAAAACAGCAGAGGTCATTTCAAGGAGCGTTTCATCGTCATCAATTAGCCAAACTTTCTTTCCTGAAATATCTGCAACGATTCCCTGTTTTTTAGGGTCTATTATCGGAGCGGATTTAACTGTCTGCTGCTCACTTTTTTCGAGGGGCAGGACCATTGTAAAATGACTGCCTTTCCCCTCTTTGCTTTCAAGTTTGATTGTCCCTCTCAACAAATAGATTAACTTATGGGTGATTGTTAGTCCCAAGCCGGTACCTTCATATTGCCGTGTAGTGGCAACCCTGGCAAATTCTTCAAAAATTCGCCGGGTGTTTTCTTCCGAAATGCCAATCCCCGTATCAACCACTTCAATTTGGACCTGGTCACTTTGTTCTGATGATCCGATTGATGAAACGGCAATCGATACTTGCCCCTTTTCAGTAAACTTAAGGGCATTGGAGATCAGGTTGCCTAATATTTGTGTAATCCTCATTGGATCACTCAGGTAAACTACTGAAGAAGGAAGGCTGAATGTAAACTGCAAATCAATATTTTTAGCAATGGCCTGTGGACGGAATCCTTCAACAATATCATCCATCAAAGTTTTAAAATTGAAGGGGATACGATCAAAGGTCAACTTTCCGCTTTCAAGTCGGGCAAGATCAAGTAAGCTATTGATCAGATTCAGAATATGATTGGAGGACTTGCTGATATTTTGCAGATACTTTTGGTGTCGCGGCAAGACAGAAATATCCTCTTGCATAATTCCAGTAAAACCAATAATTGAACTTAGCGGAGACTTCAGATCATGGGTAAGACTCAGCATAAATTGCTCTTTATTCTTGAGCAACAATTCAGTATAAGCTTTTGCCTCTTCAAGGCTTTTGCGGTAGTGCTGGCTTCTGCTGATATCCCTCAGAATATTTACTAAAAAGACAATGATTGTAACTAGTGCAAAACCTCCAACAAGAATTATCAGCCATGTTTTCTTTTCAACACGGCTTTGTTGTTCTCTCACTTTTTGAAAGGAATTGTACAACTCTTCATTCTCGATGTTCGACAGCATTTGACGTAATTGCATCGTGATGGTACGGTCGTTATCCAATACTTCCCGCTCTTTTAATTTTAACCTTGAATCGAAGGCGATACTATCATTTCTGATTTCGTTCATCACGGAGGTAATAAAGCCGGCGATCGTATCAACAGGATTTACCGGATCAATCAGGCTGTCAACCCTTACAGACTGGATTGTCTGTACCCTAAGATTCGAATCTGTTTTATTCTGCGCTGCAAATACGTTTGCAAGGCGTTCGAAAAACTTTCTCTTTTTTTGCTTGACATATACCGAGTCACGGTTAGTTGAAACGTTCCTGTACACCGTCATATAGTGGCTAACTGAATCTTTACTAACGATTAACTTGTTTAGGGCTTGCTGATATCGGGCGGTGGATGAATTCGTTCTTTTGATCGCCGATAATTCTTTGAGATTCTGCTGTTTCACCAGCAAAAGCTTTTTAATACTATCTGTATGCATTTGTTGGATGGGTGAATTCACCATTAATGCAAGTGTATCAATCTGCATACTGATGTTATCCATCAATTTCAGGTAGTCTTGGTATTGCGCTGGCTGCCTGGTCTGTACATAGCTTCTTTCCAATCCTTCAGCCTGGTAAAGATTCGTCAGGATGTTATTGATGTAGATAAATTTATTATTTACCGGATTAAAATCAACCTTCTCTGTTGAGTAGTGAAGTATTTCGGAATAGGTGACCCAAACCATCAATGCAGCTAATAGCGTTAGCGTAAAATAGCCAAGGGAAACCTTGATTTTAACAGACGCCATATTGTATTTGATGTGAAGTGTAAATCATTGTCAATATTTTCGGGGAAGGTGAATAATTACTGATTATGGGATTTAACTAATTAATCTGACCATACATCTCACATCTTTCTCATTCAGATACCATTCTATACAATAACCTTCAGGATCGATACCGGGATAAGCAACAAGTAGTTGAAATGCTTTACCAATTTCGGTTATATCATTGATATAATCTTCGATCAGTATACTAATGTATTGTCCACCTTGAATCAAAAACTTCTCACAACCTAATTCTTCCGCTTCTCCCTGGTATATTTCTTCGGCTGCTGCGTCGTAAACAACAATCCCTTTGGCATTACGACTCGAGATCCCAAAATATCTCCTTTGTTTAGAGCAAGTGAGGATCGACTCTAATTCCTTGTGAGCTGCCATAATACCCTCAGGGAAAGATTTTGCTGTTTCACAGAAAACCTTGATATCTTCCTCTACTGTAAATTTTTCCATACCAATTCGTTTAAAGCAATTTTCGCAACATCTGGATGAAAACCCTTGCCTGAGAGATCAAATTTACCCAAACTATATGAATCGACAAAATGGAGCCCAGAGAAGGTAACGCTATATTAGCTTACAAAATGAAGTTCGAAACATGCACCTTTGTTTAAAGTGCTGGCAACCTTAATTTCAGTAGCATATAACCTCAAAATTTCAGCAACAATCGAAAGACCGATGCCGAATCCGCCATTAAATTTTACATTGGTTGCACGGTGAGAAGGATTGAATATATTTCCTATTTTCGTTCTAAAGTTCATTTTCGCTGCAGTAAAAGCCAAATCCAAATTTAGTATGAATGAGCTTTGGCTCAAAATCCTTGTCTATTTTCCTTCTTAAGTAATTCACATACACGTCGATGATATTTGTTCCGGTTTCGAAATCAAGGTTCCATACTTTCTCAATGATATATTCTCTGGAAAGTACTTTGTTTTTATTCTTCAGCAGGGTTTCCATCAGTGAAAATTCTTTGGATGTCAGTTCAATTTTTTGACCGGCACGAATAATAGTTTTTGAATCCAGGTCCATTTCGAAATCAGCAATTGCCAATTTCCGGTCTGGCGCAACTGTAACATTCGACCGCTTCAGGAATACATTTATTCTGGCAAGCAATTCCCTGAAATCAAAAGGCTTAAGCACATAATCATCGGCCCCCGACTCAAATCCGATCAGCTTATTTTCAGGCGAACCCAGCGCAGTTAGCATGATGATCGGCGTGTTGCTGTTCGTTTTTCGGATTTCGTGGCACAATTCATAACCATTCATCAAAGGAAGATTAATATCAAGAATGACAAGATCATAATCAGCTTGTTCCATCATTCGCTTTCCAATATAGCCATCACTTGCCACATCAGCCCGAAATCCGGATTCATGTAACTGCTTCTGAATAACTTCAGCAAGCCGTTGTTCGTCTTCAACTACTAAAATGTGGGCATCACTCATTGCTGGGATTTGTATTATACAAATGTAAGATACTATCTGATTGAAACAGCTTTCTAATGAAATTCTAATCACTTTCTAATCATTCACTAATCAACTGTCTGACAATACAAACTTATCTTTGGAGATGTTAATGTTATTATAAAAACACATATCATGAAAAAATTCAAAATGACCTCCGGTTTGGCAATGTCTCTTTTTGTAGGTTTCGTAGTTGTCGTTCTCACAGTTTTGAAAATATTTGTTTTTCCAGGTCAATAAATTCAGATTGGCTACTAAAATCTACTTCAAACGAACATTTATTTGATGTCAACTGTTCCTTTAATTTTGGTTCAAACCGTGGGTTGATGCTCACGGTTTTTTTATGATCGGTTGTCACCGAAGTGGGAGGCACCGGATAATTAGACTTTTTATATTATTGGAAAGGGGGCTCTTTACTTTTTTGCAAGATCACTTTATATGATGCTGTTAACTTCCGATCTTAAAATGACAACATACCGCGCATTAATAAGCACTAAATGCCAAGGACTTGAAAGTTCGAAATGCATGTTTTAGCCTCGCTTAGGACACTTTGAATTTATTTTAAATCAACATGAGAATAACAAAATTATATAACGCATTTTTTAACAGTGAAAAAGCCGGTGGACTAATTTTAGTATTCGTCACCATTCTATCGCTTGCATTGGCAAACTCGGATTGGAAGACTGAATATATAAACCTTTGGCATTTTGACCTGGGTGGACACAGTATCGTTCATTGGATCAATGATGGGTTGATGACCATTTTTTTTCTTCTCATTGGTCTGGAATTAGAAAGAGAGATCTATCAGGGAGAACTTTCGGATATAAAAAACGCTTCGTTGCCGATCTTTGGCGCAACAGGTGGCATGATAGTTCCTGCAGGAATCTTTTTATTGCTTAATTATGGAACATACTCACAGGCAGGTGCAGGCATTCCAATGGCAACTGATATCGCCTTTGCGATAGGCATTTTATCGCTGTTAGGTAATCGCGTACCGACTTCGTTGAAAATATTTTTAACCGCGCTTGCAGTAATAGACGACCTTGGTGCAATTGTAGTAATTGCAATTTTCTACACGACCTCAATTGCATTTACAAATCTGTTTATTGCCTTGGGTATATTCGGAGTTTTACTTCTTTTAAACCGACTGAAAATTCACAATTTAGTTCCGTATTTAATTGGTGGAGTAATTATGTGGTATTTTATGCTGCATTCAGGGGTTCATGCTACAATTGCCGGTGTGTTGTTAGCTTTCGCAATCCCATTCACGAACGGCGGGGAAAGATCGCCTTCGTACATCCTTCAACACTTTCTTCACAAACCAGTTGCCTTTTTTATTCTGCCACTATTTGCAGTTGCAAATACGTGTATTTCCATAGGCGATACCTGGCAAAGCGGTTTAGGACAAACGAATAGTCTTGGAATTATTGCAGGTCTTGTAATTGGAAAGCCGTTGGGCATCTTTCTCTTTTCGTTTATTGGTATAGGTTTAGGACTTTGCGTGATGCCCTCGGACTTAAAATGGAGAAACATAATTGGGGCAGGTTTTTTAGGAGGAATTGGTTTCACAATGTCAATCTTCGTTACGCTTCTTGCGTTTAATAATGATGACATGGTAAACGATTCAAAAATTGCAATTCTAATCGCTTCCTTTGTTGCTGGTATAATAGGATTTATCTTCCTCAAACTGACACTTAAAACACCCATCGAAAAAGAAGAAATCATTTGAAACGGTAAGAAATCATTGTTGGTTGCAACCTGACTTACATTGTCAGGTTAATTGTCATGCATAACGATACCATAGAAAAGGCCAGAAAACAAATTGCTTTCTGACCTTTCACATTTACCCTAAACACTCATTGTAAGCAGTGTCTAATCAATTCACTGCAGCAATTTATCCTATTATCTTCCGCTTACATCTCCGCCACTGGATTTTCTGATATTTTTCACTTTCGGACTACCCGAATAAGTAATATCGCCTCCACTGCTGGCATTTGCGTCAAGTTCTTCAGTTACCTTTATCCTGATATCTGATCCGCTTGAAACATTGGCTGAACACTTTTTCGTTTCAAGATCACCGGCACTGATATCGCTTCCGCTTGAAGCATGGACATCTGCGACTTCGGCTTTCCCGTTCAGCGAAACATCTGATCCGCTGCTGGTTTCAACCCTTAGTTGTCTGGCATCCAGTTCAAGTTTTACATCCGATCCGCTGCTGACATCAAGGTCGAGCTTATCGAGTTTTAATACCGATGAAGAATTGACATCCGAACCAGCTGATGCTTCAAGCTTATCAATGGTTTTAAACGACACATATACCTTTCGCGGTTCCTTGTTCCAGTTCAGGCCAAGCCACGATTTATCCTTGATATAAATCTTCAGGACACCATCTTCAACCTTTGTGATTATTTTATCCAGATCATCCGGTTCAGCTTCGACTGCAACCTCCTCCACGTTTTTCTGTGTCAGGTACAGGTCGATTCCGCTACTTACAGAAATAGCATGAAATCCCGAAAGCTGACGTGTCTGACGACCATCGTTTGACTTAGCCGCCTGTAATAATGCGCTCTGAAATATTGCGCCTGTTGCTAGCAGCAACACAATTAGCTTAATTGTTCTCATATTCAACAATTTGATTGTTATTGTTTGTGATGGATATTTCCACCTGATGAGGAATTGACGTCTGTTGAAGTTGGTTCGCCGTAATAAACTACGTTTCCGCCACTCGAAGCATGAGCATCCAGTTTTCCGGTTACAGTAGATGAGACATTTCCACCGCTCGATGCACTCATTTTGCATTGTTCAGCTTTCAGATTTTCCCCTTTGAGATTTGCTCCCGATGAAGTTCCCAAATCGGCATCCTTCGCCTGCCCCGAAAGTTTTATATTCGCGCCCGAGGAACAGTCGGCACTGAGGGTTCCTGCATCGACATCCAGTGTAAGGTTCGCGCCCGAATTCGCCCCTAATTTCAGGTTGTCCGACTTAATTTGCGATTGCGACCAGACATTTCCACCTGAGTTGGCATCAACACCTGTCAATTTTTCAACGGTTACCATCACCTTCTTCTCTTCGGCCCACCGAATATTTTCCTTGGTAGTAATCTTTAGTACACCGCCCTCAACTTTGGTTTCGATCAGTTCGTGCAGATTGCTGTCGGCAATTACAACGACCTTGGCCGGACTTCCCTGTGTAATGTAGACATTCATTCCCCGGCTAACTTTAATCTGGTCGAATTCACCAACCTGCCTGACTTCTTCCTTTACTTTCCCGTTTCCCTTTACGGAAGGTCCGATAAACATGCAGGACATAAGCAGCATACTTAGCACTGCAATAATCCCGGTTAACTGAAATTGTTTTCTATTCATGGCTTGATTGTTTTATAAAAGAATAGACGCCTAAAATCTGTTTTTGTTACACATTTAGCCCACGAAAATGGGATATCATCACTTTTTTTGTCTTATGGAACAACGGGACACCTCAAAATCCCCCGTTTATGCGGGAAAGCACCGCAAATAAACGATGTTTCGCAACATGTATACCGATACTTTGAACGGGAACCGATAATTTTGATTCGATAATTTAATTTGCTGACCCCATTAAAACCTGTTTTCTATGCTAAAGTATTCGTTATCCAAAAATCTGCTGACAAAAGATTCTTACAATTTCGTAGCAAAAGTCCATCCTGCCGGTAGTTGCGACAAAGAAGCCATCATCACGGAAATGCTTCGGCACGGAACATTGTTAACCAAAACCGACATCCTTGCCGTACTCAACGGTTTTGAAGAGACCATATTGGATATTATTGACAGCGGTCGTACAGTGAATACACCATTGTTCAAAACTTCGTTCTCCATATCCGGCGTATTCGACGGGCCGGACGACAATTTCGAACGCAACCGACACAAAATCAAGGTAAACCTAACCAACGGGATACGTTTGCGCGATTCAGTCACCAAAGTTGATCTGGAGAAAACTAAAACCAGAATTACTTCACCCCAGATTTATGAGGTGAAGGACATTATCTCAGGTAAAGTAAACAAACAGCTCACACCGGGTGGTATCGTTGAACTGTTCGGTCATAACATCAGGATAAGCGGCAATAATACTGATTGCGGATTGTGGTTCATTCCCGATTCGGGCGAAGCCATCAAGGCACAAATCTTTGCACAGAATAAACCTTCGAAACTAATCGCGATGATTCCGGCGTTGACCAACGGTGGTTATAATCTGAAGGTTGTGACGCAATTTACGGTTGGACACATTGTGAAATCGTCAAAAACCTGTCTGTTCGATAAATCACTGCTGGTTGAATGAAAGATATGATAATGCGATCGCAAATCCGTCACTTACGTTTTGACAACACGATTTCAAGCAATAGAATGGTCATCCCTGAGACAGGGTTTCAATCATCCATACTGCAGGATGACTGCAATGCCATATGCGGGATGAAATACATCCCCGGTGCAGGATGTTAAAAATCCCTTAGGCAGGATGGGAATGTCATTAATCGTATTCTGCTTTATCTTTAAGGGGAAATTAGAATCAGATCAATAACAGGCTTTGGATAGGTTCTTGCATCTTAAAAGTATCTGAAGACGGATGGCATTAAAATAAATTGCCACAGGCTTGATGCTGTGGCAATTCATTAAATCATGCTATTTATAAATCCTCCGTATTATTTTATCTTTCCGTAAACCGGGCCATACGTGTCGCAGGCACGGTAATCGGAACCCTCTTTGTCCATTCCGAATGCATTCCAGACTGCCGGGCGGAATACCTTCTCGTCGGAAACGTTGTGCATACAAACAGGGATACGCAGCATTGCAGCAAGCGATATCAGATCGGCACCAATATGTCCGTAACTGATTGCACCATGGTTCGCCCCCCAGTTGGCCATTACGCTATAGACATCGGCAAAAGGTCCTTTACCCGTCAAACGCGGAGCAAACCAAGTTGTTGGCCAGGTTGGATCTGTGCGTACATCGAGCACTTCGTGAACATCTTTAGGCAATTCGATGGTCCATCCTTCGGCAATCTGAAGTACCGGACCGATCCCTTTAATCAGGTTCACACGCGACATTGTAACGGGCATTTCCCCTTCGGTTTTGAAATGAGAGGAATAGCCGCCTCCGCGGAAATAACCAAGACTGGCAGCAGCCCAGTCGGTTGCATCCAGGCAAGCCTGAGCTTCAGTTTCTGTAATTTCCCAGAAAGGTTTCATCGCAGGCTGACCATCTTTCTGCTGTTTTGCAGTTGCGTCAAGTGTTGTCGAACCGGAGTTGATCAGGTGGATAATTCCGTTGGCTGCTTTACCTGTGAGTTTTTTACCCGTCACGCGTTCAACAGCGTCGGGACTCCAATAGGTACGTACATCCGAAAATATCTGCGCAGTATTGGTTAACAAGTGTCCGAACAACATCGCAACACCGTTTAATGAATCGTTCTCAGTAGCCATCACAAATGCCTCACGGATACCATTCCAGTCGAACGAAGAGTTCACAATTGCCTCCATAAAGTCGCCATTTGGGAAATGATCTGTCCATTGGCGTTGTCCCTGGAATCCACCTGCGATTGCATTGTGTCCAAGCGCTTCTTCACCAAAACCCAGTTCTGCCAGTTTCGGATTACCGATCATTAGGTCACGGGCAATCAGGGTCATCTTAACCACCATCTCCCATTCCCATGCTTTGCGTTCGGCAGAAAGCTGTTTAGCAGGCTCATTGAGGTCAGCCCCAATTTTGCAGTTTTTCTTCACCCAGGCAAGGGCTTTTTCAAACTCGGCATGATCATAGATTCCGCGCTCAGAACGACGAATGAATTCTGACATATCGACCACTTCTGTACGCATTCCCAGGTAATCGAGGAAAAACTCCTGATCGACATACGATCCGGCAATCCCCATCGACATACCACCAATCGAGAGGTATGATTTATTTCTCATTTGAGCGACAGCAAGACCTGCATTGGCAAACTGAAGCACTTTTTCTTTCACATCTTCGGGAATAGAGGTATCGCCTGAATCCTGCACATCGCGTCCATAGATGCCAAATGCAGGTAAACCTTTCTGTGCATATCCTGCCAGCGCAGCTGCCAGGTAAACAGCGCCCGGACGCTCAGTTCCGTTAAAGCCCCATACCGCTTTTGGAATCAAGGGATCGGTATCCATCACTTCAGTACCGTAACACCAGCATGGAGTAACAGTCAACGATACGCCAACTCCGGCACGGGCAAATTTGTCGGCACACATCGCAGCTTCAGCAACGCCACCAATGGTACGATCGGCAATTACGCACTCTACCTTTTCTCCGTTGGAGAAACGAAGGTTCTCAGAAATCAGTTTAGCAGCAGCTTTTGCCATGTTCATTGTCTGTACTTCCAGTGATTCCCGCACGCCCTGAAGCCTGCCATCTATCACCGGTCTGATGCCTATTTTTGGCATCTCTCCAATTAGTCGGTTCATATAAATTAATTTAAATTTGAATTCACTCTTTTTCCAACTTCAAACATATATAAAACCATTTTTGTTTTCAATAGATAGAGTAATCTATTTTGTGTATAAATCAAACATAGCTGCAAACCATTCCCTTCTATGGGAATTGTCAATACACTGTTTGGTTGTCCTGTCAGCATAATATCCGGCATTTTCATCCGATCTGGACTAATGGATGTTCCATTCAGTGGGAGTGCCGGTATTCAAGGAGTTTGTTACCGATAGAAGAAAGGAATCCTTGTAAATTTAAGCATTCAAAAAACCAGTGAGAATCCTATCTTTGGCATTTCAAAAACGAACTAATATGCCGGGATTTCGATTTAAACTTGCCCTCCACTATCAGATCATAATTGCCCTTATCGCAGGGGTATTTTTTGGTTACCTGACTCCCGACACAGTTGCCTATACGAACTGGATCGGCGATGTCTTTCTGCGGGGTTTGAATATGGTCGTTGTACCTTTGATCCTCCTTTCAATCACCACCGGAGTAGCCAGCGTCGGCAGCGGTGATAGCCTTGGTCGGCTTGGGCTGAAGACAATGGGATATTACCTGCTGTCAACATTTTTAGCCATCCTTACAGGATCCATTCTTGTTAACCTGATCAAACCAGGTGTGGGTGCCGAACTGGGTTTTAAAATGCCGGTTGATAACCTTTCGGCCATCACCGATAGTTTTGGAACAACGTTGATTAAAATTGTCCCTTCGAATATCTTCGAGGCGCTCTCGCAGGGACAAATGCTCTCGATTATATTCTTTGCGATCCTGTTGGGTTACTTTATCACCAAAATGGATGAGAAACCGCAAAAACTGCTGGTTGATGTTTTCAATGCCGGTCTCGATGCGATTATGAAGATTACGATGTTTGTGATACGGTTTACACCAATCGGGGTTTTCAGTATCGCGGCCAAGGTGATCGCACAACAAATTCAGATGGGAAACCAAATCAGCGAAGTCTTTAGCAGGCTGGGACTCTACTTTATCACAGTTCTGATTGCCCTGATGATTCACGGGTTCATCACCCTTCCGCTCACCGTAAAACTGCTGGGTCATGCCAATCCGATTAAACACTTTAAAAACATGAGCATACCCTTACTCACCGCGTTCTCCACATCATCGTCCAATGCCACGCTCCCACTTACAATGGAAGCTGTCGAATTCGAGGATGGTGTTTCGAACAAGATAGCAAGCTTTACGCTTCCGCTTGGAGCAACCGTGAATATGAATGGTACAGCGCTTTACGAATGCGTGGCAGTAATGTTTATCGCACAAGCGTATGGTATTGATCTCTCATTCGGACAACAGCTGATCGTGATCTTTACGGCGTTGCTTGCGGCAATTGGTTCTGCAGGCATTCCGATGGCTGGCCTCGTAATGATGACGGTGGTCCTGAAAGCAGTGGGACTTCCGCTCGAAGGAATTGGTTTAATCCTCGCTGTTGACCGCGTTCTTGATATGTTCCGTACCACAATTAACGTTTATGGTGACACGTGTTGTGCTGTAATCATAGCAAAATCGGAGGGTGAAGTATTGAAGGTATAGCAGCAACTGGCAATTGGCATCTGGCAACTGGCAGTGGGTATTCGTTGCTGCCTGATGCTAGCCGCTGGTTGCCAATAGCCTCAAACAAACAGAAAACTTAATAACCGCGTAACAAATACTTTCGTCACACATCGAAATATCCCCCTAATGTTGTAGATTTGTTGTATTCAAACCCTAATACTAATTGTTATGATCTGGATTATTCTGATTGTTATTGTTGTAATTGTCTTCTGGCTGATTGGTATTTACAACAGCCTTGTACGTTTGCGCAACACAAGGCAAAATGCTTTTGCAGATATTGATGTGCAACTCCGTCAACGACACGACCTGATTCCTCAACTTGTAGAGACGGTAAAAGGTTATGCGACACACGAAAGAGAGCTTTTAATTCGGGTTACCGAAGCCAGAACTGCAGCGATGAGTGCCACTACAATTGATGAAAAGATCAAAACGGAAACACAACTCTCCTCCGCCCTACAGGGATTGAAGGTATCGGTCGAGGCATATCCCGATCTGAAAGCCAACCAGAACTTTCTGCAGCTTCAGGAAGAGTTAAGCGACATTGAAAATAAACTCGCTGCGGTCCGCAGGTATTTCAACGCTGCAACTACCGAATACAATACGGGCATCGAAACCTTTCCTTCAAACCTTATTGCAGGCAACTTCGGCTTCAGGCGCGAAACGATGTTCGATCTTGGTACCGAGCGGACAAATATGGAAGAGCCACCCAAAATCAGCTTTAGTTAATGACTTACGTAGGTATACAGACGCAAATCAGGAGAAACAACTTCAATAGTGTTCTCCTGGTGATTGCGTTTCCGCTTGTATTGCTCGGGATGGTTTATGCTTTTCTGTTCTTCACCTCGCAACAAAACGATCCGCAAATGGTGAATGACTCCTTCGTCAATACAATGCCGTTTGTACTGATCGGGACTGCCATCTGGTTTGCCATTGCCTGGTTTTTTCATAATTCAATGATCAGGATGGCTACTGGATCAAAACCGCTCGAACGGATGGAGAACAAGCGGGTTTACAATCTTGTTGAAAACCTGTGTATCTCGAAAGGGATGAAGATCCCGCAGATCTTTGTGATCGAAGATGATTCGCTGAATGCTTTCGCTAGCGGAATCAATGAAAGTACTTATTCGGTATCGCTTTCGCGCGGAATCATCGACAAACTGGAGGACGATGAACTCGAAGGGGTGATTGCTCATGAACTTTCACATATCCGTAACCGCGACGTAAGGCTCATGATTATCTCTATCATCTTTGTAGGCATCTTCGCTTTTATAGCCCAAATGGCACTCCGTAGTTTGCAGTTTGGTGCCTTCTCGCGAGGAAAAAACAATAAAAATGGTGGTGTGGTTATATTAATCGCGTTGGCAATATCTGCTGTATGCTACCTGATCGCTATTTTGCTTCGTTTTGGGATCTCGAGGTCACGCGAGTACATGGCCGATGCGGGAGCAGCCGAGATGACACGCAAACCTTATGCACTCGCCAATGCGCTGCGCAAGATCGACCAGGATCCGTTTATCGAAGCGGTACAACGCCGCGACGTTGCTCAACTCTTTATCGAAAATCCCCAACCCGAGGAGAAGAAATTTTCACTTAGTAACTTCTTTTCTACCCATCCCCCCATCCAAAAACGGATCGAGTTACTTGATCAGTTTGCGTAAGAATGGGCATTTGTATCTTTAAAATGAAGTCAATGCCGGAAACCAGTTAACCTTGCGTTCTTAAGGCAAGGTTACTGAAAATTGAAATCCACTGGCATTACGGATGCTTCAGCTTATTAAATAAATCCCACAGCACAATACCGGCACTTACAGCAATATTAAAAGAGTGTTTGGTACCAAACTGCGGGATCTCGATCGTCTGATCGCACATATTTACAACCTGTTGCTGAACCCCTTTTACCTCATTTCCAAAGATTAGCGCTAGTCTCGCGTTTGGTGCCGGTTTATAATCCTGCAATGGAATGCTTCCCTCAACCTGTTCGATAGCAATAATGGTATAACCCTCTTTCCGAAGGATTTCAATCGCTTCTTCTGTTGTCGGAAAGTGTTCCCAATCCACAGAATTCTCAGCGCCAAGGGCGGTCTTATGAATCTCTTTATCTGGTGGAACGGCCGTAATTCCGCACAGACAGATCTTCCGGACAAGTAAAGCATCGGAAGTACGGAATACCGAACCCACATTATTGCAGCTTCTTACGTGATCCAATACCACCACAATCGGCATCTTATCGGCGGCCTTGAAATCATCGACTGTAAGACGTGTAAGTTCGTCGTTATTTATTTTGCGCATAATTAAAATCAGATAATACCTTTTAAAGCGTCCAGTCAACCTTCTGTCGGGCAATAGGCATCGTCATGCAACGAGCGCCACCGCCCCCTCTGGCAAGCTCGGAACCAGGAATAGTAATTACTGCTTTTTTATAATCGTCGGGGTTAATTCTGTTTTCGATCACGTCGATGGCCCGGATAATCTCAAAGCCATGTTTGTTCATTTCTTCGAGTGTATAATCATTCCGTTCGTAACCGATCACTTTACCAGGAGCATAAGCGAAGAAATTAGCGCCGCTATGCCATTGTTCGCGCTCCATGATCCAAAGATCCTGCTTGCCTCCGCAAAATATGGGATCGAGATTAAAACCAATACTATTCAGCGCTTTCAGAATATTATCCTGCTGTTTGATTCCTGTAACTTTTCCGTTTTCAATAGTTATGTGGATCGTATGAAATTTATTGTTCTTCAGAATTAAGGGATCGTAAACCATACAGGCATCTTTATCCAGAAAAGTGAACGTCATGTCGAGATGGATAAATGACTCAGGACTATCAGGAAGTTCCTGCACGATAATATGCTTGATACTTGTCTTCTTTGCTTTTATCACTTCTATGAGGTAGTCGATCCCCTGAGTGGATGTTCGCGAACCAGTCCCAACCACCAATACATCCTCACTGCCAATCAGTACATCGCCCCCTTCGATCGTGGCATTCGGGAAACTACCCAAATTCCCGGGAAGTATTGATGGATTGATCGTCGGAACACCGAAAGCCGGATGTTTTTTGAAGATCGCTTCCATGATCAATGTCTCACGTTCACGCACTTTACTGGCCATTTTACCAATCAGAACTTCGTCCCAAACGGTCATAGAGGCGTCGCGCGTAAAAAGGAAATTATGCAAAGGGCGCATCGAATAGCGTTCCTGGCTCAGGAACCGGGTCAGATTATCGCGTCTAAGTACAACACCTTCGATCAATTGACTGGTCAGTAACGACGTTGGCGTATTCAGTAAAAACTCAATTTCGGCAACAGCATCTTCCTGTGCACAGATCCTGCGGACCAGTTCCTCTTTAATGAAATCATCTTCAAGCGTTTCCCGCAACAGATCTTTGACTTCAAAGGTACGGGTCACTTTCTCAAGCACCCCTTTCATTTGCACATACTCTTTAGTAGCAACCGAAAGGTTTAAAATATCGCTGTAAAGTGCCCGCTGGGCATTCTCTGGTGTCATATTTTCAACTTCATGCCCCGGTGTATGAAGGATAACCCCTTCCAATAAACCGATTTCGGAGGATACCCCGACATTTATTTTTTTCATTTTGTGCTTTCGTCTAAAGGTTTAATCAAATTATTCACAAAGATATTGTTTTAAATATCAGAGGTTCGTAAAGTGTGAAATTTAATAATTGCGCAAACAATACCTCTTATCTGATCGTTTACTAATTTTGCCCCCGAATAATAAGGAGAAATAATGATCAAATGGTGTTGTTTTATCGTGATTTTGTGGTTGCCTTTTACGGGATTCGGTCAAAGCAAAGACCTACCCCCCTATCGGTATAAAAATAATATTTATATAATTGGTCCCGATTCGCTCCCTCATGTGTTGTTGCCTGAAATTCCTGTATTTCCCGAGCGCAAAGATATGTCGCGCAAGCAACTTCGGCAATACACTGCTTTGGAACTTAGAGTTAAAAAGGTCTATCCTATTGCCAAGCTTGCAGCTGTAAAAATTGGAGAATACAACAAAGTTTATTTGAGTTTCAAGTCAGAACGTGAGCGAAAAGCATATGTCAAGAACATTGAAAAAGAGTTATTTGCTGAATATGAACCCGAAATCCGGACGATGACAGTTTCCCAGGGACGCATATTGATTAAGCTAATCGACAGGGAAACAGGGAAGTCGTCCTTCGAAATCATCAAAGAGTTTAAAGGGGGATTTAGTGCATTTATCTGGCAAAGTGTTGCGCGCATCTTTGGGCATAACCTGAAATCGGAATACGATGCAGCCAAAGAAGACCAAATGATTGAATATATCATCTGGCAGATTGACGCCGGAATGATTTGATGAGCGCAGCTTGCAACTGCCAACTGGCTCGTCTTCAATTTTGAATTCCACCTTCATTTAAGGGGATGAAGATATGAAAGATTGACAATAGGATGTATCCGATTGAAATGAAATGCCACCTTCCCATATATATCAGAAGATGGCATTTCTTATCGGTACAAGATACCTTTAATCAGTTATATTGTTGTTTCCGGAGCGCTATTACAACTTATGTGCAGTTGCAAACTGCCAGAAAATTTCCCCACAAAATGATATAGAATCCCGATTCTTAGACAGTCTGAACCACTTCAAGATTTTTCTGGCCTATTTCGATGGCTTCAAGGTTCAACGGAATCAATTTGTGATGACGTTCAGGTAAAGATTTTTCCAGCCCTTTTTTCACATTCTCAAGTTTGATCACCGGTTTGGCCTTTAAAAAAGCGCCAAGAACAATCATGTTAAAAGTTAACGGATTACCCATTTCAACAGCCAGGCGCGAACCTTCAACTCTCAAAATATTAATATCTTTTCTGGAAGGATGCTTTACAATCCCATTAGGGTCATAAATCAGTGTTCCTCCAGCTTTTACACGCGATTCGAATTTGGTCATCGACTGCTGGTTCAGAATAATGGCTGTATCAAATTCGTGAAGGATCGGAGAACTGATCCGCTCATCACTAATGATAACAGTAACATTGGCCGTACCACCTCTCATTTCAGGACCATATGATGGAAACCAGGCCACTTCCTGATCCTGCATTACACCAGAGTAAGCAAGAATTTTTCCCATCGAAAGTACACCTTGTCCCCCAAATCCTGCTATTATGATTTCTTCCGTCATTTTAAGTCTTGTTTAAAATAGAATTAACCTTTGATACTGTATAAACCGGCATCAGCACGCGAGTCATCTTTCAAATCGCCCAACGGATACTGAGGGAACATATTCTCTTCCATCCATTTGTTAGATTCAACAGGATTCAATTTCCACCCTGAACTACATGTAGAAACAACTTCAACAAATGCAGTTCCTTTTTTCATTGCCTGAATTTCGAATGCTTTACGGATCGCCTTTTTAGCTTTCCGTACCGCAGCCGGAGTCTGAACACTCTGACGGGTTACATAGGCCGCACCTGGCAATTGTGCCAATAATTCAGTAATTCTCAATGGATAACCATTTAAATCAACATTTCTTCCATTAGGAGTTGTTGCTGTTACCTGACCGAGCAACGTTGTCGGAGCCATTTGACCTCCTGTCATACCGTAAATAGCATTGTTGATAAAGATCATTACGATATTCTCACCACGGTTCACCGCATGAAAAGTCTCGGCAGTTCCGATAGCAGCCAGGTCACCGTCACCCTGATAAGTGAAAACAACCTTCTCTGGCATTACCCTTTTTATACCTGTTGCAACAGCGGGAGCACGTCCGTGTGCGGCTTCCTGCCAGTCGATGTCGATGTAATTATAGGCAAAAACAGCACATCCAACTGGTGAAACGCCAATTGTTTGTTCCTGAATTCCCATCTCGTCAATCACCTCTGCGATCAATCGGTGGACAACCCCATGACTGCATCCGGGACAATAATGCATGATGTCGTCGTTCAGAAGGGGCGACTTTGCATAAACCAGATTTTCCGGCTTAATTATTTCTTTAATTCTATCAGCTACTACAGACATAATTATCCTCTTAAAAGTTTTTGTATAAGTGCAGCTTCAACTTCATCGGGTGTAGGAACAATCCCACCCATTCTGCCAAAGTATTCGACCTTGGTTTTTCCGTTGACAGCCAAACGAATATCATTGACCATTTGTCCGGCATTAAATTCAACCGAAAGGAATCCTTTCACTTTAGTTGCATATTCAGCAATGATTTTTTCTGGAAATGGCAGTAAGGTGATCGGGCGGATCAAACCAACCTTCACCCCTTTTTGTCGGGCTATTTGCACCGTTTTCTGACAAATGCGGGCAGCCGATCCAAATGCAATCATTATATATTCAGCATCATCACATTCAATGGCTTCAAATCTTACTTCTTCGGCTTTCATTTGATCGTATTTTGCCTGAAGCCGAAGGTTATTATTTTCCATGATGAAAGAATCCATCTCTAAGGATGTGATCACATGTTTCTTGCGATTTTTTGATTTGCCTGTCGTGGCCCAACTTCCTGAGATCTCAGCAATTTGCTCATTCGTCCAACGGGGGCGCTGATCAATCAAAACTACTTTCTCCATCAACTGACCAATAACACCATCTGCAAGGATCATCACCGGATTACGGTACTTGAAAGCGAGTTCAAATCCCAGCACTACAAAATCGTGCATCTCTTGTACCGAAGCGGGTGCAAGGACAAGTAATGAATAATCGCCATGACCGCCACCTTTTGTTGCCTGGTTATAATCTGCCTGCGAAGGCTGAATCGTTCCCAGACCTGGTCCACCACGTTGCACATTTACAATCACGCAAGGCAATTCGGCGCCTGCCATGTATGAGATTCCTTCAGCCATCAGACTGATACCAGGACTTGAAGAGGAAGTCATCACACGTTTTCCGGAACCGGCGGCTCCATAAACCATATGAATAGAGGCAATTTCACTTTCGGCCTGTAGAACAACCATACCACTTTCTTCCCAGGGACGCTGCGCCATTAAGGTCTCCATCACTTCTGACTGTGGGGTAATCGGATAGCCGAAATAAGCGTCGCAACCACACCTGATTGCTGCCTCGGCAATTACCTCATTCCCTTTCATTAATTTTAACTCACCCATATTCAGGATTTTCTAATATTTTATATTTCGATTTTTGCACGGTAAACGGTGATGCAACTATCGGGGCAAACTGCGGAACAATTTGTACAACCAGTGCAGTTTTCGGGATTTTCCATATAAGAATAGTGGTAACCCTTGCTGTTTACATTGCGGTTAAGCGCTAAAGTCTGTGTCGGACAGGCAACCACACAAAGGTTGCATCCTTTGCACACTTCGGTGTCGACAACTACTGCGCCTCTGACTTTTGCCATCTTTATCTTGTGTTTATTTAGTTATTAACTTCTCTAAATGGGACTGCAAACCTAATCATACCAGTTAAGATTATACATGATAATCAGCATGAAATTGCTGAAGCCTGATTTCCAGATCGCCAAACTGATCTCTCTTCACATGCGAAACACAAGCCCTCAAACCCTCTTTCGTACTACCAGTATTGCTCAGCGAAATAGCACTGATTCCGTAATACAGCAATTTGTGCAAAAGCTCCGAACCGGTCATTCCCGGATAAGCAATCGTAAAATAAAACCCATCACCAACCGGTTGACCAAGATCGTTATCATAGACAATAGTAAAACCATTGCCGGTAAATAGTTTCTTCATGATCTTCGCTTTTTCGCCATATTCCTTCACATCTTCGATGAAGTTGAACGTACCGTCGCTGGCTGCTTTAAACATGGCAGCCAAAGCATATTGCGAAGAGTGGGAAGTACCAGAAGTCAATGAATACAACGCCCGATGGACAACGGCATTGCCAAACCCATGAACTTTTAATCGCTCTTCAAGATAAGGGAAATGACGATGATACAATGCGTCGGAGATCACCATCATCCCGATGCGCTGGCCTGCATATGAAAAAACTTTCGAACTTGAAATCATTAAAATATAGTTGCCGGTATAGTTAGCAACCGAAGCCTGGTAAGGGGGAACGCCGGGACGGGAAAGGTCCTGCCTGAAATCCATTCCAAAATAGGCAAGATCCTCAATAATGACGACATCGTACTGATTAGCAAGATCACCAATAATTTTGAGTTCCACGTCATTAAAACAGATCCATGAAGGATTATTTGGATTTGAATAAACAATGCAATTGATATTTCCTTTTGAAAGGTAGGAATCGAGTTTAGAACGCAATTTTTCGCCACGAAAATCGAACACGTCAAAAGTTTCGTACTTCTGTTCCATCACAAGAAGCTGCTGTTTTTGAACAGGAAATCCGGGATCGATAAACAGTGCGGTGTCACGTTCTTTATGGCAACTTCCCGATACAAGAAATGCGGCATAGCTTCCTTCCATTGAACCAACAGTCGGAATACAGCCTTCTGGCTTCACATCAATATTCATGAAGAGTTTTACAAAACGCGATGTTTCGTCTTTCAGCGGTTGAATACCATCAATGCGCGGATAGGCCGAAGCGACGTTGTTACGCAACGCTTCAATCTCCGCATCTACACCGACTTTTGCAGGTGGAAGACCCGGAATACCCATCTCCATACGGATATACCGCTCACCTGTGACAGCTTCAATGCTGCTAACCAGCTGAACAATTTCCCGGATGGAAGCATTCCCGATCTCTGGCACTTCGAGTTCTTCTATTTTACGCTCAACTACTTCGCGGTTTATCGGCGTGTTCTTATTGATTATCTGGCTCAAAACTCTTTATTTAACTGTTCCACCCAGCAAGTCAAACGATCCTCAGTCAACTCGGGTTCGAAATCCTCATCAATCGGCAATCCAAGAAATTGACCAGCTTCGAGTGCTTCAGAATCCTGAAAAGTATAACCATCGGGACTTACCTTACCCAGCAACTGTCCCCCGTTTTTGACAACGAGTTTGGCAAGAATTCCCATTGAATTGACAAAGTGATAGGCATAAGTGATGTGATCGCCCAAACCAAAAATCGCCACTTTCTTTCCTGTAAAATCAAATGATGAAACAGTTGGCATAAATTTAGACCAATCCACATTCCCAAATTTCTGATCCCAGGTGTCGCGACCAATTGTCGATATCCCGAAAATAATGGTATCATAACGCGCCATATCATCTGTGGTCGACTCATTTACATGAATCAGATCCGGCTTTAGATTTTCCATTTTCGTCGCCAATAATTTGGCTACACGGTGAACAGCTCCGTTCTCCGGTCCGTAAAAAATAGCTACTTTACTCATAACTAAATATTTATTGGTTGTGTATAGATACTTCTCCCGCTACATATTCTCCAAGTATTGCAAGACTGGAGACATTTTTCAGGACCTTGTGTATTGCTTTTTCGTAATTTGCAATCGATTCCCATTCAACATCCACATGAAATGAATATTCATTTGGTTTTCCGATAATGGGCAACGATTGTATTTTAGTAAGGTTTATTTCATGTTCAGCAAAGATATTCAACACTTTGGCCAAAGCGCCGTGAAAATGGCCAACTTCAAAACAGATTGAAGCTTTATTGGCCTCTATAGACGAAACCGCATGTTTGGCCAGGATCAGAAATCGTGTGTAATTTTTCTTATTCGATTCCACCCCTCTTTCAAGTACTTCAAGACCATACAATTCTGCCGACCGCAGATTGCTGATTGCGGCAGCATACGTGATTTTTTCTTTGGCAATCAGTTTAGCTACAGCAGCATTGTCTCCCAGTTCCTTTGTTTCAACATTCGGGAAATATTTCTCTATATATTCTGCACATTGAAGAAATGATACCGGATGTGAATAGATTTCCCTGATGTCTTTCTTTCGGACTCCGGGAAGGGCCATCAGGTTCATCTGAATATGAATATAGATTTCGCCAATGATACGAAGGTGATAATCGCGTATCAGGGAATAGTTTTGTAGAATACTTCCGGCAATCGAATTTTCAATCGCCATCACTGCAAAATCAACCTTGTCTGCATCAATGAACTCGCAAACACTCCGAAACGATTTACACTCAACTATTTCAATCTCGTCACTAAAATATTGACGAGCCGCATCTTCGTGAAACGAACCTTTTATCCCCTGAATTGAAACTTTTTTCATTAAAAACCGACTTTGTTAATTTTTGACGCAATTTAAAAAAAATCCCGGGAATACCGGGATTTATGGTTAAATATCCATTACAATCAGATTTTATACAATTCGCTTGCCTTAACAAGCTCCATTTGATGCGCTTGCAAAACTTTGATGCATTCCTCCAGCTGGTCAGGTTTTAATACGACATTGGCTGAATCACCCATTGAATAAGCGTACAGGTATTCAATCGATATCTTATTATCGGACAATATTTGCAGCGCCTTTGCCAAAGCTCCCGGTTCGTTGGGACAGTTAAGGCAAACCACATCAGTGAGACTAACCGAAAACTGATTTTCGCGCAAAACTTTGCAAGCAAGCTCAGGATCCGAGACAATCAGCCGCAAAATACCAAACTCCGAAGTATCAGCAACCGAGAAGGCTGACATATTGATTCCGTTACTTCCTAGTATCTGCGAGACTTCGTGCAAACGCCCCGATTTGTTTTCGAGAAAAATTGATAATTGTTTGATCAGCATATTGTTGTAATTTTAAAATTTTGAATCAAATTAAAAAATAAAGCTGCCGATTTCAGAACCGAAAAACGTATAAAATTAAAGTTAATCCTACTAATAAAAGAGGATCTTTCTCATATTTATTCCCTTTCTAAAATCAGTACTGAATACCTGAATTCTTAAATCTTTCGATTGTCGATTACCCGTTTTGCCTTGCCAGCTGTTCGTTCAATCGTTTTTGGTTCAACCAGTTTTACATTAACAGATATCCCAAGTACACTATCGAGTTTGCGTGCAATCTTCAGCCGCAAATCCTCCAGTTTTTTGATTTCATCCGAGAAAAACTGCTCCTGAACTTCGACCATCAGCGACATCTTATCGAGTGTTCCTTCGCGATCGACGATGATCAGGTAATGCGATTCAACTTCGCTCATGCTTAACAGAACGGATTCAACCTGTGATGGAAAGACATTCACACCTCTGATTATCAACATATCGTCACTACGTCCTTTACATTTCTCCATTCTTACTAGTGTACGTCCGCAGACGCATTTATCGTAAATAAGTCGTGTAAGATCACGTGTCCTATACCTGATCAGCGGTATGCCTTCTTTGGTAATCGTTGTAAACACCAATTCACCTATTTCACCCGGTGCCATCGGTTCCAGCGTCTCCGGATTAATAATTTCAGGAAGGAAATGATCTTCGTTGATGTGCATACCACACTGATGCTCGCATTCGCACGAAACACCAGGGCCAACTATTTCGCTCAATCCGTAAATATCAATTGCTTTTATTCCAAGTTTGGTCTCAATGTCTTTGCGCATTGCTTCAGACCACGGTTCTGCACCGAATATTCCGACCCTCAACTTCAGGTTTTTAATATCAACGTTCATCTCTTTCATCACCTCGGCAATGTTGAGCGCATAGGAAGGGGTGCAGCAAAGGACTGAGCTTCCGAAATCCTCCATTAACTGAACCTGTTTATGGGTATTCCCACCCGAGATAGGAATCACCGATGCACCCATATTTTCGGTTCCGTAATGCAAACCCAAACCACCTGTAAACAGTCCGTATCCATAAGCAATCTGCACAATATCATCGCGATGGACTCCGGCCATCGTAAGCGAACGACTTACCACTTCTGCCCACATCTGAATATCCCTGCGTGTATAACCAACGACAATTGGTTTTCCGGTTGTCCCGGAAGAAGCATGTAACCGTACAATTTCACTCATCGGAACTGTAAACAACCCATATGGATAGTTGTCGCGCAAATCGGTTTTTATCGTAAAGGGAAGTTTGTGAAGATCGCTGATACCATGAATATCATAAGCTGTAAGTCCAACCTCCTGCATTTTTTTACGGTAGGCAGGTACATTGTGATAAATACGTTTGACTGTTTCGCACAACCGTTCAGATTGGAGGATCTCCATCTCTTCACGACTTGCACATTCAATTTTTTCGTTCCAAATCATATCCTGATAATTAAGATTAACCTTTTTTAGACATTAAAACGCCAAGAGAGAGGATAACTCCCAGTGCAATACCCAGTAATGCGGCAAAGAGCACCTGAAACTCCACCGGTAAAAGGAAAGTGATCGTGTGTGCCGGAATCCAGAAGAAAGGGATTGTCTTCTTAAAAATAAAATTCCACTGTACTTTCCAGTCAAGTTTTGCAATGATGTCGCCCATCTTTATCGGTTTCAACAAACCGGCAACTGTACCCCCATTCTTAATAATATGGGTATCTGTAATTTTATGAAGTGTCATCATTACCGGGGCATAGATTAGGTTCAATGTAACGCTGATTGTAAATGCCGTTAATATTCTTAATCCAGACATTGGACCACCCAGTGATTCAGCGGCTCCTTCTATCCCGAGTGATTTCAGAAATGCAGGAGCACCCGCTGAAAATATTTTAAAAGCCATCACAATTGTAATACCCAAAAAACCCCAGACTATGGCGCGTGGAATTAATCCAAATCCCTTTTTATTGTAGACGCCTTCCCTTAACCGCAATCCGATCGACTCGCCCATTGTCGCCAGTATTGCAAATTTAAGAAATCCAATCAGAAAAGGGTGTGCCGCGTTCGTCGTTTTATAACCGGAGTATATTTCCGGTGAAATAAAGAACGGGCAGAAAAGCACAAGGATCAGAATCAAAAAGTAAAAATCATTTTTTTTCATACGAATGAATTTATAGAGACTATTTATAATTAGCAAAATTCAAACATTAAAAAGTTCAGCCCTTTCAGGGTTACAACCTAACATTATTTTCCGCAGGGTTATCACCCACGGTTATTGGCTTCGCCGATCTTCGATTCAGATTAAATCCTTTCCGGATTTTTTAAAAGTACAAGTCCGAAGGACTTAAATATGAATAACCTCCGGTATAACCGAAGGTAGAAATAAAAATCGTATCTGAACCCGGAAAGGGTTCAACTCTGTCATAATCAAATTTGAATAGCTATTTAATGCCATAAACAAACTCATCCGTAATTATTTCGAGCCCGACACTCGCGAGCTTAGTCCTTGCATCGGGAATATCCTGTACATCAATTACAAAGAAAGCGCTGTCGCCATCGTTTACAACCCGTCCGTAGGCATTCGTAAAGTTTACGCCTGCCTTCACGATATCCTTCAGCAGTCCATCGAGACCACCGGGTTTGTCGGTCATTTTAACCACTACAATCTCGCGCAGCGCAGCAGACATTCCTTTTTCATTGAGCAACTGATACGCCAACTCAGGATTTGAAACCACGAGATTTAAGATGCCCCATCCATTGGCGGTATGATTAAGGTGAAGGGAACGGATATTGATCTCCGACTCTTTCAATACTGCAGTCACCTTTTCGAGATGCCCCAGTTTGTTCTCCAAAAAAATTGAAACCTGATAAGTCATAGTCAGTTATTTATTGATGATTTAACCTTAATCAAAATGTAATTCAACTTTCAAAGTCGCTTAGTTTGCAAATTTTCTTCGTGTTCCTTTGTGGCATCGTGTCTTTGTGGCCTCGTCTTTTTTTCTTACGCCCAAATTGACGATAAGATTGTAATTTACTAAAACAAATGTGGCCATTTTTCCGCCACGAAGGCAAAAGGACACTAAGTTACACAAAGAAATACACAATCTACTAAACTACATTGATTCAATATCATGCAAATGTGGATCTGAGTCTTTTCAGCTCATTTCGCGGTAATCTATTTCTTCCGTCGATCAAAAACCCTGACTGCTTTTCCCTCTGTTTTGGGTATTGACCCCGGTTCAACGAGTTTAATAAGCGGACGGACGAGCACTTCGTCACGAATAAGGTGCGTGATATGCTTCTGAAGTTTATCGAGAAACGAAAGATCACCTTTGAACCAGTCTTTTTTCACTTCAACTTCAACAATCATCTCATCCTGTTCATCAATCGTTTCAAGCATAATACGGTAATCATCACCAACCTCAGGTAATTTCATCAGCACCCCTTCGATCTGCATCGGAAACACATTGCAACCTTTCATAATAAACATATCATCCGAACGCCCGGCAATCCGGTCTATCCGTCGATGGGTGCGTCCACATTTACATTCACCGGGAAGAAAACGTGTTAAATCACGTGTGCGATAGCGGATCACAGGCATTGCAACACGGTCGAGTGTCGTCATTACCAACTCTCCAATTTCGCCGTCAGCAACCGGCTGAAGCGTGATTGGATCGATGATTTCGACCACATAGGCATCTTCCCAGATGTGCAAACCGTTTTGCTCTGTACATTCAAAAGCCACTCCAGGCCCATTCATTTCGGAAAGGCCAAATGAGTTATAGGCTTTTACGCCAAACATCTCCTCAATGCGCTGACGATGTTCCTCCGTATGAGGTTCAGCGCCAATCACCAAAGTATGAAGTTTTGTATCTTTTCGGGGATCGAGTCCCTCCTCTTTAAACACATCATACAAACGTCCCAGGTAACTGGGAATCGCATGAGCGACAGTTGTTCCGTAGTCGCGCATCAGTTTTATCTGGCGAAGACTGTTCCCCGCTCCTGCAGGAATGCTCAGACATCCCAACATTTCAACGCCATATTGAAAGCCGAGACCACCTGTAAACAGACCGTAACCAGCCATGTTCTGAAATACATCGGTATCGCGAACACCTGCGGCAAAAAGAGAACGGGCCATTAAATTCGCCCAACTGCTTAGATCGTGACGATTGTGATAAACAACGGTCGGATTACCGGTTGTTCCACTTGAACTGTGCAAACGGACAACTTCACGTTTATCCGTTGAAAGAAATCCCCACGGAAAATCTTTTCTTAGATGTTCTTTGGTTGTAAACGGAAGTTCACGGATCTGCTCAATCGAATTGATTCCCGTTTTAATTGCGTGATTGATTTCGGGTATCCTGCCATAGTAAGGTGAATTTACTGCCTGACGAAGCGTCTTCATCAGACGTTCAGTCTGGAGTTTCTCCAGATTTTTACGGTCAAGAACCTCTAACTCTTTTTCCCAATACATAAGTCGTATATTAAAAGAACAAGGTCATAATCAACCTGATCCCATTATTTGTTACCGAATGTGTGTTCGCATATAACCCATCATCAAAATTGATAGCACCAACACCGTAAGCAGCTGTTGTTAATTCATATTCCGCGGTTAGCAGAAATTTAGGAAGACTGTACGAAATGGAAGGACTCACGCGCGACATATTCATGATGTTGGTACCACATCCCCAGATATCGGCTTTTCCACTTTTATTGGCCAGCGGATCTGTACTACCCAGGTTTTCAAGATAACCAATCAACAGACCTGGTTTCCATTTGGTACCATAGGTGATATTAAATAAGGTCGAATAACTGTTGATGTTTGTGTACGTCTCGTTTCCAGTTACCGGGTTGTAGGTTGCAACGCCATATCCCCCAACCATTGTTAAATGTGCCATATTCTGACCGTAATACCCTTTCAGAAGCATCATCAATTTTCCTTTTGCATATTTTCCATAACCCATAAAGGAAGTGCTGTTCAGACATTCATCCGTCACATATATTTTTGCATCGCTGCCTGTGGTCGATACACGGGGTTTGATCCGGTTAAAGTCGATCCCGGCACCAAGGGTGACCGCTTTTTTGTTGTATTCAAAACTTAAAACGGTTTCGGGAATCACCGCGTCTCTTTTATAGGTATTTGATGAACCGATTGGTCCGACCGATAAGTATTGTTGCTGATACAATCCGGTGGCAGATAGTGTAAATGCACCGGTTTTATAGTCAAGTCGTAGTTGCGGACTACGATTGAAAGGCTGAAAAGGCGAACCTGTATTTAAAGCTCCGATGCGGGGAAAGGCATCGTTTCCCCAAAACGGATGCCACGTCTGTCCAATTAGAAGTTTAGTCTTCGTCCAACTAAACAGTGTGTATGCTTTACGAAGCCGGACCAGGAAGATTTCGGGTTTTCCGGCAAAATCAACTTCAATACAACCGGTTGTTTTTGCCCCAAAGATTTCGGGTCCGTTAATCGCGACACCACCCCTGGTGACCACCGATATAAGATTAGCTGTTGTTTGTTGATTGATATCTTTACCATTGGCATCTGTTCCGATGTAGTTTGGAAAGAGGTAAAAAACGTCCTGAAAAGCATTCAAACCTTTATAGGTATCGAGGTAGAAATCGTTTCTTACAAAACCATAAAAGGTTACAGGATTTTCTTTTTTTGTTTCTTGAGAAATGGCCACCAATGGCAGCAGAAAGAGCAGGAACCCAATCAATTTGATCATAAAAATTTGTTTGTCAGCCAGTTAAGCTGAAATATTAAGCATCTGTTTTTTAATTAGTTGCATTCCGGCAAGCTGCCATCAGACTATTGGTGACAAAAATAGGGAAAATAAATAAAACACAATGATAATATGAACAAACAAAACAAATTATGCCTGTTTTTTTACAATTTAAAAGTAAAATAGGTAAATGCGCTGAAATATTGTTGAATTATAAATCAAATTAAAACAAATCACATATTCTTCACAATTTTGGAAATCAGATCCCTGAACCGCTCAATCTCTTCGGATGGAATTGTTTCGATGAGCCGGGCTTCACACTCGTTCCGAACCTCGTCGATCTTATTCCGGACCTCCTTCCCCTTTGGAGTAAGGCAAAGTGTAATCGCCCTGCGGTCGGCAGCATCGGTATTCCGGTCGAGATAACCATTCACCACCAATTTATCGACAACTCGACTGATCCGCGAAAGTGAGAGTCCCATATTCTTTGCCAGTTCAGGACTACTTAATCCCTGGCAATTGTCGAGTGCCGAGAAGAAGAGCAATTCCGACTGCGAAATATTCAGATCATCCATCAACTGCTGATCGACCTGCGCACATTTCTGCTTCATCTGATATACCAAACTCAATATTCCGGGCGTCGATTCCATTGCTGAATTATTTTTTTTGCAAAACTACAAAGAAGACAACTATTTACAAGCACATTTTTTGCCAATAGCAAATATTTTTATTGAAAACCTTTTTTATTCCAAACTATTTAATACTTTTGTACCACAATTATTGCTATTAGCATGTTTTTAAATTAAACTTTAAATTTTATATATTATGGCACTTGAACATTTAACAAGCGAAAGTTTCAAAGAGAAAGTATTCAATTTTGAACTGAACAAAGAGTGGAAATTCGAAGGAACAGTTCCGGTAATTATCGATTTCTATGCCGACTGGTGTGGCCCATGTAAGACGGTTGCCCCTATCCTTGAAGAACTACAGTCTGAATATGGCGACAAACTGACCATTTTCAAGGTAAATACAGAAGAACAGCAGGAATTGTCTTCAATATTTGGAATACAGAGTATCCCTTCCATATTGTTCGTCCCGCTCGAAGGACAACCACAGATGGCAATGGGCGCTTTACCAAAAGATACGTTCAAATCTGCGATCAGTGACGTTCTGAAAGTTTCGCTTAATTAATTCTCATTGGGAGAAAAACATAAATAACCCCCGGATTTATCCGGGGGAATAAAATTAGTAAAAGAAGAAACGCTACAGGTGTTTACTGTATTAAAACAATCAATTACTAATCATAACTGTCCGAATAAAAATAGAAAGCATTCTTTTGGCTAAAGCCGATCAAGGAATTTAACATCTTTGTCCTCCAGCTAAAGCTGGAGGCAATTCAATGCCGATAATCAGAATATGAATAATACAGGCATAATATTATTTGCTTTGATTTTAATATGAATTGCCACAGGCTTCAGCCTGTGGATAAAAAAGAAAAATGAAAATTGGCTTTAGCCAAATAATTAAAACAGAATTGATTTAAAAGAATTCCATCAGTCATATTGCAAATATGAGGTAGCATACAACTTAAATCAATCTGAATTCCTAACTGTTCGGACACGTATGATTATTAATACACAAAATAGAATTTGGCAACAAAAACATTGATAATGAATAACTTTTATAGCATTAATTCTTAACTGATCTTTAAAAAACAAATTATTCAAATATGAGACAAGATATTAGTATTTCATGGCAAAAAGGGATGGCATTCGAAGCCGATGTAAACGGGCATAAAATAATGCTCGATGCCGGCGAACAGAATGGCGGAAAGAACCTTGGTCCACGGCCAAAACCATTGATGCTCGTCGCATTGGCTGGCTGTACCGCAATGGATGTTGTTTCGATCCTTGCAAAAATGAGGGTTGATCTCGATAATTTCGATGTTAAAGTCGAAGGAGAGCAATCGGAAGAACAGCCTGTTCATTATATCAGCATGCACATCATCTATGAATTCTGGGGTAAGGATCTCCCTGTTGAGAAACTCGAAAAAGCGATCAACCTTTCACACGAACGTTACTGTGGCGTTTCGGCAGTTTACCGCAAAGCAATGCCGGTTACGCACGCGATGGTGGTTCACGACACAAAATAAAACGAAGCATTTAGTTTTTAGAATCCTGTTAAGAAACACAACAAAAATTAATCATCGCCTGGCTTGTTCATCACCTGAACAGGTCAGGCGATTGCTTTTATACCAAACCCGGTTATAAAGTTTCATTGGGACGATTCCCCTTGTTTGAATGATGTTGTAATACAACTTTGATTCCATATTTAGCATCTATATTGAAAATTAAATGCTAATATTGAAATCCATTGCAATGTGTTTTTTTAATTAATAAATAATATTTTGAAGATGAAGAAGATCATCGTTTGCTTTGTTGTTTTGATGGCTGTGATATTTAATTCCTGCTCACCGATTGAAGAACCGTCTTTTCAGGAGTCTTACCTGATCGGAAGTTGGGTGTCGGGCACACTTCATTATAAATACCTGAGCAATAAATCCGGTACAACCTGGGATACCGCCGATAATGTAACTGAAGCCGAAGGGCAGCCTTTTACCTGGACGCTTGATCGCTCAGAATTAACCCACATTCATATTCTCGAAACAGGCGGAAGTGTGCCTAAGGTATATACAGTGACGGAACTGACTGCCCATACCTTAAAATACAAAGACAGCTTTGGTACAACGTATTCGTTTACAAAGTAATCCGATAGCATGAGAAAAAATCTAAAAAGGGTACTTATTCTGTTTTTGTCGTTGATATTTCTCCTGCTACTGGCCATTGGCATTGCTTTATGGTTTGTTTTTACCCCGGAGAAGTTAACGCCAATCGTTCGCAAGCAGGCGGCAAAATACATCACCTGCAAAACGGAAATTGGAGATGTGGAACTCACCTTTTTCAGCACTTTTCCCAGGTTTGGACTCAAAGTGAACCATTTTGGATTGATTAATCCGACACCAAATGCCCCGGACCCTACACTTATTCGTGCCGATCAATTTGTGGGTATTGTCGATTTGGAAGCATGGTGGAAGCGTGATGAACTCGTACTGACCGAATTGCTGATCAGTAATGGAACGATCAATGCGTTTACCGATAGTCTGGGCCATACTAATTATGATATTATTCGTTCCGATACAATTGTTTCACAAGCCGATACCGCCCAATCGGCATTGCCGTTTAAATTTATAAACACGGAGAATGTAGTGTTGTCAAACGTAAACGTTTTGTACATCGATCAATCGCAAAAGCTGCAGGCAAATGTGAATAATCTGACTGCTCAGTTTTCCGGGTCGTTGGTTTCAGATACTGTCAATGCAAGCATACATGTGATCGAAGGAATCGTTTCGGTGAATTATGATAGTGTAAATTACTTGCAGAATGCACCGGTCACCCTCAAAACGCAGGTGAAAATTATTTTATCGAAACAGGTTGCGACATTCAGCGAAACCGAAGCTGCCGTCAATAAGCTGGATTTTACATTCAGTGGCTCGGTCGAAAACGATACCCTTCACCAGCAAATCATCACCGATCTGAAATACCAGTTTAAAGCATGGTCTGTTCCGGAGATACTAACGTTGATACCTCCCACCTGGCATTCCTATTTCGAAGGCGTTGTGTCCACCGAAGGAACCCTCTCCTCCGAAGGGAAAATAAAGGGCTTTTACACCGACTCGCTGATGCCGTTGATGGATCTGCACCTGGTACTTCAGGATGGTGCACTTAAATATGATGCGTTGTCTGTTCCGTTAAGTCATATCAACAGTGATGTTGTCTTTTATTCCGATATGAATAACGATGCGTTGTCGTATTTGCGCATCGACCAGTTCACCGCGCAAACACCAAAGTCAACGATTAAAACCAATGGGATGGTGACCCATCTGCTGACCGATATTGAATGCGATCTGAACTCCGACATTAAACTGGTGTTTTCTGAATTTGCACCGATGATACCGTCCCGGATGAAGATGAATTTAACAGGGAAAGTTTCCGGTCATGTGAAATCACTTTTCACCCAATCGCAGGTCGAAAAGATGCAACTGGATAAAATGAAACTATCCGGCTCAGTGGAACTTTGGAATTTCGATGCAAAATACGATAGTTTGTCGTTTAATACAGACTACTCAAAAGTTGATTTCGCATTGCCCAACCCAAAACAATCGTCAAAAAACACACAATTCGCAGCTGTAAAAATAAAAGCAAAGCGCCTGGAGGCAACAAAGCTGAAATCATACAATGCATTGTTAACGAATGCACTGATCTCGTTGGAAACCTCTGATGTGATGGATACGGCAAGCGTTCCGAATGTGGTCTGCACCTTCACACTTGATTCTGTTGCTGCTGTAATGGATACCATTTATTTTGCAGCTCAAAAACCTGCCGGGCAATTTTCATTGCTTCCGCAGAAAGGGAAAGAGAAAGAACCGCGGATAAAACTAGACTTTAATTGCGGCAATCTGGCAACATCAATGGGTTCAAGTCATCTGAATACGAATCATGTTAAACTGAATGCCGATATACTGAACAACAAGATTCAGCCTAAAATAAAACTGGAATACAGCAGCCAGAACCTGAAAATGAAGATGGGGAGCAACGCCGCGCAGATGAATAAGATCGAACTGAATGCCGACATTGTAAACGACCAGCAACAAAAAGATCTGTTTCTGCAATGGCTTGTAAAAGGATTTGTAAATATCGACAATGGAGTAATCAACCTGTCGTCGCTGAATTATCCGCTTGAAATTCCATCCATTCAAATGAATTTCGATCCTGAAGTTTTTAATATCAAAGAGAGTAAACTGAAGATCGACAACTCTGACTTCAGCCTTTCAGGAAAATTCAGGAATGTATTGTCGTATTTCAGGAAAGACTCACTATTACGAGGTAATTTCGACTTTGCAAGTAACCATACCGATGTGATGCAGCTGATGAATCTGACAAGCGGTATTGGCAGCGAAGCCAGTGATTCGGTCAATGCAGCCGGGGGCCCTTATATGGTTCCCAAAGGGATGGATCTGCAGATGAATGTAAACATTGCTGCCGCAACATTTGGTGTCGATTCGGCGAAGATGATTAAAGGGGCCGTGAGTGTGAAAGACGGACTGCTGGTTTTGGATAATTTCGACTTAACAACACCAGCAGCCAGGATGCAGATCACAACAATGTACCGAACCCCGCGAAAAAATCATCTTTTCATGGGTCTAGATCTCAAAATGCAGCGAGTTGAAATCGAGGCGTTGCTGAAAATGATCCCCGACATTGATTCGATCATGCCGATGCTGAAATCGTTCAGGGGGAAAGGCGAGTTCCATATGGCGGTCGAGACGTACCTCGATTCGCTCTACAATCCGAAGAAATCAACGATACGCGGAGCGGCATCGATAAAGGGGCAAGACCTTGTATTAATGGATGGACCGACTTTCAGCGAAATTGCAAAGACATTAAGGTTCAATAAAAAGACGAATAATAAGGTAGACAGTTTATCAGCCGAGTTTACTGTATTTAAACAGGAGATTGACGTTTATCCGTTCCTGATTGTAATGGATAAATACAAAGCGATTGTCGCCGGGAGGCACAACATGGACCTTAGTTTCAACTATCATATTTCGGTGGTCGACAGTCCGCTCCCTTTCAAATTTGGCATCAATGTTACCGGCACGATAGACGACATGAAATACCACCTGGCGAAATGCATGTATGCCGAATCGTACCGTCCTGCGGCAAGATTTGAGGTTCAAAACAGGCAACTGGAGCTCCGGAAGATGATCCGTGACGCGCTGAATACAAAAGTGAAACCGGAGTGATTAAATAGGATTTGGCCTAAAAAACGTGAGAAATGCATTTTTCAGGTCTGTGCAACACTGTTCCAACACTGTGAAACAATCAATTACACAGAGTTGCACGATGGGCACACAATGTAACACAGTGTTTTTGCATGATAATATCAGCGTTTCGACGAATGACAGCGCGTCTCTGGTGAGTGCTTGACTTTTCATCACCTGAAACAGTCAAACCCTCACTAACAAACCAAATTTTCCAATGATTCAGGTGAATAGTCTCTGAATAGTCTTAAAAATTAATCCCGGAGCACTGTCGCAACATTCCTGAGCACTGTCGCAACATTCCTGAGCACTGTCGCAACATTCCGGAATACTATCACAACATTCCTGAATACTATCACAACATTCCTGAGCACTGTCGCAACCTTCCTGAACACTATCACAACATTCCTGAACACGATCACAACATTCCTGAGAATTATCACAACATTCCTGATCACTGTCACAACATTCCTGAGCACTGTCGCAACATTCCTGAACACATCTGGCTCCTGATAGCTCCCCTGTCTAATATGCAAAATTCCCTGCCAGATTTGCGAATCGAAGACAGGGAATTTTTAGTTGCTATTTTATAGATTCCTGACGCATGTTCCCGGAAACCTTACCACTAGTAATTCTTGTTTATTGAATCTTCGTAAATAATATACCACTAATTGATTTGTATTGCGGACTGTTAGCTCCATAAGCCGATTTAACGTATAATTTCGAATCCAAAGCAACAGGTACCAATCCGGTTTTAGGGGTATAAAGTACGATCTGGCGTTGCCGGCGGGCAGCAGCGGCTACAGCATCCATTGAGATACAACGTGAATTGGCATTTTTTAAAGCCTCGTACCTAACTCTAAGCGATTCGATGCTAAGATCTTCTTCATTCGGCCTGTAGGCTGATATTGTAAGCAACAATTTGATAAGCTTGTTGAAATTTTCAACTCTTGTGCCAAATGAACCATTGCGTATTTTATTGTGCTTCTCTTGTTCCTCGTCTACCTTACCATCCTCAGTTTCGACCGGGGGTATAATCTCTTCCGCTCTTTTATTGCGTAAATCGCGTACAATCGATTCGATTTGCTGGACCGTTTGTTCCGACACCTCCGAAATGCGTACTCCGTTGACAACGCGGGTGACTAAAACATCCATGCCTTCAAAAACGGCAGTGCGCTCCGATACAGCATGATCGCAGTCGCTTTCTGCCGTCATTATGACGTCTAAAACTTCATCACCACTCGTTTTAAGTTGCTGCTGGTTCGCAATCGAAAGTCTTGGTTCCGAACAATTATAGACAGGCTCAAATGTCATGAACTGTTTGGTTAGTTTTTCAATGTTGTCTACATTTTGCTGATGACTTTTCTTGTTTGTGTTCATGGAGATTGATTTTTGTTAGTTAATAATTAATGCTTAAAAACAAAATTATATCGTTTAAGAAAGAAAGCTGACTGACAAGAAGAGCGGCAGAATAATATATTTAATTCACTGTTCTTTAGTAACTCTGTACCTTCAGATAAAAACAAACAAAAATGGCGAATACAAATATATACAAATATTTTGGTAAAACACAAGCGTTTTTCTTGTCAATAATAAAATTAATTCAAGATTTTTTCGGAGAGCTTCAATATTGGGTATTCAGACCATAAAAAAAAGGATTTTTTTCCCTTTCCCAATTTCACAATCTCCGAAAGATGCGACGTAATCATACACGATTCCAATGCTTTTTAGTACCTGTAATTGTCCATCCCCGGTAAACGGGATCAAAACCACGGAGCCAAAGCCCTCAGCCCTGTCAGAATTTGGGATCCTGACAGGGCTTCGACGCCGCTGTTTCTTAACAACTGCGTAATTTCATAGATACATAAACAGGTAGTATATATCATTGGTCGCGGATTTCTTAATGTAATTGCCTCCAAACTGATTGCATGATTATCTATACGTAAAGCTCAAATTAATTGTTACAATAAATATTTATTTTTTAAAGGTGTTGTTGTTCGGATAGATTATCTTTACCAGGAATTGCAATTGTCGAAGGTGTGTAATGAAAGGAGATTTTAAGAAAGCACAACCGGTCAGGTGCGGATAATAATTCCGCCACCTTTCGGTTACGGGAATTGCAATCCACTATGTGGTTTAAAAGCAACGGAAATGGATAAATGTTAGGAGGCACCTATTGCAGTATGTTTTAGCTGAATGAGAAATGAGTAAAAAGCAAAAGAGGCTTTAGCCACATCAAATAAAGCGCATCAAAAACAGAATAAAGTACGGAGACTTCTAGAATACAAACAAGGCGAACGGAAATGGTATTTTTTAACGTCTCCTTCAACTTAATATAGAGTTTATCAAAATGAAAAATTACGGTACTGTCATTTTATTGTGCCTATTGGTATTCAGCGCAAAAGGACAAAAACATGCCTCGCTTGAATTTTCATTGGAGGGTTATCGATTTGACTCACTTAGGATTGCAACTTCAGATACGGTGGGTAATCTGGCCCTTTTCTATGGAAAAACTGAGGACCATTATAACTGGAAATTTGAAATCCCAATTGAAATATGGACAAGACTGGACAGGTTTGTTTTAGGTAATACAAATGCAAAAAAAGGAATTCATGAGTATGTTCAATTCCTATATAAATCCTCTGCTGTGGAGCAACTACCTATTTCTCAAAAGGAGGATGTCCCCGTGAATATACCGGATTGGAATGATCTTAAAATGAAAGCAGTCTATTTAAATACAGATACTACGCATGAAGATCGTGAAACATTAATATTACATAATTTTTCAACTATCCCGGTTAAATTATCAGGGATGGAGGCATTGAAAAAGTGTCCTGATTTTAGCTCATTCCCTGATAGTTTAAAAAGTACTAATTATCAGGCTTATAATCAATGTATCAAAGAATACAGGCAACTTGCAAAAGATTATCCCGATTCGAGACTATTGATCATTACAATGAAGAATAATCTGAATAAGTATCGTTCTGTTGCCGATGCGAGATCGGTGTTCAATCTTTTTTCTGAAAAGGCTAAAAACTCTGTTTTTGGAAAAGAAATTGCACAAGGTTTACTACAGAATTGGACCAAATTCGAAAATCTAACCATGAAGAATATTTTGAACAATCATAATGAAACAATCATAATCGATTCCTCAAAATATACATTGATTAACTTAACAGCATCATGGTGTGTTTATTGCAGGAAGGAAATCCCGCTTTTAAAGCAAATAAATAATGATCTAAAGAATGAGGCATTTGAAATGGTGAGTATTAGTTTAGATGATAAAGGCTATATTCCAACATTTAAAAAACAAGTCCTTAGTGACTCAATTCCATGGCGTAACCTAACTGCCTATCCTTTAAATATTTCAATATGGAAAAAATATGCGAGTCAGGGTATTCCACGAAGCATACTTGTCTTTCCTGATCAACATATTGAATTTCTGGATGTAAGAAAGGATCTGGTCAGGAGTAAACTCTATCAGTATGTGAAGAAATAAAAATCCAAAATACTTGAATCTATTCAATAAAATAAAATCTTTTAAAATGAAATATTTGTTTATTGGAGTTATCTTGTTTTTAAATTGTGATTAATTGCATAAGTCTTTATGCCTTGTAAAACTAAGAAAAATTCAATGACATGTATGGATCATAATACTTATAGTTGCCATTGGATAAATAACTTAACGGTGTAGTTTGCAACTACTATATCCTAAAATTCAAAATTATATTAAAAATGAAAATAGAAAAAATGAGCCTTGCAAACGTTCAAGGCAAACTCAGTAGAATTGAGATGAGCAAAATTATGGCGGGAAGTGGTACTTGTGGTTCTTGCATGAAGGGTGGCACGGAATATGGTTGCTATGATGATGGTAAAGGCCATTGCGCTAATTCTTATTGCGGAACCCTAAATTGTACCACCTCAATGTAATCTTTTAATGCAGGCATGTGCTGTTAAATAACCGCACATGCCTAATTGACTTATTATCAAATAGTATAAGTTTTTATTTATTTAGCCAATTTATTCGAAATTACTTATAGATCACCCCCATTTTCATATTGACACATTATGAATTTATCATTGAATTATTTACTCTTGGTTTTAATAATCGCTTTAAGTCAAACCTCTTTTGGTCAAAAGAAGGTAAGTGTAAGTGTAAGACTCCCTTCTGGTATTGATTATTCAAAAATGGGTTTGTCTTTTAACAATGGTAAGGAAGAGAAAGGATTTAAACCAATCGTTACAAACGGCTCTTTTACAATTTCAGATAGTTGTTATTCACGCTATGCAACTATTACCTTTGTTTATCCCGATTCTACCGAAACGGATGGTATACCATGTTTTGCTTTTTTGGTACCAGGTTTGTCTGCAAATATTAGTTTTTATCAAGAAATTGTTAAGACTAAAAATCCGTTTAGAAATTATCGGTTGACAAATGCATCAACTTTTGCTGACATTGGAGAAAGTCAATTTTACAAATTTATAGCTAATGAATCGGAAGACGCAAATTTATATTATAAAAAAAATAAGGATAGTATTAGGGCAAATGAAAAATTTCTAAATATCCTGAATGAGAAGCTTGAGAAAGTTGAAAGAAAAGAATTGAAATACATAAAGTTGAATCCAAATCAGTACTATTCTTTACGGGTATTTAATAATGAATTTACAGGACGCACCAACTTAACAACTGATAGTTTACTTCATTTTTACCATCAGGTTTTTCCTGATAGTTTAAAGAATACCTTTGAGGGCAATGAGATTGTAAAGAAGTTGAATGGTAAAATACACACCAAAAAAGGGGGAGAAGCACCTGACTTTAGTGTTAGAGATATTAAAGGCAATTTAGTTTCATTAAGTGATTTGCAGGGAAAATACGTTTTGCTTGATTTTTGGGCATCCTGGTGCGCACCATGTATGCGTACAATGCCTACAATAAAAAATTTGCGTGAGAAATATCCAAAAGACAAACTGGAAATTATTTCAGTAACTCTTGATAAAAACTATAATAATTTTATTACAGCACTAAAGAAGATTGATGCAGAATGGACACAGATATTTCAAGGTAGTGATTTGATCAACCGATATGGCATTTCTCTTATTTCTCAAGTTCTTTTAATCAATAAAAAAGGGATTATGGTTTATAATATGCAAGAAGAAGATGACTATGAATTAGTTAAATTGAAAAAAGTTTTAGAAGTAGCCTTTGAAAAATAACAAATACAAACTTCCGAATCCCCCTCGTTTGTAACGAGGGGTTAGTTGTCAGTCGTTTGCAACGATTATTATATCATATGCCGGATAAAAAAAGACTCCTCAAAACCAATTTATGAACCCGGGTTCATTCGTCTCTTAATTGTACAACCTATTTTTGACGTGGATTTAAATAAGTTTAATTCATTAATTTACTGCATTTATCAAATTATTCTGTCAGGGCTGTTTGGTTTCAGGAAGTGTTGAATAATTTTGTATACACTTTATCATCGAAAATATTTATTCAAAACATCAACAAATAAAATTACCTGATTATGGATCGAAAAACTTTTATTACGAATACAGCCATTACTTCGGGGGCACTTCTTACATCACCGTTACTGAGTTACTGTAATGCAGCGAATGAAAATAGTTTTCCAGTCGTTGATTTGCATGTTCATACCACAAATGAGTTTACAATTGAGAAGATTCTTGAAATAGGGAAAAAATGTGATGTGAAATTCGGCATTGTTGATCATCCCATTTCGTGGGCATTAAAAGACGACAATGATCTGGAAAAATACATTCAAAATCTGAGAAAATATCCGGTGTATATTGGTCTTCAGCCAACTTATTTAGGATGGAGCAAAAATTATTCCGCCGAACTGTTATCACAGATCGATTATATTCTGATGGATCCGCAAATGGTTCCAATGGGAAACGGTGATACCTGGCGAATTTGGGAATTCGACACCTATATTGATGATACGGAAGATTTCATGAAGCGGTATATGGACTATGCGCTCGAAGTATTGAATACTGAACCAATTACTATTTTTGGCTGGCCTTTGTTTTTACCTGTTTGTATAGCGCGCGATTACTATCAGTTATGGACGGAGGAACGGATGCAACTGATCATCGCGGCTGCAAAAAAACGCAACATCGCCATTGAAATAAACGACATGGCACATACACCACACGAAGAATTTATATTGAAAGCAAAAGCACAAGGAATCAAATTTACTTTTGGCTCCGATGCAAGAACCAATATTGCAGGACGGTTAGCCTATTGCAAACGAATTGCGCAAAAATGTAATCTGACAGAAACCGATTTTTATATTCCCAAAATGGGAATGCAGAAAAGTTAATCCATCGTTGCAACGATCAATGTAAGGGAACAATCCGAATCCCCCTCGTTTGTAACGAGGGGTTAGTTGTCAGTCGTTTGCAAAGATTATTATATCATACAATATTAAAATGAGTTGCAAACTCACAACCATAAACCTCTCTTTGCAAACGAGGGAGATCGTAAACATCTCATAATGAAAAAGGAAACACTTTCCACAACAATGCATAAATAATGGCCGATACAGTAGCGAGTTCAAGCGGTGCAATCGGCTATGATTCTTAGGTGAACCAAATGTGGCAGACAGCGTATAAAACACAAATAGAACGATATGGACTTAAAAGCATACCTATCAAGTCAACCAGCTGAAAGACAAAACTTGTTGACAAATATCCATGAAACGATCATTGGGAATGATAAAACGGTAGTAGCCGAAGTGGGCACCATGATGGGAAAAGTGATGATTGTTTATAAAGGAAAAGGGATGATGAAATACGGTCTATCAAGTGTTAAAAACTATATGTCGTTACATGCAATGCCAATTTATGGATCAACTGAATTGCATACAAAATATAAAACGCTTTTGCCTAAGGCAAATTTCCAAAAGGGTTGTATCAATTTCACCGACGAATTCGATATGCCATTAGAAATAGTCAAAGCATTAATTGCTGATTGTTCAACTATTGATCTTTTGAAAATGAAGGAAGCGTATTTGAAATCCAGGAAAGCGAAGAAACTATAAACTACAAACACTGCGCTACCGCACGTTTGTAACGCGTGAGATCGTCATTCAGAAAGCCAATGAAAAAGGAGACACTTTCCATAACAGAAAATGTCTCCATTTTTTATGCAATATTCAATCCCGATAATCCAGTTAATACCGGAGATTTGATTCAAGCATAATGGTATTTCAGGCTAATTGAAAAGGCCAATGCTTTGCTATTTCATTCTTTCACAAACAGCGCAACTGTAATTCCGAATATTACATGACCCATAATACTTCCGATCATTATTAACGACAGACTTCCTTCCATTGGCGGTGTACCACCCATGATTGCACCCATGATGGCCATCGCTATCTGTGCAAAGATAAATACGGCCATTCCGAAGATTGCACCTTTCAAAATATTGTTTTTTAGCTTCTTAACTACATCGATAAAAATAAAGGCGTAAGTAAGTGCAAAGAGAATACCGATCATAAAGTGCATCATCCAGCCTGCAATGATCGGAAATCCCATCATCTTCGAGAGCATTTCTGGCGGACTCATTTTAGGCATCCCCATCATTGGAGCAATAAACATTACCATCGTCATTACAGCTGTACCGACGATCCCGCCTAAAAAGGCTTTTTGAATTTTATTTGTCATGATATTTTTAATTTATAGGTTTAATAAATCCATTCAGAGATGAATTGGACAATCCGTTCCGTCAAACAGACCCGGATTGTCCATCCCAAATCAATTTACTTTAGTCCTTCTTTTGCGGTTTGTAAGGCTGCTGCGAGTTCTTCATCTGTTTTTGCAACGCTGACCTGGCTGATCAAAGCCTTTGATTCTGAGTTAAAGAAATAAGCCACTCCGGTTCCATTGTACTTTTTGATTACATCGTCCAAACCGAATTTCTTTAATTCTTCGGCTGATTTCTTTTGTGAATCCTTGTTGGTAAGATCGTTCGCCACAAATTGAATGGACATGTCCTTGTTGTTCGCCATAAAGGCTGCCATTGCACGTTCGCCGTTTTGCTGACAGGTTGGGCACCAGTCGGCTCTATTAATAACTGCAATAACTTTTGCTCCTGTTTCTGCGAAGGCTGAAACTGAAACCAATACCAAAATAATAACGCTTGCGAAAATTGTTTTAACTGTTTTCATGATTTCTGTTTTTTTGTTTTATAATTTTAAATACAACCTAACAGTCGTACAAAAACAGAAACCTGACAAACAATTTTTATTTTTTTTTATTCGCCTGAACCGATGAATAAAGCGAAACACAGAACGGAACAATAAAGGTCAATAATACCTTGTAAATATTGACATCTTTAAACCGGAGCAGCATGATTCCGGGATTGTTGATCAAATTAAGAATGATACCTACTACAAAAGCAACTTTTATGGCCCTGGAAACAGATTCGTTCATTTTTTACTTGCTTCGATGCGTTTCGCTATCTGCAGTTTTAATTGCGACAAATCAGTATTGTCGGACATTCTTTTATGCTGAAGTTCAATCCCTTTTTCGATCAATATACTCTGTTTTTCATAGTTGGTACAGGCATCGCACATCATTTTATGGACTTTCAATTGCAGTTTTTCCTTGCCGGAAAGCCCAAAATGAAATCTCTTTTCAATCAATTCCGTCGCTTTTATACACGAAAGAAAGAGTATATGCATCAATTTCTTCATCATCTTTTTAACTGAATTAATTGTTGAACCAGTTTTTCTCGACACAGTCCCTTAATTGCACCTTGGCCCGATGTATTACCTGCCAGAAATTAGACGGTGTAATCCCCAGTTCCTGACAAATATCGTCGCCACTCTTTTCTGTAAGATATTTCAGTTTAACACAGGTATTCCATTTCTCTGGCAATGCATCAAGACATCTTTTAAGAACAGATTGAAATTCATCATCATCGAGCAAATGATCCTCCTCATTCTGCCAGTTTCGAGGCTTTTTATTCTCCTGCCAGTCGCCATCAGACTCAAAATAATTTAAAAGAGAATGGCTTTCAATGGAGACAGGTTGAGAGACCTTCTTCCGATAGAAGTCGATGATCTTGTGGTTTAAGATTGAAAACAACCATGTCTTTGGAGTACTTTCACCTTTAAATCCATCGATGTTTTCAGCTACAGCCAAAAAAGTCTCCTGAACCAAATCCTTAGCCTGCTCGGAATCAGAAAGTTTATAAAATGCCCATGAATAAAGTTCGGCCGTATAGCTTTCAACCCATTGCGACAAGTTATCTGCCTTTTCTGATGTCATAATTTTAAATCACTTTATAAAATTTGCTGATAAAGATACAAAATAGGACCAGATTCAGAGAGATCATCATATTAACGGTAAAACATAAAAAAAGGAGGCTCTTTCCATAACAGAAATGCCTCCTTTATCTTTGCAATCACCAATTCATAATACCATGTAATATTAACGTGAAAACTTAACTTGTTCAGGAACTGAAGAAGTCAGGATTTCACGATCGATTAGATTCCACCGAAACGGTAACCCAGACTTAGTGCAAATCCGATGTTGCCTTTTTTGTATGTTTCGGAGTATGCGCCAAAAGAGGGATCAATAAAGTCCTTATTCTCGTCCTTGTAAAACGTGCAAATCATACCTGCATCGACAGTAAATCGTGGCAAAGGTTTCCATTCGAAACCACCGCCAAATGAATCTCCGGAATTAATGTAGCTGAAATCGCTTTGATATTGTTTTGAAATTCCCATTTCAGTATGTAAATATCCGGCACTCAAAGCAAACTTCTTCAATAACTGGTACTGTCCGCCTATTGCAACTTCCCAACCGTTTGTTGCCATTGTACGATGTTCACCGTAGATGTTGTTTCCCCAGTTTACCGCTTTATCGTGGTAGGAGTTATATGACATCGAAAGATCCAGTTTAGGTGTCAATTTATAATCGGCTCCGATTGAAAAGAGGGCAGGAAGATCACTTCCGGTCACTTTTTTATCGGGAAATTTACCTGTTCCGTCAATTACAGTAGCATTGGTAAGATCCAGCTTCGTCTTGAACTCGTATTTTACACCAATATTCAATCCCGGAGCGGGCGAAATATTCAAACCTAAGATAGGTGTATATCCTGTACCGGTCTGTTCCACATCGACTAATTTATCCTGAAGCGCTGCTGCTGTTCCAACCATTGTTGCAGCCTGTCCATTCAGCGAAGCAGCTCCGGCGGTAAACGTTGCCTGAACCTGTGCGATACTCATCTGGTTAATTTGTGCCTGCGAAACACCCAATCCCAGCAATCCTTGTTCGAGTGATGTACGGGTAGCGGCATTGATGTAACCGGCTCCCTGAACCTGTGCAAGATTAAACGATCCGGCTCCTGCAGTGATCAAAGGCTGAACACCTGCTGCGGCTCCTGTTGCATTATTGGCAGCTCCTGTCATCAGTGGTGCGACTTCACTACCCAGGAATGACGAAGCATTTTTGAAGGTGCCATTAACATTCAATTCAATATTCTTCAGATAACCATTGTATTTGGTAGTTGCCGGGACATAACGCAATCCTCCGTAAACAGAGAATACATCATTGACTTTGTAAGAGACACCGCCCTGTATTCCCCAGTATACCGATTCTCCTTTGAAATAAATATCAACTTTATAATCACTGACATTCTTACCCAACTTCTTTAATCCGGCGAGCTTTGGAACGAGTGATGAGATATCTTTCTCAAAATAGGGAATCCCTTTATCGAATTCAACACTTCCACCACCGCTGTTTGGACCGAAACCAAGTGAGAATGCAAACTTATCCTTTTTATAGACCGCAAATGCTGTCGGAAAAACAGGGGCAGTCAGCGTTCCTTCAAATGTTCCCGTATGAAGCAATGGAAAACCACTTTCAACCGTCTTGGTTTGAAATAAACTCTGGCTTTGTAAGGATATGTAGAATCCATTATCCATTTTCATCAGACCTGCCGGATTATAATAGACAGCATCTATTGAGGTTGATGCATTACGCGACAGCATCCTGATGTATTGAGCACTCTGGTTACCGTTCGTTAGTATTCCTCCTGCGAAAGCAAGATTAAAACATAATACGATACCTGTAAAAACAATAAGTTTCTTCATTTATGAATTTTTATTTAGCGGATGCAAATATAAATAATTCACTTCAATAAACAATGCTTTTAATTGATTTACAGTGTTTTATGAACTTTCGAACGGATCAATCACAAATTTGATAAATAGTTGGATATTTGTTGATGATCAGGATGTATAATTATTAAGTAACGGGAAATACAAAATGGTTCGATTCTTATATTTAAAAAAATTAAAAAGGTATGGTTCCGTCATGTATGGGACAGGCGAACCTGAGCTTCGATAAAATTCTACCGACCTCATGTGCCGGACGGCACAAAATGCGTACATGATTTTCCTGTAGTAAACATTAAATCAATCTTCAAAACCGATAGGATCAATTAAACATTTAATTATCAAACAGATTTTTATGAAATCATTTTTTTTAAGATGCCCCTACTGTCCTTCTTTATTTTGAAAATCATTGAGAAGATCGATGTAAGCTTTGCGGGTACTTTCGGGTAAAAATGAAGCAAGAAATGAATTCTTTGCTAACTGAAGAATTTCCTCCTTTGTTAAAGAGAGTGCTTCAGCAACCGCGATAAAGTTGTCGTTCAGGTATCCGCCAAAATAAGCGGGATCATCCGAATTCACTGTGACCCTTAATCCTTTGTCGAGCATCATTTTGAGAGGATGTTTAGAAAGATCGTGCACAACTTTCAACCGATTATTTGAAAGTGGACAAACTGTCAACGGAGTTTGGGACTCCACCAGCACTTTAACCAAATCAACATCCAACAATGAACTATTGCCATGATCGATGCGTGATACTTGCAGCAAATCAAGTGCGCCCCATATATTTTCAGGCGGTCCCTCCTCCCCGGCATGTGCAACAGCCAGGAAACCATATTCACGTGCCTTTGCAAATACCCGCATAAACTTTTCCGGCGGATTGCTCCGTTCCGAAGAATCGAGTCCTACAGCGGTGATCATTTCACGATAAGGCAATGACTCTTCCAATGTTTTAAATGCGTCCTCCTCACTTAAATGACGTAAAAACGACATGATCAGCAGAGAGGAAATGCACAGTTTTTCCTGACCATCATTGATTGCCCTGGTAATACCTGTAATGACAGTTTCAAAAGAGACTCCCCTTGAAGTGTGGGCTTGCGGATCAAACATGATCTCTGCGTGGACAATATTGTTTGCTTTTGCCTGAACCAGATAAGCCCAGGTCAGGTCATAAAAATCCTGTTCTCCAATTAGTACGCTTGTACCGGCATAATACAAATCCAGAAAATCCTGAAGCTGGGTAAATTGATAAGCCGCGCGCAAACTTTCGACAGACTCATATTTCAGGTGAATATTATTCCGCTCAGCGATTCTGAACATCAGTTCAGGCTCGAAACTCCCTTCGATGTGAAGATGAAGTTCAGCTTTGGGTAACCCTTGGATATATTTAACCAGATTCTCCATACCGTCTATTTGAAGAATTAAATAATAAAAAATACCCTGTGTAACCAATTCGTTTGTACTTAAAAAAGCAACCAACTGATAACACAGGGCAGATCACAATCTCCCAAAAGGAAAGATTAATAGTTCGATTCTTTAATTTCGAAATATGATTGAGGATGTAAACAGGCAGGGCAAGTCAAAGGTGCACTGGCGGCTTCGTGCAGGTATCCGCAGTTGCGGCATTTCCAGATCACTTTATCGCCACGTTTAAATACTTTTCCCGACTCAAGGTTGTCGTACAAGGTGCGGTAACGATCTTCATGTGCTTTTTCAACTTTAGTGATCATCTTAAAGCAGGCAGCCACCTCTTTATAGCCCTCTTCATCAGCAATTCTTGCAAATTCAGGATATAATGAAGTCCATTCTTCATTTTCACCTTCAGCAGCAGATTGAAGATTTTCAAGTGTTGTTCCAATTCTCCCTGCAGGATAGGTTGCTGTAATTTCAACCGGACCACCTTCCAGAAAACTGAAAAACCGTTTGGCGTGTTCGCGTTCATTCATTGAAGTCTCTTCAAAAATGGCAGAGATTTGCTCCAGACTCTCTTTTTTGGCCTGCTTTGCGAAATAATCGTACCGCATACGTGCCTGCGATTCTCCAGCGAATGCTTTGAGCAAATTCTGCTCAGTTTTGGATCCTTTGATACTTTTCATTGTGTAAATATATAAGGTTAAACCTGATTGTGGTATTTTTGAACAAATTTGATTAACTTTTAAATTAAAGAATAAAAGTACGCAAATTCTGAACCCTATCAACAATCAAGCTATAATTAATTATATTGGCATACTTCATCGTTTACACTTTGAATTATATCTTTTATGCCTCGATGAAGGAATTAGCAATCATCTTGCAACAGCAAATTTAAACATAAAAATAGGGGACTTTTGGGGTCCCCTATTGAAATATAAATCTGTTACTTTATCAAATACCTGCTTTCCCTTTGAACCATTCCAGCGTTTCGGACGAGGGTCTTTCGAGCGGAAGGTTATACATTCTATCCCAGACTAACTGAGCCAAAACACCCAATGCACGGCTCACCCCAAACATTACAGTATAGAAGAAATATTCACTTATTCCGTAATGGTGTAAAAGTGCTCCTGAAAAGGCATCAACATTTGGCCATGGATTCTTAACCTTACCCAATGATTTTAAAATTGGAGGTACAATATCGTAAAGCATGTTAACCGTGTTAATCAGGTTGTCATCCTTCACGTATTTCTGTGCGAATATCTGTTGGGCTGTAAATCGCGGATCGGTCACTCGCAATACTGCATGGCCATATCCTGGTATTACTTTACCTTCAGAGATTGTCTTACGGACGTAGGCATCAATCTTCTCGCGTACTACTTTTTCATCGGTACTGTCACCTATTTCCTTCAACATTTCAGAAATCCAGTACATCACTTCCTGGTTCGCGTACCCATGTAATGGTCCGGCAAGTCCAAGCATACCGGCAGCATAAGAATAATAAGGGTTACTCAATGCAGAACCGACAAGATGCGTAGCATGTGCAGAAACGTTTCCACCTTCATGGTCAGCGTGAATACACATATACATCCGGAACAAACGATAAATTTCCTCATTGTCATATCCCATCATATGTGCAAAGTTAGCAGCCCAGTCAAGATCACGATCTGGTTCAATAAAGCTGCCATCCTTGAAACTACGGCGATAAATATATGCTGCAATCACCGGAAGACGGGCTATCAGATTCATTACGTCTTCATAGGTCGTATCCCAATAATCATTTTTATTTAACCCTGCCCTGTGTGCTTTTTGAAAGATCGAATCAGTTGCCATCGAAATGATACCAGTGCTGAACTGCGTCATCGGCTTACTTGTTGTAGGCATTGCTTCGAGAACCTTAATAACATGATAGGGCACATGGCTACGATTATACCATTCTTTGCTCAAATGATCGGCATCCTCTCTGGTAGGCATCTCATCGAGCAACATCAGGTAAAAAAGACCCTCTGGTAATGGTTCTCCATCCGGGTTTATTTTAGGTAGTTTCTCCTGTAAATCGGGGATTGAATGCCCGCGATACCTGATTCCGCTTTCAGGATCAAGTTTTGAAGTAACTGTCAGCAAACTTGTCATTCCTTTCATTCCTGTAAGGATTTGATCAATATTGACATTTTCCACCACAACTTCACCAAATTCACCTATTAACCGTTTTACAACAGCTCTTTCTTTTTCACCTTTTTCAATTAGCTTTTTCTTAATATAGTCCATGTGATCGCCTATTAGTTCGTTCAAATATATGATTTTTTCGAGAAGAATTCGTAACTACACTACAAATAACAATTCATAAACAAAGTTTAGGAGAAAATGTTGGCTGCAACGAATTAAAAAGACAAAAAAAAGGGCAACTTTCGTTGCCCTTTCTAATATAATAACTGTAAAATTATTCAGCTTTATCTTCAGTTTCGGTAGAAACAACAGGCTCTTCAGCAACTTTGGCTTCTGCTTTTGGCGCAGCAGCTCCCTTTTTCGGAGCTCCTTCAGCAACAGCATCACCTTTTTTCCTTGATCTGCGTTTCTTGCCTGCCTCTTTCTTAGGCGCAGACAACATATTCTCGTTATAGTCAACCAACTCAATAATACACATTTCTGCATTGTCACCAAGTCTGTTACCAACTTTCAAAATCCTGGTATAACCACCCGGACGATCACCGATTTTTAGTATGATATCGCGGAAAAGCTCTGTAACAACTGTTTTGCTTTGCAGCAAGCTGAACACTTCGCGGCGATTGTGAGTAGTATCACTTTTTGCGCGGGTAATGATTGGCTCAACATATACACGTAATGCTTTGGCTTTGGCTACTGTAGTGCTAATCCGTTTGTGGATAAGCAGTGAATTAGCCATATTTGAAAGCATTGCATGCCGATGTGAAGTTGTCCTCCCTAAATGGTTGAAACTTTTTTTATGTCTCATTTCTGTTATTCCTTGTCTAATTTATACTTACTGATGTCCATCCCGAAACTCAAACCGAGGTTAACCAATAAATCGTCAAGTTCTGTAAGTGATTTCTTTCCGAAGTTGCGGAATTTCAATAAGTCGTTGCGATTGTAAGTAACCAATTCACCAAGTGTATCGACATCAGCTGCTTTAAGGCAATTTAATGCCCTGACAGACAGGTCAAGATCGATCAACCGGTTTTTAAGAAGCTGCCTCATATGAAGAATCTCTTCATCGAATTCTTCATTGGCAAATTTCTCATCTGAGTCGAGTGTAATTTTCTCGTCGGAGAAAAGCATAAAATGGTAAATCAGAATTTTAGCTGCTTCCTTCAAGGCATCTTTAGGATAGATAGATCCGTCAGTTGTGATTTCGATCACCAATTTTTCGTAGTCGGTTTTCTGTTCGACACGATAGTTTTCGATATCATACTTTACATTTTTGATTGGGGTGAAAATAGAATCAATCGGGATTACTCCAAACTCTTCTTCCGAAGGTTTATTCTCAGCACCTGGAACATAACCGCGTCCCTTTTCGATTGAAAGCTCAATCTGAAGTTTCACATCCGGTTCCATATTGCAGATCACCAATTCCGGGTTTAGAACTCTGAATCCTGTGATGAAATTATTGATATCTCCAGCTTTGAACTTATCCTGACCAAAAATGGTCACAGACACTTTTTCGCTGTCGAAGTCATCCACAACCTTTTTGAAACGGATCTGTTTCAGGTTAAGGATCATCTCGGTTACATCCTCTATTACACCGGGGATTGTAGAAAACTCATGCTCTACCCCTTCAATTTTGATCGTTGTGATTGCGTACCCTTCTAAAGAAGATAACAAAATCCTGCGAAGTGCATTACCTATAGTAATACCATAACCAGGCTCAAGCGGACGAAATTCGAATTTACCGATTTTGTCATCCGACTCGATCATTATCACCTTATCCGGCTTCTGGAAAGCTAAAATTGCCATAAACCTAAAAATTATTTTTATTTCGAATACAATTCGACGATTAATTGTTCCTTGATATTTTCCGGAAT
>JBBRZE010000020.1:0-66536 GCA_038236995.1 Bacteroidales bacterium | reverse complement strand
TTAAATGATTGAAATAATGTCGTATAATTTCAAAGACTTTCGGAAGTAAAATACCTGCGTGTATGCAAACTGTATGCAAATAAAAAGAGTTGCAAAATTTTATTTTTACAACTCTTTGATTTTCAGTGGAGAATATCGGAATCGAACCGATGACCTTTTGACTGCCAGTCAAACGCTCTAGCCAACTGAGCTAATCCCCCCTTTTGAGGCCACAAAGATATATTTATTTTAATACACAAATAGTTGACATCACCGAAAATTTCATGTTTCATTGATGAAAATCAACTCCGATTTTCGATTTGCCAGTTTTTTGCCAGATAACTGTTGGAAATGAGCCGGATTCAAAATCTTCGGGATTTGGGAAGTTCAATAAACCTCAACACTTTTTGTAAAGCGTTTCCGGGTTACCGCATTTATTCGACTGTTTTTTAACATTAAATCCATTTTATTGACAGAAATAAAAATCGGCTGAACACCTAATGCTCAGCCGCTAAAAATTCAACTCCAGGGAATAATCGGAACGAAATATTCCCTGAATTCAATGCATATAAAAAATTCGCTATAACAGAGGATCAGGACTTATTTGACCCTGTCAAGATAAAGAGTTCCTGGAATTTCCCGGTCTGCCATTTTTGTAGTAACGTTGATCGTCAGGAGTTTCGCGCCCGCTTCCAGCTTCCATATCTCTTTCGAATTCATAACGACATCCTGACCGTCCCTATTAAAAGTCGTACTTGAATCCAGGATCAAGGTCCCATCTGAGTCCGAACGGGTTGCCTTGGTTGTTCTCGGCATATTATAAATGACAATTTTACTCTCTTTCCCGTCAAGGGAAAGATTTTCATCAAAAGGATATTCCTGGCCGTCAGTATTTTCATAAGTCCTGGTGGTCAATAAGCTGTCACCTTTGACCATGATCGTAAGTTTTGACAGGAAAATCTGGCTGCCCTGCAAAACGGTTTTTTCCTTGTTTAGATTCCATTCTCCCGTAAAACCTGGCTCCTCGGCATGGAGAGAATATGTGGTGATTGCCAACAAAAGTGTGAAAATGAACTTGAAATTTTTTGTTTTCATAACTTGAGTATAAGGTAAAGTTGTTTGTTCCCAACAAATGTATATATATTTTTTAATCTCAGCAATATATGTATCAGTTTCATATAGGGATGTATTCTTTCCTGCAATAAATATCGAAATTATAAATATGAAAGCAGTTTTTAATAACTAAAGCTAAGTTAAAAACAGCTATATCCCTTTTTATTTAAACAGTAAGGAACTGTTTGTTTTATGAGGGGTTAATTTTCAGAATGTTAGGGATTACATTGTCTGTTTGTGGGTTCGCGATTCAAAAAATTATACTGATCTGAATACTTTTGGGGATTAATGCTTACCTTTAATGCCGTTAAATAGAGCGTAAAAAGCAACTCGAAAATAGTTTAATTATGGAACTCAAGAAGTCGAAGAAAGCAGATCTGGAAAGTAAAAGAGGGCTTTTCCTCCAGATTGGGATGTTCGTTTCCCTTGCAATCGTACTAATTGCTTTTACCTATACGGAGAAAGTTACAAAGGCCGATTCTCTTGGGCAGGTTGCTGCCACAGATATTAGTGAGGAGATGATTCCAATAACCCGTCAGGAAGAAGTTAAACCACCACCACCTCCTCCTCCACCTGCAGCTGTAGAAATTCTAAATATTGTCAATGACGATACGAAAATTATTGACGATCTTGAAATTATGGATTCAGAGGCCACAAAGGAAACCAAAGTTGAGGTTGCCCAGATTGTGACTGAAGAAAAAGAGAAAATTGAGGAAGAGATTTTCGTTGTGGTAGAAAATATGCCGGAATTTCCGGGTGGTGAATTGGCAATGCGTAAATATATCAATGCCGCAATTAAATACCCCAGTTTGGCTCAGGAAAACGGTATTCAGGGTAAGGTATTTGTAAATTTTGTGGTCGATAAGGAAGGTAATGTTACTAATGCGAAAGTATTTCGTGGGGTTGACCCTTCAATAGATAAAGAAGCGCTTCGTGTGATAATGTCGCTTCCCAGATGGAAGCCAGGAATGCAGCGTGGTAAAGCGGTTCGCGTATCTTTCACAGTTCCGATTAGTTTCCAGCTTCAATAGTCAAATTACTATTTAGAATATAATCCCGGTTCGTCAGCAGATGAATCGGGTTTTTTTTGTTCAAATTGTATTATTTTTGCACCATGGCAAAAATGCATGATACTTCAGAACAAAAAGAAAAAATAGTCATAGTTGGATTGGTTACCAGCAGACAAAATGATAAAAAGGTAAAAGAATACCTGGACGAGCTCGAATTCCTTGTTGATACTGCTGGTGCAGAGGTTTGGGAGCGATTTATTCAAAAGTTAGAAAATCCACATCCAGCTACGTTTGTAGGATCTGGTAAACTTCAGGAAATCGCAGATTTTGTCAAAGTCCATGATATTGATACAGTTATTTTTGATGATGAACTTTCACCGACTCATCTTCGGAATATTGAACCGGTCTTAAACTGCAAAGTAATCGATCGGACCAATCTTATCCTCGATATATTTGCAAAAAGAGCCCAGACTGCTCATTCAAAAACCCAGGTGGAGTTGGCTCAATGTCAGTATCTGCTTCCCCGGTTAACCCGGTTTTGGTCGCATCTTGAGCGTCAGCAGGGTGGGGTTGGTTCCCGCGGTCCCGGAGAATCGCAGATCGAAACTGACCGCAGGATAGTTCTCGACAGGATTTCATTTTTAAAGGAAAACATGGAGAAGATTGATCGCCAAATGAGCGTTCAACGGCGCAACCGAGGCAATATGATCCGGGTAGCACTGGTCGGATATACCAATGTCGGAAAATCGACCATTATGAACCTGATCAGTAAGTCGGAAGTTTTTGCTGAAAATAAGTTGTTTGCTACACTTGATACAACTGTTCGCAAGGTTGTTATAGGAAATTTACCATTCTTATTAACTGATACGGTAGGTTTTATTAGGAAATTGCCAACTCATTTGGTCGAATCGTTTAAATCGACACTTGATGAAACCCGCGAAGCTGATTTACTGATTCATGTGGTTGATATATCACATGCCGGATTTGAATCGCAGGTTGAGGTAGTCAACAAAACTCTCGGAGAAATTGGCGCTGGCGACAAACCGATGATTTACCTCTTTAATAAAATAGATGCCTTTACATTCGTCGAAAAGGAAGAAGACGATTTGCAGCCATCCACACAAGATAATATGAGCCTTGAAGATTGGAAACAATCCTGGATTGGTAAGCATCAAAACATTACACTCTTTATCTCTGCAAAGGAAAAAACAAATATCGAAGAGTTTAAAAAGGTTTTATACGACGAAGTGAAGACGCTTCATATCAAACGCTTTCCTTTCAATGATTTTCTTTATCAGGTTTATGACGAAAACTGATTCTGCGAAATAACGAAGAATTTTGAGTTAAAGGACAATGAAAAAGCTGCCATTTCCGGCAGCTTTTTCATTAAAAATGGATTTTGAGAACTTCGTATACTTTATTTTACAACACCTTCTTTTACAAGATATTCTGCTATTTGTACCGCATTTAAGGCTGCGCCTTTCTTAATTTGATCCGAAACCGACCAAAAAGTTAATCCTTTTGGATTTGTGAGGTCCTTACGAATCCTGCCAACAAATACCTCATCGCGTCCTGCAAGAAGCAAGGGCATAGGATATTGTTTTTCATCGGGTTTATCAATTACTATAATACCTTCAGCATTTTCGAAGGCAGCTTTGGCTTGCTCAAGCGAGATTTCCTGCTCCGTTTCAACCCACACAGCTTCAGAATGTGCGCGGAGAACCGGAACACGGACTGCAGTTGCACTCACCATGATATCGGAATGCATAATTTTTCGGGTCTCGTGAAACATCTTCATTTCCTCTTTGGTGTAGTCGTTATCTGTAAATACATCAATATGAGGGATCAGATTTTGCACAAGCTGGTAAGCAAATTTAGCAACGGTTGGTTCCTCTCCGTCCGCAACCTGCTTCGTCTGCACCTGTAACTCATCCATTCCCGAAGCGCCTGCACCGCTTGCACTCTGATAGGTTGCGATGTGAACCCTTGTAATATGTGATAGGTCTTCGATCGGTTTAAGTGCAACTACCATCTGTATAGTTGTACAGTTGGGATTAGCAATTATTTTTCGGGGCATATTCTTAGCGTCTGTAGCATTTACCTCAGGAACAACCAGTGGAATATCGTTTTCCATTCGGAATGCACTGCTGTTATCTATCATGATCGTGCCAAATTTCGTAATCGTATCGGCATATTCTTTAGAAATACCAGCACCGGCTGATACCAATGCGATATCAATGCCTTTAAAATCATCGTTATGCTTAAGCTCCTTAACGATCAGTTTTTTGCCTTTGAACGTATATTCTTTTCCTGAACTCCGAGCTGAACCAAAGATGATCAGTTCGTCAAGCGGAAAATTTCGTTCATCCAAAACGCGCAGGAATTCTTGTCCGACAGCGCCACTTACACCTACTATTGCTATTTTCATTTCTGCTCCAGATTTATTAACTTTAACTATAAAAACTCCGACGGAAACTATTCCCGGAGATTGATAAAGCAAAAATATTGAATATTCTTAATATTTCATCTAAAATGAGCAAGAATATTTACAAATTTATTTTTTACTTGTTGTTTTTTACCTCATTTGAAAGTAAAGGGCAATTTATGTTTACTGACGACTTCGAAAACGGCCAGTTTGGAGAATGGGAGAATGCTGCTCAATGGGACATCAGTAATCAGTCTTCACTCTCTGGTAAATATTCCTTGCGACATGCAGTAACCGGTTTACGAAGTTCAAGTTATATCAATCGGAAAATCCAGGTTGCTGGTTTTAATAATGGGTTGATTACCTGGAATTTTAAACTAAAAAATGGCAACTGGATTTTTGGTGCAACCGAGCAGTTCTGCTTTTTCTTATTATCAGATAAATCAGATATTACCATTTCGAATGGATATGCCATTGGCATAAATCTGGCGGGTGGTGATAATCTATTGAAGCTTTGCCGAATGGAGGATGGGAAAGCAGTGCAGGACATTGTTCAGACTGACTTGGTTTGGAAGCCCGGAATGTTACTCGAAGTTGTAGTATCGCATGAATATGGCCTATGGAAGGTTCGATACAAGGAAGGTGCATCAACGGTTTGGTCGCAGGAGAAAACCGGAAGTGAAAAATTGCTGAACTTTTCATTCAGCAATATAGGTTTATACTATAAATTCAATACAGCGCACGGAGGACAGATCTGGGTCGATGATGTTTCGATGGGTTTTGAGAACCGTGCCCCATTTGTACACGAAGTTCGTTCAGTCGGACGAGACCAAATATTTCTTTTATTCTCAGAACCAATGCAGCAAGTTGCACTTCTGCAAGCGGATAATTACAAGGTCAAAACAAGCAATGGAACTGCCGTAAGTGTGATGTCAGTACGAAAAGCTGCTGGTGACACGGCAGGTGTCTACTTGCAACTGGGAAATTTTAGTCAGATGAATTTGCATTTGACAATTGAAAACCTCGTTGACCTTGGAGGAATGGCTTTGACAAATAGTGAGTTCGATTATACATTTATCCCAACTGCACAATTTGGAGACATCGTTTTTAATGAGCTGATGGCTGATCCCACACCTGTGGTAAAACTTCCCAATGCAGAATATATTGAAATAAAGAACACTTCCGAATTTCCTATAAATCTAAAGAATTGGATACTTGAAGTGAATGGAAAACAAAAATTGCTGTCGGACAAAACATTAGAAGGAGGTGGATATTTAATATTCTGTGGAACCGGCGGCAATGCAAATTTTGGAAGTTATGGTGCATGTCTGGAAGTGTTGGGTTTAGCACTTGCCAACGATGGTGTTAACCTTAAGCTTTTTTCCGCTCCAACTGTATTAATCGATTCCTTCAGTTACACACCAGCCATGCATCGAAAAGGATTTTCTGATGGAGGATGTTCGTTGGAGCGGATTGATCCGTTGAGAAAGTGCGGCCCGGATTCTAACTGGGGAACCTCAATAGCAGAGAATGGTGGTACGCCAGGCGCGGAAAACTCACTGTTTAGAGATAATCGTGATAATTTATCCCCGACAATCGGTTCTGTAATCGTTGCCAATCCGGGTTTGCTTGAGGTGTGCGTTTCTGAAATGCCCGATTTGAAATTAAATGCAGCTGATTTATTTTCTTATCTCCCTTCACTTCCTGCGCCGGATAGCATACTGTTTGATAAGATTCGCCTGAAATATTTAATATACTTTCCGAAAGGGACCCTGAAAAATGGAGTTATTTACAATTTGGTTGTTGATGGATTAGCCGATGAATGTAGCAATAAATCTCCTATAGAGCGTCATGAATTCTGGTATTATACGCCAAAGCTGGGTGATCTTCTGATCAATGAGGTGCTTTTTAATCCATTTCCTGGTGGAGTCGATTTTGTCGAGATCTATAATCACTCAGGGAAAAAGGTTGAATTGGGGGAGGTATATCTTGGTTCAAGGGATAATGACCAGAAAATTAAATCCATGTATTTCTTATCGAATAAATCGGAAATAATGTTGGATATGCAGTATGCCACATTTACTTCTGATTCGGATGTTTTATTAAAGAACTATTATTCAGCTTGCCCGGAATGCATCTACGAAATGAAAAAGTTTCCCGCTTATAATCTGGATGAAGGTTGTGTTGTGCTGTTGAATAAGGAATTGGAAATCATTGATGAATTCTGCTATTTGGAAAGTATGCATCATCCGATGATCAGTGATGTAAAGGGAATCTCGCTTGAAAGAAATAATTTTTCGAAGCCATCTACAGATCCTTTGAATTGGCATTCTGCCTCAGCAACTGTCGGGTTTGCAACTCCAGGTTATCAGAACTCTTCAGTAGATTTTATTCCGAAAAAGTCAGATATTGTCACTTTTGATCCTAAAATCTTCTCACCCAACGATGATGGTATCAACGATCGGTTCCTGATAAAAATTTCTCCCGGTCAGTCCGGATTGATAGTAAATATCCGGATCTATAACGAAGGTGGTTTGGAAATTAGGAGATTGGCAAACAATCTTATGATTGGTGCGCAAGATGTTATCGAATGGGACGGGACTACAGGGAATCATCAGAAGGCGGGTCTGGGGATTTATATTATTCGGGTTGAACTTTTCGGGTTGCAATTTGGAAAAAGACAGTTTAAATCGGTATGCGTTCTTACCGACCGATTAGAATAGTCGAGAAAAATTCAACAATTTGATTATTAACCGGCGGGTGAATGAGGTGATGTTATCAGAACGAAAGGAATTACCTGGTTTTAAATCGCCGGATTATCCCAATCTGCTTTTATCATCCTTTCCTTGCCGTTGATATCCTTTTTCAAGATGATATTTTTGAATCCTTTTACTGACAGTAAATCAACTGTTTCATTTCCAAATTGTTCATTGATTTCGAAGTATAGCTTTCCACCTGTTTTTAGTGCATTGATTGCTATCTCCGCTATTTTACGATAAAAGATCAGCGGATCTGCATCTGACACAAAAAGGGCAACATGTGGCTCATAATCAACTACATTTTTAAGCATTGATAGTTGTTCCGATGTCGTTACATAAGGGGGATTGCTAACAATGATATCATATTTTTGCTTTTGAGCCGGGTAATTCAGGTTAAGAACGTCTGCCCATACGAAATTAACCTTTGCCTGATTTATTTCGGCGTTCTTTTTTGCAACCGTTAACGCATCAGTCGATATATCCCATCCTTCAGCTATTGCTCCTGTGAGGTTTTTAGCCAATGCTATCGGAATACAACCACTTCCGGTTCCAATATCGAGAATGATCGGATTTATCGGAGGGGAATTGTGAATGATCCAGTCAACAAGTTCTTCTGTTTCAGGGCGGGGAATAAGTACTGCAGGATTGACTTTTAATGGTAGACTGTAAAATTCAGTTTCACCTAAAATATATTGTATTGGTTCAAATTGAATTAAACGGTTTACAATCTCTGTTATTTGAGTTAAATTCGCCGATGAAATTGTTTGATGCTGGTTTAGGTGTACCTGCAGTCTGGAAAATCCAAGAACTTTTTCGAAGATTAGTTTGCTGATACTTTCAATCTCTTGTTCACAATATAGTTGAGATAGACTGTCACGAATTAGTTTTTTTGCAACCTGCATTTTTTTTACAAAGATAAGCAAAGCGGATGATGGAGCGACTTTTTGATGTCGAAGAAAAATATATGTTACGTGCAATTGAGGTGGCGCGTTTGGGTATGGGATATGTCTCCCCGAATCCGATGGTAGGTTGCGTAATTGTGCATAACGGTATCATTATTGGAGAAGGTTATCATCGCGAGTATGGAAAATCGCACGCAGAAGTTAACGCAGTTAATAGCGTTACAAATAAAGAGTTACTGAGGGATTCGACGCTGTATGTAACGTTAGAACCTTGCTCTCATTTCGGTAAAACGCCACCTTGTTCGGATTTGATTCTTCAGTGTGGGATTCCAAACGTAGTTGTTGGAACAATTGATCCATTTGCGCAAGTAGCCGGAAAGGGACTTGAGAAACTCAGGAATGGCGGGTGCAAGGTATTACAGGGGTACCTCGAAGATAAATGTGTTGAACTGAATCGTCGTTTTTTTACCTTTCATCAAAAAAAACGACCATATATTATTTTAAAATGGGCTCAGACTGCCGATGGTTTTATCGATATTGACCGTTCATATGAGCAGTATGGCCAGTCTACCTGGATAACAAACGATTTGTCAAGAATTGCTGTGCATAAAATGCGGGCAGACGAATCTGCTATTCTCGTCGGTACCAATACTGCAAGGAAAGATAATCCATCGTTAACGGTTCGCGAATGGTCTGGTAAAGCGCCGTTAAGATTGGTGATTGATAAGAGCATGAAGCTACCTGCTGAACTTTCTTTGTTTGACCAACGCATTCCGACAGTCGTGTATACCTCAAAAGAAGTTTCCGGAAAAGATAATCTGGAATTCAAAAAAATTTTATTCAATGGCAATGAATTGGATCAAATTCTAAAAGATTTATACGAAAGAGGAATTCAATCGCTAATTGTTGAAGGAGGACAGATTTTGCTGAACTCATTTATTGGTAAGAATATATGGGATGAGGCAAGGGTGTATACTGGCAAGTGTTACTTTCATCATGGAATAAAAGCACCGGCTTTTGAGGCATTGACAGTAAAATCAGAAGAATTAGACGATAGTTGGATGTTTGTATTTCATAAGGTATAATACAAAACCAGGCTATTCTCAATATATTTGGTTGATTTGAGTTCTATCTTGTTTAGATTCATCTTTTTCTGCATTTAATTAGAATGTTTGTGCTGATCATATCAGCATATTATTCTGATATTTGACTGTTCGAAGTTTTACTTCTTTTCTATCCTTATTGCAATTGGAAAATCTCAGACGCTTAACTATTTGATATTTATAAAGATATCTATTTGGATTGGTGATTACACGATCTAATTTATTTAGAATCAGGGAACCATTCCCGTTAAAACGGAATTACATTTGTAGTCTTTAGCAGGTCGTTAATGATAGCTAAATTAAATTTTCCCCAATTTGGTTTAGTGGCTTAAAATGAATTGAATAGAAGTTATATTATTCCAGATCATTGCAATAGATAATCTGGCCACCTAACATAAATTCCTTTTCTCTTTTTTATGATAAAAGGGCGATCAAATCTTCCTATGTGATAAATGTAATTAATTGGTAAATAATTGATTAATGGTTGAATGAGGTTAGTCTTTTTTTTTGTTCGGTAGTAGTAAAAATTCTGATTGGCAACATTGTTAATAACTTTGTTTATAAAAAAAAGTCGTGATAAATGTAACACATTCAGAATATGTATTTTATATTTATTATTGTCATTAATTGATTTAGCGTGATAAAAACTGAACAAATGCTGAATTCTATCATAAGATTAATGGCATAAAAGCTTCGTAATTTCTATTTTTTTTCATCTTGTTAAATTTTTTAATCGCTTTTGACAACTTAAAATAATGCGAACTAATCCTAGTCAGGTGGTGTTTTTTGGAAATAGCGGGAACTATATTTTCAATAATAAAATGTGGTCAGTTGATAGTCGATGCAGTCGTCATTGCTGCTATTACTTTCCTGAATTCTTCCTTTTTGAACCCCAATGACTTTATTTAATAATGAAAGACAGATTATGAAAACGACGACAGATATAAACGGAAACATGACTTGTGCACCAAATATGAGACAGTTTAGGATGGTATTGCTTGAATTGTTTATGCTTTCAATTCTATTGATTTCGAGTGAAAGTATTCGAGCTCAAGGGTGTTTGGCTATTTTAAAAATTAGTGATCCTGCACCTGTCTGTTATCCGGTAACCATGGATCTGACTTCAGTTGCTATCACAGCCGGATCCACTGAAGGACTGATTTTTAGCTATTACACTGATCCGGAATTGAGCGTTCCGATAACAAACCCCACAAAAGTTCCGGCAGGAACCTATTATATTAAAGGACTACTGACGAATCCCCGAACAGCTTGGGTTGCTGGTTCCGTAAAAGTGATTGTCATGGATAAGCCAAATTTGAAAGTAATCAGTTCAATAAAAGAAATGATTGATTTGACGTCACCGTTGATCACTACTGGCTCTGATGCAGGATTTACTTTTAGTTATTGGTACGATTCTGCGGCAACATTACAAGTACTTGCACCGAAGTTAGTAGGGAAGGGTGATTATTTTATAAAAGGAACATCATCAATTGGGTGTTTTGATATTAAACCAATTACAGTGACAGAATAATAAAATTCATTAAGCGGTTTATTCTTGAATATTTAGAATGAACTGAGAACTGTCTTCTAATTCTGTGTTGAAATAAAATTTATTGCAAAATATACCTGGACATGAATACAAACTTAAATGTTAGAATAAGCGCTGTTCTTAATAGGATAAGTCGATCGTATTCTCAACTGCCTGTGATACTCTTCTTATTCTTGTTTTCGACTGTTAGTCAGGTATTTGCCGAAGGGGTCACAATCCAGGTTACAGATCCTGCGCCAGTTTGTTTTCCTGCCACGGTTGATCTTACTCAGCCTGCGATTACAATTGGTTCAACGCCAGGTCTTACCTATACTTATTATACTGACGAGGCGTTGTTAACTCCCATACCTGATCCTTCAAAAGTAGGAGCAGGTATTTATTATATTAAGGGTCTGCGCTCCTCGCCATACGCGTTTGCAGCAACATATATTAAAGTCGCAGTAGATGCAATTTCCGTAGGTGGGACAATCGCCGCTGATCAAACGATTTGTTTTGGCAGTTCAGCTGCCGACCTTGTTTTAAGCGGATTTACAGGCAATATAGAGAAATGGCAAAAATCAGACAATATTGGTTTTACTTCACCCACTGATATTGCAGAAATTTCAGCCACATTAAGCAGCGCAACTATCGGCATACTTAATTCCAGTACTTATTTTAGAGCGGTTATAAAAAGTGGCGTTTGTTCATCTGCAAATTCTGCATCTGTTTTGATAACAGTAACTCCTCAAGTTGGAATTCCTGCTGTTCCAACTCCTTCTTCAAGTACTATTTGTCAGGGAAGTGCAAATACTACCTATACAACTTTAGCCACAAATGCAATTAGTTACAATTGGACTGTAACTGGGACAGGGAATTCTATTTCAGGGACAGGTGCAACAGGAACTGTAACATGGGCAGCTGGTTTTTCAGGAATTGTTACTGTGGGCGTAACAGTCAATGGCTGCAACGCATCTACTGCTTCATCTTCCACTACAGTAACCGTTAACCCTCCTGTTAGTACACCTGTTTTTACACTTGGATCATCATCAACCAGGTGTCAGGGCGTTGGTTCTGTATCTTACATTGCTACTGCTGCGAATTCCACTGGAATAACATATAGCCTTGATGCTTCATCTGTAACGGGTGGAAATAGTATTGACCCAGGCTCTGGAACAGTATCTTATGCTGCTGGATGGAGTGGAACAAGCATCATCACAGCCAGCGCAGCTGGTTGCAGTGGTCCTAAATCTGCCTTACATACTGTAACTATCACATCAAATGTTGGAACGCCTGATACTCCATCGCCTTCAGCCGCAGTTATTTGTCAGGGAAGCCCTAATACATTGTACACTACGACAGCAACCAATGCAACGAGTTATGTCTGGTCAGTAACAGGAACCGGGAATACTATTTCTGGTTCGGGGACTACCGGAACTGCAACTTGGGCCAGTGATTTTACAGGTATAGCCACGGTGACCGTAACTGCTATGGGTTGTAATGGGTCTCAGGTTTCAGCATCCACCACAATTACAGTAACTCCATCTGCTGGTATCCCGGTTTTTTCTCTTGGTACAACATCTATCCGTTGCCAGGGTACGGGTTCCATAACATACACAGCAACTGCAACAAATAGCACTGGTTTAACTTATAGTCTTGATGCTGCTTCAATTACAGGTGGAAATAGTATTAATGCAAGTTCAGGAATAGTAACTTTTAATGCAGGCTGGAGCGGAATTAGCGTTGTCACAGCCAGTGCTGCTGGTTGTAATGGCCCAACAACAGCAATACATACAATAACCACGACTCCAACAGTTGGAACCCCGATCGTACCGACACCTTCAGCTTCAACTATCTGTCAGGGAGGTGGAAATACGGTTTATACTACCTCGGCCACCAATTCAACAAGCTATAATTGGACTGTAACAGGCCCGGGAAATACAATTTTGGGCACTGGAAATACAGGAACTGTAACATGGGCAACTGGCTTTTCGGGTTCTGCAACGGTTAGTGTAACCGCCAATGGCTGTAACGGGCTATCAGCACCTGCTTCCACTACAGTCACAGTTACTCCAACAGTTGGCATGCCGGTTTTCACACTAGGTTCAACATCTACTCGTTGCCAGGGTGCTGGCTCGGTAACATACACCGCAACTGCTACCAACACGACTGGAATAACATACAGCCTTGATGCGGCTTCCTTAACAGGTGGAAATACAATTGATGCAAGTACTGGCGCAGCAGCTTTTAATATAGGCTGGAGTGGAATTAGCGTTGTCACAGCCAGCGCAGCCGGATGTAATGGATCAGTAATAGCTTCCCATTCGGTAACTATTACAGCAACTGTTGGTACACCTGTTTTTGCATTGGGTTCAACATCCGCCAGGTGCCAGGGTGCAGAAACAATAACCTATTTGGCTTCCGCAACCAACTCTTCAGGAATATCCTATAGTCTCGATGCTGCCTCCTTATCCGGAGGTAATACCATAATTGCCGGTACAGGAGCAGTAACTTTTGTTCCCGGATGGAGTGGTACAAGCACCATAGTCGCAAGTGCAATCGGATGTAACGGACCATCTACCGGGACTCATATTGTGACCATTGCTCCTCCGGTCGGTTCTCCGGTAATACCTTCTCCTTTGGCATCCATTATTTGCCAGGGAAGTGCAAATACAACATATACAACCACTGCGGCTAATGCTACAAGCTACAATTGGTCAGTAACAGGAGTTGGGAATACGATTTCTGGTTCTGGAACAACAGGAACAGTAACATGGGATACCGGTTTTTCAGGAATAGCCACGATAAGTGTCACAGCTAATGGATGCAACGGGCCTTCAGCTTCTGCTTCGACTAATGTTACTGTAACTCCTGCTCCTTTTGCAACATTAAGTTATAATGCACCTCTGTGTAATGACGATATAACCTCACATCCGGTAAACCTTTCTGGTTCAGCAGGCGGCATTTTCAGCGCTACTGTTGGACTTACGATTGATCCTTCATCAGGTGCAATCGTACCTGGAACAAGTACACCGTATATATATACAATTTCTTACACAATTGCCCCTTCAGCTGGATGCGGTACCTATACTGCGTCAACACAGGTTCAGATTGGAAGTTTACCTGTTCTGGAAGATATTGTGATTAAGAATGTTGCATGTACAGGTTCGAATGATGGTTCTTTAACTGCAAAAGCTACGGGTGCCGGATCATTCACATACGAATGGACAGGTCCATTATCTTATTCCAATACTGGTGCAGGTATAAGTGCAATAGCACCTGGTATTTATACTGTTAAAGTTACAAATGCGGCCGGTTGTTCAAAAACTACTTCAGCGACGGTTTCGGAGTCTGCAATTCCTTTGACCGTTGTAGTCGCAGGGTACAATGTGACGAAAGCCGGTGCAACCGATGGAACCATTGATGCTACAATTTCTGGTGGAACAATTCCTTACGATTTTAAATGGTCTGGACCAGGATCTTTTACCGCGAATACTGAAGATTTAACAGGGCTGAAATTTGGATCGTATTCAGTTAGTGTTACTGATAAAAATGGTTGTTTAAAGATTGGTACATATGTAGTACAAGAACCTCCGGTTGCAAATGATGATGCAGCCGTTTGTATCGAAGATAAAACGGTCACAATTAATGTTGTTGCAAATGATGTAGATGCTGACGGTACGATCGCTGTTGCAATGGTAGATCTTGATCCTTTGAGTGCCGGTTTGCAGACAACTTATAATGTTGCAGATAAAGGAATTTTTTCTGTATCAGCTGAAGGTGTTGTTATTTTTACTCCCTTGTCACATTATCTTGGACTTGCTGTAATTCAGTATGTCGTCAGCGATAATTCCGGATTTCTTTCAAATATCGCGAATATATCGGTTAATGTGGTTTTAGCAAACAGGCCTCCTATTGTTGCCGATGACAATATTTCCATTACAGAAGACACCCCGGCAATTGGAGATTTATTCAGTAATGATTCTGATCCTGAAGGTAAAACATTGACTCTTGAGTCTTTCACAATCGGTTCAGTGATCTACATGCCTCAAACTGTCGCTACAATTGATGGTGTTGGAACTTTGTTGATTAATATGAATGGCACATATACATTTGTGCCACTGGAGAATTTTAACGGGACCGTACCACAGGTGAGTTATAAAGTATCAGATGTTGAAGGTTTATCCTCATCAGCTTTTATCAATATCACGGTAACTCCTGTAAATGATCCGCCTGTAGCTATGGCAGACAGTTTAGATGCCAAGGAAAACAATAAGCTTGAAGCAAATATTCTTATTAATGACTTTGATATAGAGGGAGATGATATAATTTTAGATGTCGTTCCGGTGCAGCCTCCTACTCATGGAGAGCTCATAATATCTTTAAATGGTGATATTGCTTACCAACCAGTAATTGATTTTATCGGAATTGATACGTTTACCTATCAGATTTGCGACAATGGGAACCCTGCATTATGTTCTGTCGCTACAGTGACAATAATTGTCGGAAAAGATGCCAACTGTGATGTTTTTGTTCCGAATGTTTTTACACCGAATGCCGATGGGGTTCATGATTATTTTAAGGTAAGGTGTTTGTATAATTATGAAAATCCTGTAATGCAAATATTTAATCGCAATGGGAATTTGATATTCAAAAAAGACCATTATGGCAATCTGGACTATTGGGGAAGTGAGGATCAGGCGTTCTGGAATGGTAGATCAGCGAATAAATTGAATTTGATGAACGGTGAATTACCTGTTGGTACCTACTATTACATTCTCAAGTTGGGTGACGGTAAGGTTTTGACTGGCTTTATCTTCCTCGGGAAATAGCTAAATATTTATTCAATCAAAAGCGCATTGATAATTAAATGAAATGTATGATAAGAACCAATATGAAAATCGTGGATAAATTAAGAAAAGCTATACTGGCATTGCTTATATTAAGCGGTCCTTTGTATTCTATTGGTCAGCAGGATCCAATGTACACTCAATATATTTTCAACCTTCAGACAATTAATCCGGCTTATGCCGGAAGTTGGCAGACAATGGGTTTTTTGGCATTAAGCAGGCATCAATGGGTTGGATTTACCGGGCATCCAACAACTCAAACTTTTTCGTTTCAAACTCCTTTAACGAGCCAGAATGTAGGGATAGGATTTGATGTAGTTCATGATAAACTTGGATCTGAGCGTCGTTTTATGGTGAATATGGATTATTCTTACCGCGTTATGCTTAACGATATTGTTGCTTTACGCTTTGGTCTAAAAGGTGGGTTCACTAATTACAATAATGACCTTAGTAGTTTGCAACCGTATCCTGATGGTACGCCTGACCAGGCATTGTTGGGTGTAGTTGAGAATAAATTTATGCCAAATCTTGGATTTGGTATGTTCTTATCATCATCAAAGTACTATTTGAGCTTATCGCTACCCCGGCTTATTCAAAATAGTTTCAATGAAAATACCGGAAATTTTTCTACGATGTCAGAAGTCCGTCAGTTTTATTTTGCCGGAGGTATCGTGTTTAATCTATCGGAAAGCGTCAAGTTTAAACCTACGTTTATGACTAAAGCCAGCGTTGGAAGTCCATTTCAATATGATATATCGGCTAATTTTTTACTGGCTGAGAAATTTTGGATTGGTGGAATGTACCGTTCCGGAGATGCATTTGGCGTAATTGCTCAGTGGATTATAAATAACAAATTCAGAATAGGGTATGCGGCAGATTTTACATTTACCGATTTGAGGAACTATCAACAGGGCGTTCATGAGGTGATGATCTCATATGAGATTGCATTTACGAAGAAGAAATATGTGTCTCCACGTTATTTTTAATTTTTATTTATTTGAAAATCACTTGGTTATCATTTTTTCAGAAATCAGCACCGAAGTTTATCGTTCGGATGTCATTTAGGAGATTTTTTTAACCTTTTAAAATCAAAGGAATCTATGAAACGCACATTCATCCTTGTCTCAATATTGATCTCATATTTGATAGGTAATTCCCAACCTGCTAAAAACGGATTGTTTGATCAATCGTCGGTAAAAGTTTCTGAAATAAGGTCTAATACAATCCGGAGTGATTTTGGTCCGGCAGTTATTGGTGATTCTATTTATTTTTCTTCATTTCGTGATGAAGTTATTGACAAGTCAGATAAAGAATTGAAAGAAAAGGAGTTTTACGATTTATACAAAGCTGCAATTGATGTTTATGGGAATGTTGTTAGTGAACGTCAACCATTAGAAGAATTTATTACCAGATTTCATGATGGACCAGTATCCTGGTGCGGTAAAACTGGTGAATTGTTTGTGACCCAATCAAACTATGTGAACCCTTTAATAAAATACCAACCGTTTAGAAGTGAGGAAATTAAATTACGTATTGTTGTTGCAAAAAAAATCAAGGATAAATGGATTGTTGTTGAGGAATTTCCTTTTAATAATCCGGCATATTCAGTCGGGCATCCTGCAATTAGTACTTCTGGCGACACGTTGGTATTCACCAGCGATATGCCTGGTGGTTTTGGATCGACAGACCTTTATATGTCGACCCGGAAAAATGGAAAATGGAACACACCGGTAAATATGGGATCTCAGGTCAATACTAGTGGCAAAGATGAATTCCCATTTATTACCGGAAATAGTTTTCAACCCCGATTTTTAGTTTTTGCCTCAACTGGTCATAATAGTATGGGCGGCTTCGATTTGTTTTACAAAAAGTTGAATGACCCGAATGGTGAAGTTTTCCAATTCCCGGCACCAATAAATAGTACTTCTGACGATTTCGCGATGTCTTTACCTGAACATGTGGAATATGGCTACATTACATCCAATCGTCCTGGTACGGGAAATGATGATATTTACAAGGTGACATTTGATAAAGACATTGATTACTTGCAGGAAGTAGTCGTTGTAAATAGTAAAACGAGAAAGCCGATCCCTGGAGCGATGGTCAATTTTTGTGATAAAAAAAGTGGCATGACCGGAATTGATGGCATGATTTCTCAATTATTTAAGAAAAATTCAGTGTGCAATACAACTGCGTCTGCTCTTGGATACAAGGACAATAAATTAACAATTTCAATCGGAACTCCTAAAGCAGGCGTTATTCTTAGGGATACAATTCAGCTTGAAATGGTTGTAAATGAAAAGATTGTGTTGAAAAATATCTATTATGATTTTGATAGATGGGATATCTTACCTGAATCGGCGATCGAACTTGACCGACTCGTTTCATTCACAAAAGAGAATCCTGAGATGAAAGTGGAGCTTGGTTCACATACTGATGCGCGAGGTTCACAACAATATAATCTGAGGTTGTCAGAATTACGCGCACAGGCAGCTGTTAATTACATTGTTTCAAAGGGGATCGATAAGTCAAACGTAAAAGGAATTGGTTATGGCGAATCTCAGTTAATAAACCTATGTACTTCTGCGCAGCCATGTACACCAGCACAGCATCGGGAAAACAGAAGAACAGAACTTTTTATACCCGGTTATTTAACCAGCGAACCTGTCAAACAGGAATTTGGAGATTATTCTGATGGAAAGTCAGATCACGGGCGTAATTACAGTTCGTATAGGCAACATGGCTCAATATTTAGTACTGCTGCTTCGGGAACTAGTACTGATGCTGGAGCGTATTATCTTATTTTGGGTTCCTTTAAAGATAAAATTAATGCCGGTAAATTTGTGCAACAACTTAAAAATGATGGTTTTGAATCAACAGTTCTTACTGATTCAGAACCAGTGCGGGTTGGAAACAAATATCAATTTTATGGACAGGCAAAGAGAGCGTTGGATACATTAAAGAGCAAATCATACATTGGTTGGATAATTCAAGGGAATTGAGTTTTTAAATATAATCTGTAATCGCATGTGGAATTTTGCCAAGTTACGGAATGTGTCTTGAATTAGTTTTTTACAATGCTGATGACATATTTCTTTAATATTTGCTAAAAAATTAAAAGGCTTTCATCTCTTTATTTAAGAGATGAAAGCTTTCTTACTTATCGCTACAAGTTTGATATTATTATTCGGTTACACACCCTTTACCTAATTGGCTTTTCTTTACGTGATAGAGTCGCTGTGGTGGAAAAAGAAGTTTAAATAATCAAGGTGAATTAGTTCGTCTAAAATCATTCCTTTTTTGTCAACAGGTAGCTTCATATGTTGCAAACGCTTTTATGTGATGCACATTTGAAGATTATATCAATGAAATACTCATGATTTGCTGAATCCTGCACTAAAAGCTTTTAATGAGGATTGATCCAACTGTTATTATTTCAGAGAACCAATGATAGACAGTAAAAAGAATAGGTTGATCAGAAAATAATTTGAAAGGAAAGTATAGTTTAACATGCTGTAAAATTGTATGTTGCGCATTCCAATATTTAGCCGGGTATCAAACTGAAAAATTATTAAAGATTCGTGAATCTTTTTGAACTTATAATTAACTTCTGTAAGGGACTGCGCTTTTAGTCTAATTTATTGCAAGTGTCAACAAATCAAATTTATATGGTTTTTAGTGAACGGGTCGAAATATAGAAAATATAAATGTTACTTATCTAATCTGAAAAAAAACAGATTCACAGAACAGCTATTATAGAAGCAACTTGATAGATCATAGTAATAATAACTAAGTCTATTATTTTTATTATGAAGAAAATGAAACTTTTTTAAAACTGATTCGTTAAATTTAATTCATAAGCATAAAAAGAATTACCAATAACCAATTAATACTAAGTTATGAAATCTTTCAATTTATTCTTCAAAAGAAAATTATTCTTTTTTTTGTTTTCAACATTTATTTCTTTTGTAGGCCAAGCTCAATTTATTATTAAGTATCCAACTGCTGCGCAGGAAATTACTGTTTGTCTCAACACCTCCTTGCTTACAGTCAGGGTTGACATAAGTGTAATTTCAACCAGTAATGACACGGTAATCATAAATCTGCCTCCCGGTATAAGTTATGTGCCTGGCTCGGTTATCAAAACTGGAGGGACTGATGTCCTTGGTATTGCTGAAGCTGGTGGAACACCCGAAGCGCCAAAGTTCAAAATTTCTCCCGATACACTTACAGCAGGTCAAAACATTACATTTTCCTTGCAACGGAAAGCGAATTGCCTTGCTCGATCAAATGCTATAGATGGAGGAGTTTTCAAAGATAACGTAACCGTGAAAGGATCAGCTGGCACTTCCAGGGAAAATGATCCCAGTGTTAACGCATATAATGTAAACTATCCATCTATTTCAATCACACAACCTTCCACAGTAAACAAAACGGTGTCAGGGGGAATTTATACACGCAATTTTACCATTACCAATGGAGCTGATGGTTGTGCTGACAATGTTCATTTATGCATTGTTTATCCAGACAAAGGCATAGAATTACAATCTCTTACATTGAGTGGTATTCCAATTTTGCCAATCTCAGTTAATGGAGATACATTATTTTTTAATATTAGTGGAGCAGCTCTCACTACTGATGCTTTGTTATGCAATGGAGAGAGTCTTGTTTTTACCGAAACATTTAAGGTAAATCTATGTAGTACTATATCAACTTCTTATTCGGCAGGTTGGGGTTGCGGCGAAAAGCCTAATGAGTGGTGCCAAACCTCTGTAGGGCAAGGTATAATATCCTCTGCTGTTGGAGTTCCTGCTTATACAAATATTTCAAGGGAAAACATTGGTTTTGTTGATAAATGCACACCTTTTGATTATACACTTACGCTTACAAACGGTGGTACTGGTGATGTAAATGCAGCTACAATGTATGATATTAATATACTACAAGGACAAAGCGGACAAGGCACAGTTTTAAACCCTTTGGACATGTCTCTATTTGACCTTAGTAATGTTCGGATTGGGACATCCTCTGTTGCGTATACTATTGTAAACGGAATAATGACTATTAATCTTAAGAATCTATTCACTTCCGATCCCGATGGTCCTGGCGGATTATCAGATATGGATGGTGATGGTTTTTATGATGATCTGCCTAACGGACAGTCAGTACAAATTAAAGTAAATCTAAAATTTAATTGTTCAATTGCATGTAATCAGGATAAAAAACTTTGGGGATTATCTGCCACACTAAGATATCATACAAGATGCGATGAAAGTTTAATTACTGCTAACAGACTTGATTCCAGTATGCCTTTGCTTGCTTCCCTTGAAATTGATGAGGAAAAATTCCTTGGAACGGCTTATTTGCCTGCTAATATTCAAAATAATGTGCCTTTCCAGTTTAATCTAAATGCAGGATATTATACGAATATATCTTATTATGATGGAGTAAATACCCGCTATCGATGGAAAGTAGTACTACCTTCAGGGGTAATAGTATCTGGTTCAGGCAGTCCAACTTATGGCTCTGTCCCAGTAACCTACACACAGGTTGGCGACACAATTATATACACATCATCTTCAAATTTGTTTAACGCATTTAATATTGATCTGGTTTATAATTGTGCGGATGGTGGTGGTATTAAGAACTTTAATTATACTCTCGAGAAAATACAGGATATCACTTCGCCATGTAAATGCCAGGGTGATCTGGTTTGCGCAACAGTCTCAACAATTGCTTTCTGCCCAGTTGTATGCATAACTGGTCCTACCACTTATATTCCAGTTGTAAGGAGAACTGATGGATCATTGGGTTGGACTGATGCAACTCTTAGAACCCGGCAATCCGCAGCAGCAATTAGTGCATTCGATTTGTCTAAAGCTCTTTACTTGGATACCATACAAATAGCAGGATCTGCAAGACAAAACGGCACTGGATCTAATCTTCACCTTGAGTTAGGATTGGACAAAACAACTCTTGAACCATTTGGTTTAAATAAACTTAATCCGCTTTCTGCTATTGTAAATATTTACAGAGGAGGAATTTTGGTTAGCTCCGGCAACTTAAATACAGCATCTCAGGCTAACTCTAAGATTACCAGGCAGTTCATTGACTGGGATATTACCTCATTGTTGCCAGTTGGTGGATTGTTGGCTGGAGACAGTATTTATACCTTATCAAAATATCAGGTTTCGACCAACAATGGATTGCCGCTAAATGATATTCAATCGGGTAATAGTTGGGCATTTTACAATATTCAAAGTTCCGGTGTAAGGGACGAGTGTAATTCTGTGGTACCTGAAATGTACCTGGTGGGTACTTTTATGGAAAATAGAACTGATCCATTTGATGCAATTGGCTGCGATGCTTTTACTCTGGGCGATCGCACCTATCGTCTTGCCCGACGCTTTAATACATCCGGTACAATGTTTAGAAACGAATACCGACCTGTAATGTATATTGAATCTGTTGTATTGGATGTACCTGCGGGGTACGAATTTATTTCGGCTACGTTTGGGTCCGATCAATATCCGGCAACTCCGATGATTCCTACAAATATAAATGGTCATATATACACCTTTGTTAACCCTGGGACATGGAACAATTTGCCACTTACTGTTGCAAATCGTTTTGGAGGATACGTTGCAGTTAAGGTCAGACCGGACTGTTCAACACAACCTATTGAAAATATCAACGTTAAAACGTTTATTAAAGACTTTTACTATGCTTATGCAGGAGGTCCAACCCCTCCTGAGATGTCTGTTATACTTGAAGGTCCGGACGGTCGGACGGATCCAATTGTTTACTCATCCGTATCAAGACCTGAAATAAAGTTAAGCGATCAAACAGGAATGATACAGGCTGCGGCCCCAACTGAGAGTTGGAATGTACGTTTGTCCTCAACTGGTACCTCAACAGCACCATATTCCTGGCTTGGAATACCATTAAAAACTGGCGTTAGCGTGGTCCAGGTAATGGATTTAGCAACAAGCTCAGTCCTTACTCCTATTCCTTATCCGGGAGGAAATTGGTACCAGTTAAGTGAGGCTGGTATATCTTCTGGTACAAGTGACAATTATCGGATTTCTTTTAATTATACAGCATCTCAAAAAGATAGTTTAAAGGTTCTTGGGGGTTGGAGTTGCGGCAGTTTCCCGGTTAATCCAAAAACTCTTCCATGTGGAGTAGATTCTTTATGGCTCAAATTTGAAACCGTAGTTTCTGAAGTTGGAATTGTCCCAATATCTGCACCAGTTGGTAGCATTGATTTATGCGGACCAGCCAGTTATAAATATTCCATAAATAATTCTCAAGCGGGAAATACGATCAATAATTCATTCTCCCTTAAGCTTCCAAAAGGATTGGTTCTTGTTGCCGGCAGTTTAGAAGCCGAATATCCGTTGGGTGCAAGTAACTGGGTGGCATTGACTCCGACTTTATCTGGTAATGTTTACTCTTGCGATCTTACTAAGCATCCTGCCTATCCAGCCAATGGTCTGCCAGGTACGCTTAATGCAACCAATGTTAATGAACGCCAGATCGGGATTCGTTTTCAAACCACCACCAACTGCGAATTTGTTGCTAACTCTAATTTTATCCTCAACACTAAAGGCACACAACCTTCAGGAATCCCGGCAATAGGCAACTCTATATCGGTTCAGGGGCCTGCTATTATTATAAGCGGGATATATCAACCATATACAACCAGCAATTCCATAGTAGCAACAAACCTTGCAAATTGTGGTAATACCTCTATGGTTAGTGTGAATAGCATAATAATTGCAGGACAAACAGGTAATAGTGGAACCATTAAAATTGAACTGCCCATGGGAATAGAACTTGTGCCGACATCCTTCCATTGCGCAAATGCTTTTTGCCCCACTTTTGTCAGCAGTACGCTCCAACCAGATAACAAAACTGAACTTCTCTTCAGCATACCGTCAGGTATTGCGGCGGGGAATGCTTTTCAATTCAGTTTTGATGTAAGAGCCAATAGTTTAGTATCATTAGGCCTCAATACGATTGAGTTGGTTACGGAAGAATCAGTTTCCGGCGTAGCATGTCCCTCTGCACCAGGTGGTAATTGTTCAACATTGGGTGTGCAAACAGGATCAGCTAATACAACAATAACAATTGAAAATCCAAAGCTCTCTTTTGCAACTTTAACTGGAAATGTAATAGTAGAAACTGGTATTACTGAATCCTATAATGTGGATTTTTCTGTAAGTAATATTGGATCAGTTCCTTTAACAACTTACAATCCTTTAACAATCGATTTTTATTGTGCTGACAGCAGTGGTAATCCAAAAGGTAATGTCCTTTCCACTTATTCTAAGGCCGTTGAAATACCTGTTGGTGGCACATTTTCTGCATCCTACGCATTTTCAGCCAATGGCTGCAGTCCTGTTGGTGACCTTGTTGCAATAATCTCGAAAAGCAGCAATTGTTTAAGTTCTCAGGTTTTACGGGTATTTCATGCTAATGCAGCGCCCTTGGTTAATGCGGATAACATCACAACATTGGAAGATACACCGGTTACCTTTAGTGTTATCAGCAACGACACCGATGTAGATGGTGCAATTGCCGTGGGAACCATAGATTTGGATCCATTAACTTCAGGGCTTCAAACAACCTTTACAATAGCTGGGCAAGGAACCTTCACGGTAAATACTGCCACAGGTGAGGTAACATTCACCCCCGCCGCTAACTTCAATGGTTTGGTTGCCCCTGTTTCCTATCAGGTGTGCGATAATGGAACGCCTGAGATGTGTGGTAAGGCAGTAATAACCGTTACCGTTACCCCGGTCAATGATCCTCCGTTGGCTGTTGCCGATAATTTTGAGGTGAAAGAGAATCAAAAGCTTGAAGGAAATATTCTTGATAACGACAGTGACATCGATGGGGACATTATAACTGTAAATACTATTCCTGTACAGACGACTGCTCATGGCACACTTATATTAACTCCCAATGGTGATTTTACCTATCAGCCAACAATTGATTTTATGGGTAGTGATTCATTTACCTACCGGATTTGCGATAGTGGAACCCCTTCGTTATGCTCTACCGCCACGGTGACAATAATTATATCAAAGGATGAAGGCTGTGCCGTTTTTGTTCCCAATTCATTTTCTCCTAATGGCGATGGCATTCATGATTATTTCAAAGTCAGATGCTTATATAATTATGAGAATCCAGTCATTGAAATATTTAATCGCTGGGGTAACCTAGTATTCAAAAAAGACCATTACGGAGATGTCGACTATTGGGGCAGTGAAGACGATGCATGGTGGACTGGAAGGTCTGATCATAAATGGACTGTTGGAAATGAATTGTTACCAGTGGGGACTTACTACTATGTTATTAAGCTAAATAGCACCAAGGTATTAACTGGATTTTTGTTCCTGAATAAATAGAAATTCCAGGGAGTCGTATTAAAGTGAACAACAACCAAAGATATAGATAATACTATGAAAATACTTAAGAGAGCAACATTGGCAACGCTGATGATAATGGGATCGCTTTTATCTAAAGGGCAGCAAGATCCTATGTACACTCAATATATTTTTAATCTGCAGACCGTCAACCCTGCTTATGTAGGATACTGGCAGACAATGGGGCTAACAGCAATATCCCGTCATCAGTGGGTTGGTTTAAATGGTCATCCTACATCCCAAACGTTTTCGTTTCAGACACCTTTGCGATCTCAAAATGTTGGGATTGGCTTTAATGTAGTCCTTGATAAAATTGGGCTCGAAAAAAGACTTTCAGTTAGTTTTGACTATTCGTACAAAGTCTTATTATCCGAAAACACTTCACTACGGTTTGGATTAAAAGGAGGCTTCACCAATTATAGCCATAACCTCACTGAGTACGTACAATATCCTGATAATCAATCAGACCCGCTTTTTCAAGCAACCATTGACAACAAATTTATGCCAAATGTGGGAGTTGGATTGTTTTTATCATCTCCAAAATATTTTTTGAGTCTTTCGTTACCTGGGATTATTGAGAACAGTTATCAATCGAATGCGAACAATTATTCGTCCAAATCGGAATTACGGCACCTTTTTTTCGCCGGGGGGATGATGTTTAATTTATCTGAAAATGTGAAATTTAAACCAACATTTATGACAAGAATGGTTACAGGAAGTCCATTCCAATACGACCTGTCGGCTAATTTTTTATTGGCTGAGAAGTTCTGGGTCGGAGGGATGTACAGGTCGGGTGATGCTTTTGGCGCAATTGCCCAATGGATTATAAATAAAAAATTGCGGTTGGGCTATGCATACGATTTCACGACCTCTGACCTGCGAAATTACCAAAATGGGGTGCATGAGATTATGATCTCTTTTGAGTTTGTTTATGCAAAACATATCATTATTTCGCCACGATACTTTTAACAACCAGTCACAAAATATTTTATTCAAAGACTAATACACCGTAATAATGAAATCACGATCAGTAATACATAACCTGTTTTTGATGGTATTTATATTATACTCATCTGCTGTTTTTCCTCAAAATAAAGATAGTCTGATTTTTGATATTTCCACATTGAAAATTTCTGAAATAAGTGCCAATTCGACTCATAGTGATTTTGGTCCTGCCTTGGTACACGATTCCCTTTATTTTACAAGTTTTAATGATAAATTGTTTGAAAAGAGTGATGATAAGCTCAAGAAAAAGGAGCATTATGATCTTTATAAAGCCTCAATTGACAAAAATGGAAATGTAATAGGCAAGCGGGATCCAATTGCCGAATTCGTCACTCTTTACAATGATGGACCTGTTTCATGGTGCTCAAAAACTGGCGAGCTTTTTGTTACACAAAACTATGCTGATCAGTCTGTTAAGTTGAAACCATTTGAGAAGAAAATCAACAGGCTCAGAATAATGATTGCCAAACAAATCAATGGTAAGTGGGAACAGGTAGCCGATTTCCCTTACAACAATGCTGAATATTCAGTTGGGCATCCGGCGGTAACCGAATCGGGCGATACATTGGTATTTTCAAGCGACAAACCTGGAGGATTTGGAGAGACGGACCTTTATTATTCAGTCAGAAAAAATGGAGAATGGGAAAAGCCTGTGAATCTTGGATCACAGATCAATACAAATGGCAAAGACGAATTTCCATTTATTACTGGAAGCAGTTATTACGGGCGGTTTTTAATATTTGCATCAACAGGTCACAATAGTAGGGGAGGGTTCGATTTGTTTTTTAAAAGACTAAATGATGCTAAGGACGAAGTTCATCAGTTTCCTGATCCTATTAACACCATTAATGATGATTTTGCAATGAATTTACCGGAAAATGAGGAGTTCGGTTATATGACATCTAACCGGCCGGGCACAGGAAGCGACGATATTTACAAACTTACCTTTGATAAATACCTGAAATATTTGCAGGAAGTATTTGTTTTTGATGCCAAAACAATGAAACCAATATCGAAGGCACATGTCGATTTTTGTCAAAAAGTTGGCGGAGAAACAGACAGTGAGGGCAAGGTTTCTCTTTTATTTGAGAAGAACTCGGTGTGTAATGTTACTGCTTCGGCCTTGGGATACAAAGATAATAGTAAGCTAATTAAAATAGGGAAACCAATTCAGGGAAGCATATTGAAAGACACAATATTCCTTGAGATGCTTGTAAATGAAAAAATTGTATTAAGGAATATTTATTACGATTTTGATAAATGGAACATTTTATCTGAATCAGCGATTGAACTTGATCGTCTGATTTCTCTGATGAAAGAAAACCCAGACATGAAAGTTGAGTTAAGTGCTCATACAGATGAACGCGGCACTGAAAAATACAACCTTAAATTATCTCAATTGCGTGCGCAGGCAGCTGTTGATTATATGATTTTAAAAGGAGTTGATAAGATGCGAATTACCGGTAAAGGCTATGGTGAATCGCAACTAATCAATAAATGCAAAGGGGATTGTACTCCTGCTCAGCATCGTGAAAACAGACGAACCGAAATTTATATTCCTGGATTTTTAAAGGGAGAACCCGTCAAACAGGAAAAAGGGGATTATTCTGATGGAAAGCCCAATCATTTACATGGAAACAACTCCCTTAAATAACGATCTATTATTGAAAAAGATAAATTAAAACATTAAAATGGAACTATGGTGAGGTTTTATCTCATCATAGTTCCATACAAAAATCATATAAAGGTCTCAACTTCTTTTTCATGTTGAATTTGAAGTGTAGGCGATTTTTTCAGACAGGTTATTCCTCAAACACCGTATCTGAATTATTCCGTCTTGAATGCCATATGCTTACATTTAATTCGAATCCGATTAGGAGGATAAAAGCGTTAAAATAGAATGAAAGCATAACAACAACGAGTGTTCCGATAGAACCATATAAGGCGTTGTATTTCCCGAAATTATTAATGTAATAGGAGAATACAATTGTAGTAATGATTGTCAGGATTGTCGCCAGGGTTCCTCCGGCTGAAATAAACCTGAATTTTGTTTTACGAGCTGGTGCCAGGTAAAAAAGAAATGCATACGCGAAAAAGATTAAAGAGCATATAACCAGCCATTTGCCACCGAAAAGAAGATAGTAAGTTAAATTTTTTTGTAAATAGCCGTTTTCAACCATATAATTCATAATTGTCTGACTTACTGTGATAAGGGCTATGCTAATCGTCATCAGAAGTGTTAAAATGATCACCAGAATTAACGCGACCAGACGCTGATTGATCCACGACCTTGTTTCAATGGCATGAATCGTGCCATTAAATGCCGCGATAACAGAAACAATTCCATTTGTTGCAAAGATAAAGGCAGCAAGAAATCCAAATGAAAGCCAATTTCCGCGTTGAATCATTAAAATTTCTTTAATTGTTTCCTGAATAGCGGCAAATGCATTCTTTGGTAGAATACTTTGCAGTAAATCAAAAAGTTGCTGCTGAAAATTATCGATAGGAATATAAGGAATCAGCGTGAAGAGAAAGATGATTGCCGGAAATATGGCCAAAATAAAATTGAAAGCAATTGCAGAAGCTCTGGTTGAAATTGCACCGTCAACCATACTTTTCCAGAAAAATACAGCAACATCGTAAAGAGGTTCTCCATCAAAAAAGGGAAGTTTTATTAATCGAGCTTTCTGACCTAAAGCCTCGGCGCGATCAACTATACTTTGTTTTAAAGGGGTCCATATTGACATTAAAAATAAATTACCAGTTAAAAACTAATCCTTGTCAATTCTGAATTGTACAATTTGCGCTTTACCTGCTTTTGATTTCAGGGTAAGATAGATTCTGAAGTTGCCATTCCCGGTTTGCATTTTACCAATTGCATATGACGAATCGTTACCTCCCTGATGCGTGATTTTAAAATCTAAAGGCTTATTACGAGTATAAAAATCTTTAAGAATTTGTTCTCCCTGTGCTTGAGAGCACACCAGTTCCCTGTCAATTACAACTAATTCGATATTTTCATTAAAATAAGAAGCCACAATTTTTGCATCACCTGCCTTTAGTCCGGAGATAATCTGTTCAGGGATCTGACCGAAAGAGACCAACGGATTCATTAAAAGACAAAGTATAAAAAACAATACAATTCTCGATTCCTTTTTCATTACAATGATATTATTTTGAATTTATCAACAAGAACCATGCAAATTCAGTAATACCGATCAATGGTAACTTTACGATGGTATATAATTTAATCATAAAGATACAGTTTTTAATTGTTCTTAACCTATATTGTTTGAATGTTTTCCATATACAATGTTATTAAAAATGGAAATGAATAAAAAATTGTATCGAAATAATTGGATGTCAATTTTATCTATCTTAATATTGTATCTGTGAAAATACTTTTACTTACAATTGGGAATACCGACAAGAAGTACATGAGAGAGGGAATTGACGACTACGTAAAGCGTCTCTCATATTATTTGCCCTTCGAAATGAAGGTCATTCCGGATATTAAAAATAGAAGTTCGCTTTCAACGGAACTTCAGAAAGAGAAAGAAGGACAATTGATTCTTAACCAAGTCTCCACAGGTGACTATTTGATCCTGCTCGATGAACACGGAACGGAGTTTTCATCTGTTGATTTATCGAAATGGATTGAAAAGAAAATGATTGCCGGAACACGTCAGCTTATCTTTGTAATTGGTGGACCATATGGATTTTCTGCTTCCGTTTATCAACGGTCAGATGTTAAGATATCTATGTCGAAATTGACTTTTTCGCATCAGATGGTGCGCATGATTTTTGTAGAGCAGATTTACCGTGCAATGACGATTATCAAAAATGAACCATATCATCATGAGTAATGATTATAAAATGAAGCCTGATTTTTCGGGACATATACCGTTTGGTCAATAATAGAAAAATAATTACAGATGCAACGATTCGCTGGTAGAAATATTTTTATTCTGATTGCCATTCCAATATTATTGGCTTTATTACTCAGCGAGTTAGTATTTTTTGAAGATAACAATCCTGCACAAGAATCAAGACGGGTCTATAATGTCTTTGAAAAGAAGGAAAAACGTCTGGAAACCATTGTTGATACAGTTGTTTCGAGGTTCTCCGTTAATCCCGCTGTTTTGTCCGATTGGTCTTTGCTTAATCTTATTGGTGATGAAAAGGACGAACTTTCGGTAGCGGTTACGAATGGAAATACTTTGTTATTCTGGTCTTCTTCTTTAGTCGCCTTTCCTGCCGACGAAAGTAATTTAATAAAATCCGAGGGATTAATTCATTTACCTACTGGTTGGTATTATCAAATTTCGCGCAAAACCGGAGCAAACGTCATTAAAGGGTTTTTATTGATAAAACGGGAATTCCCTTATCGTAATCGGTTTATTAAGAGCGCTTTTAATGCTGATTTTAAACTATCTGACGAGTATTCTGTAAGATTGACTCCTCAGCCGGGAGCCTTAAATATTTATAAACCTGACGGCTCTCATCTTTTCACTATCTCAACTACCAATGACCATATTCGTTTTACCCGCAAGTCGAATCTTTCGGCTGTACTTTATTTCGCATTTATTTTGATGATGTTAGCTCATTTAAATGTATGGCTTAGACGGAATAAACGACTCTTGCCAGGCCATAAACTATTCATATCGTTGGGTGTTTCAGTTGTTATATATTTAATATTTAATGGTTTAAAAATTCCAGCTTCGTTATATCAGGCTGATTTATTTTCCCCCGCAAGTTTTGCGTTTAGCGGATGGCTTGCTTCATTAGGAGAATTTATTCTTTTGTCCATACTGATGTTTCAGGGTGCGCAGGCGTTCTTTATTTTGACTGATTTCGAAAAGGTTCAAAAGGGAAGGAGTGTCTGGATGATCCTCTCTTTTCTGTTTGGGGCGTTTTTCTTCACTTTTTCAGTCGCATTGATGAAGATACTGTTGTTAAATTCAAGTATTTCATTGGAATTTTTCAGCGATCTGAAGTTTTCAGCGATCAATTTGTACGCTTTTTTCGGTATATCGCTTCATGTAATTGGTTTTGTCATTATTGTGTTGCGTTTACGATCCGGTTTTTACAAAGGTCTTGGATTATACAAATTTGTTTTGGCATTATTTATTGCCGGCGCAATTGCAGGAGCCACTGTTTCAACGTTTTGTTTCAGGATCGATTGGTTTCCATTTATTTACTATGGCTTCGTGGTGGTGATAATTGGACTGTTTGAAGTCTTCAAACTCAGGGAATATAAGTATACATTCCTTTTAATCATGTCGATTGTGGCGGCTAGCTTCGTAAATTTGTATGCACAGGATTTGATTATTGGGAAAAAGATTAAAGTTTTGGATTTGATGGCCTTTAAACTTAGCTCTGAAAGAGATCCGGGAGCAGAGATCTTTCTTTCTGAACTTGATAACAAACTGCGTCAGGATACAATTATTAAGTATCATTTATTGCCTCCTTACAAATCTCTTGAATCATATTTCCTGAACAACTATTTCACAGGCTTCTGGCGAAATTACGATATGCAAATAACAGTTTGCAGTCCCGCTGATAGCGTATTTATTAAAGACGAAAACCTTCATTATCCTTGCTTTAGTTTCTTCAATAATTTAAGGAATACCAAAGGGATGCTGGTCTCGGGCAGTAATTTTTATTTTATGGATCGCCTTAACGGAAGAATATCCTATTTGGGACAACTTGATCTTGTAAATTCATTCGGTGTTGCTGTTAAAGTATTTATTGACCTTAATTCTAAGGTAATACCTGAAGGGAAAGGTTATCCTGAACTATTATTGGACGAGCATGCTTCGCGTGAAAGCCAGGACGGTGATTTAAGTTACGCCAAATACTTCGATCGCGAACTTATTGACAGGGGTGGCGAATATCAATACGCGATGAAATTGCCTGATGATGTTTCAGTTAAAGATGAGTATACCCGTTATTCGAAAAACGGCTACCGGCACAGTGCCTACAATCGGAACGGGAATAATTATGTAATAGCAAGTTATCCGGAAATGCCTTTTTATGAACGAATCAGTACATTCCCCTACCTGTTTTTGTTATTTTACCTGATTGGTGCAATTGTTCTGATTTTTAACGACAGAAACTTTAGAGTACGAAATAAAAAATTCGATTTCAGGGAAAAGATTCAACTTACGCTAATCCTTTCGTTGTTAGGAATATTAACTGTTATTGGATTAGGTTTGATGCTCTATAATTCCAATAAGCTTCTCAATTCGCTTCAGGATAATCTGAATGAAAAATTGAGATCTGTTTCCTTTGAATTAAGTATGCGTGTTGGACACGAGAACGAGTTGAATGCCCCGATGCGCGATTTTTTCAATGAGCAACTTATTATGCTGTCTGATATTATCTGGGCAGACATTAACTTATACGATCTTAAAGGGCGATTATTTGCCACATCGCGCAGTGAAATATATGATCGTGGCCTATTGTCAAGACGAATCGATCCCTATGCTTACAAGGCACTCGCTGTCGAACATCGGACAATTTTCCTTCACAATGAAAACCTGGGAGAAATGAAATTTTTCTCAGCATATTCACCAGTTTATAATCAAAATAACCAGCCGATAGGGTACCTCAACCTACCTTATTTTACTCGGCAGGATGATTTTAAGAAGCAGGTTTCCGATTTTATTGTGGCATTTTCGAATTTGTATATCTTGCTGATAATGTTTAGTCTGGTAGTGGCAATGATCATCAGTCATAAATTAACCGCGCCATTGCTGCAGATTGAAAATAACCTGAAGGGAATACAATTGGGTATGCCAAATGCAAAGATTGAATACTCGGGTGAGGATGAGATTGGCAGGCTTGCCAAAGAATATAATAAAAAGGTGGATGAGTTGGCCGAAAGTGCGGAATTGCTTGCCCGGTCGGAAAGGGAATCGGCCTGGCAGAAGATGGCCAGGCAGGTTGCTCATGAAATTAACAACCCACTTACGCCTATGAAGTTGAGTATTCAATATTTACAGCGGATAAAGGAGAAGGATTCTGCAAATTTTGATGATTATTTTAACCGTGTCAGCCGTACGTTGGTTGAGCAGATTGATGCACTTTCGTTGATCGCTTCTTCATTTTCGGATTTTGCCAGAATGCCTGGGATTAAGGACGAGTTGATTGATTTAGAGGTAAAAATAAAAGAAGTTGTTCTTCTTTTCGAAAACACAAATAATGTTTCTGTATTATTTACTAAGTTACATGAAGGTGTTATAAGGGTTTTTGCTGATAGCAATCAATTAGGTAGGGCGGTTATTAATTTGATAAAGAATGGAATCCAGTCCATCCCCAGGGAAAGGAAGGGACTTCTGAATGTAACGTTATACAAAGAAGATGAGTGGGCATTTATATCGATATCAGACAATGGGTGCGGTATTCCTGTTGAATTACAGGATAAATTATTCGAACCAAGCTTTACAACTAAATCCAGTGGTATGGGATTAGGACTTGCCATCAGCAAAAAAATTATCGAAAATTTCAAGGGCGATATTTGGTTTCAGTCTAACAATGATGAAGGAACTACCTTTTTTATAAAGCTTCCAGTGTCAGATATCATTTGAAGAGGTAGTGTCCATTAATGTGTGGAAGGTCAATTTACACAAGTGCGGAAGCCATTTTAGGGAAGGTCAATTAATACTGCTTTACAGCATGTTTACACAACCTTTTTAATCATTTACACTGCTTACAGCATATTTACACAACCTTTTTAATCATTTGCACTGCTTTACAGCATGTTTACACAACCTTTTTAACCATTTGCACTGCTTTACAGCATGTTTACACAACCTTTTTAACCATTTACACTGCTTTACAGCATGTTTACACGACCTTTAACCATTTACACTGCTTTACAGCATATTTACACAACCTTTTTCGATGCTTGCACTGCCTTACAACACATTTAAATCATCTTTTTAGCCATTTACATGGGAGTTTTCGGGAGTATTCAATTGTGTCCAGTCTATATTGGAGTATTCATGGAACAGAGACAGTTCAGTAATGTCCATTAAAAAAATCCTCCGCAGAATTTTCAATAATTCAACGAAGGATTCTTCTGTTTTTTGGGAAGATATACTTTCAATTAACGTAAAAGACTTAATTTCAGGATCAATCCAAATGAGATCATTTCTAGTTCCCCATCTCTGCAAGGAATTTGATTCTTACCATTCTGATCTCTTCAACTTCGTAGTCATCGCCAAATTCGGCGATTGCCTCTTCCATCGAATCGGAGGCTGCATCTTCCCTGAAATAGCGGAAAATATCTTCGATCTGATCCTCATCCATTACATCTTCAATGTAGTAATTGATATTTATTTTTGTTCCTGAATTGACAATTGCTTCAAGTTCAGTTAGTAACTCGTCCATGCTCATGCCTTTTGCTTCGGCAATCTCATTTAGAGCTAATTTGCGATCTATATTTTGAATAATATAGACCTTATTTTTTGATTTATTGGCAACAGAACGAACCACCATGTCCTGTGCCCTTTCGATCCCTTTCTCTTCGACATATGACTTGATCACTTCCACAAACGCTTTTCCGTATCGCTGGGCTTTTCCCTGGCCTACCCCAATGATATTCTGAAGTTCCTCAAGCGATGTTGGATATTGTATCGACATGTCAGCCAGTGATGGATCCTGAAAAATAACAAATGGCGGCAGTTTTTGCTTGATTGCAACTTTTTTCCGAAGATCTTTCAGAATTGCAAATAGCTCAGGATCACCAGCTGCAGCACCACCTTGCGGAACTTCATCACCCTCTTCTTCCGACTCGTAATCATGATTTTTTACAATCATAAAAGACCGGGGATGGGCTAAGAATTCTCTGCCTGAATCGTTAAGCTTTAGTACACCATAGTTTTCGATGTCTTTATGCAGGAATCCTGCAATAATGCTTTGTCTGAAAACTGCGTTCCATATTTTGTCGTCATATTCATCACCTTCTCCAAATATATCGAGCGTGTCGTGTGAGAATGATTTAACGGTTGCATTTTCAGTTCCAAGTAATATATTGACCAGGTGTTCAGCTTTGCACTGCTCCTTAACTTCGATTACTGCTTTTAATGCTGTTATTATAAGCTCCTTTCCTTCAATTTGTTCTTTAGGATTCAAACAGTTATCGCAGAAACCACAATTTTCAGTTTCGTATTTTTCTCCGAAATAGTGCAAAAGAATTGTACGACGGCAAAGAGAAGATTCTGCAAATGCAACCGTATCCAGTAAAAGTTGCTGTCCGATTTCCTGTTCAGCGACTGGTTTTCCCTGCATGAATTTTTCAAGCTTCTGTATGTCCTTGTAACTATAAAAGGTTATACATTTTCCTTCACCGCCATCGCGCCCGGCGCGACCCGTTTCCTGGTAATAACCTTCAAGTGATTTAGGAATGTCGTAATGGATAACGAAACGAACATCTGGTTTATCGATTCCCATTCCAAATGCGATTGTCGCCACAATTACATCCGATTCTTCCATCAGAAATTTATCCTGGTTAGCCGAACGTGTTGCCGAATCCATGCCTGCATGGTAAGCAAGTGCTTTAATTCCATTCACCTGCAGCAATTCGGCAATCTCTTCAACTTTTTTACGACTAAGACAATAAATAATCCCAGATTTGCCGGGATTGCTTTTTATCATTCTGATTATTTGGTCTTTGGCTTTGTTTTTAGGACGTATTTCGTAGTAGAGGTTTGGTCTGTTAAAGGATGATTTAAACACTTTGGCATTTTGCATCCCTAGGTTTTTCTGGATGTCGTGCTGTACCTTTGGAGTGGCAGTAGCTGTTAGTGCCATAATTGGTGCCTGTCCAATTTCATTAACAATCGGTCGGATTCTTCGGTACTCTGGTCTGAAATCATGCCCCCACTCAGAAATGCAATGTGCTTCATCGATTGCATAGAACGAAATCTTAATTCCTTTCAGGAATTCGATGTTCTCCTGTTTTGTTAGAGATTCCGGTGCAACATAGAGCAATTTGGTGTGTCCTCGCGAGATATCTTCTTTTACCTTTTGAATTGCTGTTTTCGTGAGTGATGAATTAAGAAAATGGGCAACACCGTCTTCGGTACTGAAACTTCTTATAGCATCAACCTGATTTTTCATTAATGCAATAAGCGGGGATATCACAATTGCCGTACCTTCCTGCATCAGAGCCGGTAACTGGTAACAAAGGGATTTTCCGCCACCCGTAGGCATCAAGACAAAAGTATCATTCCCATCTAATATACTGTTAATTACCTCTTCCTGCTGTCCTTTGAAACGATCAAAGCCAAAGTACTTTTGAAGCTGGGTATTTAGTGAAGTTCTATCCTTCATAATTGCTCGTCAATGTAGATTCTTATCGATTTGTTTTGCTACGACTAAGTTATCAAATATATCGCATGCGACAAGAACTTAATTCGATATCACAAAAATTTAACATTGGATGATTTTAGGATAGGTTTTTCCTGAGTTTAATGGGTCAAAGAATCGTATATTTGCGGCTGAATTCTTTATTTAAATTTGTTTAGTCAAAATCTTTAAATTACGGTAAATGTCCATTAAGGGAATACTTACAGGGAAAGAACAAAAAAAATTAAAAGCACCAAAAAACAACGAGGAGATGTCTTTTCTGGAGCATCTGGAGGAATTACGCTGGCATCTTGTTCGCGCATCAGCTGCTATTGTTTTAGGCGCCGTTCTTTGTTTTATTGAAGCAAAATTTATTCTTGACCAAATACTTTTCGCACCAACGAAAACCGAGTTCATTACAAACAGGGCATTCGCCTGGCTGGCGTTGCAGCTTAATTCTCCCGAATTGGCCATTAATACCCTTCCTTTTAATGTTATCAACACCGAAATGGCTGGTCAGTTTACAACTAATTTAACCATAGCAATGATTGGTGGAATTATAATTGCAATTCCATATATTTTCTGGGAATTCTGGCGTTTTATTAAACCAGCATTGTACGAAAAGGAACGCAAGCATGCTACAGGCGCAGTCTTTTATAGTACATTATTATTTATGCTTGGTGTCTTTTTCGGTTATTTTCTGATTGTTCCATTGTCAACCCATTTTTTTGGTTCTTATCGCGTAAGTGCTGAAGTACCGAACTTAATCAACCTAAACTCCTATATAAGTGCAGTTACTACTGTAATGCTGGGAAGCGGAATCGTTTTTGAACTTCCGATTATCATTTACTTTTTAAGTAAGGTAGGATTGATTAGTTCCGGTTTTCTGATCACCTACCGAAAACATGCTTATGTGGTTTTGCTTTTACTGGCCGCAATCATTACACCTCCTGATGTTTTTAGTATGCTATTGGTATCGGGTCCTCTGACTTTACTATATGAATTGGGTGTTTTTCTTTCAAAAAGAATAGAGAAAAAGCGGGTCGATGAAGAACTTCTTGAAGCTTAATATGTTAAAATTTTAATTTAAAATGAAGTTAAGAGCTGAACATTTAGTCAAAAAATACAGGAGCAGAACTGTCGTAAAGGATGTTTCCCTCGAATTGAAACAAGGTGAGATCGTAGGTTTATTGGGTCCGAATGGTGCCGGCAAAACTACCTCTTTCTATATGATCGTTGGACTGATAAAGACAAATGGTGGTCAGATATTTCTCGACGACACCGATATCACTTCTTTTCCGGTTTATAAGAGAGCACAATTGGGAATCGGTTATCTGGCGCAGGAAGCTTCAATATTCCGCGGGATGAGCGTTGAAGACAACATTCGTTCAATTTTAGAGATGACCAAATTCTCGAAAGAGTATCAGCACGAAAAACTCGAATCATTGCTCGACGAATTTGGTCTTCAGCGTGTACGAAAAAGCGTCGGGATTCAGTTGTCGGGAGGTGAGCGTCGGCGTACTGAAATCGCCCGATGCCTGGCTATAAATCCTGCATTTATTCTTCTCGACGAACCATTTGCGGGCGTTGATCCGATCGCGGTGGAGGATATTCAACAGATTGTATTCCGATTAAAGGATAAAAACATTGGAATTCTCATTACAGACCATAACGTTCATGAGACACTTTCGATCACCGATCGTTCATATTTGTTGTATGACGGAAGAATTTTGAATAGCGGAACAGCCGAAGAACTTGCTGCTGATGATGAAGTTAGGCGATTGTATTTAGGACAGAATTTTGAGCTTCGCAGACCTTTGGTACAGAAGCAGGATACCCCTAATGAACCCATTTCGGAATAATTTCTATTTAATTTTTTCGAGGGACATCTGGATTAAAAAAATAACTATATTTGCAGCTCTTAAAAATGCGGATGTGGCGTAATTGGTAGCCGCGCCAGACTTAGGATCTGGTGCCGAGAGGCGTGGGGGTTCGAGTCCCTTCATCCGCACAAAAAACCATTAAACCGTCTTCTTTCCCTTAATGGAAATAGGGCGGTTTTTTTAATTTAAGTTCCGGTTTGCCTTCTTTCTACCTGAAGGCATTTAGAATCATAAAGGAGAAAATTATGAAAATTTCGAAGACAAGTATTGATGATTTGAATGTCGTTGTTAAAATTGTTATTGAAAAACAAGACTATGAAGCAACGGTAAATGAAACATTGAAAGAATACCGCAAAAAGGCCAATATGCCTGGATTCCGAAAAGGAATGGTCCCTGCCGGTCTGATCAAAAAAATGCATGGTAAAGCAGCATTGGCTGAGGAAGTGAATAAACTGCTAAGTCGCGAACTCACCAAATATATTGCGGACGAGAAACTTGAAATTCTTGGCGAACCGCTTCCTTCATTAACCGAGAAAGCGATTGTTAATTTCGATAGTGATGCTGATTTTGAATTTGCGTTTGATCTTGGCCTGAGTCCCGAAATTAATATTGATTTTGAGAAAATTGGAAAATTACCTTATTATGAAATTGGTGTTGACGATCAATTAATCGACAATCAAGTTGAAGATTATGCCAACCGTTTTGGTGAAAATATACCTGCAGAAGTCGTAGGGGAAAAAGAAACGATTCTTGGAGATTTTGCTCAATTGGATGCTGAAGGGAATGTCATCGATGATGGGATTTTATCTAAAAATGTCCAGGTTGCTGTTCAGTTGATAAAGGATGAAGAAATCAAAAAGCTTTTCATCGGAGCTAAGGTTGGGGATGTTGTTAAATTTAATCCAAGAGTTGCATTAGCCAACGATCACGAAGTTACTCATTTACTGAAAGTGAAAGATGATGCGATTGATTCAGTTGATTGTGATTTTAACTTTACGGTCAATACAATCAATACTTTTATTGCTGCAGCTATTGATGAAGCATTGATCAAAAAGGTTTATGGTGACGAAACCGAAGTGAAGACCATTGACGAGATGCGTGAAAAAATACACACTGAACTAAAATCGAATCTCTTATATTCAAGTAATTATCGGTTTTTAGTTGATGCAAAAGAGGCTTTGACCATTGCTGCTGCGCTTAAATTACCTGAGGAGTTTCTGAAAAGATGGCTGGTTGAAACAAATGAAAAGGTGACAGCTGAGCAAATTGAAGAAGAGTTTGGTACTTTCCGAAAAGATCTCGACTGGACTTTGATTAGAACGAAGCTCGCCAAGGATAATGAATTAAGAGTTGATGAATCAGACATTTCTGCTATGGCACGAGAAATGGCTCAAATGCAATTTATGCAATACGGGATGTCGAATGTTCCTGATGAATATCTCGACAACTATGCCAACTCCATCCTTCAGAACAAGGAACAGAAGCAGAAGATGGCTGAGAAAAAAATAGAAGATAAAGTTCTCGAGGTTATAAAAGAAAAAGCAGGTCTTAACTTTAAGAAAGTCTCTCAAAAGGAATTTGATGATTTGTTTGAAAAATAAACTCATATCAAAGTAATAGCAGTATTTTTTTAACTTTGTGGGACAATTCATTTAGAGGGAAGTTGAATACCTGGATGAATTGTTCTTGCAAAGTTTTTCATTTTTAAAGGATTTTATAATGAACGAGCAAAATGATGAATTCCGCAAATATGCGACGAAGCATTTAGGCATCAGCAGTCTGAGTTTGCACAGATATGAATCTGTTTATGCAAATGCTTATATCTCACCGACTATCATCGAAGAGCGGCAGATGAATGTTGCACAGATGGATGTCTTCTCACGTTTGATGATGGATCGCATCATTTTTTTGGGTATTGCGATCGACGATTATGTCGCTAATATTATTCAGGCTCAGTTGTTGTTTCTTGAATCATCCGATCCGGGGAAAGATATTCAGATCTATTTTAATTCTCCAGGCGGATCTGTCCATGCTGGTCTTGGGATCTATGATACAATGCAATATATCAATTGCGATGTAGCCACAATTTGTACAGGAATGGCGGCTTCAATGGCAGCAGTGCTGATGACAGCAGGAACCACCGGTAAACGGTCGGCTCTGAAACACTCACGGATTATGATTCACCAGCCTATGGGTGGTGCACAAGGACAAGCTTCGGATATACAAATTGTAGCAAAGGAAATTGCAAAATTGAAGACAGAATTGTACCAGATTATTGCAACACATTCCGGGCAATCAATCGAGAAGGTTGAACTGGATTCTGATCGCGATTACTGGATGACATCACAAGAAGCAAAGGATTACGGAATGATTGATGATATTTTGATCCGTGTAAAAAAGTAATTGGGAAGTTTGTTCCCGGTCAGTAACCCTTATTTTGTATAATGAAGAAAATGGATAAATGCTCGTTTTGTGGCAGAGATAAGAAGGATGTTCAAATCCTGATTGCCGGTATGGAAGGTCACATTTGTGAAAACTGTATCGAGCAGGCTCATGCTATAATCGATGAAGAATTTAAGAAGAATAAAAATTTTGATCTCTCTGGAGTTGAGTTGAAGAAGCCTAAAGAAATTAAGGCTTTTCTCGATCAATATGTGATTGGTCAGGACGACGCAAAGAAAGTTTTGTCTGTAGCCGTTTACAACCATTACAAGAGGTTGAATCAACATGCTGATGATGAGGGGACAGAGATTGAAAAATCAAATATTATTCTGGTTGGTCCGACTGGAACTGGTAAAACATTATTGGCAAAGACGATCGCAAAAATGTTGCATGTGCCATTTACGATTGTAGATGCAACTGTATTGACCGAAGCTGGTTATGTTGGCGAAGACATAGAGAGTTTGCTTACACGACTCTTACAGGCAGCCGATTACAATGTTGAGGCAGCCGAACGTGGTATAGTATTCATTGATGAAATTGACAAAATTGCCCGTAAAGGAGATAATCCTTCAATAACACGGGATGTTTCCGGTGAAGGTGTCCAGCAGGGATTACTTAAGCTTCTTGAAGGTTCTATTGTTAATGTTCCGCCGCAGGGTGGACGTAAACATCCCGAACAGAAAATGATTCCTGTTGATACAAAGAATATACTATTTATTTGTGGTGGCGCCTTTGAAGGAATAGACCGGAAGATTGGCCAACGTTTGAATACAAAAGTAGTAGGTTATAAAGCCAGTCTTGACAGTGGCATGGTTGATCGTAATAATTTGCTTCAGTATGTTTCTCCGCAGGACCTTCGTGCTTTTGGGCTTATTCCCGAGATTGTTGGACGTTTGCCGGTTCTTACTTACCTGGTACCGCTTGAAAGAGATGCATTAAGAAGGATTCTGACAGAGCCAAAGAACTCAATTATCAAGCAGTACCAGAAATTGTTTAAAATGGATGGGATTAAAATTACCTTCCTCGAAGAAGCACTTTTTCTTATTGTAGATAAGGCAATTGAATTTAAACTAGGAGCTAGAGGGCTTCGCGCTATCTGCGAGACAGTAATTATGGATGTGATGTTCGAAATGCCTTCAGGTACTAATACTGAAGTCGTAATTACTTCCGAATTTGCATTGGAAAAAATTGATAAGTTGAGTGCAATAAGGCTGCAGGCTAGTTAAATCTAACTTATTTTTTTATAAAAAAAAGGTCGTTTTGCATTTGCAGAACGACCTTTTTTTGAATTGCGAATTTTATTCCGGCATCTTATAAACAATTGAATTAATTGTCATTCCGGCACCAACAGAAGTAAGAATGATTACATCGCCTTTTGCAATTTGATGGTCCTTCATCTTATCCTTCAGAATCAGATCAAGAAGCGTGGGAACGGTTGCTGTCGAAGAGTTTCCAAACCGTCTGATGGTCATTGGCATCACATTCTTATCATATTCACGCTTGCCATATAGGCGGAACACGCGGCTTAGGATCGCTTCATCCATCTTTTCATTGGCCTGATGAATCAAAACCTTACTGACTTTATCGAGATGAAGACCAGCTTTATCTAGACTATCTTTAACAACTCCAGGAACTGTGCTTAAAGCATAGGCATACACTTTTGCTCCAAGCATTCTTAGATAATGGTGATCTTTAGGGATAGAAGGATTCAGCGAAAATCCCATGTTCAACATATCATGATCAAAATCTGAACGGCTCGAATGTGATAATATCCCCACAGGTACTTCACTTTCGACTGCTTCTAAAATTACTGCACCTGCTCCATCCGAAAAAATCATCCGGTCGCGGTCATAAGGATCTGCTACCCTTGAAAGAACATCGGCTCCGATCACCAACCCTCGTTTAAAGGTGCCGCTTTTTATGTATGCATCAGCAATGATCATAGCAGTGGTCCATCCAGGGCAACCGGAAGTAACATCGTTAGTCAAAATCGCTGGATTCTGAATCCCAAGTTTTGTTTTAACCCGGTTGGCCAACGCAGGTGTGAGGTCGGTCTGCAAAATTCCGTGAACCATATCACCGAAATTATGAGCAAAAAGAATAAACTCAAAAGTTTCCGGATCAATTCCCGAGGTTTCGATAGCATCGCGGGCTGCAAATGAAGCGAGGTCACTTGTTACCTGATCGTCTTCAGCATATCTGCGTTCCTCGATATTTGTAATTTCAAAAAATTTACGGATGATCTCCGAATTCGGGATTTCAAATCTTACATTAGTAGCTGGATCATAAAACTCTGCATCCAGAAAAAAATCGTTTGTAATTATTTTGCCCGGGATATAAGATCCGGTGCCAACAATAACAGTATAAACTTTTTTATTCATATCAATTATTTACTTTTTGTAAGTGTTTCATTTATAATTTTTTCCAACCGAAATGTATTTCCGTCATAAACTCCGTATGTACTCCCTTTAAACCAATCACCCAGAATGATCATTTTACTGTTTTCGGTCAACTGAAAATCCAATGCGATGTGGCGGTGCCCAAGTACGAAATAATCAAAATGTTTCTCTTTTAATTTCTCACGTGCAAATATAATCTGGTGTTCACGGTCCTCGCCTAAAAAACTTTCGCCGTCAACTCCTCTGGCTAATCTGCTGTTTTTCGACCAATAGTGAGCCAATCTGAAAGATAAATCAGGATGGATTTTGGCAAAAGCCCATTGAGCAAGTTTGTTGTGAAAGAATCTTGTCAGAAATTGGTATTTAATGTCTGTTTTTCCAAGATCATCCCCGTGAGCGAGAAAGAATTTCTTGCCAAAGAGCTCAGTCTCCATTGGTTCCCGATGAATAATCATTCCCGTTTCACGGGGAAGGTAATCGAATACCCAGATGTCATGATTTCCCGTGAAAAAATGAACGGGTATTCCATCGTCGCATATTTCGGCAAGGGCCCCAAGCACACGAACAAATCCCTGAGGTGCTACTTTGCGATATTCAAACCAGAAATCAAAAATATCTCCAAGGAGAAATATTATAGCTGCATCTTTTTTGATCTGGTGTAACCAGCTCACAAACAGCAATTCCCTTTCGCGATTATGCTTAAGCGCAGGAGACCCAAGATGAACATCAGAAGCAAAATATATTTTTTTCGACAGGTCCAAACCTTTTAATTAACTAAATGATAATTGTTCTTTAAGTATTGGCAAAGATAGACCTAAAAAGCAATTTTTCAAGATTCTGAATCGTTTGTGAATATTTTTTGGAAATAGCATTTAAATAATCTAAGATACTTCAATTCCAATAAAGAGTAAAACATTTATAGTGAGCTACTTGAAGATTTTGGTTAATGCCTGATTTAAGGCCGGTCCTTTTAAATTCTTGGCTATTATATTACCCTCTGTATCTAACAAGTAATTAAATGGCAATTCCTGAATATTATAGTTGGTTACAGCCTGGTAACTCCCTTTCATGTCGCCAACGTTAATACAGTTTAAATTGTCATTTGCAATGGCTTCCATCCAAGCAGCCCGATCATTGTCAACACTAACCATGTAAATTTCAAATCCGCGGTTTTTAAATTTGGTATAGATTTCCGAAAGTACCGGATTAACAATTCGTGATGCCCGATCAGTAGCCGACCAAAAATGGACCAAAACATATTTGCCATGAAGTGACCATAAGCTTATCTCACGTCCATCGGCATCGGGAAGGACTATATTGGGAGTATTTACCGCATTCTCTTCCAAGACAGAAGTAAGTTTCTTGCTCTGCTCTGCTTTGACAAATTGGAGGGTGTTATTGTAAAGCGCAATAACCTGTTCATTTTTAGGGTATACTGAATATAGCGCTGAGGCAGCAGTTTTCATAGTCTGTAAATCATTTACTACAAAACTATTATCGTCCCATTTCTGGTATAACGCATAAACCGACGCCAGAGAAAACGGATTTTTCTTAACAAATTTAGTCACATAATTGGAATGATCGGTTTTTACAACCGTATAATAAGCATCCCATTCTTCAATTTTAGAGCTGAAAAGTGGATTGTTTTTATTCGCATCGTAAAGCTTGCGTAAGGAATCGATCTTTAATTTTGCTGTAGCAAACTGATTGTCTAAATCGAGCAGAATTTCAGATCCAACTGATCCTTTAATCTTATAGTCGCTGGTGAAATTTTTGTACGAACCATTGATGTAAGCGTTTTCTGCTGAATCGACAAGCAAAGTTACAAAGCTACTTTTCGAAAGTTTCAACAAGTAAAAAGCTGGTGATGAGGTGCTTCCTTTGAATTCAAATTTCCCATTCTTGTCGAGTTTGACAGAATCGTCGGGTAATTGATTGCTAATCAAAATTTTATTGAAATAAATCGTTTTCCCTGCGCCGCCATCCAATTGTCCTGAAATAGTGAAGTTAGTCTTCTTCCCACAGGCGAGCATGAGGCTAAGAACAATTAAAAAATAAAATCCTTTTTTCATCTAAGATTTGATATTAGTCTAAAATCTAATTGATAATAAATACTATAGTATTTGTGACTTTGAATTTTTGCTTAATTCAAAATTTAAATTCAATGGAAACAAAAGTATAAATTCTTAGGTAAAACCAATGAGATGATTCAGTTTTGCTTCGCTTTTATTAACCATTAATAGGATATGGGCTTTCTGCAATTTTATTTTGACTATTTTTACGACCTGAAAATTTGGTAGCGTGCAAATTCATTATAATTTAAACAATTTCAAAGCTGTAAATCCGGTAGTCACCATTGGAACTTTTGATGGCGTTCATTTGGGCCATCGTGAAGTTATTTCTGAACTGAAACGGATCAGTGCAATTTCAGGCGGCGAATCTGTTATATTCACTTTTGACCCGCATCCTAGAATTGTGATTGCTCCTCAGGAAGATTCGTTGAGACTTTTATCCACTAAAAATGAAAAGATCAATTTGATGGAGAAAATCGGAATCGATCATCTGGTCATTTATCCTTTCACCGTCGATTTCTCTAAACTGTCATATAATGAATTTGTCAGGAATATCCTTGTCGGCAAGATGAACATCTCTAGTCTTGTTGTAGGTTATGATCATCGGTTTGGTCAAGGGCGTAAAGGAGATTTTAGTTCCCTTGAATTGCTTTCAAAAGAGCTTAATTTCAAGGTGGAACAGTTGTCGCAGTTACTTGTTGATAGTAAGGTTGTTAGTTCTACGAAAATCCGCATGGCGCTTGAGGCTGGAGATGTTCCAAAAGCCAACCACTTTCTCGGATACCGTTATTCGTTATCTGGAAAGGTGATTGAAGGTAAGCAGCTAGGTCGTAAACTCGGTTTTCCGACAGCTAATATTGAGGCATTTGACAGTCATAAACTGGTTCCAGGAGATGGTGTTTATTCAGTTTTTGTTCAAACAGGAGAAAAGATTTATAAAGGGATGTTGAATGTAGGTATTAGACCCACTGTCAATTATAATGCGGATCACAAAAGTATTGAAGTGCATATATTCGATTTTGATTCCGATATTTATAATTCGGAAATTACGCTCTATTTTGTAGCAAAGATCCGCGATGAACAAAAATTTGCGGGTATTGTTGAATTGCATACGCAGCTTGTAAAAGATCGCGCATTTGCTTTAAATGTACTTTCGAGCGAGATTTTCGAACAGATTTAAGTTTAAATATTTAATAGATAATAATTCAATAAAAAATGATGATTTCACAGAGTGAAAATTTTAAAGTTAAAGATATTTCGCTGGCTGCATTTGGCAGGAAAGAGATTGTAATAGCGGAAAAAGAGATGCCAGGTTTGATGTCGCTTCGTAAAAAATATGGCGCGCTTAAACCTTTAAAAGGTGCCAGGATTATGGGATCTTTACACATGACCATTCAGACTGCAGTTTTGATTGAGACTTTAGTTGAATTGGGTGCCGATGTAAGATGGTGTAGTTGTAATATTTTTTCGACTCAGGATCATGCTGCTGCTGCTATAGCAGAGGCAGGCATTCCTGTATTTGCATGGAAAGGTGAGACATTGTCTGAGTACTGGTGGTGCACCGAGCGGGCGCTTGATTTTGGAAATGGGTTTGGTCCGATGTTGATTGTTGACGATGGTGGTGATGCCACGATGATGATTCATCGTGGATTTGAAGCCGAGGATAATGCCGGAGTTCTTGATACACCGGTTAGTGCAGAGGATGAAATTGAATTGAATAAAGTATTAAAAAAAGTACTTTCTGCGGATTCGAATCGTTGGCATCGTCAGGCGAAAGAAATCAAGGGGGTTTCAGAAGAGACAACAACTGGAGTCCACCGTCTATACCAAATGGTTGAGCAAGGGAAACTACTGTTTCCAGCCTTTAATGTAAATGATTCTGTTACAAAATCAAAATTTGATAACCTCTACGGTTGTCGCGAGTCACTGGCTGATGGAATCAAACGGGCTACGGATGTTATGATTGCAGGGAAAGTGGCAGTAATTGCCGGATATGGAGATGTGGGAAAAGGATGCGCGCACTCTATGAGATCTTATGGTGCAAGGGTAATTATTACTGAGATCGATCCTATTTGCGCATTACAGGCAGCAATGGAGGGTTTCGAAGTAAAGACCATGGAAGATGCGGTCGCGGAAGGAAATATATTTGTAACCACAACCGGGAATCTTGATATTATTACCGGTGAGCATATGGCAGCTATGAAGGATCAGGCGATTGTTTGCAATATCGGACACTTTGATAACGAGATTCAGGTTTCCCGTCTTGAGAAATGGGATGGTATAACGAAAATCAATATCAAGCCACAGGTTGATAAATATATTTACGCGGATGGACACGCGATCTTCCTGCTTGCAGAAGGACGCCTTGTTAATTTGGGTTGTGCTACCGGCCATCCTTCATTTGTAATGAGCAACTCTTTTACAAACCAGACTTTGGCTCAGCTTGAGTTGTGGAACAAACAATATGAAATCGGTGTTTACAGGTTACCCAAACATCTCGATGAGGAGGTTGCAAGACTTCACCTTGAGCAGATTGGGGTGAAACTTACTATTTTAACACCCGAACAGGCCAGTTATCTTGGCATTTCACCAAATGGCCCCTACAAACCAGATCATTACAGGTATTAAAATATTTCTATAAAACAAAAGTGGTAAGAAATGCATTAAGTACATTCTCTTACCGCTTTTTTTATAACCATCTATCTGCCAGGCCTAATCCTTCGATGAAAACTGTTTCGGATGCTGAATGCCCTTTGCCAACACTAATTCGAAATTGTGAGCGAACCCATTCCGATACTAACATTGTAACTCTGAAGGTAATGAGTTGCAGAAGAACCACTAAATGGCTGACCACTTGCCATCAAATTGAACTTCGATCCGCATTTGTTGCAAATGCCGAAAAAATCGCTGCTGAAAATCTCATAAGAAGGAGATGGAAGATTTTTTACCGGTTGAATTGTAACGATACCTGAATAATCTTTTTCGTATGGACAGCAAGCGTCAAAAGCGTGGTATTGTCCTAAATCAGGATTTACACATACGATAATAAGTCCTTTATAGCCTTCATGCTGGAATAATATTGAATTTCCGGGAATTGTCAAATGGTTGTAGTTTGCTAACCGAATAAACTTGTTAACTTTTACATATGGCAGAAATGTGTTCTGATCCTTACTGCAATTTACAGCTACCAGAATTAATATAACTGCCATTGAAAATTTAGGGATTAAAATATGTTTTAACTTCAACATTTTATTTATTTTTATGGAATGCTAAAATAATTAAAAATGGTAATCATTTCAATAATAATTCAACAAGCGGCTATCGGAGACTATCTGTTCCTGATCGTAATTGTTGTGGCCTCAATTATTCAGGCAATCTCTCAAAACAAAAAGAAAAAAGCGTTTCTGGAGATGACTCAGAAAAATGATGAGCAAGCCGACCAGTTAATGCCGGATGTTCTTGATAAAAAATCGGAGACGATGAAGGGCTATGATTCACCAATGGATAATATTTTCGATTCTATTCAGAAAATGATAATTCCTGAATCTGAATTAGAAACGAAGATCTGGGGGGATGATTATCCTGAACCAGCAGCAGAGAAAAAAAATGATTCTATAGACGAAAATTTTGGTTTGTCAGAGGAAAAATTAATGCACAAAATTGAAGAAAGACATACTGAACTCATAACTCCCAAACCTATAATAGAAAATCAGACAATCAGATATAAATCCAGACTGAGGGAGGGGTTTAGTTTGAGAAAAGCTGTAGTCTATTCCGAAATTTTGAATAGAAAGTATACTTAAAGCGGAGATTTAAATATTTTTCAAGGACATAATTGCGTTTTTCTTGAAGAAAATATTTAAATTTGTATTTAATCAGATCGGGAAGAGTTCCAGCATGCCGGAGTTCTTCTTGTTTTTTATGTATTATCAGCAAAACTATTTACGAGATGGGCAAAATTACTTATATCTCTGCCGAAGGATTGAAAAAACTTAAAGCAGACCTTGACCAAATGATCAATGTCGAAAGGCCGGCTATTTCCAAAAATATAGGTGAAGCAATAGAAAAGGGAGATATTTCGGAAAATGCAGAATATGACGCTGCGAAAGATGCCCAGGGAATGCTCGAGGCTAAAATTTCTATGTTACAGGCCCAACTGGCAGGTGCCCGGATTATCGACCAATCTAAGATTGAAACGGATGTTGTTCAGATTATGAACAAGGTTACAATTAAGAACACAAAGAATAATTCTACCATGGCTTATACGATCGTTTCGGAACACGAAGCTGATCTTAAGCAAGGCAAGATAAGTGTAAATACACCTATAGCACAAGGGCTTATGGGTAAAAAAATAGGAGATGCTGTTGAGATCAAGGTGCCTTCAGGTGTGATCCCATTCGAAATTATTAATATTGAACTTGGAATGTAAATGGTTTAAATATTGAGTTTTATGGCAAGTATTTTTTTGAAAATCGTAAATGGTGAAATTCCCTGCTATAAGGTTGCGGAAGACGAGGACTACCTCGCCTTTCTTGATATTTTTCCGCTTGTGAAAGGTCATGTTCTTGTGATCCCCAAAGTTGAAACAGACTATTTGTTTGATCTTGATGATCAGAAATATACTGGACTGATGCATTTCACCAAACGAATTGCGCTTGCGATAAAAAAAGCGATTCCTTGTAAAAAAGTGGGAGTTGCGGTGCTTGGTCTCGAGGTCCCTCATGCTCACATTCATCTGGTCCCTTTGAATAGCGAAAGCGATATTAATTTTTCGAAACCCAAATTAAAACTTACTGCCGAAGAATTTACCAAAGTTGCAGCTAAAATTGCCAGTGAATTTGTGTAGAAGCAGATCTTTAGCTTTTAGGATGCTTTTGTTATTTAACCCGATCAGGATTTTGCCTGATAAACGCTTCCCAATTCTTACATGAGCCGTCACCAACTGGATTTTTCAACTGAAGAAAGTGACATACAGCTGTTGCCAAACCATCAGTTGCATCAAGATCATTCGGCATAATTTCAATATTAAACATTTGTTTCAGAAAATAGGCAACCTGCTCTTTGGTAGCAGAGCCGTTTCCTGTTATTGCTTGTTTGATTCGCAGAGGGGCATATTCAAAGATAGGAATACCTCGGTACAATGATGCCGCCATTGCTACCCCTTGCGCCCTGCCAAGTTTAAGCATCGACTGAACATTTTTGCCAAAAAAAGGAGCCTCAAGTGCTGTTTCGTCAGGTTTGTATTCGTCAACCAGATAAAGCGTTCGATCAAAAATATGGCTAAGCTTTTGGTAATGACCTGAAAATCCGGATGTTTTAATAACTCCAAGCGTAACTATCTGAGCCTTGTTTTTTGTGATTTTAAGGACTCCATATCCCATTATATTTGATCCCGGATCAATTCCAAGTATCGTTTTGTTAATTTCCAATGTCTCATTTTTTTCAAACTTAGTTGAAATTAACTATTGCACCAAAAGATTTGTTCATTGGCTTGATAAAAATGTAAAATCTTCATGAATAAACCTTTTTTATACGGTAATTTATTTCTCTTATAGATTAATTAAACCGCCGTGTTAGGCAGTGAAACATCATTGAAAAATACATCGGATGCGGAGGATAAAAATTTTTCATTGTGTAAAATAAGTTACCTAAATGATTAAATATATTTGCTATTGTCCAATTTCGACAATCTTTTTTTTGTAAATTTGACGCAATTTTAAGTAGATTAGCCTGATGTTGTAAAAATATTTTAAGACTGTTTTTGTCTTTAAATATTGAAATCTGATTTTTTGCTTTCTTTTTCAAAGCATAAATTCATTCAATAAGTTAATTAGCTATGGGGCGTGGGATCATTTATGTCATATTTGGCTTGTTCTTTTTTTCTGTGAATTCTGTGTATTCGCAGGATCCTCATTTTTCACAGTTTTATTCTGCCCCTAATATTTTAAGTCCTTCATTGGCCGGATCATCAGGAGGTACCCGATTTGTTGTTAATTATCGGAATCAGTGGCCAGGCATTTCGAAGGCCTACCAGACTTATGCATTTGCCGCTGATATGTATTTGGATACCTACAAAAGTGGAGTAGGGGTGGTATTTGTTACAGATAAGGCCGGAACTGCAAGTCTGAATACATCCTATCTGGGATTACAATATTCTTATCGAGTGAAACTTGGCGATTACTGGCAATTTGTTCCTGGTATGCAATTTACCTTCGGACAAAAAAGCCTGGATCGAAGCAAACTGATTTTCCCTGATGGCAGTGGTGCAGGTTCTAATAATGGAAATCTCGATTATTTTTCTGATACAAGAGTCAATTATATTGATCTGGTTTCATCTCTGTTTTTATTTTCACCCAAATTGTGGATTGGGCTTACTGCCGACCATCTATTACGTCCGAGCTTTTCGTTTATCGGTGAACGGGCATTTATGCCTTTAAAAATAGTCAATTTTGGAGGTGTTAATTTTTGGAGCGAGCGTTCACGTATTGTGGAAGAGTCACGAACCGCATCGTTGTGTTACCGTTTCGAATATCAAAATGGTTTTAAACAGCTCGATATTGGTGCCTATTGGTACAGCAGTTTCCTTGAATTCGGAGCTTGGTACCGGGGATTTCCGATCTTTAAAAACAAATTGACGGACAGCCAGTTTCTTGATAGTGACGCTATCGTATTGATGGTTGGAGTGGAGCGCGGATCTTTTAAGATATCTTATAGTTACGATATACAGTTGTCTTCTTTAGCCGGGTATGGATCGGGTGCCCACGAAATTTCATTGATGTTCGAAATGGGTAAAGTTTTTGGGTGTGGTTCCAAATACTTCGATTGTTTTGCAAAACGTAAAGGAATAAGATTTAACAAAGACCTGCCTCGCGATCTTAGAATTTTTTAGCTGTAAAAAAATATTAAGTATCTATTAATTCCTTTCCGGATCTATACAATTTCGTGATAAGCGGGTCAAAACACGCGGTATTTTTTATTTTCTATTCAAAATATTAAGAATCAAATACTTTAATATCCTTCAATATACTGATGGAAGGCATTTATATTTTGTTGTTCTTAAGTTTCTTCTATTCCTCAAAACGATATTTTATTGTGCCTAAGAGAATTTTTAATAATCAATATTCATCTTCGTATACTATAACGTACTTGATGTTAGTGTTATAGTGTTGATATGTTTTGTTTGGGAATGACTTGCTGCGATCCCTCTTTTAATATTGTTATTAATTAACTGAAAATTAAATTGAAGTGTAAATATAATTTACGAATATCTTAAATAAATATACTAATGAAGATATGTTTACAACAAACGAATAACTACATTTGATGTGTAAATAAATAATTTACATTTTAGGTTTGTTTATTGAATTAAAGTTAGATCAAAAAGATGAAGAAAAGCTCTTACATAGATGAATTCTCCGTTATCGTAAGATCTACTTTAGTGTGTTTAGCATTTGCGCTCGTTTTTACTTATCAGGCAATTGGACAGAACCCGCTTCTCGAAGATGCAGATAGAATTACCCCCTTTGGCAATTGCGACCTTGTCCCAACAAAACTCAATCCTGATTACAAGCTAATTGTCAATAATATTTCGGAAGGCAAAGCTTCGATTGCCTCTTATAAAATCAACTGGGGCGATGGTATCGAAGAACCCTTACCCACGGGTTTTTTGTCTGCCTCACATATCTATCACAGTCTTGGAATGTTTAACCTGGTTTTCACTGCAATGGTAAATGGTCTTCCGTTAAGTAAAACCTATCCTGTATCAAATCAAAGCAATCCTTCAATAGGTATAAGCAATAATGGAGGTAGCACAATCGGCTGTAGTCCTTTATTACTCAGTTTTACCATTACCGGGGTTGAAGAGAATGCACCTGGCACATCCTATTTTATTGATTATGGCGATGGTACAACGGAAACCAGAACATTTGAACAAATGTTGGCGAATAACAACCTTGAGCATACCTATCTTAAGAGTTCGTGTGATGCTCCAGGCATTGGTGGTCAGTTTACACTAAAAGTAAATGCGATTAATAGCTGTACATCCAGCCCGGCGCAATTGGGAAGCATCAGAGTTTTTAAGTCACCAATCGCTAAATTTTCAACTGTACCCAGCGGATGTCTGAATGAACCAATTTCCTTTAACAATCAGACTGAATCCGGTGCTGGGTATAATTGTAGTTCAGGTTCTGATACCTATTCATGGAATTTTGGGGATGGGACAATTTTAACTGATAAAAATCCAACGCATAAATTCACTCAACCAGGAAGTTATAACGTAACGCTTACTTCGAGCAATCCTCAATGTGCAATAGGAACTACAACGACCCCGCATGAAATTTGTATTAATCCGCGACCGGTATCAGCATTTGAACTTAGCGCCATTGAAGTTTGCAAAGGTTCCTTGGTTACAGCTACTAATAAATCTTCCTCCATTGCAAACACACCTTGCGGTGCCTTGCAGTATTTATGGACAGTGAGTAACTATATTGGATCAGATAATTGTTTGCCAAATTCAAGTTCATGGCATTTTGATGCAGGCTCAGTTTTGAATTCTGTTAATCCGGTGTTTATATTCGATAACGCCGGTTCCTATCAGATTAATTTAAAGGTTACCAATGGTTGCGGGACAATAACGACTTCTAAAACAATCACTGTCAAGCAAGTTCCGTCCGTCAAAATTATTCCGCTAAATGCAATATGTGTCAATCAATCGATCACGCCGACAGCACTGGTTAATAATTGTTTTGGAGAGACGACCAGCACTTATAACTGGCAATTTACAGGGGGTATGCCCTCCGTATCCAGTTCGAAAGATCCATCGGCAATTTCTTATCGTACATCTGGAACATATGATATTTTGCTTTCAGCAACCAATGAATGCGGTACTTCAATTGCAGTACCGATGAAACTGAAGGTCAATGATCTTCCAAATCCGGTAATAACTGGTCCAGCGATTGTATGTGCCAATTCAAAAGGGAATGTCTATTCAACAGCAGCAGGGATGAGCAATTATCTGTGGACGGTCTCACCAGGTGGTGTCGTTATTTCGGGGGGGACTCCGACATCTAATTTTATAACAATTGATTGGAAAGATGCAGATAACCAAACTGTTAGTTTGAATTATGATCAGGCTGGATGCAATGCACCAACTCCTTCTGTTTTACACATCAAGGTTATTCCATTACCCGCTGCATTTTCCGGAAATCCAATAACTATTTGCGGCGGTGCTCCTGTTCAAATTGGGGGTCCTTCAAATGCAGGAAGTTCTTACAACTGGGTTTCAGAGCCTGTCGGGTTTACTTCAATAATTTCTGCCCCAACAGTGAACCCTTTGCAAACCACAGAATATTTTCTTACCGAAACGATTTCATCGGGTTGTTCGAGAACAAATTCTGTTAAAGTTTCCGTTAATCCATTGCCGATACCTGTAATTAGTGGACCCGCCGCAGTCTGTCTTGGTTCGACAGCCGTTGTATATACTGCAGCAGCCGGAATGACAGACTATCATTGGGCAATTTCTTCAGGAGGAACGATTACTTCTGGCGGAAGTCTAACTTCAAATACCATAACTGTTTCATGGAATAATGCAGGTTTGCAGACAATTTCGTTGAATTATACCAATGAAAATGGTTGTACCGGAGCTGTACCATATGACTTTCATGTATCAGTAAATACATCACAAACAGTTTCTCTGGTTGGCCCTGAAACGGTGTGTGAACAGGCAACAGAAGTTATTTATACGGGATTAGCTGGAATGACCAATTATAATTGGAATATTTCGTCAGGCGGGAGAATAATTTCAGGTGGAGACGCAACATCTAATGTGGCAGAAGTTCTATGGACTCAACCGGGAATGCAGACTGTTAGTTTAAATTATACACAACCCGGGTGTCCGGGCGCTGTCCCTAAAATAATTGATGTCAAAGTTAATGGCCATACTTTGCCAATAATTACAGGGGCAAGTAATGCCTGCGCTGGTGCGAAAAATGTGACTTATACAACTGAATCCGGCAAGACCAATTATAAATGGGAAATATCCGAAGGTGGAATCATCGCCGCTGGTGCTGAAGGAAATGAGATTCTGGTAAACTGGAACACTTCCGGCGATCAGTTTGTGAAAGTAAATTATGATTTAGATGGTCTTTGTGCTGCAATTGTTCCGACTGTTTTTAATGTAACAGTTAATCAGTTGCAGATTCCGACAATAAATGGATTAGCAACTTCATGCCAGGGAATGAGTAACGTCGAATATACAACCGAGCCAGGAATGAATAACTACTTGTGGGAAGTATCTGGTGGCACAATAACTTCTGGCAGTGGCACTAATACAATATTCGTGGTATGGACTGCACCCGGGCTACAAACTGTAGGTGTCAGCTATTCAAACAGAACAGGTTGTTCATCACCTGACGAAGTTCAATTTCAAGTAAAAGTCGATTCTGCCCCGACGGCTTCGGCTTCACCTGAAACACAAGTTATCTGCTCAGGTTCTGTAACAAATATAAAACTGACACCATCCAATGGAACGCTTACGTACAAATGGTCCGTAGAGACAATTTCAGGAACAGTTACCGGAGCAGAAAGCGGAAGCGGATCAACTATTGCCCAACAATTGATCAATACAACAACAAGTATAGGTATCGTTCGATATACGATTATACCATCGAATGGAACCTGTTTCGGCGCACCCATTTTTGTCGATGTGAAAGTCAGAAATCTTAATCCTACTATTATAGGTTTAGATAAGGTTTGCGTAAAAGTGGCCGGTGTCACTTATACCACCGAGCCGGGAATGGCAGGTTATAAATGGGTCGTTTCATCAGGTGGAGTAGTTACAAGCGGTGTCGGCACAAATTCAATTACAGTTGACTGGAATATTGTCGGAAATCAAACTGTCAGCATTAGTTATAGTAACATAGCTGGTTGCGCTGGAAATTCTGCGGCGGTGTATAGTGTAAACGTTAATCCGTTGCCTGCAATCGCTATTGCAAGTCCTACCGTCGTTTGTGCAGGTTCACCTGTCACCTTTACTACCGAGGCTGGTATGTCAAATTATCAATGGCATGCCGACCAAGGCATTCCTGTTGGAGATGGAACAGCCACATCCAATTCAGTAACTTTTTTGTGGAATAATCCCGGCGCATATAATCTGACTTTAAATTATGAAAATGGTAATGGCTGTTCTGTTGTTTCACCACTTGTGAGTGAAATTATTGTGTTACCTGTTCCATTGCCAACTATTTCCGGTCCACAGAGCGTTTGTGCAAACAGTGGCAGCATTCTGTATATGACCCAGCCCGGAAAAGTAAACTATACCTGGATGATCGCCGGAGGGCAAATTATTTTAGGGGGGAAATCAACTTCCAGTTCTGCAACGGTGGTATGGGACAACAGTGGTAATCATTCTATCGGTGTAAATTATTCCAATGGAGAATGTATGGCACCTGATCCTACAATTTTTAAGGTAAATGTCAATTTAGCACCGACTTTTACCGTTTCGGAAGTAACCGGATGTACTCCGTTGACGGTGATATTAAAAAATACATCTTCTTCGGGAGCCGAAAATTATACTTGGGATTTTAATGACGGCACCAAATATACAACCTCCAATGCTGATGAAGTTGTAACACATACTTTCAATAATGAATTGGCCGGGTCTAAAACTTTTGTCGTAAAGCTGATAAGCAGCAGCGAATCGGGATGTACATTGACAAGCGAACAGACCATTAAGGTTGAACCGGAATACAGCGTCGGATATCCGGTTTCTCAAAGGGGGTGCAGTCCTTATGAAGTGAAATTCGATAACGCACGGCCAGGTTCAAAATCATACAGTTGGCTGGCAGAAGATGGCACCGTTTTAAGTACTGAAAGTAATCCGACGCTGAAATTTAATGCAAAAGATGGTAAAGAAACAACCTATGTGGTACGGTTGACTGGCGAATCATTCAGCGGATGCAAATCAAAGGTGATTAATACGATCACGGTCTTGCCGCTGCCAAAAGCTGATTTCACGCAATCGGTTAGTGAAGGATGTTCTCCCTTAAATGTGAAGTTTAGTAATAATTCTTCAGAAGGAGCAAAAACTTATATTTGGGATTTTGGCGACGGAAGCATCCCTGTTTCATTGGCAAATCCTGAATATACGTTTATTTCGCCTGAAGGTAACCCGGAAATCTATCCCGTTAATCTGATTGCCCGCAATGAATTCGGATGTGTCGATGCCTTTAAGTCGGTTGTTAAAGTTCTTCCAACTCCGCAGGCTGATTTCAGTGTTAATCCTTTGGAACAGTCATTACCATCAGGGAAGATCCTTTTAACAAACCTTACACAGTTTGGACCGTGGGACTATACCTGGCAATTTGGAGATCAAACGGCTGCGAAAACCGGAACTGTATCGGAACATGAGTATTCAAAAGCAGGTTATTATACAGTCTCATTAACTGCGAAAGGCAATGTTTGTTCTTCGACAAAAAAAATTGGAGTCACCATTAATGAAAGAGCTCCCGGTACTGCTTTCGATTGCGATACAGAAGGATGTGCCCCGTTTAGTGTGAAATTCAATAACTATTCTGTTAACGGCTTCAAGTTCTTATGGGATTTTGGGAATGGAAATCATTCGACAGAATTTGAACCTAAGATCACCTATTACGAAGGTGGAACTTATAAAGTTCGTCTTGAAGTTTATAACAGTCTTGGAGAGATGACTTTTTCTGAAAAGGTAATCACAGTACATGATCAGGCAAGTGCTTTTTTCAGGGTATCAGCCAACAGGGTTCAGATTCCCGGGAATAGTGTCTATTTTGTGAACCTCTCTGAAAATGCCTTTACACTGCTTTGGGATTTCGGAGACGGTACAACTTCGACCGATTTCGAACCTGTATATGAGTATGCAAGAACAGGAGTTTTTAAAGCAACTCTCAGTATAACAACCGCTTTTAATTGTAAAGATGAATATATTCTTTCTCCGGATATTGAAATTTACAGTGACGAAATAAAAGTGGCGAATGCATTTATCCCTGCCAAAGAGGGATCATCAGGCGGAATTTATGTTCCGGGCGATCCTCGAAACCATATCTTCCACCCAAATCTTGTCAGTGGAGACGTTGTTGAATATGAATTCCAGATCTTCAATCGCTGGGGAAACCTATTTTTTCAATCCAATGAGGTTGAACGGGGCTGGGATGGATATTATAACGGGAAGCTTTGTCCGCAGGATGTTTATGTCTGGAAAATCAGGTGCAAGTTTGCCAATGGGGAATTAGTTACAAAAGTAGGCGACGTTACGTTGATTCAATAATTTTTCCGGATCGATGCTTTGGGTATTTGGATCGATGCTTCGGACACTTGGATCGATGCTTCGGGCATTTAGATCGATACTTTGAGCGTTTGGATCATTTCTTCAGGTGTTTGAATTAAAGCTTTGCGTATTTGGAACAATACGATTTTTGTTAAGATACGTCAGAACGGAAGATTTCCCAGGTCTACATTTCCACCCGAAAGAATGATTCCGATGCGCTGATTACTGAAAGCTTCCTTGTTTTCAAGAAGCGCAGCCAATGGAACAGCGGAGGATGGTTCGATGATCAGCTTCATCCTTTCCCAAACCAGGCGCATCGCTTTAACAATCGATTCTTCAGATACAGTAACAATGTCATCCACATTGTGGCGGATAACTTCAAAATTAATTTCCCCCAATGACGTAAGCAGACCGTCAGCGATCGTTTTAGGATGAACTGAAGGGATGATATATCCTGCTTTAAATGAACGGAAAGCGTCATCGGCACCTGATGGTTCTGCTGCAATTACATTGGTTGATGGGGAAAGTGCTTTTACTGATAGTGCTGTTCCGGAAAGCAATCCGCCACCACCAACGGGGCACATTACCAGATCGAGAAGCGGAACTTCTTCTAACAGTTCTTTGGCAGCCGTTCCCTGTCCTGCAATTACATTAAAATTATTGTAAGGGTGAATAATCTCAATGCCTGTATTTTGCGCTATTTTTTGTAAGGTTGTTTCCCTTGCCTGCAATGTCGGTTCACAATAGGTGATAATACCTCCATATCCGGCAACCGCTTTTTTCTTTATTTCCGGTGAATTCGACGGCATCACGATTTGTGCCTGAATTCCTTTCATCCGGGCTGCCAGTGCCAATGCGGCGGCATGATTTCCGGATGAATGTGTTCCAACGCCTCGCGCAGCCTGTTCATCTGTCAGTGAAAAGACAGCATTACAAGCACCACGGAATTTAAATGCACCCGTCTTCTGAAGATTTTCGCACTTGAAAAAGATTTCTGCCCCGACAATCCGGTTAATAGCAGTGCTGGTCAGAACAGGTGTGCAGTGAATGAATTCTTTGATCAATTGATGCGCACCGATGATATCTTCAAAAACCGGAATTTTCATCGTTGTAGTGATTTGTCTTTCAGTTTCCATGCAATATATTCACTCATAAGCTCCCTGATTCGCTTTTCTACATCGTAACTTGTTGCGTTAACTGGTAATGCATTAAAGGCATTGCAAAAGAGCATGAAATCCTCCAGTGCGTCACCGGATAATCCGGAAATTTTCTGAATAACATCTTTGTTGTAGACCAATGAAAGCAATTGCCAGTCACGTTCCGAACGAATGGCAACTAAAGTGGCCCGTTTTTCTTTCTCATCTTTGCTGAAATGATATGCCAAAAAAGACATTGGCTGGAATATTGCAGTGAGCGTTTTTGGTTTTGATGCGAAATAGTCGCTTCGTAATTCAACAGGTACAGCTACTGACTTTCCGACTGGAATTCCATTCATATTGACTTTGGGACCAGTGCCTTCGACAGCTATTTCTCCAAGTAGTACTCTTACGGGTGACAATAAAATTTTGATAGTTTTGTTGCCGGAACCGACAATTTCGCGCACCGGAACTTTTTTATCTGAATAACCAAGAGATTTAAATGTAAGTGTGTCAGAAGGATCTGCCTGTATCGAGAAATTTCCAAGGGCATCTGCCATCGTCCCTCCCCGAACACGCATATTGAGAATTTGTGCATATCCGACACCTTCCTTCGTCACCGCATCAATCAATTGTGCTTTTACATTGATCATGTCTTCGGCGAAATACAGCTGGCATTGTGACTTGGTCTGGATTCCAAACGAAAAAAACAGAATTATAGCAGTGATTTTAAAGAATTTTAATGCCATTTGAAGAGCCTTTGAATGAATGTTTTAAAACGCCTGGAAAGAGATTTTGATGATATGCGTTCATTCCGGGCGTCCTAACTATTGTGAAGATGCTAATATTACGGCTTTGGTTGATTAGTAAGTGAGATTTTTGATTCTGTCCATCGCTTTGATGACGTTTTCACGATCAGCAAAAGCGGAAAAACGGAAATAACCTTCGCCCGAAGGGCCAAAACCCGATCCGGGAGTGCCAACTACGTTTGCATCATCGAGCAATTTATCGAAAAATTTCCAGGATGTGAGATTGTTCTTCGTTTTTACCCATACATAAGGTGCATTAACACCTCCAAAAACGGTATAACCTAAAGCAGAAAGACTTTCCCTGATAATCCTGGCGTTCTCAAGGTAGTAGGCAATCAGTCCTTTTACCTCTTTTTTACCTTCTTCAGAATATACGGCTGCTGCGGCTTTTTGTACCGGATACGATACACCATTAAATTTTGTGGTGTGTCTGCGCATCCAGAGCGGTTTTACAGCAACGGGATTTCCTTTGCTATCGTAGGCAAACAGTTCATTTGGAATTACGGTGAATGCACAACGGGTTCCTGTGAAACCAGCTGTTTTTGAAAAACTCCGGAATTCGATCGCAACATTTTTGGCGCCTTCAATTTCAAAAATCGAATGAGGAATTGTATCTTCAGTTATATAGGCTTCATAAGCCGCATCGTAAAGTATAATACTCTTGTTTTTGATCGCGTAGTCGACCCATTGTTTCAAAATTTCTTTGGTGGCAACGGTTCCTGTGGGATTATTGGGAAAGCAAAGGAAAATCAGATCAGGCCTTGTTGAAGGCAATTCAGGAATAAAGCCATTTGCTTCGTTGCAAGGCATATATACGATGTTGTCGAAATATCCGTTTGCCTGACAAACCCCTGTTTTCCCCGACATCACGGTTGTGTCGGCGTAAACCGGATAAACAGGGTCGCATATGGCTATAATATTATCATTACCAAATATTTCCTGAATGTTTCCTGTATCGCATTTCGATCCGTCAGACACAAAGATTTCGTCTGCGGAGATATTAACTCCTCTTAGATTGTAATCATTTTTAGCAATGGCTTCGCGCAGAAAATCGTAACCCTGCTCTGGTCCGTAACCTTTAAATGTGTCTTTGTTTCCCATTTCTTCCACACCTTCGTGAAAAGCTTTAAGAATAGCAGGCGTAAGCGGTTGGGTGACATCTCCGATTCCCATTCTTATGATGTCCTTATCGGGGTTTGCAGCTGCAAATTCTCTCACTCTCCGGCCAATTTCGGGGAATAAATATCCTGCTTTTAATTTCAGGTAGTTTTCGTTAATGTATGCCATATAAACAATTGTAATGTAGTAATTTGTATTTTTATATTCACCTTTTAAAGACAACAAAGATACAAAATATATTTTTGGGTTTTTCAGACAAAGGGGAACCCTGTTCTGATAGATTCAGTAATTGTGCCGGAATTATTTGTGCAACAGACATTGATAAATTAGTCTGATTTTTATTTAACCTTTTATGTATTTCTCACTGACTTTTGATAGTTTTAGCATTTTAAATCTGAACTTATTCGAATTTATAAATCATTATAAATGAAGGTATTCAAATTTGGTGGCGCCTCTGTGAAAGATGCAGCGGGTGTAAGAAACCTGGCTTCAATCGTGCAAAGTTTTTCCGATGATCTTGTCATTGTGGTTTCGGCAATGGGAAAAACGACCAATGCGCTCGAATTGTTAACGAAGAATTACTTTAGCGGAAACTCAGAAGGTAGCTTGCAGAATATAAGTGCTTTAAAAGCGTTTCATTTCGAAATCATTGATAAACTTTTTGGTGACCTTTCATCAGAAATCAGTCATGAGATTACATCTTTGTTTAAGATATTGGAAAAACGGTTGAGGCATTCTCCGTCGCTTGATTTTGATTTTGAATACGATCAGATTGTTTCGTTTGGGGAGTTACTTTCCACCAAAATTACAAGTGCCTACCTTAATTTTACCGGTATCAGTAATAAATGGATGGATATACGGCATGGATTGAGAACAGACGCCACCTGGCGGGAAGGGAATATTGACTGGTCCCTTTCATCCGAGTTATTTCAGGCGCAATTTAACTTTGCTGAAAACAGGATATACATGACCCAAGGTTTTATAGGAGCCACTGTGACGGATCAAACTACAAGTTTAGGGCGTGAAGGTTCGGACTATACAGCCGCCATTATTGCAAATATTTTGAATGCTGAGAGTGTAACTATTTGGAAGGATGTTCCAGGTATTATGAATGCCGATCCCAATAAATTTGCGGTCACGCAAAAACTCGATATGCTGTCGTATCGCGAAGCGGTTGAGATGACTTACTATGGTGCCAAGGTTATTCACCCAAAGACGATGAAGCCATTGGTTGAGAAGAATATCCCACTATATGTGCGCTCTTTTATGGAACCCGATGAGCAGGGATCTGTCATTTGCAATATCGATCATGTGATGAACTATGTTCCGGTTTTTATTGTGAAAGAGGATCTTATACTGATTACGATTTCGCCGCTTGATTTTTCGTTTATGGCAGAAGAGAGTATGAGTGAAATTTATAAGCTTTTTGCGCAGTACAGGATGAGGGTGAATCTTGTTCAACAGTCAGCAATGAATTTTTCGGTGGCAATTGATCGGCCTGAAAGGGGATTTGATAAAATAATTGCCGATTTGAAGAAAAAATTTATTGTTCGTTACAACGAAGGCCTCGAATTGTTAACGATCAGGTATTACAATGAAGATGTAATTCAAAAGATGACAAAGGACAGATCTGTTTTTGTTGCTCAAAGGACGAGGACAACTGCCCGGTTTTTAATTAAGTAACCAAAAGTTCTTACCTGAATTTAATCTTGAAAATTGGTTTCTGGCCTCTTGATTTGCCTATATTATCAAAAACTTCGTATGCGATGGTCATTGAGATCACTTGTTTTACCATTTCATTTTTTTTGTCATCCCAGATCCAATTCTCTTCGAATTGGATTTTACTGATATTCTCGCGTGAAAACACATTGTCTGTTTCCATTTTCCGGATCTGTTCGGGAGGAATTTTATCGCCGGTAAAGTAATCGTATGGTGTGACCTTCCCATCGAACACTGCCGTAAATATTTTATCAACTAGCTTTTTACGACTGAAATTTGATAGACATTCGTCTCCCCAAGAATCAGTAGAATCGCGGTTAATTACATAAGTATCATAAATAATTTTCCCAAATGATTCTCCCGATTGCAATTTATCCTTGTTGGGGCTGTGACATGCTCCAACAAGGATAATAACTACGAAAAGAGTAAAGTGTTTAAGAATGGTTCCGGTTAAAAGTGAGTCTTTCGCCCTTAGTCCCTTCATAAAAAGTTCCTTTTGAATTTGGATTGTTATTTTCGTAAACGAGATTCCCGTTAACAAAGGTCTGAGTTACAAAATAGTAAAATGAATCTCCTTCGAAAGGGGACCATCCGCATTTTGCAAGGATATTCTCTTTCGAAATAGTCCAGCGTATAGCGTCAACGAGTACAAGATCTGCCTTGTAACCTTTGCGGATATATCCTCGTTTTTCGATTCCAAACAAATCAGCCGGTGCGTGACACATTTTTTCGACAACTTTTTCAATTGATATTTTGCCATTACGGCTCATTTCGAGCATCGCAACAAGCGAGTGCTGTACAAGTGGTCCTCCGGAGGGCGATTTAAAGTAGGTCTGATCTTTTTCTTCGAGTGTATGAGGTGCGTGATCAGTGGCAATTACGTCAATTCGATTTTCATTGACACCTTTCATTAAAGCCAGCCGATCATTTGCCGATTTGATGGAAGGATTCCATTTAATGTGAGAACCTTTTTTCTCGTAATCAGATTCGGTAAACCACAAGTGGTGAACGCAAACTTCGTTAGTGATTTTTTTGTTTTTAACCGGACCCGCATCAAATAAAGCGATCTCTCCGGCTGTAGATAAGTGTAAAACGTGCAATCTTGTTCCAAATTTCTTAGCTAGCTCAACTGCTTTCGAAGTCGATTTAAAGCAGGCATTGGTATCTCTGATTTTCGAATGTTCACTCATTGGAACCTCTTCTCCAAATTTCTCACGCGCCAATGCAATGTTTGCCTGAATGATTTGTTCATCCTCACAATGTGTAGCAATCAGCATTTTTGATTTTGAGAATAAGGCAGAAAGCGTTTCAGGATTATCAACCAGCATATTACCTGTTGAGGATCCCATAAAGACTTTCACTCCGCACACTTTCGTGGGATCTGTTTTTAGCAGTTCTTCCAGGTTGTCATTTGTTGCACCTATATAAAAGGAGTAGTTTGCCAAAGACACTTCGGAGGCACGGTGGTATTTTTGCTCTAGTAATTCCTGCGTAACAGCCTGAGGAATGGTATTAGGCATCTCCATAAATGAAGTGATTCCACCGGCAATTGCGGCCTTTGATTCCGATTCAATATCTCCTTTATGAGTGAGCCCGGGTTCCCTGAAGTGAACCTGATCATCAATGACCCCTGGTAGAAGAAATTTGCCGTCAGCATCAATTACATCGGCTTGTGCCAGAATGTTGGCTGGGACTACATCCCTGAATATTTTCTCAATAATGCCGTTACGAATAAGAATACTGGTGTCTCTCAGAATTTTGCCTTCATTTACTACTCTTGCGTCTTTGATGACGATGTCTCTCATGATAAGTTGAAAATTGTTTAGTATTAATAGTTTAATGTGGAAGTATCCCTTTATGAAGTGAAATTATATAAAAATTTTGAATAGTGCTGATTTTACCTGATTTTTTGTTGTCAAACTGAAATTCATATTTTTCATAGTTTCATTTCAGTTTATTTCCTGTTCGATTGTTGGTTTCCTGTTGTAGGTTTTAAACCAGCTGGCTATTTTCATTTTCATGACTCCTTTGAAAGCTTCACCGAAAATTCCTCCGCTCATTTTTGATGTTCCCTCTTTTCTGTCCGTGAATATGATTGGGACTTCGATGATCTTGAATCCATATTTCCATGTTTTAAATTTCATTTCAATCTGAAATCCGTAACCCCTCATCCTGACCTTTTCTATGTCAATGGTTTCGAGGACTGTATGATGGTAACATTTGAATCCGGCAGTGGTGTCCATAATTGGCATTCCTGTAACTTTACGTACATAAACCGAAGCAAAATAGGACATCAGTACCCTTTTAAGCGGCCAGTTTATTACATTAATGCCTGATATATAACGCGATCCAATTGCAAGATCAGCTCCCTGATTATAGCAGGCGTCATGGAGTCTTAAAAGATCGTTCGGGTCGTGCGAGAAATCGGCATCCATCTCGAAGATGTATTCGTAATGGTGTTCCAGTGCCCATCTGAATCCTGCAATATAGGCGGTTCCAAGACCTAGCTTACCAGTTCGTTCAACTAAAAACAATCTGGTTTGAAATTCTGAGACTAATTCCTTTACTATAGTTGCGGTTCCATCCGGAGAATTGTCGTCTATTATAAGGATGCTAAAATCTCCTTCTAGAGAGATTACCTTCCGGATGATTTGTTCGATATTCTCTTTTTCGTTGTACGTAGGAATGATTACTATACTATCGGGCACTTTGTTTGTATTATTATAAGGTGTAAAAATAGCATATTTGATAAATAAAACGTGCATTTATTGATTCTGAAACCAATTTTCTGATTTTCACGCAAATTTCATGGAATCGATACAACGAGTTTTTTCACCTTTTAGGCACTTTTTTCTCTCCATCTGACGTTGTACTGACCAGGTATCGATCGAGAAAAAGTACGTGCTGATCTTTTTCGTTAAAATTTGATGTTGTAAAGTGTAAGTAAACAGTTGATTATGATGCATCGATTTTTTATTGATTTTTTCTCTTTACATCTGTCAGGATTTAATAAAAGAGTTTACATTTGCACCACGATTTAAGGGAACTGTTTTAGGGAATTTGGATCGTCGTTCAGGGCATGTTTAAGGGGATTGAAAGGGAAGAAAAGGGGTTTTAAAAAACGAAAAAAAAGTTTTGGAGAAACAGAATAAAGGATTACCTTTGCCGAACTTTCACCAGAAAAAACGGGTTTGAGAGC